>NZ_CP188254.1:8070000-8847784 GCF_049993905.1 Bradyrhizobium sp. McL0615 | reverse complement strand
TGCCTGAGAACTTTTCTGAATGAGTAATGGTATTTCGGAAATCGCCTGGCGGGTTGCCTTGCAATTTTCCTTGCAGGTTTCCTGCCAGACGTGACCTCGACGCGGAGCTTCAGGCCACCAGACATGGATCGGGCGTTCGACGGAATCGCCGTTCGTCAGATTCAAAGGCTGGATGGGTGAGAGGCTACCGTGAGGTCAGCGCGTACTCGACGGTCTAGCCGGAGTTCGCGTGGATGGACGACTGGAGTCGTCCTCGTTCAGGGATTCAGAAGTGGTCTCGATGGAAATGAGCGTGCCGAATGTCGCGTTGATTCCGTAAAGCATAGTACCTCCCCCTCTCGCCGCGAGAACGCGCGACGAGCAATCAGATCACAGTGTTTCAAAGCCAGTCTGCCGCCACCGAACATCCGCTTGTTCGACTGCTGCGCCGCCGCGTATCTCAGTCTGCCGTCTTCAACACGTTCACGAACTCCGCGTTCCCAATGGTTGCATCGTCGGTCAGCGTTTCAATTCCCCTTGTCGTATTCCCCTTGTCCGGAGCGCGCTGAACGCGAGCCCCACACCGGAAAATTCAGACACAGAACAGCCGTCCTCATATTGCTATGAGTTACCAACTCAGCTTCGCTTGGAAAGCGTCGCTAACGCGCACACCGCCGCCGATTTGCACGTCCGCTCTTGGGTCTCATACCGCGCTGGTCAGAAGAGCCTTGAGCGTCGCGAACGAGTAACAAATACACCAAGGACGATTTCTGACAATCCGTGATTCGACGACGCGGCCCGACTCTTCGGCTGTGTTGCAACACTGCAATTGCGAAACTCCACACCAAGTTTTTGAATCCGCGCGCAGAATCGCGCGGCGCCGACAAGCGTGACAATTTTCGCTGCACTCGCAAAATTTTTTAAGAAACCGTTACAATCGTGGTTACCGGGACCAATTTTCAAAATGCTTGGGCTCGCTATGTGGATAAGTGATTAGCGAGACGAAGTTTTTCGGAATTGTTTTTCAGGGTAACCCCGTCCGGCGATGACAAGGACAGAAGAAGGCTGGCGCCGGATTGGTCAGCCTTTGCGCTCATGCTTCTCGCAAATGCTCACAACTACGCTGGTGCAATAAAATGCACCTCGTAAAATTACGGGCGCTAGAAATGTGACACGTATCCCGGTGCTCAGCAACGGGACAATTGAATTGTCACAGGCACGCTTTCAACGTGGGCCCGAAATGCAACAGGTGTACTGCGTGGGTGAAATGGATTTTCGGGATTAGCGCGGCACGCGACATGACCAAAAAACAAAAGCCCGGCGAAGCCGGGCTTTTGACGAATGTCTGTTTCTGTCAGTTCACTTCGCGAGCTTTGCGATCGCGTGCGTCAGGCGTGACACCTTACGGCTCGCATTGTTCTTGTGAATGATGTTCCGCTGTGCGGCCTGCATCAGTTCCGGTTCCGCGTTCTTCATCGCCTTGAGCGCCGCCTCGCGATCGCCACTCTTGATCGCTTCCTCGACGGTGCGGACCGCGCCACGCATCTGGGTGCGGCGCGACTTGTTGATGATGGTGCGGCGGGCAATCTTGCGGGTCGCCTTTTTGGCGGAAGTGGTATTGGCCATGTTCTCAACTATCCTTCGGCTGTCATCGCTCGGGTGGTCGGGCTTGAGCGCGCCGGCCGTTCAAATTGCGTGATCGACGCTCGTTGCGTTTTCCAGGGTGTTCTTAACCTAAGCCGTTCTTGAGGATGCCATGGACGGAAGCCAAAATGCTGCCGTAAGCGGCGCTGCTCAAAGAACAGCGGCGGCGGGATTGCGCCCGCCGCCATTGGGGGTCTTATAGAGGGCGAGTCCTGCACCGTCAACGCTTTCCGCCCTCCCCGAATGGCCGGGAGGGGGGCGGAAATGGCCGCGTAAGGTGCTGATGAGGTTGAATTTCCGGGGAGCCCCCGGTATTGGCTGACGGCCCGTAGGGGCGACAGATATTAAGGTGACGCATGATCCGCGGTTTTTTCCGGCTAATCGGCCTGCTGCTCCTGGCCGGCGGATTCATCTTTATGGTCTATGACGGCGCCCGGTTCGTCGCCGACCAGACCCTGCGGTTTACCCGGTTTGGCCAGTTCTGGAACGACGTCCATCAGTCCAGCCAGCTGGCATTCCGGACCTGGGTCGAGGCCACCGCGCCCTGGCTCTGGAACAGCGTCGTCAAGGTCCTCCTGGATCAGCCGGTTTTTGCCGTGCTGGGCGTGGTCGGCATTCTGCTGATGATCCTGTTCCGGCCCCGCAAGCCATTGATCGGCTATTCGCGGGACTGACCCGGTCGCTCGGGGCGCGGCGCGTAACGGCACTGCCGTATCCGGCGTAAAGACATATATTGAGGACCAACCAGCCGGCGCCGTTGCCGCGCGTCGGCCGATGTCCCGCCTGGAGGTGCTCCATGTTGTTCATGCGCAAGACCACGGCGTTGCCGAGCGCAGCCGAAGCGCTGCCGGGCCGCGCCACCCCCATACCGACCGCCACCACGCATTTCGTCAACGGCCGCAAGCTGCAGCCGCCCTATCCAGCCGGCCTCGAGCAGGCAGTATTTGGCCTCGGCTGTTTCTGGGGCGCAGAGCGCAAGTTCTGGCAACTCGGTGACGGCATCCATGCGACTGCCGTCGGCTATGCCGGCGGACATACGCCCAATCCGGCCTATGAAGAGGTCTGCTCGGGCCGCACCGGTCATACCGAAGTGGTGCTGGTCGTGTTCGATCCGAAGAAGATCTCCTACGAGCAGCTGCTGAAGACGTTCTGGGAAAATCACAACCCGACGCAGGGCATGCGCCAGGGCAACGATGTCGGCACCCAGTATCGCTCGGCGATCTACACCTTCGGTGATGCGCAGCGCAAAGCCGCCGACGCGTCGAAGGCGATGTATCAGAAGGCGCTGGCGGCGAAGGGTCTCGGCGCCATCACCACCGAGATCGCGCCATCGGACGAATTCTATTTCGCCGAGGACTATCATCAGCAATATCTCGCCAAGAATCCGGCGGGCTATTGCGGCCTGGGCGGCACCGGCGTGTCGTGCCCGATCGGTGTTGGCGTGACCGCCTGATCGCTCGCCTTCCGGCTTCCTCGCTCCGCAAGCGCAGAGCGGGGACGCTTCGTTCACCCCACTATTGAGCGCAAAAAACCGTTTGTTAACCATAACCGGTGCAAGACTGGAGCTGTCTCGCTTTGAGGGATGGCCTGGGTGCGGGTTGTGCGCGCGTTTCGAATATCGATCACTGCGATCATCACCGCGCTCGCGCTGTCGGGCTGCATGCGCACGACCGGGCCGGTTGCGGTTACTCCGCAAGGCGATCTCGATTCAATCGCCTATGGCCAGCCCAACAGCCCGCCGCCGCAGGCGGCCGCGGCTGCTTCCGGCGGCGGCGCCATCGGCGCGCTTCGCGCTGCCTTCGCCGCGGCACCGTACGCAGCACCAGAACCCGTCGTCGTTGCCGCGCCCGTGGCCTATGTCGAACCGATGCCGGTGCGACACGACGCGGCCTATCATCTCGATGCCGGCGACAGGCTGCGCGTCGTTGTCTATGGCCAGGAAGGTCTGACCAACACCTACGCGATCGACGCCGGCGGCTCGATCACGATGCCGCTGATCGGTTCGGTGCCGGCGCGCGGCCGCACCACGGCCGGACTGGCGGCGGCGATATCGGCGAAGCTGCGCGCCGGCTTCATCAGGGAGCCGTCGGTCGCGGTGGAGATCGAAGCGTATCGGCCGTTCTTCATTCTCGGCGAGGTCGCAGCACCCGGGCAATATCCGTACGTACCGAACATGACGGTCGAGAGCGCGGTGGCGATCGCCGGCGGCTTTTCGCCGCGTGCCCGCCGGGACAGCGTCACGGTCACGCACACCGATGCTTCGGGCACGGCGCGCTATGTCGTTCCGCCCGGCAGCCCGATCAGTCCGGGCGATACCGTGCTCATCGGCGAGCGCTGGTTCTAGCGCGTGACGCTTCTTCATCGAACCGTCATTGAGCCGGCCCTTTCTTGAGCAGTTGCGTCAGGCAAATGCCTCGCATTTGACCAAGAAAATTCATCATCTGTTTTCGCTCAAGCGGAGTCTGCGTTCTGCATCTAACTTGCAGTGGCGAAAATGCGACTTCGCACGTGTCTGGAAGTGTTGTTGACGTCCGTGCATCGGTATCCAACCGCTTTGGTTGCGGTAAATTGGCGCGATGCGCTGACCAGGTTCGAAACCCTGTTTCAAGTTGCACTGCAGCGATGTAGAAGAACGCCGTCAGATCTAGGCGCGCCGTTTTGTCGGTTAAGTGCCTGCAATCCGGAGTATGACCATGAACTATCACTTGCCGGCCCGCATGGTGCGCGCCGCGATCGCGGTAGCGTTGCTCGCTTCCATCGCCCTGACCGCCGTGTGCGGCTCTTCGCAACCGGCAGCAGCGGCGGATGCCTATCCGAGTCGGCGCATCACCTTCGTCGTGCCTTATCCGGCGGGCGGCGCCACCGACGTCCTGGCCCGTTTGCTGGCCAACAAACTGCAGGAGTCGTGGAAGCAGGCCGTCGTCGTGGAGAACAAGTCGGGCGGCGGCGGCGTGGTCGGCAACGACAACGTGGCCAAGGCGCAGCCCGACGGCTACACCGTGCTGGTCGCCATCACGCAGATCATTCAGGCGCCGAGCCTCGTTGATAAACTGCCCTACGACGTCTTCAAGGATCTGACGCCGGTCACCCAGGCCGCGCTGTCGACCATCGTTCTGGTGGTGCCCGAGCAGCAGCCGTTCAAGTCCGTGAAGGAGTTGGTCGATTATGCCAAGGCGAACCCCGGCAAGCCCTATGGCACCTTTGGCAACGCGACCACGTCACATCTCTACGGCGAACTCCTCAAGAAGGTCGCCAATATCGACATGACTCACGTCCCCTATCGCGGCTCGGCTCCTCTCACGAACGACTTGCTCGCCAACACGGTTATCTCGGCGTTCCAGGACCTGACCACCGCGAGCGCGCAAATCAAGGCGGGCAAGCTCAGGGCGCTGGCGGTTGGCGGCGAGAAGCGCAGGAAAGCGTTGCCTGACGTGCCGACGATGGGCGAACTCGGTTACCCCGGTTTTGAAATCGAAGGCTGGCTTGGCGTGTTCGTGCCCGCCGGAACGCCCAAGGAGATCGTGACAAAGCTTTCGGACGAACTCGCCCGCATCATCGCTTCGCCCGAGGGCGTGGCCGGGATCGAGACGCTCAGCCTCGTTCCGGTGGGCGGATCGGCGGAAGCGTTCGACAAAGCCCTGCATCGCGACCTCGTGAAATGGGCCGATGTGGTGAAGGCAACCGGCGTCAAGGGCGAGTGAGGTCTCTGCTTCGTCGTTCCGGGGCGCGTCGAAGACGCGAACCCGGAACCTCGAGATCCCGGGTTCGCGCGAAGACGCGCGCCCCGGGATGACGTCCATCGGCCATCACTTCAGATGCTTCGCGAAAAACGCCAGGCTGCGCGGCCAGGCGATATCGGCGCTGGCCTTGTCGTAGCTCGCGCGTTCGTCGCAGTGAAAGCCGTGCTGCGCGCCGGGATAGATGTGGACTTCGACGTCCGGCCGCTTGGTCTTGATGGTCTCGACATCGGTCAGCGGAATCCCCGCATCCTTTTCGCCGAAATGCAGCTGCGTCGGCACTTGCGGTTTATCATCGGCAAAGCGGACGACAGCGCCGCCGTAATAGCCGACGGCGGCCGATAGCCCCGACAGCTTGGTCGCCGCCGCATAGGCGATGCTGCCGCCGAGACAGAAGCCGATGATGCCGACCGGGCCGACATTCTTCACGGCATCGATCGCAGCCTGGGTATCGCGCAGCATCGCGGCCCAATCCGGATTGGCGACGAACTTCCGCGCATTGGTCACTTCGTCAGGCGAATAGCCGCTGGTGAAGTCAGGTTCGATGCGATCGAAGATCGACGGCGCGATCGCGACATAGCCTTCGGCCGCCAGCCGGTCGCACACCGAGCGGATATGGTGATTGACGCCAAAGATCTCCTGGATCACCACGATGGCTGCCTTCGGCTTGCCCGCGGGATCGGCGCGATAGCCGCCGAGTTTGAAGCCGTCCGAAGCCGTCAGTTTGATATCCTGTCCCACGGGTCATCCCTTCTTGTTTTGGGTTGCGCGAAAGTCGGTTGGTGAATGTGTGAAGCCGCGGCTACTGCCACATCCAGTTGTGGCCCCAGTCGCCCTTCCAGCCGGCCAGCCTGCCTTTGCGGAACTGCAGAAACAGCCGGTCCTTCTTGTAGAACAATCCGCTGCCGCCGATGTTGCGGAATGTGAGATAGATTTCTTCGCCCGGACGTCCGCGGACATAATTGAGCGGGGTGCCGAGCGCACGCGCGGCTTCTTCGGCGTCCATGCCGAACGCCAATGGCGTGTTGTTCGAGAGCGTTTCGGTGAAAGGCGGCGGGTAGGGGCCGCCGATCGGCCGCAGTTGTTGTGCGGCAGCTGGCGTGAAGCTGGCTACGATCAGCGCGACGACGATGGCGGCTGTCTTCATGACGCGGCTTTCTGCGGTGCCTTGTTGTCCAGGCCGTCGAGGAACGGCAGCACGGCGTCGATGAAGGCCTGCGGCTGGTCGATGTTGACGGCGTGGCCGGCGGCCGGGATCACTACCTTTTGCGCGCCCGGAATCTTGGCGGCCATGTAGTCGGAGGCGGCGAGGAACGGCGTGTCGTCGGCGCCGACCACGATCAGCGACGGCACCTTGATATCGGGCAGGGACTCGATCACGCGGGCATCGCGCTGGGTCAGCATGCCGCGCGCGGCGCGCGCCAGGCCCGAGGCATCGCGATGGGTGACGCTGGAGCGTTCGCGACTGGCTGATTTCAGGACTTCCAGTCCCTCGCGCTCGAAGCGGTCGCCGGTGTCATGCGCGCGCTTATTCCAGACCTCGCGTGCCTCGTCCTTCTTGAAGCCGGGACCCGTGTCGATGATCAGGAGCGCGCGGACGCGGTCCGGATGGGCACGGTAGAACGCCAGCGACATGTAGCCGCCCAGCGAGAGGCCACCGACGATCGCCTGCCCGGCGCCAACGGCGTCGAGCAGCGCCGCCATGTCGGCGACCGTCAGCGCTTCGCTATAGGCGGTGGTATCCTCGGGGTAACCGGACTGGCCATGACCCCGCATGTCCCACAACACGAGCTTGTGGTGCTTCGACAAGGCCGCGATCTGGCCCTGCCACATCCCACTGGTCGACGAATAGCCGTGGGTCAGTAGCAACGGTGGGCCAGAGCCGTGGACCTCGTAATAGATCTGGACTCCGTCACGATCGATTGTCGGCATTTCTGTTTTTCCTGAAGCGACGACGCTTAATCCCGCCCTCGCGCCATCCTAGCGCGATCCGTTCGCGGTTGGGAAATGCGGAAACGGAAGGTGCGCCTGCGGCGGCGGGGTTGACGGACGTGTCGATGACAACGACTTGCCGCAGCGCACAACGCTATTCTCTTCGAACGATTCCAAATTGGATTGCCTCCGGGAAAGTTCGGTATCATTCTTCGCGCCAACTGGCATCGACCCGGTGGGTGCCAGCCAATACCCAAAAGTGAGATGCCGCCGTAAGCGGCTTCCAACACCGGAAGGGGAGCGAACATGCCTAATCTCAATATCAACGGACGGAATATGTCCGTCGAGGCGTCCAACGATACGCCGCTGCTGTGGGTTATCCGCGAGCAACTGCAGATGACCGGTACGAAATTCGGTTGCGGCGCAGGTCTCTGCGGTGCCTGCACGGTTCACGTCAACGGCGAAGCCGTTCGCTCCTGCCAGACTTCCGTCAACGACGCGCTCGGCAAGAAGATCACCACCATCGAAGGTCTGTCCGCCAAGGGCGATCATCCCTTGCAGAAGGCCTGGGTTCTTGAGCAGGTGCCGCAGTGCGGCTACTGCCAGTCCGGCCAGATCATGCAGGCGGCATCGCTTCTCTCCAAGAATCCCAATCCGACCAAGGATGAAGTGGTCGCGCACATGGACGGCAATCTGTGCCGCTGCATGACCTATTCGCGCATTCAAAAGGCGATCATGCGCGCAGCATCCGAAATGCGTACCGCTTCCAACGCCGGCACCGAGCGGAGGGCCACATGAATACGCACGTGAAAATAGCGCCCACCGATCTCAGCCGCCGCTCGTTCCTGGTTGGCTCCGCGGCCACCGGCCTCGTGCTCGGTTATGCCGCCGTCCCCGGCATCAGCCAGGCTTTGGCCGCGCCATCGAACTTCGAGCCGTCGACCTGGTATTCGATCGGTCCCGACGGCATCGTCACGGTGACTTGCGGCAAGGCCGATATGGGTCAGCATATCGCCTCGACGATGGCGCAGATCGTTTCCGAAGAACTAGGCTCGTCCTGGAAGGACATGCGGGTCCAGCTTGCCTCCAACGATCCGAAGTTCAACGACCCCGTGCTTGGCGCGCAGATTACCGGCGGCAGCTGGAGCACGATGATGAACTTCGATGCGATGAGCCGGGCGGGCGCCGCCGGACGTATCGCATTGACGGAAGCCGCAGCCAGCGCGATGGGCGTGCCTTCAGGCGAACTGGTGGTGCGTAACTCCACCGTCTCGCATCCGAAGTCGAAGAAGTCGATGAGCTTTGCCGACATCGTCAAGAGCGGCAAGATCACCAAGACCTTCACGCCGGACGAGCTCAAGGCGATCAAGCTGAAGACGCCCGATCAGTACACCATGGTCGGCGTCTCGGTTCCGCAGCTCGATATTCCCCCGAAGACCAACGGCACGGCAAAATACGGCATCGACGTCATGCTGCCGGGCATGGTCTACGGCAAGGTCGTGACGCCGCCGGTGCGCTATGGCGCCACGGTGAAATCGGTCGACGATGCTGCTGCCAAGAAGGTGCCGGGCTTCATCAAGGCCGTCACACTCGACGACAAGACCGGCAGCACGACCGGCTGGGTGGTGGCGGTGGCCAATACCTACGCCAATGCGAGGAAAGCCGCGGACGCGCTGAAGATCACCTATGATGGCGGTCCGAATGCCAAACTGTCGAGCCAGTCGTTGATTGACGAGGCGAGGCGGCTGCAAGCGCTGGACGATTCCGGGCAGTTCTTCGTCAAGGACGGTGATACCGCGGCGGCATTGGGCACGGCGGCGAAAGTGCTGGAGGCGGAATACACCACCAGTATCAACATCCACGCGCCGCTCGAGCCGATGAACGCCACGGCCGAACTGAAGGGCGATATCTGGCACATTTATTCCGGCAACCAGTTCGCGACGCGCTCCGGCGCGATTGCGGCGGGGGCAGCCGGAGTCGATCCCAAATTCGTCGTGATGCATCAGATGTGGCTGGGCGGCGGCTTCGGCCGGCGGCTCGACGCCGACATGATGGTGCCTGCGGTGCAGGCGGCGAAAGCCGTCGGCAAGCCCGTCAAGGTGATCTATTCGCGCGAAAACGACATGACCATGGATTATTCGCGCCCGCTGACGTTCCAGAAGGTCAAGGCCGGTCTGGACGCCGACGGCAAGCTGATCGCGCTCAATCATGACGTGGTCAGTGCGTGGCCGACCCAGCGATGGGGGATCCCCGATTTCCTGTCGCCCTCGGTCGACAAGAAGGGACCGTTGGACGCCTTCACCGTGAACGGTGCGGACTTCTTCTATTCCGTGCCCAATCACAATGTCCGCGCGATCAAGAACGAGATGGCGCACAACGCCACCCCGTCCGGTCAGTTGCGCTCGGTGGCGCCGGGCTGGACCTTCTGGGCGGTCGAAAGCATGATCGACGAACTGGCGCATGCGGCCGGCAAGGATCCAGCTGAGTACCGCATCGCGTTGCTGGATGGCAAAGGCAAGAACGACGGCGGCGCGCAACGCCTTCGCAATACGCTGCTGGCCGCGATGGGCTTGGCCGGCTACGGCACCGGCAAATTGCCGAAAGGCGAGGGCATGGGCGTCGCCTGCGTCTCGTCGCAGGAGCGTGCAACCGCGAGCTGGACCGCCTGCGTGGCCCATGTTGCGGTGTCGCCGTCCGGTGAAGTCAAGGTCAAGAAATTGACCGTGGCCACCGACGTCGGCATGCAGGTGCATCCCGACAACATCCGCGCCCAGGTCGAGGGCGCGGCATTGTGGGGCCTTTCGCTCGCCATGTATGAGAAGGCGACGCTGAAGGACGGCGGTATCGAGCAAACCAATTTCGATACCTACACCCCCTTGCGGATGAGCCAGACACCGGAAGTCGCCGTCAACGTCATCGCCAACGGCGACAAGCCGACCGGCGTTGGCGAGCCGGCGGTGACGGTGATCGCGCCCGCGCTCGGCAATGCCATCTTCAACGCCTGCGGCGCGCGCATCCGCTCGTTGCCGATCACGGCGGAAGCGGTAAAGGCGAACATGAAGGCGTAAATCGCCGAAGCGCCGATTAAGCATGATCCGCCGGCGGCAGTGCCTCCGGCGGATTTTTTATGACCCGATCTCGTCATGCCCCGCGAAGGCGGGGCATCCAGTACGCCGCGGCCTTCGAGGGTAACAATAACTATCACGGCGTACTGGATCATCCGCTTTCGCGGATGATGACAGTCGCGGATGTGCACGGGTGCGCTGCATCACGAACAAGATCGCTAAAATTTTAGCGTTCACGGTAGCCTATATTCACGATCCCTCTTAAGCCCCGAGGAACCCCTTATCCGCTAGTTTCTATTGCAAGTGGTCAACGCTAGGGGTCTGGGGTTTCATGACATCGGTAGCCAACAAGACTTCGACCAAGCGCCGGCTGTTGCTGGCTTCGGACCGAAGCGATCAAAGCAGCGAACTCGCCAGCATCCTGCGATCCGTCGGTCAGGTCGACACCATCGCGACATCAGACATTCCCGACGCGCCCGAACGCGATCTCGCGGGCATCGTGGTCGATATCAATTTGCGCTCCGCCGAGAGCGTGCAGTTGGTGCGCAACAAGCTGCGCGCCGAGGCCTATCGCGAAATGCCGCGGCTGTTCGTGCTGGCCGACGCGCTGCATCACGGATCGATGCAGGCCTGGGCGCTCGGCGCCACCGACACCATCGCGCGGCCGTTCGACGCGCAAGGTATCCTGCAGCGGATTCGCGCCGCGTTCCCGGACAGCGACGGATTTGACGAGACCGATCGCGGCAAGGTCCTGAACCGGGGCGTCGAAGCGGCGCATGCCGTGATGACCAAGATCTTCGAAAAGCTTCCGTCCGGCGTTCCCCTGAAATTCACCGACATCGTCGAGGCCGAGAACAAGATTCTCAAGGCGATCAAGCATTCGTCCTTGCGGGAATGGCTGACGACGGTCGGCTGCCATCACACCGGCAGCTATCGCCATTGCCTCTTCGTCACCGGCTTTGCGGTCGCTTACGCGCAGCATCTCGGCATGCGCGAGGACGACCAGCGCCGTCTCGCTCGCGCCGCGCTGCTGCACGACGTCGGCAAGGCGTTCATTCCGGTGGCGATCCTGGACAAGCCGGGCCCGTTGACGCTGGAAGAAATGGAAGAGATGCGCCAGCATCCGCGCCGCGGCTTCGACGCGCTGACCGCTCAAGGCGGTTTCCCGCCCGAAATGCTCGACGTCGTGCTGCACCACCACGAGTTCCTCGACGGCACCGGCTATCCCGACGGCCTGAACGGCAAGGAGATCAGCGACATCGTGCGGCTGACCACGATCGTGGACATCTATGCCGCGCTGGTCGAGAAGCGCGCCTACCGGCTGCAGTTCACCCATGCCAAGGCGTTCGGCATGATGGAAGAAATGGGCGACAAGATCGACCAGCATCTGCTGCACGCCTTCCGTCCGGTGGCGTTCGGGTATTATTGAGCGCAGGACGCTCCGCCGTCATTGCGAGCGAAGCGAAGCAATCCATCTATCTCCGTGCTGAACTGTGGATTGCTTCGCTTCGCTCGCAATGACGGGGGAGGTGCCATTAGCCGCTCAACGCAAGCTGTCCGCCTTGCAACTGCCTAATTATCGTTGATCATCGGCAACCTTTGCAGGTGATATAGGCAGGCGACCCATGGATATGACCGTCGATCCGACTGCGGGTGCAGACATCCCCGCCGACATTGCGGCGACGCTGGTCAATCCGGCCGCCTATGCTGACCACCGCATCCATGACAGCTACCGCTGGCTGCGCGCCAACAACCCGCTCGGGCTTGCGCGGCCCGAGAAGTTCGACCCGTTCTGGGTCGTGACAAAGCACGCGCATATCCAGGCTATCAGCCGCCAGAACGAGTTGTTCCACAATGCCGACCGGCCCACCACACTGACGAACCGGGCGGTGGAAGAGCGCGTCCGCAAGATCACGGGCGGGCCCAATCTGGTACGTTCGCTGGTGCAGATGGATGCACCCGATCATCCGAAATACCGGGCGTTGACGCAGGGCTGGTTCATGCCGGCCAATCTCGGAAAGTTCGAGGCGCGGGTACGCGAGATCGCGCGTGCCACCGTGCAGCGCATGCTCGACAAGGGCGGCGCCTGCGATTTCGTCGAAGACGTCGCCCTCGGCTATCCCCTGCACGTCATCATGGAAATTCTCGGCGTGCCCGAGAAGGACGAGCCACGCATGCTCAAGCTGACGCAGGAACTGTTCGGTCCGCAGGACCCTGATACGGCGCGGATCAGGGAACAGATCTCGGCGGAACAGTTCTCCGCAATGATGCAGGCGGTGGTGGCCGATTTCGGCTCCTATTTCCGTGGCATTACGGAGGACCGGCGCCGCAACCCGCGCGATGATCTCGCCACCGTTATTGCGAACGCCAGGATCGGCGGCGCCTACATGCCGGATCATGACGCGACCAGCTATTACATGATCGTCGCCACCGCCGGCCACGACACCACGTCATCCTCGACCGCCGGCGCGATCTGGGCGCTGGCGGAAGACCCCGCGCAATTCGAAAAGGTGAAGGCCAATCCCGAATTGATCCCGGGCCTGGTCGACGAGGCGATTCGCTGGATGACCCCGGTCAAGCATTTCATGCGCTCGGCCACGGCTGACACTGAGCTCGGCGGCCGCAAGATTGCAAAAGGCGACTGGCTGATGCTGTGTTACGCCTCCGGCAACCGCGACGAGGACGTGTTCGAGGAGCCGTATCGTTTTCGCTGCGACCGCAAGCCGAACCGCCATGTCGCATTCGGCTATGGCGCGCATCTCTGCCTCGGGCAATATCTAGCGAAGCTGGAAATGCGCATCCTGTTCGAGGAACTGCTGCCGCGGTTGAAATCGATCGCCCTCGACGGCGAAGTGAAGATGACGCAGGCCTATTTTGTCAACGGGCCGAAGAAGCTGCCGATCAAGTTCGGGGTGAATTGATGGCCTCCGTCATTGCGAGCGCAGCGAAGCAATCCAACTTTCTTTCCGCCGTGAGATGGATTGCTTCGCGGCGCTCGCAATGACGCCGAGAGGCTGTAGGGTGGGCAAAGGAGCGTTAGCGACGTGCCCACCATCTCTTGCACCGTCGCCGATGAATGGTGGGCACGCTTCGCTTTGCCCACCCTACGCACCGTGCGCTAGCGCTCCCCCGCAAACGGCGGTGCCGCATACACTACTTTCCCGCCGACCATCGTCAGCACCGATTTGATCTTGCCGATCTCCTTCACCGGCGCCGTCATGTAGTCCGCCGACAGCACCGCGAGGTCGGCGAACTTGCCGGCCTCCAGCGTGCCGCGCTTGTCATCGTCATTTGCCATGAAGGCGGTGTTGCTTGTGTACATCTCCAGCGCCTGGCGGCGGCTGGGCGCTTCCTCGTCGCCACGGGTCTTGGTGCCGCCGATCGTGGTGCCGTCGAGATACCATTGCAGCGACACGAAGGGATTGTAGGAGGACACCCGATGCGCATCGGTGCCGCCGCCGACCACGAGCCCGAGCTTCATCGCGGTGACGATCCGCGGCATCGCCCTGGCCTGGTCGACGCCGACCTCCTTCTGCAGCCGTTCGCCGCCGAAATAGAGCCCGTCCTGTACGCCCCAGACCAGGCCGAGCGCCTTCATCCGCTTCAGGCTGTCTTCAGAGGCGGTGTAGAGATGCAGCACGGCCCAGCGCAGGTCGCGCACCGGGAAATCCTTGTTGATGTCCTCGACCACGTCGAGCAGGTCGTGGACGGTGCGGTCCGGGTTCCAGTGCAGCTGGATGGTGTAGCGCTTTGACGCCGCCCAGCGCAGCAGTTCGGCAAGCTTCGCCTTGCCGTCGGGCGTGATGTCGCCGTCGGTCCAGTCGGCCCAGATCAGGATTTCGCCGGGGCCGTTGAAGTGCAGCATGGCGTCGCCGAATCCCGGTGGCGAGAGTTGCGTCAGGTTTTGCAGGTCGGCGAGTTCGCTGCCGGGCTTTGGCGCGCAGAGGTGATAGGCGACGCGCACGGTGAGCTGCTTGTCCTGCCACAGCTTGAACACGGCCTGGTAGTTCGCCGGATACATGCTGACGCCGCCGCCATCGACGATGCCGGTAATGCCGAGACTGTTCATCTCGCGGAAGAATTTTTTGGAGCCGTCGACCTGCTGCTCCATGGTCGGCTTCGGCAGCTTGTCGAAAATCTTGCCGAGCGCGGCGCCGGCGGCGTCGATGATGCCCGTCGGCTTGTTGTCGCTATCGCGCGCGAGCTTGCCGCCGGGCGCCACGTCGTTGTCGTCGCGGATGTTGAGCGCCTCCATCGCCTTCGGCGACAGCAGCAGCCAGTCATAGAGATGCTGGATGTAGACGGGATTGTCGGGCGCCACGGCGGTGACCTCCGCCGGTGTTGGCCGGCGCTTCTCGGCAAACTGCTCCTCGGTCCAGCCGCCGGCGACGACGATCCAGGATCCGGGCTTCTGCGCCTTCGCCGCCTGGCCGATCTTCTCAAGCGCGTCTTTCAGCGTGGGCACGCCGATCCAGTTCACCTCGGTGCCAAAGGTGAGCGCGGCGCGGATGCCGTGGATGTGGCCATCGGTGAGCCCGGGAATCACGGTGCGGCCACCGAGATCGATCAGCTTCGCATTCTTGCCGGCGAGCTTCTTCATCGCGGCCGAAGCGCCGGTGGCGAGGATCTTGCCGTCCCCGATTGCCACGGCCTGCTGCGTGGAGAAATCCTTGTCAACGGTGAGGATTTTACCGTTGAACAGGATCGTGTCGGCGGTCTGGGCCGACGCAATGCCGACCGGCGACGCCACGATGAAAGCCGCCGCAAAATAGCAGGAAAGTCTTGCAGAATTTCGCCCCAGTCCCGGCATGACGCGCTCCCTGTGATTTTCTTTTGGTATTTTCCGTTACTCTCAACGACGAAGCCGAAATCGTAGGGCGGGCAAAGGAGCGTAAGCGACGTGCCCACCATCCATCACCGAGCACGCTGCGAGATGGTGGGCACGCTCCGCTTTGCCCACCCTACGAAACCTTCACCCCAGCATCTTCCGCAATTCCGCCTTCGCCACCTTCTCCAGCGTCGAGCGCGGCATGTCGTCGACGAAGTGAATCTCGCGCGGCACCTTGAAGTCCGCCAGCGACGTGCGGCAGGCGGCCATGACCGTGTCGTGCAGGTCGGCCGGTGCGCCGTTGACGCCGGCCTGCGGGATGATGAAGACAACCGGCACTTCATCCAGCATCGCGTGCTTCTTCGCCACCACGGCGGCCTCGCGCACGCCCGGCACCACCGCGATCACCTGTTCGATCTCGGATGCCGCGACATTCTCGCCGCCGACCTTGAGCATGTCCTTGGTGCGGTCGCCGAACTTTATAAAACCGTTCTCCAGCAGCGTGACGCGGTCGCCGGTGATGAAATAGCCGTGCTCGTCAAAGCTTTCGCGGGTGGCCTTTTCGTTGTGCAGATATTCCGAAAACAGCGACAAGCCGGGAATGCCCTTGATCAGGAGATCGCCGGTGCCGCCGACGCCGGTCGGCGAACCATCATCTTCAACGATGCGGATCTGATATTCGGGTGCGGCGCGGCCAATCGACATCGGCATATTGGGCTGGTCGACCTCGCCGACGATGCCGTGGGTGATGGTTTCGGTCATGCCCCACCAGCCGATCATCTTGATGCCGAAGGCGGCGAACGGTGGCGGCTCGGATACCGCGGTGCCCCAGAGCCGGAACTTGTGGTTATCGGGAATCTCGTGTTCCAGCAGCGCCTTCATGCAGAACGGGATCGTCGAGGTCCAGGTGCAGTTGTGCTCCAGCGCAACATTCCAAAACCGGCTCGCCGAAAACCGCGGCTGGATCACGCAGGAAGCGCCGACCCACAGCGTCGCCAGCATCGAGTAGGCCAGCGCGTTGGTGTGGAACAGCGGCAGGTAAGTCTGGTGCACGTCGCCGGCGTGCAGATCCTCATGCGCGGCGTTGATCTTGCCGCCCCACAGCGCGTTGGCATGCGTCCACAGCACCGCCTTTGGCCGCGACGTGGTGCCCGAAGTGTATTGAACGCTGCATGGCGCGAACGGGTCGGCGGCGCGGCGCGGCCGGTCGGCGCTGTCGGCGAATAATGATTCAAAGCTGTCGCCGCGCGGCGCGCCACGCGCAGGCTTGGCTCCCGCATCATGCGAGATCACGGCGATCCAGCGCAGCCCGCGGCAATTGGCCGAGATCAGCTCGGCATAGGCCGGCTGGGTGATGGCGGCGACCGCGCCGCAATGGCCGGCGAAATACTCCATTTCCGTCGCGGCCGAGCGGGTGTTGGTGGTGACGGCAATGGCGCCGAGCTCGACGCAGGCAAACCAGGCCAGAACGGCCTCGATGCAATTGTCGAGATGGATCAGCACATATTCGCCGGGCTTGATGCCGCGTTTCACAAGGCCTGCGGAAAGCTGGCCGACGCGCTCGTGAAATTCGCCATAGGACCAGCTCCGGGCCGGGCCTTCGAACGGCGCCCAGATCAGAAATGGATGGTTGCGGCGGCTCTCGGCGCGCATCCCCAGCAGCCACGGCACGTCGAGGCCTGCGAAGGGGCCGACAATGCCCGGCGCTGCCTGTGAATTGGTCATCGATCCTCCCGTGCAGCCTTACGGCGGCTTTTTCATCTTGCTTGGGAGTAGTTCTGCCATTGGACGGCGCGATGGGCAAATGGTCGTTGAGGGCTCGGCTCTCTCAACGTCATTGCGAGCGCAGCGAAGCAATCCATCCATCCGTTATGCCGCGCTATGGATTGCTTCGCTTCGCTC
Organism: Bradyrhizobium sp. McL0615; assembly: GCF_049993905.1. NCBI lineage: Bacteria > Pseudomonadati > Pseudomonadota > Alphaproteobacteria > Hyphomicrobiales > Nitrobacteraceae > Bradyrhizobium > Bradyrhizobium sp. McL0615. The sequence goes on along the minus strand of NZ_CP188254.1, from coordinate 8,830,697 downwards.
GCAATGACGGGGAGGGAGCGGACCTAGCCAGCCCCATCCTCATACGACGAAATCTCGATCAAGCTGCCGTCGGGATCCCGGCAATAGACCGACCGCAACGTGCCGCGGGCGCCTTGCTTTGCCGACGGGCCTTCCTCGATTGCGACGCCATTGGCCTTCAGGTGCGCCACCACTTCATCCGGCGTGCTCGAGGTCAGGAAGCACAGATCGTCGCTGCCAGCGGTTTCGTGGTCGGCGGTGAACCACTCGATCTTGTCGGCGCCGCGCGGCCGCACATTGATCTTCTGGTTCCCGAACACCAGCGAGGTCCGCGGCGTTTTGCCTGGGCCGGGATCGAACACCCTGACCTCCATGCCGAGGATTTTTCGATACCACTCGGTGGAACGCGCCACGTCGGCGACGTTGATGACGAGATGGTCGAGCGCGTTAACTCTGACAGACATGCCTTATCCTTTCGTCGCGGTCGGCGGCGCCCTGTCGCACTGGCCGCACCTGACTTTGTTTGTTACAACGCGGGCCGCATTCGGTTCAATAGAACCGCGCATCAATAGAAATGGACTGGGCTCTGAATCCCGGCCTCCAAGGAGAAGCTTTATGATTTCACGTCGCACCGCGATTTGTCTGGCCGTGATCGGCCTTTCCACGACCGCTTCGATCGCCAGCGTTTCGGCGGCGGATTATCCGACCCGGCCGGTGAGATGGGTCGTCGGATATCCTCCGGGCGGCGCGACCGACATTGTTGCGCGGCTGATCGGCCAGCGGCTCTCGGAGCGGCTCGGCCAGCAATTCGTGATCGAAAACAAGCCCGGCGCCGGCAATAACATCGCGACGGAATCCGTCATCAACGCCGAGCCCGACGGCTATACGGTGCTGCTGGTCAATCCGGCGAACTTCATCAATGCTGCGCTCTACGCCAACCTGAAATTCAACGTCGTTCGCGATATTGCGCCGGTCGCGGCGTTCAATCGCGTGCCGAACGTGATGACGGTCAACAAGGACGTGCCGGCCAAGACGGTCGCCGAGTTCATCGATTACGTGAAGGCCAACCCCGGCAAGGTGAACATGGCATCGTCGGGCAACGGCACCTCCGTGCATCTGTCCGGCGAAATGTTCATGGCGATGTCGGGCGCCAAGATGCAGCATGTGCCCTATCGCGGCGCCGCGCCCGCGATCACCGATCTGCTCGGCGGCCAGGTCCAGGTGATCTTCGACAACATGCCGTCCATCATCCAGCATGTCCGCGCCGGCTCGGTGCGAGCGCTGGCGGTTACCAGTGCGACGAAGTCGTCGCTGCTGCCTGACGTGCCGGTGCTGGCCGACACCATCCCGGGCTATGAAGCGAGCGCGCTGTTCGGCATGGGGGCGCCAAAGAACACCCCGAAGGAAATCATCGCCAAGCTGAACAAGGAAATCAACGAGGTGCTCGCCGAACCCGCGACCAAGGCGCGGCTGGTCGACCTCGGTGGCGAACCGTTGATCGGCACGCCGGAAGCGTTTGGCGAGATGATTGCGGCCGAGACCGACAAGTGGAAGAAGGTGATCGAGGAAGCCAAGGTCGAAAAGGTGCAGTGATCTACCTCACGGAACATTGGCCGGGTCGCGGTGTTTTATCCAAAAGGCGACGCGGCTTTTGCGTCACGTGAAGGAGATCCATGATGCGCAATGCAATGTTAGCGATATTGGCGATGTCGGCGGCGTCAGTTGCCACGATGGCGGGCAGCTCGCCGGCAGCGGCCTATGATTATCCCTACTGCCTCCAGGGCCGGGGCATCGGCATCCCCGGCGACTGCGCCTACACCAGCTATGCCCAGTGTATGGCGTCGGCGTCCGGCCGCGCCCTGTACTGCAATGTCAATCCGCGCGTTGCCTTCGGAGAGCAGCGGCGGATGCGGGTTTACCGGGATTATTGATCGGGCTCGCGAATTCCTCCCCGGAATGGCCGGACTAAGGCGCGAAAACTGTTCGTGCTGGATGATCCGGCCATCCGGACTTCCCCGTCACAACTCTCAATTACGTGATGCAGGCGCGGGCTTGACGACGTTTCGTTTGCCTATATACTAAACCTTATGGTTAAGTATCAAGAAGAAATCCTGGACCGCACCTTTGCCGCGCTGTCGGATCCCACCCGGCGCGCGCTGCTGGCGCGGCTCGGCAGCCGCGAAAGCCTGTCGGTCAGCGAACTGGCGCAGCCGTTTTCGATGTCGCTGCCCGCGATCATGAAGCATCTCGATGTGCTGTCGGATGCCGGCCTGGTCGCGCGCGAAAAGACCGGCCGCACGGTCGCATGCCGGTTGACTGCCCAGCCGATGGAGCAGGCGATGGAGTGGCTCAATCGCTACCAGCGCTTCTGGTCCGACGCCCTCGACCGCCTTGCCGCTTTTGTGGAGGAAGACCCATGGCCACCCAGTCAAGCCCTGCCAAGTCAAACGTCCGCGACGCCGAGCCGGCCGCGCGCCCCAGCCTCACGCTCAAGCGCCGGTTCAACGCGGCGCCCGAAAAAGTCTACGCCGCGTGGGCCGACCCGCAAAAGCTAGTGCAATGGTTCGCGCCCGGGCCGGTCGAGGAGGGCTCGGTCAAGGCTGACATCGATCTGCGCGTCGGCGGCCGCTATCGCATCAGCTTCAACGCCAAGGGCACCTATAACGAGGTCGGCGGCGTCTATCGCGAGGTCGTTCCGAACCAGCGGCTGGTGTTCAGCTGGGCATGGCATTCGACGCCGGAGCGGGAATCGCTGGTGACAATTTCGATGAAGCCCGAAGGTGGCGGCACGCTGCTCACCTTCCTGCACGAACAGTTCGCCGATGCGACCGCGCGCGACAATCACGAGCGTGGCTGGATGGACCTGTTCGCTAAACTCGAAATCTATCTGGCCTGAACACAGGAGCCGCCCATGCAGCCGCACACCATCGTCTCCCGCGCGGAATGGATTGCCGCCCGCAAGGCCCACCTTGCGCATGAGAAGGAATACACCAGGGCGCGCGAGCGCCTGGCCGAGGAACGCCGCGCGCTGCCATGGGTCAAGGTCGACAAGGATTATGTGTTCGACGGGCCTGATGGAAAGCTGACCCTGGCCGATCTGTTCAGGGGGCGCAGCCAGCTCGTGGTGCAGCACGTCATGTTCGCGCCCGACTGGAACGAGGCCTGCAAGAGCTGCTCGTTCTGGGCCGACGGCTTCGAACGCATGGTCCCGCATCTCGCCGCCCGCGATACCACGATGGTCGCGATCTCGCGCGCGCCCCTGCAGAAGCTTGCCGCGTTCAAGCAGCGGATGGGCTGGACGTTTGACTGGCTGTCGGCTGGCGACAACGCGTTCAACTATGACTACGGCGTTTCGTTCACGCCGGCGCAAATCGAGCGAGGTGGCAACTACAATTTCGGAACCACCCCCTTTGGCAGCGAGGAAGCGCCCGGAATCAGCGTGTTCTATCGCGATGAGGCCGGGAACATCTTCCACACCTATTCCTGCTACTCGCGCGGCCTCGACATGATGAATGCCGCCTATCACTATCTCGACCTGACCCCGCTCGGGCGTCATGAGGAAGGCCTGCCCTATCCGATGGACTGGGTGCGGCTACGTGACCAATACCAGCCGGCGCCGGTTCAGGCATCCTGTTGTCATGGCTGAATGCGCCTGGTCGTCATTGCGAGCGAAGCGAAGCAATCCATACCGCGGCATAACGGATAGCTGGATTGCTTCGTCGCGCCGCTCCTCGCAATGACGGCGAGAACGTAGAATGTGAAGAGGATCCCCCATGCCCTACGTCGATGGTTTCATCGTCGCCGTGCCGAAGAAAAAGCTCGAAGCTTACGTCCGCCTTTCAAAGAAATGCGGCAAGGTCTGGCGCGAATACGGCGCGCTGGATTACCGCGAATGGGTCGCCGACGACGTCAAGGTCGGCAAGCTCACCTCGTTCCCGCGCAGCGTCAAGCTGAAGGCGGGTGAGACCGTCGTTTTCGCCTGGATCACCTACAAGTCGCGCGCCCAGCGCGACAAGATCAACGCCAAGGTGATGGCGGACCCGCGGCTCAAAGAGATGACGGAAGGGTCGCCGCCGTTCGACGGCAAGCGGCTGATCTATGGCGGCTTCGAAAGCCTGGTGAAAGTGTAGGCAGGAGTGCGTCTCATCGCATGAACTGCCGGACTATTCACACGTGACCGTCAGCGCCGGCCAGGTCGTGATCCATCAATGCCCGTTCCTCCACGATGGGCTGCTGCTCTCATTGCAGGACCGCGCCGCCTTGCAATGAATTAACCGGTAGGTTCGGCTTGAGCGCGTCATGGCGTGCCTTGCTATATGTATGCCGCGTGACGGAATTATCAGCGAGTGTCTCCAGCGCTGTCGTGCGCCGCAGCGTCGCTGGTCTTCGGCCGGCGCTTCAAGAACCGGCGTCACCGGTGGCACGCACTGATCATCGAGATCAGTAGTTTTGCGGATACCTCATCAAACCGCGCCGGCGTGATCGGCTACAGCAGGCGCTCGCTTGCGACTTGTGTCGCTCGCGTGAGGTGATGGTCGTTAGGTTTACCCGCGATTAATCCGCCAAAGTTAGGGTCGACGCCGTCAAGGACCCGCCCATGCGACCGTCAGGTGCTGCGAGCTGAACTCGACAGCTGACGGTGATGAAGGAAACAGAATGTTCTCCCGCACCAGGATGCCTTCCGCGGCCACAGCCCTGCTCGGTCTCGCGGCTTTGTTTTCTACACCTGCATCCGCCGCGGACGTGGTTCTGCGCTTCGGCTCGATCAACACCGAAAACACCGCGCCCTACGATCAGGTTCTGGTGCCGTTCGCAAAGGCGGTCGAGGAGGAGTCCGGCGGCCGCATTGAAGTGGCGCTGAAGCCGCTCGGCGGTTACGGCAAGCCGGCCGAACTGTTCACCATGGTCGAGAAGGGCGCCATCGAGATGGCCGCGACCGTGCAGGGTTACCATCCCGGCAGATTCCCGCAGTCGTCGGTGATGGAACTGCCCTTCATGTTCGAGAACTCGATCTCGGGCACTTCGGCGATGATGTCGCTCTACAAGGAAGGCCTGCTCGACAAGGACTACGCCTCGGTGAAGGTGCTCGGTCTCTACGTGCTGCCGCCCTATCCGATCTTCACTACCGGCAAGAAGATCCAGTCGGTGAAGGATTTCCGCGGCCTGCGCATGCGCACGCCCAGCACCACCGTCGGCGTCGCGCTCGCCAAGCTCGGGACGGTGCCGCTCGGCATTCCCCTCAACATGATCGGCGACACCATCGCCAGCGGCTACGTCGACGCCATCGCCTATGGCTGGGATTCCACGACCACGACCAAGGGCGCGGGCGGCAAGTATCTCGCCGATCAGCTGAAGGTCGTGATCGACGCGCGGCTGGCTGCGCCAGCGCTGATGATCGTCATGAACCGCGCCACGTGGGAAGCGATGCCCGACGATCTGAAGAAGATCGTCGAGAAACACTCTTCCGATATCGCGATGGGCAGCGCGCGCATCCGCGAGGCGCAGGAAGCTGTCACCAAGAAGAAGCTGCAGAGCGATCCGCGCTTTACCGCGCTGACCTTCAATGACGAGCAGCGCGCCGAGCTGCAGCGGGTCACCGCGCCGGCCGTGGCGGAATGGAAAGCCAACATGGCGAAGCTCGGCATCGACGGCGAGCGGCTCTACACGCGCGCCAGGGAATTGATCCAGCAATACAAGGTTGCCACCAAGTAATAACAAGCACTCAAGAATTGAGGAAACAGACCGTGACATCAGCTCGCAAACTCGGCATCCGGGCCAAGCTTTTCTTCGCTTTCGCCGCGGTATCGGGGACCACCGTCATCGCGGGCGCCGCCGCCTGGCTGATGTTCTCGCAGGTTCGCGATCTCTTCCATGGTGTCGCCGGTCGCAACATTCCGGAGATCGTCGAGACGCTGGGCCTGTAGACAGACACCCAGGCGCTGGCGGGTTCGGCGCCGACGTTGCTGGCGGCGAAATCGCAAGCACAGCGGCAGCAGGAAATGACCGCGCTGAAGGCGCGTCAGGATGGCATCGCGAAGCGGCTCGACGAGGTCGCCCGCACCCAATCCGATCGTGAAGCGATCGATCGGCTGAAGAAGCTGATTGCGGCGATGAACGGCAAGCTTGGCGCGCTGGACGGGGCGGTCGACGATCGCCTCAAGCTCAGCGCCCGTGGCGAGGAGATCGTGAAGGCGGCCCAGAATACCCAGACCAAGCTCAACGACGTGCTGCTGCCGGCCGGCGAAAAGGCCCAGGCCGACATCACCATGGTCTCCATGACTCTTGGCGGTGACGCCAATCAGTCCATGATGACACTGCTCAAGCTGGTTTCGACTCAGGTGCCAGTGTCGCAGGGCTTTGCCGACCTGGTCGGCTTCGTCAATCTGGCGTCGAGCCTTTTGGACCGCGCGGCGGTCGCGCCGAATGCCGAAAGCGTCACGGCGCTGGAGAAGAATTTCAAGGCGATGTCGGCGAAGGTCGAGGAGAAGCTCGATATCGTCAACACCCTGCAGCCGACCGAAGGCCTGCCCAAGGCGGGCGAAGCCTGGCTGAAGCTCGGCGCCGGCGAGACGATCTTCGAGATGCGCCGCAAGGAGCTCGCCGCCAGCCAGCTCGGGCAGAAGCTGCTGGACGAGACGCGCGGCCTGACTGATGAGCTCGCGAAGGAAGTCGCGGGCCAGGTCAAGGCCGTTACCAACAAGACCAAGGAAGCCACCGACCGTTCCGACGAGGCGATTAGTTTCGGCACCTTCGTGATGCTGATGATCGCAGCAATCAGCGTCGCCGGCGCCGCTTTGTTCGTCTGGTTCTATATCGGCCGCAATCTGGTGGCGCGGCTGGTCGGCCTGGAGAGTACCATGACGCGGCTTGCCGGCGGCGACCTCTCCGCCGAAGTCGACACCAAGCGCGGCGGCGACGAGATCGGCCAGATGGCGAAGGCGCTGTCGGTGTTCCGCGAAGGCATCGTCGAGGCCAATGCCGCCGCTGCCGAAAAGGCCGTCGAACAGGAGGCGAAGCAGCGACAGGCCGCGCTGATCGACCAGTTGACGCGCGAGTTCAACGATGGCGCGACCAGCGCACTGTCCGCGGTGTCTACCGCCGCCTCGCGCATGAAGGGATCGGCCGAGAAGATGTCCAAGGTCGCGGCGCAAGCCAAGCAACAGACCGGCGCCGTCGCGTCGGCCTCGGAGCAGGCGGCGGCGAACGTTCAGACAGTGGCCGCGGCGACCGAAGAGCTTTCGAGCTCAATATCAGAGATTTCCCGCCAGGTCGGCGAATCCACGCGGATCGCTGCCCAGGCCGTCGAGCAGGTGGCAAAGAGCGAAGTCACGGTCACCGAGCTTGCCAACGCGGCGAACCGCATCGGCGAAGTGGTCGGCCTGATCAACACGATTGCGGCGCAGACCAACCTGCTGGCGCTGAATGCGACCATCGAAGCGGCGCGCGCGGGCGAGTCCGGCAGGGGATTTGCCGTCGTCGCCTCCGAGGTCAAGAGCCTTGCCACGCAAACGGCGCGGGCCACCGAAGGCATCATCGCGCAGGTCTCCGCCATTCAGGGCTCAACCCAGGAGGCGGTGGATACCATCAAGGGCATCGGCCAGATCATCGACAAGATGTCGGAGATCGCAACGACAGTCGCGGCCGCCGTCGAGCAGCAGGGCGCCGCGACCGCGGAGATCGCACGCAACATCCAGCAGGCGGCCTCCGGAACGCAGAACGTCTCCGACAATATCGTCGGCGTCTCCACTGCCGCCAATGAGACCGGCGAAACCGCATCCGACGTTCTGCAATCCTCCGACGGCCTGGCGGCGGAATCGGAAGCGCTCAGCAACGAGGTCGGCCGCTTCCTGGCCCGCATCAAGGCCGCGTAAGCCGCCCCGGACAGCGTTCCCGGCGCCGTGTTTGGTTGTTGCCGTTCAGGGCTGATCCGCCGTCAGCCCGGCCGGGCCTGCGCCTCCAGGCTGCGGCTGTAGCGCGACATCGCAAAGCAGAACACGAAATAGATCAACCCTACGAACACGTAGACTTCGATGCTGAACGGTTGCCAGGCGGGATCGATGATCGAGGTCTTCGCCGTCGTCAGCAGGTCGAAAATGCCGATGATCAGCACCAGGCTGGTATCCTTGAAGAAGGCGATGAACGTGTTCACCAGCGGCGGGATGACGTGGCGGATCGCCTGCGGCAGGATGATCAGTCCGTTTTTCTTCCAGTAGGAAAGCCCGAGCGCGTCGGCGGCGTCGTGCTGCCCTCTCGGAATCGCCTGCAGCCCGCCGCGGACGACTTCGGCAAGATACGCGCCCGCGTACAGCACGAACGCGATCTGGGCCCGCAGCAATTTATCGATGTTGACGCCGTCGGGCATGAACAGCGGAAACATCACGCTGGCCATGAACAGCAGGCTGATCAAGGGGACGCCGCGGATCAGTTCGACATAGAGCACGCAGAGCGAGCGGATCGCGGGAAGTTTTGAGCGGCGGCCCAGCGCCACGACGATGCCGAGCGGAAAGCCGAAGGCGAGCCCGAACGTCGCGAGGATCAGCGTCACCGGCAGACCGCCCCAACGGTCCTGCGACACGTAGCTTAGTCCGGCGACGCCGCCCCACATCAGCACGCCGATCAGCATCAGTGCGGCCGCCCACACCGCCACCAGTTCCTTGCGCCACCAGCTCCGCCTGCTCGATACATAGAACAGTGCAATGAAGGTCAGGCACACCAGCGCCGGCCGCCATTGCTCGTTGAACGGATAGGTGCCGAACAGGATGAAACGGTATTTTTCGGGGATCACCGCCCAGCAGGCCCCGAGCCCGCGGATCGACCGGCAGGCGCCGGTCTGGTCGCCGGGCACCGACCAGATCGCATTCCAGTAGCCCCATTGCACGAGGCTCACCAGCGCCTTGCCGAGCAGCGCGATCAGGAGCAGGGAGATCACCGAGGACGTGACCGAGGCGAAAAGATTCGCGCGCAGCCAGTGGATGACGCGCCCGCCCGGAACCTTGCGCGATCGCGCGCTGCTGAACGGCAGCGGATTTTGCGGTGCGTCCGATATCGATGTCATGGGATCAGCGCTCCACCAGCGCGATGCGCCCATTGTACCAGTTCATGAACAGGCTGATGCCGAGGCTGATCGTGAGAAACACCATCATGATGAGCGCGATGGCCTCGATCGCCTGACCGGTCTGGTTCAGCGTCGTGTTGGCGATCGACACGACGTCCTGGTAGCCGACCGCAACCGCCAGCGAGGAATTCTTGGTGAGGTTCAGATACTGGCTCGTCATCGGCGGAATGATGACGCGCAACGCCTGCGGCAACACGATGCGCTGAAGTACAAAACTCCGGCGCAGGCCGAGCGCGTTGGCGGCGTCCCATTGTCCTTTGGGGACGGCCTGGATGCCGCTGCGGACGATCTCGGCGATGAAGGCCGATGTGTAGGTGACGAGCGCGATCAGCAGCGCGAAATATTCTGGCGCCAGCGTCAGCCCGCCGACGAAATTGAATCCGCGCAGCTCCGGCAGCGTGATGGTCCATGATGCGCCGAGCCCGAACGACACCAGCGACGGAAATGCGACGGCGAGCGCCAGCGCGTACGGCAAGAGCTGGCGCACGTTGCCGTCGGCCATCTGCCGCGCCATCAGTTGCTGCCGCAGCAGATAGAGCGCGATCAGCCCGGCGATGACAGCCGCGATCACCCAAAGATTTGCTTCCGCGATCGGGACGGATGGCAGCACCAGTCCCCGGTTGGAAAGAAACACGCCCTCGATCGGCTTCCATGCGCCACGCGCCGCCGGCAATCCCTGCATCAGCACGTACCAGAACAGCAGTTGCAGCAGCAGGGGAATGTCGCGCAGCAGTTCGACATAGACGGCGGCCAGCCGCGACAGCAGCCAGTTCGACGACAGCCGCGCGACGCCGACCAGTGTGCCTATCACGGTGGCCAGCACGATGCCGATGACAGCGACGCGCAGCGTATTGACGATGCCGACGATGAAGGCGCGGACGTAAGGGTCCTTCGGGCTGTAGGCGAGCCAGGTGTCGGCAATCGGCATCCCGGCTTCGCGGCCGAGAAAGGCGAAGCCTGTCGAGATCCGGCGTACCGAGAGATTGTGCAGGGCGTTCGACCACAGGAAGGCGACGATAGCGACCGCGATCCCGACCACCGCGACCTGCCAGAGAAGGCCGATGATCTGCTGGCGGTTCAGCGAGAAACGCAGCCGCCTGCGGCGTGGGAGGTCGGGCGTGGATGTCGTCACAGCACAAGGATCCTTCTGGCAACAGCGATCTTCGGCCATGCGTCCTCAGGGGGAACGCGTTTCAAATGTTGCACCAAAATAGGATATGTGCAACATATGTTTCATGGCGCAGCCGCAACCGAAGTCCTCGCCGCTCAGTGAACTGTGCAGTGCCCTGCCGTCGCTTCCGGCGCGGCTGCAGCATGTCGGGCGCTTCGTTGCCGCCAATGATTACGACGCCACCACGCGTTCGATGCGCGATCTGGCTGCCGAGGCCGGCGCCGATCCGGCTTCCTTCACGCGTCTGGCGAAGGCGTTGGGCTATTCCGGATGGGACGAGTTGCGCGCCGCGTTGACCGAGGCGCGCCGGCCGGCGCCGGCCCAGCCGTTTTCGGCCCGCACCCGCGCTGGCCGCAAAGGGCCGCACCCCGAAATATCGCTGGTCGCCGACAAGCTGGAAGCAGAGGCGGCAGGCCTTGCGCGCATTTCCACGGGTTCCGTGGCCGAAGCCGCCAAGGCCTTGCATGCCGCGCAGCGCATCTGGATCGCCGGGTTTCGAAGCTGCCGCAGCGTGGCCGAACTGCTCAATTATCAGCTTCGCCTGTTTCGCTCCGGCGAAGTGCAACTGGTCGGTGGCTCCGGACCGGAAGATCTCGACCTCGGCGCCTTCCAGCGCAGCGATGCGGTCGTGGTCATCGGCTTTGCGCCCTATTCCAGGGCCAGCGTGCTGTCGGCGCGCGCGGCGCATGATTCCGGCGCCACGCTGGTCGCGATTACGGACGCGATCAACGCGCCGATGGCGGAGGGCGCCGATCATCTGCTGCTCTATGAAGCCGCCGCATCACCTGGATTCTTCCCGAGCCTGACCGGCGCCATTGCGATTGCGCAATCGCTGGCCGCGGTCACCTTCGTGCTGGGCGGCGCGAGCGCAAGGCGGCGCCTCGAGGAGACCGAAGGCCGGCTGGCCGCGATGTCGCAGTATGTTGCCGAGAAGGATTGACCGTCATGAGCATCAGCAAGAGCCGGGTGCTGCATCGAAGCCTGCGTGAAACCCCTCCCAAGGCGATTGGCGGCGAGGGCGTCTGGCTGATTGGTGAGGATGGCCGCCGGATTCTGGATGCGTCCGGCGGCGCGGCCGTCTCCTGTTTGGGCCACCAGCACCCGCGCGTGATCGAGGCAATGTCCCGGCAGGCGTCGAAGCTCGCTTATGCCCATACCAGCTTCTTCTCATCGGAGCCGGCTGAATCGTTGGCCGACAATCTCGTCGGCCATGAGCCCGGCGGGTTGGGTTACGCTTACTTCGTCAGCGGCGGTTCGGAAGCGATCGAAGCCGGCCTCAAGCTGGCGCGGCAGTATTTTATCGAGACAGGCCAGCCGCAACGCAGGCACTTCATCGCGCGCCGACAGAGCTATCACGGCAATACGCTGGGTGCGCTGGCTGCCGGCGGCAACGCCTGGCGGCGCGCGCCCTATGCGCCGCTGTTGTCATCGGCCTTTAGCCATGTGACTCCGGCCTTCGCTTATCACGAAAAACAGGACAGCGAATCCGAAGTGGATTTTGTTGCCCGCCTTGCGGCCGAGCTTGAGGCGGAATTCCAACGTCTCGGCCCGGAGAACGTGGCGGCGTTCATCGCCGAGCCAGTCGTGGGCGCGACCGCCGGCTGCGTGCCGGCCCCGGAGGGATATTTCCGCGCCGTCCGCGATATCTGCGACCGGCACGGCATACTCCTCATCCTCGACGAGGTGATGTGCGGCATGGGCCGCACCGGCACGCGCCACGCCTGGGAGCAGGAAGGAATCGCGCCTGATATCCAGGCGATCGCCAAGGGGCTCGGCGGCGGTTATCAGCCGATCGGCGCCATGCTTGCGAGCGCGCGCATCGTCGATGCCATCCGCGATGGTTCGGGCGCGTTCCAGCACGGCCACACCTATCTGGCGCACCCGCTCGCCTGTGCCGCGGCGCTCGAGGTACAGCGGGTGATCGAGGACGAGCAATTGCTCGACAGGGTCAAGATTCTCGGCGCTCAACTCGAGCGGCGGCTGACCGAGCGTTTTGGCAATCACCGGCATGTCGGTGACATCAGGGGCCGTGGCCTGTTCCAGGCCATCGAACTCGTCGCCGACCGTGCCACCCGCGCGCCGTTCGATCCGGCGCTGAAATTGAACCAGCGCGTCAAGGCGGTCGCGTTCGAAGGCGGGCTCGGCTGTTATCCCGCGGGCGGATGCATGGATGGCCGCAGCGGCGATCACGTCCTGCTCGCGCCGCCCTATATCGCGACATCAGATGATATCGACATGATCGTCGACAGGCTGGGCCAGGCGGTCGACTTGGCCTTGAAGAGTGTGGGTCATTAGCAGGAGGAGCAGTATGAAGAGGATTTTGATCGCTACAGGCTTGCTCGCCGCGTCATACCTGACGGCGCAGGCCGCTACGCTGGACACCGTTAAACAGCGGCACGCTGGTGTGCGGCGTCAGCGCCGGCTTTGCCGGCTTCTCGACGCCGGACTCGCAAGGCAACTACAAGGGGCTCGACGTCGACTATTGCCGCGCCTTGGCGGCCGGCTTGCTCGGAGATGCCACAAAAGTGCGATACGTCGCGCTGACAGCGCAGAACCGCTTCACTGCCCTGCAATCGGGCGAGATCGACGTGCTCTATCGCAACTCGACCCAGACCTATCTGCGCGGCACGACGCTCGGGCTGCGTCAGGGCCCGGTCAATTTTTACGACGGCCAAGGCTTTATCGTGCGCGCCGACGCCGGCGTGAAGGACATCAAGGGCCTGAACGGCGCCACCGTGTGCGTTGCGCAGGGCACGACCCATGAGGTCACGCTCGGCGATTACGGCCGCGCCAACGGGATCGAATGGAAGCCGCTGGTGTTCGACCGCACCGACACCATGTACCAGACTTTTTTCGGCGGGCGCTGCGATGCCATGACCCAGGACGCATCGGCGCTGGCGGGCGCCGTGACCACGGCGGCCTCAAACCCCGCCGACTATGTCGTCCTCCCGCAAACCATCAGCAAGGAGCCGCTCGGGCCGTTCACCCGCAACGGCGACGAGGTGTGGACCGACATCATTGCCTGGCTGCATTACGGATTGATCGAGGCAGAAGAACTCGGCGTCACAGCCGGCAATGCCGACGAGATGGCGAAGTCCAGCAGCGTTCCGGCCATCCAGCGGCTGCTCGGCACCTCAGGCGATCTCGGATCGCGGCTCGGCCTCGACAACAAATGGATGCTGCAGGCAATCAAAGTGGGCGGCAATTACGGCGAGATTTTTGAGCGCAATGTCGGCAAGGCGAGCCCGCTGAAGCTCGATCGCGGCCTGAACGCGACCTGGAACAAGGGCGGCCTGATGTACGCCCTGCCGTTCAAATAATAATCACGCGGCGGCACGGGTTGACACCAGCCGCGCCGCAGCCAGACTGATCCGCATGCGCATCACCCTGGTCCACGCCCTGAAACATTCGATCGTGCCGATCGAAGCCTCGTTCGCCCGGCTTTGGCCGGACGCCCGCCTGATGAATCTGCTCGACGACAGCCTGTCGGCCGATCTGGCGCGGGATGGCGGGCTCACCGACCCCATGACCGAGCGCTTCCTCCGGCTCGGGCGCTACGCGGCCGGCACCGGATCGGATGCCATCCTGTTCACGTGTTCGGCCTTCGGCCCCTGCATCGAAGCGGTTGCCCGTGCGCACGCGCCGATGCCGGTGCTCAAGCCCAACGAAGCGATGATCGAGCAGGCCGTCGCAAAGGGCCGCAAGATCGGTTTATTGTCGACGTTTCCCCCGACATTGGCGTCGATGCCGCCGGAGTTTCCGTCGTCCATCGAACTCGTGCCGAAACTGGCGGAAGGCGCCATGGCGGCGCTCGATCGCGGCGACCGTGCGACGCATGATCGTCTGGTGGTCGAAGCTTCAAAAGATTTGCGCGATTGCGACCTGATCGCGTTGGCGCAATACAGCATGGCGCCCGCGGCAGAGCGGGTCGCCGAGGTAACCGGCCGGCCGGTGCTGACGACGCCCGACAGCGCGGTAATGAAATTGAAGGGAATGCTGAACGCCGGCCGCACTTAAGGCTCCAGGGCGTTGAGGGGAGCGCGATGACGCTGCGGTTCAGTCGGCGCGATACGTTGTTGCGAACGGCAGCTGTCGCGGCGGCAGGCCTGATATCAGGCGCAGCCGTTCCCGGCCTTGCGGCTCCGCTGCGCACATCGCCCCGCAACGAGGAAATCGACGCTATTTTGCAGGCGCGGGTCGATGCGGCGGACGTGCCGGGCGTTGTCGCCATGGCCGCAACCGAGCAGTCATTGATCTACCAGGGCGCATTCGGCGCGAGAAGCATGGGCACGGCGGCCAGGATGTCGGCCGATACGGTGTTCAGTATCGCGTCCATGACCAAATTGCTGACATCCGTCGCAGCACTGCAACTCGTCGAACGGGACAAACTCAAACTGGACGAACCGGTAGCAAGAATTGATCCGACGCTCGGGGCGCCTCAAGTTCTCCATGGCTTCGATGCGAAAGGGGCCCCGCAACTGCGCGCCGCGAGAAAACCCATCACACTACGCCATCTGTTGACGCATACATCCGGGCTTAGCTATCAGCTTTGGGACACGAACGCCGTTCGCTATGGCAAGGAGTCTCGCAACCATCCAGCGCTGCCGCGTACGCCGCTGATGTTTGACCCGGACACCAGGTGGGCCTATGGCGGCAGCCTCGACCGGGTCGGCCGGCTGGTAGAGATCATCAGTGGACAGAGCCTGGATCGTTATTTCCGTGATCACATCCTGGGTCCGCTCGGGATGAACGACACCACTTTCCCGCTTAACGAGAAGCAGCGCGCGCGGCAGGCAAGTCTGCATTTGCGCAAGGCGGACGGGACGCTTGTGCCGCAGCCTCTGGTGAGACGAGCCGAACCGAAAGTATTTTCCGGCGGCGGCGGCCTCTATTCCACCGCGCCGGATTATCTGACGTTGCTCCAGGCGCTGTTGAATGGCGGCGCACTTGCCGGAAACAGCATCCTGCAGCCGCAGACGGTGGCGCTGATGTCCACCAATCAGATCGGCAACCTCGATGCGGGAGTTCTCAAGACCACAAATCCGGCATTGTCCGGGAACGTCGATTTCTTCCCGGGAGTCCGGCTGCGGTGGGGGCTTGGCGATATGATCAACATCGATCCCGTCCCTGAGGGCCGCAGGGCAGGCAGCCTGACATGGGCCGGGCTCTACAATACCTACTATTGGATCGACCCGGCGTCGCGTATCGCAGGCGTGATCATGATGCAGATATTGCCGTTCGCCGACCAGCGCGCGCTTAAAGCCTATCGCCTGTTCGAGCGCGGCATTTACCGCGCCCATGGGGCTGCCTGAGCCCGGCGCCGCTTCAATCGTCCTTTTTCTTGGCGGGCTTTTTCGCAGCCTTCGCAGCCGCCGCGGCTTCCTCGGCGGCGTTCCGGATCGCCCGGGCGTAGCTATCGGCGGTGTTTTGTGCCGAATTCTGCAGCCGCTTGGCTGCGGCCGCGCCAAGCTCCATCGTGCTCTTGGCGATCAGCCGGAACTGGTTCCGGGTCTCCTTGTCCTTGGCCTTGGCCGCGCGGGCCATGATCTGGTCGCGGCGCTTCTTGACGGCGGCCATCAGGCTCTTGTTCTGCGCTTTTGCGATTTGCCGGATGAAAATGTCGAGGTCGGCTTCAGCCATTATGGGTCACTCTTGGCGCGCCATGCGATTCCGCACGGTGCGGGGATCAACGGCGCGTCTTGTTGGAAGGATGGGCGCCATTGTGTCGCCGCGGCGCGGTCATTTCAAGCGTCGATTCTCGCGATCGGACGCTGCGGACCATCTGCGCAACCCGCTAACAATCGATTAACGTTGTGTTGGTACGAGTCTTCAACCAACAGGAAGGCAAGCCGCATGCGTAACCTCACCGTCTATCAGCGTTTTGCGATGATCATTGCGGCGCTGACGATCGTGCTGTTTGCCGTCTCCGCCTTGCAGATCCTGGTGCTGCGCGATGCGACGCTCGACGAGCGGCGCACCACGGTTCGCGGTTTCGTCGAAGCGGCGACGAAAATTCTCGTTCACTATGAAGGCGAGGCCAAGGCCGGCAGGATCGAGCCGGACAAGGCCCGCCAGATGGCCTACGCCGCGATCAGTTCCATGCGCTGGGGCGAATATTCGGACTATATCGGCGTCTACGGGACGGGCAGCTCGGATGCGGGTGTCACTTACGTCCATGCCAACCCCAAATACATCAACGTCAACCGTTGGGACTTCAAGGACAAGAGCGGCAAGCTGCTGATCCAGGACATCGTGCGGACCGCGCGCGCCGGGGGTGGCTTTGTCGAATATCTGGCGCCGCGGTCGGCCGGTGGCGACGAACTTCGCAAGCTCTCTTATGTCGGAGCCTTTGGCACGGGCGACAAGGCTCTCGCGCTTCAGGCCGGCGCCTATGTCGACGATATCGACGCCGTGGTGTTTCGCCGGATGATCTGGGCCGGGATCGCCGGGCTGGGCGGGCTGGTCGTCGCGGCATTCGCGGCCTTCTGGCTTGGCCGCGGCGTGGTGGGCCCGCTCAACAGAACCTGCGCGGTGATGGACGAACTGGTCAGGGGCAATCTTGCGGTCGACGTTCCGTTTGTCGACCAGACCAACGAGGTCGGCCGGATTGCGCGAAGCCTGCAGATCTTCAAGGATCATCTGGTCGAAACGACGCGGCTGCGCACCGAGCAGGAAGCGATGAAAGTCCGTTCCGCCGAGGAGCGGCGGACGGATTTGTCCCGCATCGCGGACGACTTCGAGCGCAGCATCGGCGGGGTGATCCGGGGCACCACCACCGCCGCCGACGAGCTGCAGAATTCGGCTTCGTCGATGTCCACGATCGCAGTGGGGACGACGGATCAGAGCGCCAGGGTGGCGGCCGCGGCCGAGCAGACCGCATCGAACGTTCAGACCGTTGCGGCGTCGGCGGAAGAGCTGTCGTCCTCGATCCACGAGATCTCGCGGCAGGTCACGCAATCCTCGTCCATTGCCCAGAACGCGGTCGGGCAGGCCGGCCGGACCGAGGCCATGGTCGGACGCCTGGTCGAGGCTTCCCAAAAGATCGGCGAGGTCATGGCGCTGATCCAGACCATCGCGGGTCAGACCAACCTTTTGGCCCTGAACGCAACCATCGAGGCCGCGCGGGCCGGCGACGCCGGCAGAGGGTTTGCCGTCGTGGCCAACGAGGTCAAGGCGCTGTCGTCGCAAACCGCCAAGGCCACCGAAGAAATCACCAGCCAGATTCAGGCCATACGCGACGCGACCGGCTCGACGGTCGACGCCATCCGCGAAATCGGCACCACGATCGGGCAGATGAACGAAATCACCGGCTCCATTGCCGCTGCGGTCGAAGAGCAGGGCGCTGCGACCAACGAGATTGCCCGCAGCGTGCAGCAGGCGGCACAAGGCGCCCAGGAGGTGATGCAAAACATCACGGGCGTGCGTGAAGCGTCGGGCAAGGTCAACGCTGCCGCAACCCTCGTCTTGAAGGCAGCAGCCCAGCTCACCTCGCAATCCGAGCAGCTCGAGAGCGAAACCGGCAAATTCCTCGGCAACATCCGCGCCGCCTGACGGGCAGGCTCAAGCTTCCTCGTCATGGCCGGGCACAGCCGTCCGAAAGGACGGCGTCGCTTCCGCTCGCCTATGTCCCGGCCATGACGAACAGTCGTGACCGCCTTCTGCGTTCAATTCAGCCGCGCACCGATCCCGGTCAGCACGCGAAAATCCGGCTTCGACTGAACGCCGTTGTGTTCGTTGAGGATAGGCACGCCGACGGAGACAAAGCCCGAGAAGCGATCGAAGCCCACGCGCACGCCGGGCGAGATATAGACCGTGGTGCCGCCGGAATTGGGATCCGGAATGCCGGCGATCCGCTGCTTGTCGTGCCACTCGCCATTGAGCTCGAGCACGAGGTCGAGCGTGTAGGGCGTCTTCATCATGTCGCTGTGGTCGTGATTGGCGTGATAGAGGCAATGCTCCTGCAACTGGTTGCGGGGCTGCATGCAGTATTCGTGCAATTCCGTCTCTTTCGACGAGCCGGTGGCGCCAACAAGGCGGTAGGAGACGGCGGTGCCGAACAGGAAGCGGTCGCCGAGATTGGTGTTCTGCGTGCCGGTGCTGATCAGATAATACAGCCCGCTCACGTCGAACGACCAGCGGCCCGTGCGCTTGGTGAAGGCGGCGCCGAACAGTCCGTCCCACGAGCCCGAGCCCGGCTGAAACTCGGCTTCGAACAGATTGCCGAAATTGTCGCGCTGGCTGGTGCTGCCGGTCGGCGCCTTGAAGCCGAACAGCACGGCGGCTGACGTTCCGTTCGCCGCGTTGTTGTGGAAGCGGTATTGCCCGAGCATGGTCACGTCGCCGAAGCCCGCCGAATTGCCGCGCCGGTTGACGCCGTCGGGGCTCATCAGGCTGCTCATGTCGTTCGTATTCATGATGCCCATATGGCCGCCGCTCAGCATGTCTTCCCCGGGTTCGCGGATATCCGAGCGGCGGACGCCGGCGGCGCGAACGCCAACGGTGAAGTCATTGGTGATGCCGTAGGCGACCGAAAGCGAGACGGCGTCGATCGAGCGGATCGAATGCGCGTGGTTGCCTTTGCTCGCTGCGGCGATCAGGTCGGCGTCGCTGAGCTGGCCCAGGCGGATGAATTCGTAGCGGACCGAAGCGGCGATCAGTCCTTCGGAAAGCGTGTCGGCCGAGATGGTGTTGATGGGGCCGCCGCTACCGGTATTGCCGCCGCCGCCGGGATGATGTGCTTCTGCAGGTAGTGCGAGAAAAAACATGACGGATGAAAAAATGCCGGCCGTGGGCCGCTTCAGATACGCACACACATACGCCCCCATTCACTGATGTCCGACGATTAGCCATCGCAATCAGGCGCGAGATTGACTGGATCGTGCGAGAAGCGCGGCTGGCTGGCGACGGAAGGGAAGCGGAAAAGCGAAGGCGTCCTCGCGAGCGCGGCGTCGATGTGGCTGTCGCGTGGTGAGCGAATGGCGAAGAGGCGCGGCTCGATTTCCGGTTGTGTGTCTGATTTTCTTCGCGCCGCGATGCGGCGGCCGCAATCACGTCCGGCGGGAGCCGTAATCGCGGCGAGCACCGGCCGTAATCGCGTCCGATTGTTTCTCTACATGCGTCAGCTGTCCAGCGCGTATCGGAGTAGGACATTATGACAACCATCGTTAGAGATATCTTTGTGTTTATTTCAGCGGCTATTTTCGTCGCAGCCGCTGTGCTCATTACGAGCGGGGCCGGCGCGCACGAATTCAAGGTCGGGGCCCTCGATATCGGTCACCCCTGGTCGCGCCCGACCCCGAAAGACGCCAACATCGCGGGGGGCTATCTCACCATCACCAACAAGGGCAAGACCGCGGATCGCCTGATCGGCGGCGCCTCGCCCGCGGCGGGCCAGATCGAGGTGCACGAGGTGGTCGATGTCGACGGCATGGCGAAAACGCGCCCGCTCGAGAATGGCATCGAGATCAAGCCCGGCAAAACCATAGAGCTCAAGCCCGGCGCGCTTCGTATCGTCCTGCTCGGCCTCAAGGAGCCCTTTCAGCTCGGCCAGAAGATCAAGGGCACGCTGGTGTTCGAGAAGGCCGGGCCGGTCGAGATCGTCTACAACGTCGAGGAAAATCCCGGAGCCGCCGTCAGCGGCGTCGCGGGTGCACAGCACAAGCATCACTAGACTGTGGCTTCGCGGGCTCTGCCCGAGATTGGTCTCGAACGCATCATTCACCAGCGGGGATTCTGACCAGTGTCCAGTTCGAACCAGACGTCAGCGGCCACCGCAGCCAGCCTGCCATCATCACCGCAACAAAAACGAACGGCATGGCCGTTCGTGGCCACGCTGGTGTGCGCATCACTTCTCGGCGTCGGACTGGCATACTGCGCCCGCACGATGCTGCCCGCATGGGCACTTGATAGCGGCTTCCTGACGAACGTCGTCTGTTCGAGCGGGAATTCTCCGACCTCGCCCCAGGCGGCGCGCACAGGCGATTGAAGCGGCCGGGCTTCCGTTCTCCGAAGAGTTGCGTCGTGTCCACCCGTAAGGATGCGCCGTCAACAGTTCGGAAACCACAGGTTCTCTCTTCGCGCCCCGCTAACGAATCGAAAATCGTTGTGCCGCAAATTCGTCCCCGGGAAAGAAAGGGAGATCCGAACATGCGCAGCCTGGCCATCATGGAAAACGTTCGCCGGTACCGCACCATCGCGTCGTTGTACCGCCAAACCGCGGCCTTCCGGCCGCTTCACAGCTGCTCCCTTCTGGCGCAAGCCAGGGAATGGGAGCATCGCGCCGTAGCCGAACTGGAAGCCTACTATGAGGCCTTCTGTTCCGCGGCCTCCGGCAATACCTCGATCCACTCCGCAAGCTACGCCGCGTGAGCTGACGGCGGGTGCCCCGAACGGGGTGCGCCTGGAATTCATTAAGAATTGCGGCGGCGTGGGGTGAGGCCAACGGGCCATTTGCGTGCTTCCGCTGCCAGGGTCGATGGCCAGCGGCCGGGGCGCAAGCCGCCTGAGTGCTGCGAGCCGGGCCCCCATTCTACTTTGCATGGGGTTGTTTTCGATATTTTGGGTCTGGGCACCTGCGACGTGTCCGGGACTGACCGTTCCTGGATCAGGCAGACCGGGCGATTTCAGAAAATCCTTAAAAAAGCGACGACGCGCCATCGCCATAGAGGAGCATCGCTGCCTCGCCGTGCCGCCATGATGTCGGCGCTTGCCGCCCTTCCAATTACCGGTGCTGCGACAGCATACGAACTTGTGCTACGCCTCCTGGAAGTCTTCGGAGAGCTCGCGTTCAGGCGGCATTTCAGAACGCAACCCTCCGTAGTCTGAAGCGGCAAACGCAGGACTCGATCGATGCTTCTGGCAATTGAGCAGGGAAACACCAACAGCCTGTTCGCGGTTCACGACGGCGACCATTGGATCGCCCAATGGCGGTCGGCGACCGAGCCCAGCCGGACAGCCGATGAATACGCAGTGTGGCTGTCGCAGCTGATGGCGATGCACAAACTCGAGCTCGGGCTTTTGAAGGCCTGCGTGATATCGAGTGTGGTGCCGCAGTCGATCTTCAATCTGCGAAATCTGTCGCGTCGCTATCTGCACGTCGAGCCGCTGATTATCGGTGAGAATGTCGAGCTGGGCATCCAGGTGCGGACCAGCAAGCCTTCGGAAGTTGGGTCGGACCGTCTGGTCAATGCGCTCGGCGCGCTCAAGCTCTATTCCGGTCCCTTGATCATTGTCGACAGCGGGACCGCCATCACGCTGGACGTGATCGGGAGCGATGGCGGCTTCGAGGGAGGCGTGATCGCGCCGGGCGTCCATCTGTCGATGGAGGCCCTGCATGCCGCTGCCGCGAAGCTTCCCAGGATTGCGCTGCAAAAGCCGCGACGGGTGGTCGGCGACGATACGGTCAGCGCCATGCAGTCCGGCATTTTCTGGGGTCACGTTGCGCTCATCGAGGGTATGATCGAACGCATCAAGGCCGAGCGGAACGAAGCGATGACAGTCGTCGCAACCGGCGGTATCGCGTCGTTGTTCCACGGCGCCACCAAGGCGATCGATCACTTCGATCCCGACCTGACGATTCGCGGCCTTCTGGAGATCTACCGGCGCAATGCGACAACAGCGCATCAGGTTCGCGGCCTGACCGGGGATATCAATCCTTAAGCAGCTTTCTCCAGCCGGGCTTCCGGCTTCAGACCACATGATAAACCCGCTCCATCCAATTCTTTCGGGAGATCGTTATGAGCATTGAAGTCGAATGGGCACGCATGACCGCTCCGGATCTGCGCGAGATCGCCGCACGCAAAGGGGCTCTGGCGATCCTGCCCGCCGGCTCGCTGGAGCAGCATGGTCCGCATCTGCCTGTCATCACCGATACCGCCAGCGCCAGCGCGGCGTCGATTGCGGCCGCCCGGTTGGTGGCCGAGGGGCCGGATCCAGTGCCGGTCGCGGTGCTGCCCGGCCTGTGGCTGGGTTTGAGCGAGCATCATTTGCCGTTTGGCGGCACGATCAGCGTCGACTACGCCGCCTATCGCGCGATCCTCGAAAGCATCGTGCGATCGCTTCGCGCATTGGGCTTTGCCCGCCTGCTGATCGTCAACGGCCACGGCGGCAATATCGACCCTCTTGCCGTGGCATCGCGCGAACTGGCGGTGGCATATGATTTTCCGATCGTGGCCACGACGCCGTGGTTCCTGGCGCCGGCAAAGATCGCGGCCATCTTCGAGTCCGACACCGCGCCGAAGCACGCGTGCGAGGGCGAGACCTCGGTCATGATGGCGATCGCGAAAGATAGTGTGAAGGCGCACAAGCTGGACGAGGCGATGCAGCAGGCTCCCGCTCCCGTCCACGCGCCGGCGGGCTTCTCCCGGTTCTACTCATTCTCGGAACGCGCGCCGGTCACCGGCACCTGGGGAGACCCGCGAACCGCCACCGCCGAAAAGGGCGCACGTTTCCTCGCCGTGCAGGCAGAGGCCTTGGCCGAAGCGATCCGCGACACGGTGCTATGGTCGCGCCCGGATCCGGTCTGGCGGCCGGGCCGCGGGCAGGAGACGACGGCTGGCAAGGCGGAGTGACGACGACACGGCTCATGCGCTCGCCCAACGGGTCGATCAGAAAGAACTACGCATCACGGGCTCGAAAGCATGCTTCTGCGCACACTGGTCGCCGCATTAAGTGCAAAAATCGCGGGTTTTGGCGTGCCCAGTTCTGTACCGAACTGGCGCACCCGACACGATTCGAACGTGTGACCTTTGCCTTCGGAGGGCAACGCTCTATCCAGCTGAGCTACGGGTGCTTCGCCGCCTCATTTAGCCGATTGGCCGGGCAGGGGCAACGGCCCTTCTCGGGGTCGGGGAGACGAAGGTGGTAGGATGAACCGCGTTCCCCATGCAAAATTCCGATCCGTTTGCGCCAATTGGTGCTAGTCTTGCCGCGTTGATCTTCTCGCCATCGATGGGGACGTCCGATGTATAAGAAGGTTCTTCTCGCCTATGACGGTTCGGTCGAGGGGCGGCGCGCATTGCGGGAGGGCGCAAAGCTCGCACAACTCTGCCGTTCCGAGGTCTTTTTGCTCGCCGTCGTCGAGGTTTCCTCGATCATGACGCCGGAGGCCGGGCTCACGATCCCGATCGAGCTGCAAACCGAGGACTACAAGGCCATCCTGAACGAGGGGTGCGAACGGCTGAAGGCTGTGGGCTTTACGCCGACCGCGCGGCTCGAGGTCGGCGATGCCGGGCAGAAAATCGCCGAGGTGGCCGAGGAAATCGGCGCGCATCTCGTCGTCGTCGGCCACCGCCCGCAGGGGACGCTGGCGCGGTGGTTCGGCTCGATCGGCAGCTATCTGGTCAAGCGCCTGCGCTGCAGCGTGCTGGTGGCCCAGACCGAGATCAGCGACGCCGAGTTCGAACGGCTGAAGCCGGCGGAAACGACAGCCTCGGGATAAGTCCAAGGCTGACTTCCAGGCCGCCTTGGGCTGATCCGAACCTAGTTCGTGGGAACGATGACCTTGCCGATCGGCCACAGCGCGATGCCGGCAAGTTTCAGGTGCGCCCAGGCAAAGGGAATGCCGATGATGGTCACGGCCAGCACCACGGCCGTGATGAGATGCCCGAGCGCCAGCCACCATCCCGCCAGCACCAGCCAGATGATGTTGCCGATCACCCCGAGCGGCCCGGTGCCGATATCCTCCTGGCCGGTATAGGCGTCGCGGGAGATCGCGGTGAAGCCGAACGGGAACAGGGTATAGGCCGCGATGTTGAACGCGGCGCGCGCCCAGGGAATCCCGATAATCGTGATCGCCATGACGACGGCGGCAACCAGCCAGCCGAACGCCATCCATGCGCCGCCGAGAACGATCCAGATGATATTGAGCAGCAGTGAAACCGGTGACATGGTCGAAACTCTAACTTGCCGTGCGCGCGATTGAAATCAAAAACGCCTTGCAACCGGAACCCGATTGCCCCTCGCTTCGCAACCGTTAAACTCGTCGGCCGAACGATCCGGCAACACGCGTCGACAGGGAGAAACGTTCATGCGTCCGCTTGAATTCGGCTGGTATCTGCCCACGCATGGCGACACCACCGCCTATGGCCTGATGGATGCGCAGATTCCGGGCTCGCCCGAACTGTGCGACCGCGTGGTGCAGGCGGCGGAAGCGGCCGGTTTTGAGTATCTCCTGATCCCGGTCGGCTCGGTGTGCTGGGAAGCCTGGATCACCGGCGCGTTCATGGCGGCACGTTCGTCCACCATCAAGCCGCTGATTGCGGCGCGGCCGGGCTACATCAATCCGGTGCTGCTGGCGAAGATGATCTCGACCTTCGACCAGATGTCGGGCGGGCGGATATGCATCAATCTGATCGCCGGCCAGAACGAGAGCGAGGTCGAAGGCGAGGGCGTGCGCTATCCGAAGGAAGCGCGTTACGAACTGATGGAGGAGGAAGTCTCGATCCTGAAGGCGCTGTGGACGACGCACGGCCCGGTGAACTTCGAAGGAAAATTTCACAAACTTTCTGGCGCGCATATCAAGCCGCGCCCGTTCCAGCAGCCGTTTCCAAAATTCTATCTCGGCGGCGGCTCGCGCCAGGCCTGGGAATTGTCGGCCAAACATTCCGACGTGCATTTGTTCTGGGGCGACCTGCCGGAAAAGATCGCCTCGAATATGGCCGAGATCAGACAGATGGCGCGCGCGCACGGCCGCGAAAATGACATCGGCTTCGGCATGCGGCTGCAGGTGATTTGCCGCGAGAACGAAGCGGACGCCTGGGAAGCCGCCGATCAACTGGTGCGCCACGGCACCGAGCGGCAGAAGCAGGAAATCCAGACACTTTACAACAAGTCGGAAGCGAACCTGCGCGTGCAGCAGCTTGCCCGCGAGCATGGCGACTTGCTGTTGCCGCATCTGTGGACCGGCATCACAAAAGTCCGCCCCGGCGCCGGCATTGCCGTGGTCGGCAATCCCGTCCAGTGCGCAGAGACGCTGCAGCAATTCATCGATGCCGGCTGCCATTCCTTCTGCCTGTCCGGCTATCTGCATGACGAGGAAGCCGAGCGCTTCGGCCAACTGATTCGGCCCATTCTGGCCGAGAAAAATCGCGGCCGGTGGACGGCGTAGAGCCGGAGACAGATGCGGCGGTCATGCTGCAGTGCATCCGCAAGCCCGTTTCACGTGGTGTTGCTGCGCTGCGCCTAGCGGCGGCCTTTATATCGCTCGCGGCGGTGATGGCGCGGGGCTAGAGTTGGACGGTTTCAACCGGGTGCCGCCAAATGAGTGGATCGAGTTCGGTACTTGCGTGGAGCTCCGCCCTGGAGGAGTTCGCGCTGTTTCGAACGCTGAGTGCCGAACAGCGGCTGAAGGTTCTCAACGCCTTGGTCCGCCAGGATCTGGTGCGCGGGCAGTTGCTTGTCGCACAAGGCGGTCCGTCGGATTCGTTTTTCCTGGTGCTGCATGGTGCGCTCGCGGTGCGCAAGACCGGCTATAGCGAGCCGATCGCCGAGCTTCGGGCCGGCGAACTGGTGGGCGAGATCGGCTTCTTCGCCGATGTGCCGCGCACGGCTGATGTGATCGCCATCCGCGACACCAGCGTGCTGGCATTGACGCGTCCGGCCTACCAGAAGCTTGTCGAGGAAGCCCCCGCCATCGTCGAGGCGCTGCTCGCAGCGCTGGCGCGGCGGTTCGCCAAGGAGACCGCGCGCATCGCGCCATTCCCCAGCTCGCCGAAGGCGCGAACGGTGGCGCTGATCGACGGCGGACTGGAGCCGCTGCCGGGCGCTTTCGATCGCCGGATGCGCGAGGGGCTCGCCGCGATCGATGCCGAGATTATCGACTCCGCCCGCCTCCAGGCGATGTTTCCCGGGCGCGCACTCGATGCACACGACGTCACCGAATGGCTCAACAGGCTCGAACACACCGCGCCGCTGGTGGTTTATCTCGGTGGCCGCGACGCTTCGCCCTGGGCGCGCAAGGCCATCCGTCAGGCCGACATGGTCGTGTTCGCGTGCCGCGGTGACGCACCTGCCGCCGCATTGACCGAGATCGAGGCCTTTGCCTGCGAGGTTCATTCCGTTTCGGCCAGACGTCTCGTCCGTGTTCATGACCATCGAAGCGGCGAGGTCTCTGGCACCACGGCCTGGCTGACCCGGCTGCCGGCCTTCATGCATCACCATGTCGCCCTCGAAGACCAGATCGATATCGACAGCCTTGTCCGCTTTCTGTGCGGCCGGGCGGTCGGCTTCGTTGCCGCCGGCGGCGGCAGTTTTGGGACCGCGCATGTCGGAATCTACAAGGCCTTTCGCGAACGCGGCGTGATGTTCGATATCTTTGTCGGCACCAGCGTTGGCTCCGCCATGGTGGCCGGCTTTGCCAAAAATCTCGAAGCCGAGCATCTCGAGCGCGGCACGCACGAGATCTTCGTCAGAAGCCGAAGTTTTCGGCGGCCGACCTGGCCGCGCTATTCGCTGCTGGATCACAAGGCATTCGATCGCGCGCTGGCCGATCAATACGGCCCCGACTGCAGGATCGAGGATTGCTGGCGGCCGTTTGCGGCCGTCGCGACCAATCTTTCGACCCACAATCTCGAACTGATCCGCACCGGGCCGCTCTGGCAGGCGGTGCGCGCATCGAGCGCGATCCCCGGGCTATTGCCGCCGTTCTACACACCGGAGGGGGCGATGCTGGTCGATGGATGTCTCATCGACAACGTGCCCTTGGCGTCGATGCACCAGCTCAAGAGCGGTCCCAATCTGGTGGTGCATTTCGGCGAGCCGGCGGCGGAGATGTTCGACGTCGATTATGCATCGCTGCCGGGACGGCTCGAGCTGATCGCCGCCATGCTGACGCCGTTCCGCAAGAAGCTGCTGCCCGCCGCACCCAGCGCAGTGAACGTGCTGTGGCGAAGCCTCGTGGCGCATCAGCGCTACGATACGCTGCCGGTCGGGCCGTTCGATACGGTGATGCGGCCGCCGTCTCCGGACGGGGTCGACGTGACGGATTTCGATCGTCACACGGAAATCTTTGACGCGTCCTACCGCTGGGCCCAGGAGGCCATCGCGGCGCTGGAGGCCGGCGGCAGTTCGGCGATCGAAGCCATTCTCGATACCGGCGCGCTGAACCGGCGTCAGGCGACGGCGGTCGCAGCTTCCGATCGCGCGCCCAGCAATCGCCTCGCCTCGGCCGCCGGCTTCGGCGCGCTGAACAGATAGCCCTGCATCTGGGTGCAGCCGAGCTGGCGCAGCATGTCGCGCTGCTGCTCGGTCTCGACGCCTTCCGCGGTGGTGGTCATGTGGCGGGCTGCGGCGATGTTCACCACCGCCTGCACGATCGCGGCCGAGCCGTCGACCTCGATGTCGCTGATGAAGCAGCGGTCGATCTTGATCTTGTCGAACGGGAACCGCTTCAGATAGCTCAACGAGGAGAAGCCGGTGCCGAAATCGTCGAGCGCGATGCGCACGCCGATGCCGCGGAGCTGATGCAGGATCGCCAGCGCGCTTTCGTCGTCGTGGATCAGCACCGCCTCGGTAATTTCGATCTCGAGCCGGTCGGGCGGCAGGCCGGAGGCGGCAAGCGCGCCGGTGATCCGAAGCGCCAGCGTCGGCGACTTCAGCTGGATCGGAGAAACGTTGACGGCGAGCCTGACCCGCGACGGCCAGCTGGCCGCCTCGGTGCAGGCGGTCTGCATGACCCAGTCGCCGAGTTCATTGATCAGGCCGGTGTCCTCGGCGACCGGAATGAATTCCACGGGCGAGATCATGCCGCGTTCGGGATGACGCCAGCGCAACAGCGCTTCGCAGCCCGTCACCTCG
The DNA here is from genome assembly GCF_049993905.1 of Bradyrhizobium sp. McL0615. Taxonomy (NCBI): domain Bacteria; kingdom Pseudomonadati; phylum Pseudomonadota; class Alphaproteobacteria; order Hyphomicrobiales; family Nitrobacteraceae; genus Bradyrhizobium; species Bradyrhizobium sp. McL0615. The sequence goes on along the minus strand of NZ_CP188254.1, from coordinate 8,802,639 downwards.
CCGCTCGCGAGATCGAGCAACGGCTGATAGTGGATTTCGAAGGCGCCGTCGGCCAGCGCCTGCCGCAGATCCTGCTCCATGGTGAGCCGCGCCTTGGCGCGGGCATCCATGGCAGGCTCGAAGAAGCGATGGACGCGGCGTCCCTCGGCCTTGGCGGCGTACATCGCGAGGTCGGCGTGCTTGATCAGCTGGTCGAGCTCGGTGCCGTCTTCCGGCGCCAGCGCGATGCCGATGCTGGCGTCGGTCGAGAGGTGATGACCGAGGCATTGATAAGGCCGGCGTATCGCCTCGTAAATGCGGGTCACGAATTCCTCGACCTCGGCGCGGCCGCCGACAGCGGTCTGGATCACCGCAAATTCGTCGCCGCCAAGGCGGGCGATGAGATCACCCGGCTTGGTGCAATTCTTCAGGCTGGCGGCGACCGCCTTCAAAAGCTCATCGCCGACATGGTGTCCAAGCGAATCGTTGATGCCCTTGAATTCGTCGATGTCGATATAGAGCAGCGCGAATTGTTGGCCGCTGGCGGCCTTGCGAAGCTCGCGCTCGATCTGCTCGCGGAACAGCACCCGGTTCGGAAGGTCGGTCAGCGCGTCGAAATGCGCCAGATGCGCGATCTTGTCGTTGGCCAACCGGCGCTCGGTGACGTCGTCGACGACGTTGATGATGTAGCGCGCCTGACCCGCCGCATTGCGGATTCCGAGCCGCCTGGAGGTGATGTAGCGCGGCCCCATCCCCGGGGTTTCCCAGATGTGCTCGTCCTTGAACAGGCCGTCGGGAGATTGCAGCGTTTTCTCCTCGTCGGCCGCGATGATTTCGGCCGCGGCTTTCGGGAAGATGTCGGAGGTCGTCTTGCCGACGATCAGGTCGCGCGAAATGCCGAACTGGGCTTCGGCCACGCGGTTGACCAGCAGATAGCGCCGGTCGTGCACATCCTTCACGGTGATTTGCGAGGGGATGTGATCGATGATCTGGCTCAGGAAGGCGTAGTTGCGGTCGCGCTCCTGTTCGAGATTGCGCCGTTCGGTGATGTCTTCCATGGTGGCGACCCAGCCGCCATCCGCGAGCGGCCTGCTGACGGCCAGGAAGGCGCGCCCGTCCCGGCACTGCATGACGCTGTGGGTGACCTGACCGCGCGCGACGTTTCGCATGACAAGGGAGCAGAATGCATCGACGTCGCCGTCGAACGATCCGTTGTCCTTGCGATGCTGCATCAGGTCACGGAAGAGGCAGCCCGGTTTCACGATGTCGGTCGACAGGTCGTGCATTTCGATATAGCGCCGGTTGCAGGTGACGAGGCGCGTCGAGGCGTCGAACGTCACCAGTCCCTGGATCATGTTGTTCAGCGCGGTGTCGAGCCGGCTTCGTTCTGCTTCCAGCCGCTGCTGCGCATCGCGGTTCTGCCGGGCGATCTGCCTGATGATCACGAACAGGATCATGGCGATCACCGCTGCCGCCAGCGTTGCCGCGGCGACGAGGAAGCGGGTTTGCTCGCGCCAGTCGGCAAGCGCGGCGGTAACGGTGTTGGTCGCGACCACGACGCCCGAGTAGTGGTTGAGCGGAGCTGCAGATCCCAGCCTGTCCGTCTGGTCGATCGGGCTTTGGACGCGCAGCGTCTGCCGGCCGCCGCGCTCCCGGACCTGCTGCAGCAGCGGCGCCTTTGCGAAATTCTGGCCGACCAGGTCGTCAACCTGCGGATAGCGCGCCAGCAGGGTGCCGTCGGCATGGAACATCGAGATCGCGGCGCCGGTTCCGAGCGCCACGGAAGCAAAGAATTTTTCGTAGTTGGCGGGGTTGATGCGCCGTGTCATCACGCCCAGGAAGACGCCGTCTTCGCCGCGCAATCGGTGGGCGATGACGGAATTCAGATTGCCGTTGATATAGCTGCGAACCGACTCGGTCAGAATGGACGGCGATCGCGCATCGAATTTGAAGTTCTTGAAATAGCCCCGGTCGGAAATGTTGAGGCGTGGCGCCGGCAGCGGTCGCGACCAGTTGATCAGGTCACCGTTGGAATCGAAGATGGAGATGTCGCCAAGATAGGACAGGACGCCGGCCTTGGACCTCAGAATCTCGTGGGCTTCGGAGCCTCCGACGTGTTTCCGGAAGTCCTTCTCCGAGGCGATACCGGAAATTTGCAGCCGGGTGATCACGTCGTCGGCGAGCGTGTCGGAATCCTCGAACTGCTGGTCGAAGTGACGGGCAAGCAGGAGGACGGTATTCTCGAGCTCGCGTTCGCTGTTGAGAAGCGCGCGTTCGCGGAATTCAGCGGTCATCATGATGGTGCCGGCGAAAATCGCCGCGACCAGCAGGCCGCCGCAAAGGGTGAGCCACAACACCGGCCCCCGGATGGTCGCGGCAAGATGCCGGCCGGTGGCTGCGGTTCGGGCTCTCAAGCCGTGCAGGTGGTCGAACAGACCGCGCATTCTCCCTTCTCCCGGGAACATGCATACGATGGGCAGATGTCATAAGCGGTTAGGAAAGCCGGTTACCTAAGGCTTAATCGGGTGTCCTTTCGGGGCGCGATCGCGCGGAAGAAGCGGTATTCCACCGCTTCTGCCGGTCTATCGGTGGGGATCAAGCGTCCGTTCGCGACAAGCTTTCCATCCTTCAGCGGCGATAGCCGCCGGCGCGCGAATAGGTGGGACGGTTTTCCAGTGCTGGCCGGCTCGACACGCTGGCGCGCGCCTCGCTGGCGCGCGGGGTCGTCGCCAGCTTGAGGTCTTCCAGGAAAATTGGCTTCGAGAAGTAAAAGCCCTGGGCGTAGCGGATCTTGGTCGCGGCCTGCAGATAGGCCAGTTCCTCGAAGCTTTCGAGCCCTTCGGCGATCACGGTCATGCCGAGCGCTTCGCTCAGGGACTCGATCGCCCGCAGGATGCCCTGGCTGCGCGGACGCTTATGGATGTCGGTGATGAAGGAGCGGTCGATCTTGATCTCGTCGGCGGTAATGTCGGCGAGCGCCGACAGCGACGAATAGCCGATGCCGAAATCGTCGATCGAGATCTTGACGCCGAGCTTGCGGAAGATCGGCAGGATCTCGTCCTGAAAATGCGTCTTGGTGACGAAGGCGTCTTCGGTCACCTCGATCATGAAACGCGCCGGGAATCCGGTGGCCTCAAGTGCCTCGGCGAACGACTGCATGAATTCGGGATTGCCGGCCTGCTTGGCCGCGACGTTGATGCTGATCGTGGTGTCCGGGCCGAAGGTCTCGTTGATCAGGTCGATCGACTTGACGATTTCCGCCAGCACCAGATGGGTCAGTTCGTCGATCAGGCCCAGTTCGGTGGCAAGGTTGATGAAGGTGCTGGGAGCCTGAATCACGCCCTCGTCGTCGCGCAGGCGCACCAGCGCCTCGACGCCCGTGACTTCCTGGGTCCGGATATCGACCTTGGGCTGAAAGGCGCAGCAAAAGCGCTTTTCCAGGATCGCCAGCCGCAACGATTGCTCGATCTTCATCCGCGCCAGCGCCTCGCGCTCCATGCTGGCATCGAAGAACGCCGCGGCGCCCTTGCTGCCGTTCTTGACGCGGTACATCGCGATGTCGGCATTCTGACGCAGCACCTCGTAGCTGCGCCCGTGCTCGGGATAGAGGCTGACGCCGATCGAGGTCGAGGCGAATATCTCGGACTGCTCGATGAAGAACGGCGCCTTCAGCCGCTGCAGGATGAAGTGGATGTACTCTTCGACCTCGGCGTCGTTCTGGATCGGGTTGAGCAGCAGCACGAACTCGTCGCCGCTGATCCGCGACAGGATGTCGGAGTCGCGCAGGTCCAGCCCCAGCCGCTTGGCCATCTCCACCAGCAGCGCGTCGCCGACCGGGTGGCCGTAATAGTCGTTGATGTGCTTGAAATTGTCGATGTCGAGAAACGCCAGCGCGAAGCGGCCCTGTCCGTTGTCGTATTTCAGGAGGCTGTTGACGCGATGTTCGATCACGCGCCGCGTCGGCAGGCCGGTGAGCTCGTCGTAATAGGCGGAGCGAAACAGGTGATCCTCGAACGCCTTCTGTTCGGTGATGTCGGTCGAGCTCGAGATCAGCAGATTGCGCCCGGCGACCTGGATGGGCCGATGCGAGGTGAGAAACACCTGCTTGGCCGGACCGCCGACAATGGCTTCTTCCATCACGGCCGGACGGCCGGTACGCAGCAATTCCAGGCAGGTCTCGCGGCGGTCGTTCAGTTGCGGGGCTGAGGGCGCCGCGGCGGCTGCCTCCAGCAGGGTGGTCGCGGCATCGTTCATCAGCACGAACTCGCCGTGCTCGTCCTGAACCGTCACGCCGGCCGGAAGCAATTTGAAGACATCCCGCAGCATGCTCAATTCGGATTCAAATATGCTTTCATCGCGAGCCTGCGTCGCGGCCGCCTGAAAGTCGTGCTTTTTGGAACTATGCATGCCACGGAGCTTGGCAAAGTCCCTTGTAGCATTGGTTAAGCGGAACTGCGAAAAACCGGGACAACCGTAGAAGTCGCCGGTTTCCAACCGTGCCGAACTCGATCGTCATTAACAGAATGTCAACGCCGATGAAGAGGGCTACGTGCGAGGTGAATATCGGTTCATGCGTTTGGCCAGCGCGAACGGATTTTGCGCCGAGACTTCGCGAAAAACGCTCTAATTTGCGGGAAGCCGGCATTGCATCGTGCAATGCACGCCGGTCTTGAGGAAGCGGATCTCGGTCTTGCCGTCGAACGCGCGAAGCGCCGATTGCAACAGCTTGGTGCCGAAGCCCGCAGGGCCGACATTTTCGACCACGGGGCCCTCCGTTTCATCCCAGGTGACGTTGAGGCGACTCTCCGACACCGACCACGACACCTGCAACAGCCCGCGAGCAGACGAAAACGCGCCGTACTTGCCGGCATTGGTGGCCAGTTCGTGAAAGATCAGCGCCAGGCTGACCGCCAGCTTGGCCGGCAGGAACAGCGGGTCGCCGTTCAGATTGAACCGGACGTGGCCGTATGGCCCGAGTTCTGAATGCAGCATATCCTTGATGTCGCAACCGCGGCCGTCCAGCCGCGCGATCAAATCGTCGGTCGCCGATAGCGCGCGGAGGCGGCTATCGATGCTGCCCCAGATCTGCGGCTGGTTCTGCAGCACCTGATGCAGCACGGCGTGGATCGTCGACGTCTTGTTCTTGAGCCGGTGCTGCAATTCCTCGACCAGCAGCTTGCGGTATTCCTCTTCCTGGATCAGGCGTTTCGAATCTTCCCGCTGCTGCACGACGATCGTTCGGTAATGCTCGACGCCCCAGATCGCGAGCCCGCAAACCGCCCAGAACATCAAGAGCAGCGCAAACCGCGCGGAATCGGCAACACCGCTGCCGAAATTGACGATGACGCCGAGCGCGCCTCCTGCAATTGCCGTAGCGATCCCGATCCGGGCGCCGCCGACGGCCGCGGCCAGGAACACGGCCGGGAAATACGGCGTGAAGAATACGTCGGGACGGATCTGGGAGATCCCCCACCGGGCGATTGTCGACGACGCGAGGCAGGTGGCCGCGAAGCCCGTGCTAAAAAGCAGCGAGGGCTGGGAAATTCCCTGCCAGCCGTGCCTGAACTCGTCGATCAATTTCTTCATCGGGATTGTCACTTCACGTGATCAGCGAATCCAAAATATGGCCGAGCATATCGAAAATAGGGGATTTCGGGGCCGCTAATGGCAGCAGAGCGACTCTGTGCTGGCGATCACGGTAGAATTAGCGTGCTTGCCTTGCAGGCCGAGGGGCGGGAATATTGGTGGAACCGACGGCAAGAGGGGGCGATGACATGGGACGGCTGGACGGCAAGGTTGCTGTGATCACCGGTGCGACGAGCGGCATCGGATTGCACACCGCGGAACTATTCGTCGCCGAAGGCGCGACAGTCGTGATCGCCGGGCGCCGCGCGCCGGAGGGCGAGGCACTGGCCAAAAAGCTCGGCGCGACCTGCGTCTTTCGCCAGACCGATGTCACGGTGGAAGCGCAGATGCAGGCGCTGATCGGCCTTTCGGTGGAGAAATTCGGCCGCATCGATTGCCTGTTCAACAATGCCGGCGGTCCGGCGCAAACCGGCGGCATCGAAGGTCTCGAGGTCGAGCGTTTCGACGCCGCGATGGCGACGCTGGTGCGCAGCGTGATGCTCGGCATGAAGCATGCGGCCCCCCATATGCGAGAGCAGGGTTCCGGCAGCATCATCAACAATGGCAGCATCGCCGGCCGTCTCGCCGGCTTTTCGTCGTCGATGGTCTATAGCGCGGCGAAGGCCGCCGTCATCCATCTCACCAAATGCGTGGCAATGGAACTCGGCGAAGCCAACATCCGCGTCAATTCGATTTCGCCCGGCGCGATCGCGACGGGCATTTTCGGCAAGGCGCTGGGCCTGACGGTGGAGGCTGCCGAAAAGACGCCTGCCGTCATGCGCGAGGTCTACAAATCGGCCCAGCCTATACCACGCGCCGGTCTGCCCGAGGATATCGCGCGTGCCGCGGTGTTTCTGGCGAGCGACGAATCCTCCTTCATCAACGGCCACGACCTGGTGGTCGACGGCGCCATGACCGGCGGCCGCAACTGGAGCCAGCAGCAGCAGGGCTATGTCGCGCTGAAGAAGGCGTTCGATCAGGGCGCGGGATAATCCGCCTTGTCGTCATTGCGAGCGAAGCGAAGCAATCCATTTCGCGGCAAAACGGATAGATGGATTGCTTCGTCGCTGCACTCCTCGCAATGACGACCAGATAATGCAAGGGAGAGAGACGCAAATGTCTGCAACATTCCGACCGTCACCGATATCAGAAGGCCGTCCGCTCTACCTCGCCATCATCGCCGGACTCGCCTGTGCCTTCGTCATCGGCAAGGCGCTGCCATCCACCATGGACGCTGTCTCGGCCATCATCGAGCCGCTCTGCGCCAACAGCGCGAGTGGTTCGACACAGGACGTGGTCGAGCCGATCTCCTCGCATGCCTTGCCGAACGTGGCGGGCAAGCGCGTGACGATCGTGCGGGTGTTCTATGGCCCCGGCGGGCTCACGCCGGCACACCGGCATGCCGGTTCGGTCACCGCCTATATCACCAAGGGCGAAATCCGCTCGCAACTGGCGGGCGGCCCGGTCGAGACGTTTGGGGTCGGGCAATCCTTCTTCGAGCCGCCCGGCGCCGTGCATCTGGTCTCGGCCAATGCCAGCATGACCGAGCCTGCCGAATTGATCGCGGTGTTCGTGGCTGACGAAGGCGCGCAACTCACGACGCTCGTGAAGTGAAGCTGGATCGTAGGGTGGGCAAAGCGAAGCGTGCCCACCATTCACATGCGTGGTCTCGAGAGATGGTGGGCACGCTGCGCTTTGCCCACCCTACGCACTGAATCTAAATCGGCTTGACCACCACGCGCAAACCATCGCGCGGTTTCGGGATCGGCCAAATCTGCCAGTCCGGCTTGTAGCCAGGCTCCAGCGACACTTCGAGATTCTGCAGGAAATGCCGCGCGAAGCATTTCGCCTGCATATAGGCGAAGTGCAGGCCGAGGCACATATGCGCACCGCCGCCATACGGCACCCAAGCGAAGCGGTGGCGGGTGCGCTGGGCTTCGTCAGAGAAACGCATCGGATCGAACTTGTCCGGATCGGGCCAGTGCTCCGGCATATGGTGCGTGAACAGCGGGTTGACGCCGACCAGCGTGCCGGCGGGAAGGTCGTATCCCTTGAACGAAAAGTTGCGCACCGCGCGGCGCGGCATCGACGGCACCGGCGGCTTCAGCCGCAGCGCTTCCTTGAACGCCATTTCCGACAGCGGCATCTTTTCGAGATTGTCGATGCTGGAGGGGTCGTTGGCCTCGATGCCGAGGCCTTTGACTTCCTCGCGCAGCCGCTGCTGCCATTCCGGGTGGGCGGCAAGCTCGCCGACAAAGGAGGTCAGCGACGACGTCAACGTGTCATGGGCCGCCATCATCAGAAAACTCATGTGGTCGATGATGTCCTGGGTCGACAGCAGCGCACCGTCCTCGTGCGTCGCCTGGCACAGTTGCGAGAACAGGTCATTGCCGCCGCCCCGCGCGCGGCGGATCGGAATCTGCTCGGCGAAGTAGGCAACGATCCGCTTGCGGCCTGCAACGCCGCGGCCCATCTGCGTGAACGGCAGCGGCCGCCGGATCGGCGCCACGGCAGCGGCCACCATGTCGACGAAGGCGCGGGTGATCTCGTTGACCTCGGGCCCGATCTCAGCGCCGAGGAACGACGTCGCCGCCAGATCGAGCGTGAGCTGCTTCATCGCCGGATACACCAGCATCTCGCCCGGCTGCGCCTTCCACTGCTTGACCCGCGCCGCAATGCCGCGGTCGAGATCGACGAGGTAGGACTTCATCGGCCCCGACTTGAACGCGACCGACAGCGCGCGGCGGTGCAGGCGGTGCTCTTCAAAATCCAGCAGCATCAGCCCGCGCGGAAACAGCAGGCCGAGGATCGGTCCCCAGCCATGGGTGGAGGAGAACAGCCGCCCCTGGTCGAACAGCACGAGCTCATTGGCCTCAGGCCCGAGCATCGTCACACTGGTCTCGCCGAACAGATGGGTGCGGTAGACCAGACCGTATTTGGCGGCCGACTTCTCAATCTGTCCTTTGGGGTCGGCCAGCACCGCCAGTGTGTTGCCGATGAACGGCCAACCCTCGTTACCGGGAATGTGCCGCAACGCCTTGGGGTTCGGCGGCACCGGGATATTGGCGGGGGAAGCCACACTCTGCATCGACATGGCGCTTGCTCCGGTTGAGCCTTGGAATAGCAAATATTATCTATCGTATCGGCGGCTTTGTCGTGACCCGAATATCGCTGCCGGCCAAAGCCTGCCCCGTAAATAAAGCCTTGTCTCGCCGAAGCATATAGCACGAACGTGTGAAGGGATGCCCCGGCGGCGGGTCAATTCGCGCCATCGCGCCCGAAGGCGTGCTATCGTATCCCAAACCAAGCATATCAGGGGGACATCATGCCGAAATTGTTTCGTGTTGTCGCGTTGGCCTTCATCGTCCTGGGCGGAATCCCGGTCGCTGCGGGCGTGGCACATGCGCAGACCAAGCCGCTCGTCACGACCCTGGGGCCGGACTTTCCCAAGACCGGAATCTTCATCGGCAACAGCTTCTTCTATTACAACAACGGCCTGCCGGGACATCTGTCGCTGATGGAAAAGGCCGCCGACCCCGAAAATAAGCAGGCCTACCGCAACACGATGGTGACGATCGGCGGCTCCGGCTTCGACTGGCATGATGTCGAAAGTTATTTCAGGCCCAACGCCATCGGCAGCTATTCCTTCGACGACAACAACAACGTCGTCTTCAACAAGCTCGACAAATTGTTCGACGTCGCCGTCATGATGGATTGCAGCCAGTGCCCGATCCATCCCAAGCTCAATTCGGTATTCACCGACTACGCCAAAAAGAACAGCGACATCGTGCGCGGCAAGGGCGCCAAGCCGGTGTTCTTCATGTCCTGGGCCTATGCCGACAAGCCCGAGATGACCGCGCCACTGGCTGAGGCCTATACGGTCGCAGGCAACGCCAACAACGCGCTGGTGATCCCGGCGGGCCTTGCCTTTGCCAAGGCCATCGGCAAACAACCCGAACTCAATCTCTATGCGCCCGACAAGCGCCATCCGTCGCTTGCCGGAACCTATCTGGCGACGTGTGTGGTGTTCGCGGCGCTGACCGGGCGCTCGCCGGTCGGAAGCAGCTATCTCGCCGGGATCGATGCGCCAACCGCGGCGTTCCTGCAGAACGTCGCGTGGGACACCGTGCAGGAATATTACGGGAAGTGAGACGCTTCTGGCGCTAGCGTTTTGCAAAACGGCCAACCCCGTCATTGCGAGGAGCGATAGCGACGAAGCAATCTATCTATCCGCGCGTTGAGGTATGGATTGCTTCGCTTCGCTCGCAATGACGACGATAGAGCTCGTCGTCATCACTAACGTCAGAAAACCGTCACGCCTTCCGCTTGGCCGCTTCCTTCTGCAGGTCGGGCGCGTTGATGGTCGGGATCGCGACCCGGCCCGGGCCGGTCAGCGGCAGCGCGGCGGCGGCCTTTTCGTTTTGCATAATCTTCGCCATCACGGCCTCGCCCGCGCGCTCGAACACCGCGCGGTTCTCGATCAGGAATTTTTGCGATTCACGCAGCTTGGTCACGTAGCCGTTGATTTCCGGAATCACGTAGCGCGCCACCATGTCCCAGCTGCGGCGGGTGTTTTCCGGGTTGGCCCAGTCGTGCACGAAGCCGATGATGGAGCCGACGCCGCCGGAGACATGCATCAGGTTCTTGATGGTTTTGACCAGATCATCCGGCGTGCCGATGGTCGAGGCCGCGTTCTCGCCGCCGGCGGTTTTCTCCACGGCGTCCTCGGGCGACTTGAACGGCTCCACCCCGGGCCGCTGTAAGGTGCGGACGGTATATTCATTGTGCCAGCGCATCAGGCCGGGGCCGGCCTCGCGCTGCGCCTGTTCGCGCGTCTCGGCAATGTGCCAGCTCAAGAGCACGCGCCAGTCGGAGCGGCTTACGGTGACGCCGGCCTTCTTGGCGGCGTCCTCGGCAAAGCCCCATTGCGTCGGCAGCGCCATCAGGCCCTGGGTCGACATCGAGCCCAGCGAGATGATGCCGATGCCATATTTGCCGGCGAGCGTCATGCCGGATGGCGAGATCTGCGAGGCCACCACGAACGGCATGTCCTCCTGCAGCGGGAGTAGCTGCAGCGCGGCGTCCTGCATGGTGAACCAGTCGCTCTTCGCCGTGACGCGCTCGCCCCTAAACAGGCGGCGGATGATCGCGATCGCTTCGTCCTGCCGGTCACGCTGCGTCATCGGGTCGATGCCGAGCGTATGTGCATCAGACGCCAGCGCGCCCGGACCGGAGCCAAAAATGGCGCGGCCGCCGGTCATCCAGTCGAGCTGCACCATGCGCTGGGCGACGTTGTAGGGATGGTGATAGGGCAGCGAGACCACGCCGGTACCGAGCTTGATGCGCTTGGTGCGTTCGCCAGCAGCCGCCAAAAACATTTCCGGCGAGGCGATCATTTCCCAGCCCGAGGAATGGTGCTCGCCGCACCAGAATTCGTCGAAACCGAGCGTGTCGATCTGCTCGACGAAATCGAGATCGCGGCGGAACTGGAGCAGCGGATTCTCGCCGATCGGGTGATGCGGGGCGAGAAAGGCTCCGAACTTGAGACGCGCCATGGGGGTTTTCTCTCCGGATTTATTATTCTTTGGGAATTGCTCGGCATCAAACCTACGGGGTGGGCAGGGGCAAGGCAATCCTGAGAACCCCGCCGCCAGCGCATGGTTGTCGCGCGAAGGCGACTGTCTTACCGTCGGCCGGAATTAGTTTGCCCCTCCTGCCGCCGAAGGCCGAGATGAAACTCGCCAAACCCCGCATCGACATCGGCTTTGCGACCAACAACGCGCCGCCGGCGCTCAAGTTCTGGCAAAACGAGATCGGCCTGCCGTTTGACCACACCCAGCCGATCCGCCGCGGCTACAAGCAGCACCGGCACGATCTCTGCGGCTCGATCCTGAAGATCAACCAGGTCTATGAGCCGCTGCCCGACAATCCGCCCTCCGGCTATCGCGAGCTGTTGATTGCGCGCGATGGCATCGCGACACCGCAGCCGATGATTGATCAGGATGGCAACCGCGTCGTGCTGGTGCCGAAGGGCATGTTCGGAATCGAACGCATCGGCATCCGTCTTGGCGTTCGCGACGCAGAGGCGCATCGCCGCTTCTACAGCGAGGCGCTTGGATTGCCGCAGGGCGGGGTGGCCGATGGCGCGATGACCTTCCTGGCGGGCGACACGGTGCTGATTGTCGAGCAAGCGGCGGATGCGCCTGACGATGCCGCGTTCGACGGCAAGGGCTGGCGCTACATCACGTTCCAGGTCTTTGAGGTCGATCGCGAGCACGCTTACGTGCTGGCGCATGGCGGCCGCGAGGCGCGCGCGCCGGTGACGCTTGGCAGCACCGCAAGGATCTCGATGGTGCGCGATCCCGACGGCAACTGGATCGAGCTGTCGCAGCGCGCCTCGCTGACGGGATCGCTGGAGCCGTCGACCGCGTGAGTTCTTCAGCTGGAGGCGGGCGCCACTGGAACCGCGTTCACGCGGGAAATCGATTACCTCGGGGGTAATCGCTGATACGACCGAAGCCTGAGATCATCCGATGCAAGAGATCCCCAACAAGGCTCGCCCCCCATGCATCAGATCGTCTCCGCTCCCGTCGATACCTCGCGCCGCTGGTGGGTGCTCGCGACCGTCGTCGCGGCGCAATTCATGTTCGGGGTCGACGCCTTCATCGTCAACGTCGCGATCCCGACGATCGCGACTGAGCTGCACGTGAGCGCGGCGCAGATCGAGGCTGTCATCGCGGTCTATTTGATCGCCTATGCCACGCTGGTCGTCACCGGCGGCCGCCTCGGCGATATCTACGGCGCGCGGAACGTGTTCATCTCAGGCGTGGCGGGCTTCACCGTCACCTCGCTGTGGTGCGGATTGGCGCAGTCCGGCCCTGAACTGATCGCGGCGCGGCTGGCGCAGGGCGCGACCGCGGCGCTGATGGTGCCGCAGGTGCTGGCCACTCTTCATTTGCTGTTTGCGGATGCCTCGCGCGCCCGCGCCTTCGGCATTTACGGCATCGTGCTCGGACTGGCCGGCGCGGCCGGCTTCGTGCTCGGCGGCATTCTGGTCACGCTTGATCTGGCGGGCCTCGGCTGGCGTGCGGTGTTTTTCGTCAACGTGCCATTTGGCGTGCTCATCATGGCTGTGGCCTTCAGGATCATGCCGACGTTTCAGCGCCGCGCCGGCACACGGCTGGATATTCCCGGCGCGATCGTGCTGTTTACAGGCCTGCTGTGCCTGATCGGTCCGCTGCTGTTCGGCCACGATCTGCACTGGTCGGCCACGGTCTGGCTGGTGATGACGGCGGGCGCGGCCATCATCGCTGCCTTCCTGCGCCTGGAGCGCGCGGTCGCCCGCCGCGGCGGCATGCCGTTGATCGATCTCGCGCTGCTGTCGGATGCGGCATTCATGCGCGGACTTGCCGCCGTGTTCTTTTTCTTCTTCGCCAATTTGTCGTTCTATCTGGTCATGACGATCTACCTGCAGAAAGGGCTGCAGATACCGCCGCTGCAGGCCGGCCTCGTCTTCCTGCCTTTGGCGCTGACCTTTGTGATCGCTTCGCGCCATAGTGGAGCCCGCGCCAAACATCGCGGCACGCTGGTGCTGATCGAGGGCTGCGCGGTGCAGATTGCCGGCCTTGCCGCATTGGTGATCGCGATCGAATGGATCGATACGCCGTCCGCGGTGGTTCTTGCCCTGGCGCTGACGATCTTCGGCTACGGACAAGGGCTCGTCATGGCGCCATTGTCGAGCGCCGTGCTCTCGACCGTGAAGCCCGTGAGCGCCGGCGCCGCCTCCGGCATCTACGGCACCACGGCGCAGATTGCGAATGCCGCGGGTGTCGCGGCGATCGGTGCGGTATTCTTCGCGATCGAATCGAATCACGCGAGTCGGCCGGCGCTGTTTGCCGCGTGCGCGCTGTTTACGCTGTCGATTATCGCCTGCGCCGCATTCCTGACATGGATGCGTCAGGTCACGAGATGACAAATTAACGTCAATTGCCGAAATTTGATTGTGGGGAATGACAGTGCACGGCCTTTTTATTTTGCAGTGCAGCAACTATCTGTTCTGGGTAACGTTGCATTAAGCACAATCGCCCCAGGAGCCACCTTGTCGCTCGCGAAGAACGTCGAATTCCTGCGCCATTTCCCGAAGCTGAACGGGTTCAATGGCTTGGGAATCTATGGCCGCAGCACTTCGCCGGGGGCCAGCAGTCCGCTCGTCGAAATCTCGGGATTTGGCACCAATCCCGGCGCGCTCAAAATGTTCGCCTATGTGCCGGAGCCATTGCCGCGCGCGCCCGCGCTCGTCGTCGTCCTGCACGGCTGCGGCCAGACCGCGACCGCTTACGACTTCGGCACCGGCTGGTCGACGCTCGCCAAACGCTATGGCTTCGCGTTGTTGATGCCCGAACAGCAGTCCGCGAACAACGCCAACACCTGTTTCAACTGGTTCAATCCGGGCGATGTCGCGCGCGGCCGCGGCGAAGCCGCCTCGATCCGGCAGATGGTCGCGCGGATGGTCGCCGATCATAAAATCGATCCGCGCCGGATCTATATCACCGGCCTTTCCGCCGGCGGCGCGATGACGTCGGTGATGCTGGCGGTCTATCCGGAAGTGTTCGCGGGCGGCGCCATCATCGCCGGTCTCCCGTTCGGCATCGCCAGCAATGTCCGGGAAGCGCTCGGCGGCATGATGCAGTCGACGTCGCGCCCCGCAAGCAAATTGGGCGATCTGGTTCGCAAGGCCTCCAAACACAAGGGCCCGTGGCCGAAAGTGTCGGTGTGGCACGGCACCGCCGATCGTACAGTCAATCCCGGCAACGCCAACGAAATCGTCAAGCAATGGCTCGACGTCCACGGCCTGCCGTCAGCGCCGATGTCGGGGGTCGACGTCGACGGTCATCCGCGCGAGGTCTGGTGGAATGCCGACGGCGAGACCGTCGTCGAATCCTACACCATCACCGACATGGCCCACGGCACGCCGCTGGGCCTGACCGGCAACGATGAACCCTATGGCGCGGAAGGGGCGTTTCTGATCGAAGCGGGAATCTCGTCTTCCTATCACATCGCGGATTTTTTCGGCCTCACCGGCCGGGTCAATCCCGCCGCCGAAGCGACCAAACCGGCGCCGGCGTCGACGGTCGTCCCATCCGCCGCCACCGAATCCCTGCAGTCGTCCGATCTGGCCGCCACGCTGTGGTCGAAGTCCCACAAGCCCGTTCGCCAACACAACCCCGCGCCGAGCGAACCGAGGCGCCGCGGCATCGATGTCGGCGGCGTCATCACCCGCGCCCTGACGGCGGCGGGACTGATGAAATAGCCGCGGTAAGGGAGCTTGCGCTGGAGCGGTTTCGGCGATCAGTTCGATCGCGTGACCATGGTTTCCCGGCTCGCCACCTGCCCGGTCTTCTCCGTATGACGCTTGAATACATCCACTCACACGCGTGCTTTACTGAAGCAGCACAGCGGAGGAGTTGACCGTTGATCAGAACCAATTTCTCTTCGGGCTATCCTTTCGAGGACGCATACGGCTATGCGCGCGCTGTCCGCGTCGGGAATCAAGTGTTCGTTTCCGGAACGACGGCCCGCGGTCAGCACCTCGAGGGCGATGCCTACACGCAGATGATGGCCGCAATCGCAACGGTCGCGGCAGCGCTTGGTGAGGCTGGAGCGGAGCTACGCCACGTCGTACGAACCGTCGTCTATGTTCTCGATATGGCGGATGTCCATCAAATCGCGCGCGCGCATGAAGAGACGTTCGGTGCGTCCCGCCCAGCAAGCACGCTTGTACAGGTCGCCGCTCTAACACCCGCTTCGGCTCGAGCCGAAATCGAGGTGACGGCTATCATTCACAACTGAATCGTCACGCCACGTACCCGCGCTCATTTATGACCGCGGTGAAGTTTCGGCGATCAATTCAATCGGCGTGACCGTGACTTCGCCGCCCGCCACCTGCCGGGTCTTTTCGGTATAATGCTTGAAGAACTCCCGCTGCTGTAGCGTCTTGACCGCCAAATCGTCGGCGGCAGAGGCGAGATGCCAATAGCTGGAATCGTCGCGGTTTTTCATGCAGCGGTAGATAATCCTCCCCTTCAGCTCGGGGTCATTGTCGAGCGCGGCAATGAAGCGGCCGATTTCCCGGTGCCATTCCTCGGGCGTGCCATTGGCGAACTGATATTTGATCATGAAGTGCTTCATTGAAGGCTCCTTCGTTGGGCTGCATCGGATCATCTGGTGTGCGTTGGAGCGGAAGCGCAAGTATGGACAAAAATGATAGTATGGACTTATCCGCACTTGCTCGTATCCTGACCGCCTCCAATGCATCGGAGGGGACGAGATGGCGAAGCCGAAATCAGCGCTGACCTGCGGCTGTCCGGTCGCTGCTTTCCAGAAAATGATCAGCGGCAAGTACAAGCTGCGCATCGTCTGGGATCTGAAGGACGGTCCGCTCCGCTATGGCGAAATCAGGAATGGCCTGCTGCGCGGCACCATTGGAAGTTCCGAAATTGCGCCGCGCGTGCTCAGCCGCGAGCTGAAGGCGCTGACCGAAACCGGGCTGATCGACCGCAAGGATTACGGCGTCGTGCCGCCCAAGGTCGAATATCGCCTGACCCGCAAGGGCAAGAGTTTCGTTCCCGTCATCGCCGCGATTCGCGATTGGGGCACGCGCCATCTGGCGCCGGCCGGACCGGGCGACATGCCGGGGATGGCCGCGGAATAGTCGCGATTACATCTCGCCGGTGAGAAACGGATTGGTCATCCGCTCATGGCCGATGCTGGAGCCGGCGCCATGGCCGCAGATGAAGCCGACATCGTCGCCGAGCGGCAGCAGCTTTTCCTTGATCGAGCTGATCAGCGTGGCGTGGCTGCCGCCGGGCAGATCCGTACGCCCGACCGAGCCGTTGAACAGGACGTCGCCGACATGGGCAAAGCGCAAATCCTTGTTGAAGAACACCACGCTGCCCGGTGAATGGCCGGGGCAGTGCAGGATGTCGAAGGTGAGATCGCCGATCGAGACTTGATCGCCCTCGTCGAGCCAGCGGTCGGGTCCGAAATTGCGCACGCCAGTCATGCCGAAGCGCTCGCCGCTGCTCACGACATTCTCGAGCAGGTATTTGTCGGCGATATGCGGACCCTCGATCTTGACCTGCAGTGCATCGCGCAAATCGGCCGCGCCGCCGACATGGTCGATATGGCCGTGCGTCAGCCAGATCTTCTCGACCGTGACGCCGGTCTGCTTGATCGCCTCCAGAATCTTGGGAACGTCCCCGCCGGGGTCGATCACCACGGCCTTCTTGGAAGGCTCGTGCCAGATGATGGTGCAGTTCTGCTCGAACAGCGTCACCGGCACGATCATCGCGCCGGCCTTGGCCTGGGTATCGGCCTGGGTCTCGGTTTTGTCATCCATGCATGGCACCATATTGCACATTGAAACGGGGTCAACACGCGGGGGAACCGATATGTAACCCGATTCAGTCCGTGATAAAGTTCCGCAGACGGATATTTAGTGGTGAAAGCCGGAAATCGCATCGGTCAGATCGCGATTTCGGCCGGGATGTACAGTTCATGGACCAACCCTCCAAATCGCCGCTGGTCGGACCCCGCACCACAGCCCGTGCCTTCTTCGTCAGCGAGCGCCTCAATACGTCGGGCCTCGAGCGTGGCGATGTCCTTGCCACGACACCGCTCGCGTTTCGCGTCAATGCGAATGGCGTCGCTATACTGTTCCGCTATGGCGTGGTGGTCCTGATCGGGCTGAATGCGCTGGAAGAGGAGGAATTCCTTCGCGGCCTCGACCATCGCATGACGGGGAAGTCTGCGCGGCGCGACGAGGAAATCGCGATCATCGAATTGGCGCCGGAAAGGGAAGACCAGATTCCACCCGGCGGCCCGATCTGCCTGCAGAGCCTTTCGCCCGAGCGGCTGATCCTGATCGGCGAGGCGCTGGCGAAGAGCGTCGTTCTGGCCCGGCACGAACGCGAGGTGGCCAGCGTCTTCGACACGACCGAGCCGTTCGCGCGGGAATTGGCACGGAGCGGGCGTATGCATGGCAGCCGCCGTTCGATCCTGAAGAATATCGGCAATGCACTGCTGGTGCGGCACCGGGTGTCGGGGCCGGTCGAAGTAGCAGAGAAACCCGATGTGCTCTGGGACAAGCCGCATCTGGAGCGGCTCTATGCCCGGCTGGAGGACGAGTACGAGCTCAAGGAGCGTGCGGAATCACTGAACCGCAAGCTCGCCGTGATCGCCGAGAGCGCGCAGGTGTTGACCGATATCATCGACACGCGGCGCTCGCTGCGGCTCGAAGTGATTATCGTGCTGCTGATCCTGTTCGAGGTGATTATGACGATCTATCAGCTCGCGATAGGCCGGCACGTCTAAGCGGGGCCGTCATTCCGGGGTCGATGCTTGGCATCGCCGCGGAATGACAGCCGATCACATTACCGCTTGATCTGCGCCTTCAGCGTATCCTCGACCACGCGATCGAACGACGACGCTTTCGGCGGCGCCTTGGCGCGCTGGTCGGCGACGTATTGGTCGCGTTTCGCCACCAGCGCCGACAGTTTTTCGTTGAGCGCCTTGCGCTGGCCCATCTGCTTGTTGACTTCCTCGGTACGCTGCTCGGGCTTCAGCGCGCGCAGATTGTCGGGCAGGTCTTCATCCTTGACGGCGGAAAGCCTGCTGCGGCCGGCAAAGACGTCGGAGACGAGATCGCCATCGCCGGTCACGGCCTCCGACGTCGCCTTGGAGCGCTTGTTGAGGTAGCTCGCCATCTCCGAGGCCTGCGCGAGCGCGGCAGCGGCGACATCGGACAATTGCTTGGTCTTGCCCTCGGTGCGCTTCTGCAACTGCTTCGGTCCGTAAGGGATCACGGTGCCGTTGATCTCCCGCTGCAGGATGATGATCTCCTCATCGTAAGGCGTCTCGATGATGACGACCTGGCCGCCGTCCTGCGGGATCGGGATGAAGCGGCCGTTGCCGTTCTGGGCGATGTCGCGCCACACCCGCTCGGTATCGCGGGCATCGCCGGTCAGCACCGCGTTGACGATGATGTCTCGCTGCTTCGCTACCTTCAGCGTGACCGGGTATTTGGTGTCCTGCGCATAGTCCATGTGGGGCGGCGCGTCGCCGACCAGGAACACGATCCGCCTGGTATCGCCGCCGGAGGTCCATTGCAGCTTGTTGACGGCCACATCGAGCGCCTCGTTGACGCTTTCCGGCCAGTCGCCGCCGCCGCGCGCCTTCAGTTCCAGAAGGTGGGCGTAGAGATCCTGGATGTCGGTGGTGAGGTCGATCTTCTTGGTGACGTAGTCGTCGCCGATGTCGCGATAGGCGACGAGGCCCATGCGAATGTCGGCGTCGGGATTGGAATCGACGATCGCGGTCGCGATCGACCAGATCTTGCGCTTGGCGCCTTCGAGCAGGCCGCCCATCGAACCTGTCGTGTCGAGCACGAAAGCGACTTCGACGGCGGGCTTTGCAATGGCCGATGACAGGCCTGATGACAGCGACAGGGCAGTGAGGGCAAGGGCAAAAGCGGATGGTGCGATGCGTGGCATCGTTGGATCTCCTCCAGCGTCTTGTCCCTCGGAAGCAAGGTTTCCCTGGCTTCGCGGTGCATCGAGGTCACAAAAAAGGCTGGCTACTGACAAATTTGTGGCCGGCTTTGCGCCGGACTTGGCATCGCGCTGGGTGGTCGCTGTGAAATCGCATAGGGTTCACGGATGGAATCGCCCATCCGCCAGATCAGCCTCGTGCCGCCGTTGGACCGCCGCCAGTCGGAAACCGCGCTCGCAATCGCACGCGGCACTGCGCGGCTGTTACGGTCGCTAGGGTTCTCCTGCGTCAGCGAGCTGCCGCTGCCCTCGGGGCGGCGCGCCGATCTGGTGGCGCTGAACGAGAAAGGCGAAATCTGGATCGTCGAGATCAAATCCTCAGTGGAAGATCTGCGCGCCGACCAGAAATGGCAGGATTACCGGATGCATTGCGACCGGCTGTTCTTCGCCTTCACGCAGGATCTGCCTTGCGAGATTTTTCCGCAGGACACCGGCCTGATCATCGCCGACGCCTACGGCGCCCACCTGCATTGCGAGGCCCCCGAGCATCGCCTGCCGGCGGCCACGCGCAAATCGATGACGGTGCGTTTTGCGATGGCCGCGGCGCAGCGGATCAACCGCCTCGTCGACCCGCAGGGACACGGGGAGTTCTAGAGTCTCGTTCTCATGAATTTAGAATCGGCAGATGGCGAGAGATTATTCCGGGTTGAAGCATCACGCCAAGGTTCACAGCTTTCGCATCGCGACGGCGATTGTCGCGTGGATACTGATCGCAGGCATCTTCTATTACCGTCCCGACTGGATCAAATGGGGCCTGCGCGGAGCAACGCACGGGATTGAAGCCGTTGGCGATTCGCTGCCGTACCCTTGGGGAGATCGCATCGAGATCGTTCTGCGGGAGCTCGGCGGCATCATTTGGCTTCAAATCACCGCCGTTATTTTGATGCTGCGGTTTGTCTTATCGAGCATCGCATTGGCGTGGCGGTCTCGGCGCGGCCGCTAACGCAGAGCCATAGGGTGGGCAAAGCGAAGCGTGCCCACCATCTCTTCGCGACCGATGTCTTGAATGGTGGGCACGCTTGCGCTTTGCCCACCCTCCGAGGCTGCGATGGGCTGTTACCGCGGCGCGCGTTTGGCCAGAATCCGCTGCAGGGTGCGGCGGTGCATGTTGAGCCGCCGCGCCGTCTCCGAGACGTTGCGGTTGCACATCTCGTAGATGCGCTGGATGTGTTCCCAGCGCACGCGATCCGCCGACATCGGGTTCGACGGCAACTCGGATTTCTCGTTGCCGCTGGCGAGCAGCGCCGCGACGACGTCGTCGGCATCCGCCGGCTTCGAGAGATAATCCACCGCGCCCATCTTCACCGCGGTGACCGCGGTTGCGATGTTGCCGTAGCCGGTCAGCACGATGGTGCGCGCGTCGGGGCGCTTGCGCTTCAGCGCCGACACCACGTCGAGCCCGTTGCCGTCGCCAAGCCGCAGGTCGACCACGGCGAAGGCCGGTGCGGCCTTGTTGATCTGCGCCAGCCCGTCGGTCACGGTGTCGCAGGAGGTTACCGCGAAGCCGCGGGTTTCCATCGCGCGTGACAGGCGCTCGAGAAACGGCTTGTCGTCCTCGACGATCAGCAGCGAGCGGTCGGAGAGATCGTTCAGTTCGGCGATGGCGTTCAAAATCGGGTTCCCCCGGGGTTGCGGATACAGAGCATCATATAGAGCATATGGCGCGGCAGCCTTGCACTGCCAAGGCCCCACAAAGTCGATCGGCTCGCTTTACCCTAATCCGCTGGACCGGCAGCATTATCCTCGGCCTCGAAGCTGGCGCGGGGCCAGGCGATCTGCACCACGGCGCCGTGATCGGGAAAGGTCCGGTTGGAGAACGAAACCTTGGCGCCGGTTCGTTCCAGCAGCGTGCGGGCGATGAACACGCCAAGGCCGAGGCCTGCGCGGTCGCGATTAGCCTCATCGGCGCTGCGGCGCCTTGATAAATAGGGTTCCCCGATCCGTTTCAGCATATCGGGCGCGATGCCCGGGCCGTCGTCCGAAATGATGATTTCGACCGTATCGGCATTCCACCAGGCGTTCACCTCCACCGTGGTCCGTGCGAAATCGACGGCATTTTCTAGGATGTTGCCGACGCCGTAGAGGATGGCCGGGTTCCGCGCGCCGACGGGTTCCTTCGTGGCTGCGACAGCTAGCCGCACCTTGATGGCGACGTCGAAATCGCGATGCGGCGCCACCGTTTCCTCGATCAGCGTCGACAGCGGCATGCGGTCGAACGGCGCACCGGAGGAGGAAAGCTGGGTGATCTTGGCCAGGATGTCGCGGCAGCGCCGCGCCTGCTCGCGCAGGGTTTTCAGGTCGGACGCCAACGGGTCGTTGCCGTCGACAGTCTTTTCCAGCTCCCGCGAAATCAGGAAGATCGTGGACAGCGGCGTGCCGAGTTCATGCGCGGCGGCAGCCGCAAGGCCGTCGAGCTGGGTCAAATGCTGCTCGCGCGTCAGCACCAGTTCGGTCGCCGCCAGCGCATCGGAAAGCTTGCGTGCTTCCTCGGTCGCCTGGAACGCATAGAGACTGGTAACGCCGATCGCGAGCACGATCGAGAGCCAGACCCCGAACAGATAGATCGGCGGCAGCACCAGCGGGTCTTCGCTGTCCCACGGCAGCGGCAAATGGAAGAACACCAGGGCCGAGGCGCAGGCGACCGCGAGCAGGCCGAGCCCGATCGTCAGCCGGATCGGCAGCACGGTCGCCGAGATCAGGACCGGGCCGAGGAACAGGAACGAGAACGGGTTCTGCAATCCCCCGGTCAGGAACAAGAGCGCAGCCAATTCGACGATGTTGAGCGAGAGCAGGGCCGCGGCATAGACCGGCTCCAGCCGCTGCATCGGGTTGAAGGCGGTCTGCAGTGCGAGATTGAGCAGCGCCGAAACGCCGACGATGGCGACGCAGGCAAGGGCCGGAAAGGCGAATTCCAGCCCATTCGCCACGATGAAGATCGCGGTGAGCTGGCCGAGCGCCGCCAGCCAGCGCAGCCGGAGGATCGTATCGAGACGGACATAGCGGTGCGGAAGGCGGAAATCAGTGGCGTCGACGTCGGTCATTGCGGGAGTTTAGCCGTGCGGGGTCGCGATCACAAATTAGCGACGTCATTCGGTTTGGCACGGGGGCCTGCATGATTCGAGACGCCGCGGAGCCTGTCATCGGGCGCGCATTCGCGCGACCCGTTGGCGGCTCCTCACCATGAGGGTCTTGGACCTCATCCTGAGTAGGCGCGACAGCGCCGTCTCGAAGGATGACAGCCCTGCTGCTGCTCAAGGACAAAGCCTTGCGCTACCAGCCCTGATGGCCCAATGAACGTCCCTGAAATGGTCAATAGCGACGCCACGCCAGTGCAATCGGCCGCGGCCGGGCCGGAAGGCTCCGCCGCGATCGACGTCGCGCATCTGATAAAACTCTACAAGACCACCCGCGCGGTGGATGACGTGTCGTTCCGGATCGCGCGGGGCAGCATCACCGGCCTGCTCGGCGGCAATGGCGCCGGCAAGACCACGACGATTGCGATGATCATGGGGCTGGTGCTGCCGACCTCGGGGCGGGTCCAGGTGCTCGGTCATGCAATGCCGGAGCAAAGCGCCGAGGTGCTCGGCCGGATGAATTTCGAGAGCCCTTATGTCGACATGCCGATGCGGCTCACGGTGCGGCAGAACCTCACCATTTTCGGCCGGCTCTATGCGGTGAAGGATCTCGCCGGGCGCATCGATCAGCTCGCGTCCGACCTCGATCTCAAGGATTTTCTCGACCGCGCCAACGGTAAACTCTCGGCCGGGCAGAAGACCCGCGTCGCGCTGGCGAAGGCGCTGATCAACCAGCCTGAACTGTTGCTGCTCGACGAGCCGACCGCGTCGCTCGATCCCGACACCGCCGACTGGGTGCGGCAGCATTTGCAGGATTACCGCAAGGCCCATGACGCCACCATCCTGCTGGCGTCGCACAACATGCTGGAAGTGGAGCGGTTGTGCGACCGCGTCATCATCATGAAGCGCGGCCGCATCGAGGATGACGACAGCCCCGACCAGATCATGGCGCGCTACAACCGGGCCACGCTGGAAGAAGTGTTTCTCGATGTCGCCCGCGGGCGGGTGCGGGAGGGGGCGCCATGAGCGAGGTCGTCCGCGAGATCGCCGCGCATCGCGGGATTTCCATCCATCGCATCCATGCGATGGTGCTGCGCTACTGGTATCTCCTGATGTCGTCGTGGCCGCGGCTCTTGGAGCTGATCTACTGGCCGGCGCTGCAGATCATCACCTGGGGCTTTCTGCAGAGCTACATTGCGCAGAACGACAGCTTCTTTGCGCGTGCCGGCGGCACGCTGATCGGCGCGGTGATCCTGTGGGACATCCTGTTCCGCGGCCAGCTCGGCTTTTCGATCTCGTTCCTCGAGGAGATGTGGGCGCGCAACCTCGGCAACCTGATGATGAGCCCGCTGAAGCCGATCGAATTCCTGATCTCGCTGATGATCATGAGCCTGATCCGGCTCGCGATCGGCGTCATCCCGATGACGCTGCTGGCGCTGTTCTTCTTCGATTTCAATTTCTTCGCGATCGGGCTGCCGCTGATCGCATTCTTCTGCAACCTGATCTTCACGAGCTGGTCGGTCGGAATTTTCGTATCCGGCCTGGTGCTGCGCAACGGGCTCGGCGCCGAGAGCATCGTCTGGACCTTGATGTTCGGCCTGATGCCGCTCGCCTGCATCTATTATCCGGTCGCGGTGCTGCCCGGCTGGCTGCAAGCCATCGCCTGGACGCTGCCGCCGACCTATGTGTTCGAGGGCATGCGCGCGCTTCTGATCCATCACGAGTTCAGGGCCGACCTGATGGTCTGGTCGCTCGGCATCAACGCAGTGCTGTTCGCTGCCTCCTTTGCGATCTTCCTTGCCCTTTTGCGCAGCGCCAAACACCACGGATCTTTGCTCGGAGGTGGCGAATAAGTCACAGTTTTCCGTGTATTTGCGGGGTTTTCGCCCCTTATACGTCTGGATAGGAGCCTTCGGCGCATTGACGCATTATTACGCATTCTGCACTATGCTGCGGCGCAAACAGAGGTCAGAAATAACATGCCTATTGGTGAGTTTGGCGGCGCACCGCCCCTAGTGGCCGAAGGCAGTCCGGCGCTGACGACGCCGATGTACTGGATGTACGAAATGGGCCACGCGTCGCTCAACCCGGCGCGCGCTGTGACCGACGCCACCAAGATCCTGTTTCAAAACCCGCTGAATCCCTGGTCGCACACCGAATTCGGCAAATCGATCGCCGCGGCCTGCGAATTGTTCGAACGCACCACCCGCCGCTACGGCAAGCCCGAATGGGGCCTCGACACCACTGAAGTCAATGGCGTGCGCACGCCGGTCGAAGTCCGCTCGATATGGGAAAAGCCGTTCTGCCGTCTGCTGCATTTCGATCGCAAGCTGACCCGGCCGCTGCGCAGCCCGCATCCGCGCGTGCTGATCGTGGCGCCGATGTCCGGCCATTACGCGACGCTGCTGCGCGGCACGGTCGAAGCTTTCCTGCCGACGCATGAAGTCTACATCACCGACTGGTCCGACGCGCGGATGGTCCCTCTCACCGAGGGCCGCTTCGATCTTGACGACTATGTCGACTACATCATCGAGATGCTGCACGTGCTCGGCGGCAACATGCATGTGATCGCGGTGTGCCAGCCTTCGGTGCCGGTGGTGGCGGCGGTTTCCGTGATGGAAGCGGCGCGCGATCCCTTTGTACCGCTGTCGATGACCCTGATGGGTGGCCCGATCGATACCCGCCGCAATCCTACTTCCGTGAACAACCTCGCGGCCGAGCGCGGCATCGAATGGTTCCGCAACCATGTCATCACCAAGGTGCCGTTCCCGCATCCCGGCGTGATGCGCGACGTCTATCCGGGCTTTTTGCAGCTCTCGGGCTTCATCACCATGAATCTCGATCGCCATACCGATGCGCATAAGGCGCTCTTCAACAATCTGGTGAAGGGCGACGGCGATATGGTCGACAAGCATCGCGAATTCTATGACGAGTATCTCGCGGTGATGGATCTGACGGCGGAATATTACCTCCAGACCGTCGACGTCGTCTTCGTCAAGCACGCGCTGCCCAAAGGCGAGATGACTCACCGCGGCAAGCCGGTTGATCCCTCACAGATCCGCCGCGTGGCGCTGATGACGGTGGAAGGCGAGAACGACGACATCTCCGGACTCGGTCAGACCGAAGCGACGCACGCATTGTGCCCGAATATTCCCGATCAACGCCGCGTTCATTACGTTCAAAAGGGCGTTGGACACTACGGCGTGTTCAACGGATCGCGATTCCGTTCCGAAATCGTGCCGCGCATCTCCGATTTCATGATGTCGGCGGCCAATCCCAAGGTGTCAGCGGCCAATACCAAGCCAACATTGGTCCGTGCAGCGGAGTAGCCCTCGGCGGCATCGATTCCGGGGCCTCCCGATAAGCTGCTGAATAGATTCAAACATTCCAATTTTGGGCCGAATCAAGGGGTGAGTTCAGACTCACTCCTTGAGGCCGGATTTGACCCCCGGTTCCAGGCAAAATTTCGGGTTCCAGCCCCTGCCGGTAGGGGTTATTTCGCTCTAAGCCCCTGTATATTGGGCAAATGATTTGTTTTTGCGCCGGGCGATTTAGATGAGATTCCCTTGGCAGCGGATATGGCAGAATCCGGGCGTACTCCTACTCCCCGGACTCCAAGACATGGCTACTCGCGCCCTCCTTTATCGGCGGCCCGCCGAACCCGCGACTCTTTTGGTCAAGCACGGCTCGCAAGTCTTTGCGATCAGGCTGCGCCGGCACCGCCGCGCGCGGCGTTATACGTTACGCATTCATCCAACCGACCGCGAAGCCATCCTGACCATGCCGCCGCGCGGTACGCTCGCGGAAGCCAAGGACTTTGCACAGCTTCATGGTGGCTGGATCGCCGCCCGTCTCGGTCGTTTGCCGAAGGCCGCACCGTTCCAGGCCGGCACGGTGGTGCCGCTGCGCGGTGTGCCGCACCGGATCGTGCATCGCGCGGGCGAGCGCGGCACGGTGTGGACCGAAACCCGCGACAGCGGCGACAAGATCTTGTGCGTAGCCGGCGGCGCCGACCACATGGACCGACGCGTCCACGATTTTCTCAAGCGCGAGGCGCGCAAGGATCTGCACAAGGCGTCGCTGGCCTATGCGGCGGATCTCGGCGTGCGGGTCAGGCGGGTGTCGATCCGCGACCAGTCGAGCCGCTGGGGATCGTGCACCTCGGCCGGCTCATTGTCGTATTCGTGGCGATTGATCCTCGCGCCGCCCTATGTGCTGGACTATCTCGCCGCCCATGAGGTCGCCCATCTCGTCGAGATGAACCACTCGCCGCGGTTCTGGCGGGTCGTCGGCCGCATCTGCGACCATGTCGAACGCGCCAAGCGCTGGCTCGACACCTACGGCAACGACCTGCATCGCTACGGGGTCGAGGATTAGCTGTTTCCGTCGTCCCTGCGAACGCAGGGACCCATACCGCGTTATCTATCGAGAAAGCGTGGGTCGCAGACGGTATGGGTTAGCCATATCGCCGTAGCTTGCGGAAGCGAAGTCGTCTTCGGTCGTGCCCATTACGCCGGCCACGGCGTATGGGTCCCTGCGTTCGCAGGGACGACGAACATTTCGGACGAGGTCCTATCTTCCAGACAGCCCCCATCCACCAGCCGGCCAGGCATTGGGAACCCTTCCGGTTGTGCTAGCCTGCGGACGTCATTTCGGCTCAAGAGCGTGTTAACCGCCACCGATTGCGAGATCCAAATGCGTGATTTCAAGAAGCTGCCTGTGCTCCTCCCGGTCCTCGCATTGCTGGCCTTTGTTCTTGCGGGCGGCCCCCCAGCTGGCGCGCAGACGCTGAAGGCGGTCCAGGAGCGCGGCACGCTCAATTGCGGCGTCAGCCAGGGGTTGCTGGGCTTCTCCAGCACGGACGACAAGAACATTTGGACCGGCTTTGACGTCGACATTTGCCGCGCCGTGGCGGCGGCGATTTTCGGCGATCCCGCCAAGGTGACGTTCATGCCGCTCGATGCATCCGTCCGCTTCGCGGCGCTGCAGTCGAACCAGATCGACGTGTTGTCGCGCAATTCGACATGGACGATGTCACGGGAAAGTTCGCTCGGCCTGATGTTTGCCGGCATCGCCTATTACGACGGCCAGGGCTTTCTGTTGCGCCGGGATGCCGGGATCGATACCGCCTTGCAGCTTGGCGGCAAGACGGTTTGCACCCAGACCGGCACCACCACCGAACTGAATGTGACCGACTATTTCCGTGCCAACGACATGGCCCTGAAGGTTCTGGCCTTCGGCACTGCGGAAGAGAGCCGGAAAGCCTATGACGAACGCAAATGCGATGTGCTGACGAGCGACGTGTCGCAGCTCTACGCCGAGCGCCTCAAGCTGTCGGCACCCGACAGCCATATCATCCTGCCGGAAGTCATTTCGAAGGAGCCGCTCGGGCCGGCGGTACGGCAAGGCGACGACCAGTGGTTCAACCTGGTCAAGTGGACGCTCTATTCATTGATCAACGCCGAGGAACTGGGCGTCAAGTCGGCGACGATCGACGATGCGGTGAAATCTCCCAACCCCAATATAAGGCGCTTGGTCGGCACCGAAGGTGAATTTGGCGAGCAGTTGGGCCTTGGGAAGGACTGGGCCGCGCGCGCCGTCCGCGCGGTCGGCAATTACGGAGAGATCTATGAAAGGAACGTTGGAACGCAGTCCAGGCTGAGCATCCCGCGCGGATTGAATGCGCTCTGGACCCAGGGCGGAATTCAATACGCGCCTCCCGTTAGGTAGTTATCAGGGGTCAGATCATGACCGTGGATTATTATTCGCTGCTGATGAAAGCGATTGTAGGCAAGGACGCGGTCGCGCGCGATCAGATCTACAAGGACGCCTTTAGCCTCATCACGAGATCCCACCTCACGCGCGAAGCCGCCGCATCTCATGCCGCCGCGCTCGAAGAGGCCGTTCGGCGGATCGAAGATGACATCGTCGCGGAGGAGGCGAACTCCACGGCGGCCATCAACGAAGTGTTGTCGACGGGCAGGAACTGGAAACCGCTCGCTATCGGCGCCTGCGCGGTGGCTGCCGTCATCGCCCTCGCGGCGTTGGTCTACGGCTTTGTAGCAACCAAAGGCCCCGCCATCGTCGCGGCCAGCGTGAATCCGTCATCGCCGAAAGCGCAAAGCGGGCGTGAAGATGTCGTCGTGGCGGATCTGAAGCCCGGCGTGGATGGCGGCTCTTCGGGCGAAGTCCTGCCGTTTGCGCTGCAGCGGCAAGTGGTGTTCTACCGCACCACCGTTGTTCCCGGTTCAATCGTGGTCGATCGGGAAAACCGCTTTCTCTATCTGATCGACGCCAACAATTCCGCGCGCCGCTACGGGATCGGAATTGCACAGGAGTGCCTGAAGGGAGGCAGCCTCTCTCGCGTCATGAACAAGCTTGAGTGGCCTGACTGGCGGCCTTCGGGTGCGAACACGAAGGACGCTGACGCGTTGCTGGCGGCGGCCGGCCGTCCCGGCAGTCTGTTGGGCGCACGCGCGCTGTTGCTGGACAAGCCCGGCCTGCTCATTCACGGCACCAACTCACCCAAGACCATCGGCCATCTGGTCGCGTCCGGATGCATCCGGCTCGTGAACGACGACGTCGAGGATTTGTACCGGCGCGTTTCGGTGGAAACGCGGGTCGTCTTCGCTAGCTAGCCGGGCGCTTTACCGCCCGAACAGCCGATCCACCAGCCAGCCATCCAGTCCCGCGGCCGGCTCGGGCCGCGCATTGGGATTGGGAGGCGGCGCCGAGGTTCTTGCCGGTGCTGGCCGATATCCACCGCCCTGCGGGACCGATGCCGGTTGGCTCGGCGCGGCGCTGACCTGCGACGCCGTCTGGAACAGGTTCGACATGAAGCCGCCGCGTTGCGAGTTCGGCAGGCCCGCCACTGGCACGCCCTGATGCGCCGTGCGCATGAAGCGGGTCCAGACTTCCACCGGCAGGCCGCCGCCGGTCGCCTTCTTGGTCGGTGAATTGTCGTCATTGCCGAGCCAGACGCCGGTGACGAGGTTCGCCGTATAGCCGATGAACCAGGCGTCGCGGAAATCCTGGCTGGTGCCGGTCTTGCCGGCGGCCATCCAGCCTGGAATCTCAGCCTTGCGCGCGGTGCCGGAGAGCAAGGTCTCCTGCATCATCGTGTTCATCATCGCGACATGGCGCGGCTCGATCACCTGACTGAGCTGGTCGGGCTGCCGCGCATACAGCACCTTGCCTTCATTGGTGCGGATCTTGGTCACGACATGCGGGGAGACGCCGAGCCCGCCATTGGAAAACGGCGCATAGGCGCCGACCAGTTCGATCACGGAGACTTCCGAGGTACCGAGCGCGATCGAGGGATTGGCTTCCAGCTTCGATGAAATCCCGAGCCGGTGCGCGGTCCGCACCACGTTCTTCGGGCCGACCTCGAGGCCGACCCGCACCGCGACCGTATTGAGCGACATCGCCAGCGCCTGCGTCAGCGTCACCGCGCCGAAATATTCGTGGGTGTAGTTCTCCGGGCGCCAGCCCTTGAGATCGAGCGGCGCGTCCTGGCGGATCGTTTCCGGCGTCAGGCCGCCTTCGATTGCCGTCAGATAGATGAACGGCTTGAACGCCGATCCGGGCTGGCGTTTGGCCGTCACTGCGCGGTTATACTGGCTGTCGGCATAGTTCCGCCCGCCGACCATGGCGCGCACCGCGCCCTCGGGCGTCATCGCCACCAGCGCGCCCTGGGTGACGTTGAATTTCACGCTCTTGGCCGCCAGCTCGTCGATGATGGCGGCTTCGGCCACGCTCTGCAGCTTCGGATCGATCGTGGTCTCGACCACGATGCTCTGGTCGATCTGGCCGACCAGATCGTCGAGCACCTCGCCGATCCAGTCGGCGACGTAATTGACCGTGCCGGCGCCGGCCGGCTTCACATTGTAGGAGGGATGGCCGATCGAGGCCTTGGCCTGGGCGGCGCTGATGAATTTGTTCTCCGCCATCGCCGCGAGCACGATCTGAGCGCGCGCTTCCGCGCCTTCCGGATTACGGTTCGGCGCCAGCCGCGACGGCGATTTGACGAGGCCCGCCAGCATCGCGGCCTCTGCGACCGTGACGTTCTTTGCCGACTTGCCGAAATAGCGCTGCGACGCCGCCTCGACGCCATAGGCGCCGGAGCCGAAATAGACGCGGTTGAGGTAGAGCTCGAGAATTTCGTTCTTGGAGTGCTTGCGCTCCAGCCACAGCGCCAGCTCCACTTCCTGCAGCTTGCGCGCCATGGTGCGTTCCTGGGTCAGGAACAGGTTTTTGGCGAGCTGCTGCGTCAGCGTCGAGCCGCCCTGCGACACGCCGCGATGCAGGACGTTGGCCACGGCCGCGCGCGCGATGCCGACGGGGTCGACGCCGTAGTGCGAATAGAAGCGGCGGTCCTCGATGGCGATGAACGCCTTCGGCAGATAGGGCGGGAGGTCCTTCAGCGCCACATTGGTGCCGGCCATTTCGCCGCGCGAGGCCAGCAGGCTGCCGTCGAGGCCAACAATCTGGATGGTCGGCGGACGCTTTGGAATTTCCAGCGACTGAATCGCCGGCAGGTGCGCGCCGACCCAGACCACGACGCCGATGATCGCGATCCCCGCCCACAGGCCGAGCACCGCGCCCCAATAGACCAGTCGGCCGAACCTGAACCGGCCGCGCGACTTCGCGCGCCGCTTGGCGCCGCTTTTTGCGGCGCGCGGCTTGCGCTCGCGCGGCGGCGGCTCGTCGTCGTCCTCTTCGGGCTTGTGCTTGGGCACTGATTTCTTCGGTTTGTCGTCGTCGGCGGCGGCCGGAATGCGATCCTCTGGCGAGAGGCGCAGGTCGGCGAGTGCTGCCGGAAGCCCGAACAGCGGCTCCTTGCGTCCGCCGCTCTTTTTCCGTCCCCACGCCATGACAAACGCCGTTCACACCCGTCCCGCCGCACGCTAGCGGGGCCTGTTTAAGGCTCGGTTACGGAAAGGTTAACGCCGGATTAGGAGGTGCGGCGGGCCCATACTAGTATGGCTGCAAACCGCAGCGTTCCCGGGGGAAGTTTTTCATGGGCCACGTCGATCCGACCAAAGAAGTGTTCGCGCAGTTCAGGGCCAACGACCGGCCGGGGCCCGTCCACATGCTCAACCTGGTTCGCTTGCGCGCAGAAGCCGCCTATCCCGACGGCCGCAAGGCGACGGGCGCCGAAGCCTACGCGGCCTACGGGCGCGAGAGCGGCCCGGTGTTCGAACGGCTCGGCGGCCGCATCGTCTGGCAGGGCAGGTTCGAGCTGATGCTGATCGGGCCGCAAGACGAGCGCTGGGACCACTGCTTCATCGCCGAATATCCAAGCGTCGCCGCCTTCGCCGAGATGATCCGCGATCCCGTCTACCGCGAAGCGGTGAAGCACCGCCAGGCAGCGGTCGAGGATTCCCGTCTGATCCGCCACGCCGTGCTGCCCGTCGGCAAGACGTTTGGCGAGATCCCGAAGTAGCGATCAATTCGTAGTTCGTAGGGTGGGCAAAGCGAAGCGTGCCCACCATTCAGACCGATGCTCGTCGAGGGATGGTGGGCACGTCGCTTCGCTCCTTTGCCCACCCTACGAAACTACAATCACCCACAAAAAATCGGCGGCCCCGAGGGGCCGCCGATCGCTTCTTTCCGCCGATCGTATCGATTGGATCGCAGCGACTAGCCCGCCGCGCCCTTGTCTTCGAGGATCGGGCCGAACAGTTCCCAACGCTCGCCGTTGAACTTCATCATCTGCAGCTGCTTGTTGACGCGGTAATCGTCCGACGTGGTGTTGACGGTGATGCCCGGCAGCAGCAGGTCGAGCTTGACGTTCTTCAGGCTGGTGGCCTGTTTCAACACGTTCTCGCGGGTCAGATTGTCGCCGCATGCCTTCAGCACATGGATCAGCAACTCCGTTGTCATGTAGCCGTAGGAGTTGAAGCTCGAGTCCTTGTCGCCGTCAGGATAGTACTTCGCCATGAACTCGAAATACCTCTTCATGCCGGGGTCATCCTTCCAGCTCGGATCGAGCGGATCCTTGCCGTAGTTGACGCTGATCACGCCCTTGGAGGCTTCGAGGCCCGCCGGCTTCATGACTGCGCCGACCGAGGTCGCGTTGATGTCGAGGATGTGCACCGGCTTCCAGCCGAGTTCGGCGATCTTCTTGATCGCCTGCGCCGCCTGCTTGGGCGTCGTCGCCGAGAAGAACAGGTCCGCGCCGGCGTCCTTGATCTTGAGGATCTGCGAATCGATGGTCGGATCGGAGACCTCGTAGGAGGCTTCCGACACGATCATCTTGGCCGCCTTGTCGCCGAGGCCGGCCTTGATGCCGTTCTGATAGTCCTTACCGAGGTCGTCGTTCTGATAGAGGATTCCGATCTTGGCGTTCGGATATTCCTTCAGGATGTACTGGCCGTAGATACGCCCCTCGACGAAGTAGTTCGGGTTGAAGCCCATCGTCCACGGGAAATTCTTCGGGTCGGTGAACTTCGACGCGCCGGTCGCGGCGAACAGCTGCGGCACCTTCTTGGAATTGAGATATTTCTGCACCGCCGCGTTCGAGGGCGTGCCGAGCAGCTGGAACGTAAGCAGCACCTCATCGCTCTCGACCAGCTTGCGCACCTGCTCGACGGCCTTGGGCGGCGAGTAGGCGTCGTCATACTGGACCAGATTGATCTTGCGGCCGTTCACGCCGCCCTGATCGTTGATCATCTTGATGTAGGCCGCCTGCGTCTTGCCGATGGTGGCATAGGCGGAGGCCGGTCCGCTGAATGGGTTGGTCTGGCCGATCTTGATCTCGGTATCGGTCGCGCCGGTATCGTATTTTTTCTGCGCGTAAGCCGACGACGCCGACAGCGCAACCGCAAGCGCCGTGCCGGTGACCAGATGGAAAATACTCTTCTTCATTATGCTGCGTTCCTCATGGGTTTATCATTAAGCCGATGATCTTGCCGCGGCTTCGTTTTGCCGGCGGACGTCATCGCTGCCACAATAGTGGCGGATGCCATGTTGCAACGCAAGGCATCCAAAAGCTGGGGGTTCGGTATCAGGTTCCGCCTGCTCAAAAAGAATCCACACCTGGTGTCAGCCGTAAAATGATGCATGGGCGCGCGGCAGGACATCACGGGACTCTAAACAAAGCTGCCGGCTTCCTGGGTGACGCCGACGGCTTCAGTCCTGAATCGGGGCAGGGCGCTAACCGGCTGGTCCGGCATCCTCGATGA
Source organism: Bradyrhizobium sp. McL0615 (assembly GCF_049993905.1). Lineage (NCBI taxonomy): Bacteria > Pseudomonadati > Pseudomonadota > Alphaproteobacteria > Hyphomicrobiales > Nitrobacteraceae > Bradyrhizobium > Bradyrhizobium sp. McL0615. The sequence continues at coordinate 8,769,168 of NZ_CP188254.1, read as the reverse complement.
TCGGGCCGAACAGTTCCCAGCGCTCGCCGTTGAACTTCATCATCTGCATCTGCTTGTTGATGCGGTAGTCGGTCGGCGAGGTGTTGGTGACCATGCCAGGCAGCGACAGGCTGCCGGTGGCGTTCTTCAGGCTGGTCGCCTGCTTCATGAGGTTCTCGCGGGTGAGATCGTCGCCGCATTGCCGCAGGATATGCACCAGCAGTTCCGCAGTGGCATAACCGTAGATGTTGACCGTGTTTTGCTTGTCGCCTTCCGGATAATATTTGTCCATGAAGGCGAAATAGGCCTTCATGCCGGCATCGTCCTTCCATTGCGGATCGCCGGGATCCTTGCCGTAGGCGGTCGAGATGATGTCCGTGGAGATGTCGAGGCCCGCCGGCTTGAGCGTGGCGGAGATCGGGCTCGCATTGATGTCGAGGATGTGCACTGGCTTCCAGCCGAGGTCGGCGACCTTCTTGATCGCCTGCGCCGCGAATTTCGGCGTGGAGGCGTCGTAGAGCAGGTCGGCGCCGGCCGCCTTCAACCTGACGATCTGCGAGTCGATGGTCGGATCGGTGAGCTCGTATGAGGCTTCGGCGACGATCATCGTCGCCGACTTGCCGCCAAGCGCTTCCTTCAAGCCGGTGATGTAGTCGCGGCCGAGATCGTCGTTCTGGTAGAGGATACCGATTTTCGCGTTGGGGTGGTTCTTCAAAATGTATTGCCCGTAGATGCGCCCCTCGGACTGGTAGTTGGGATTGTAGCCCATCGTCCAGGGGAAGTTCTTCGGGTCGGTGAATTTCGATGCGCCGGTCGCGGCCAGCAACTGCGGCACCTTCTTGCCGTTGAGATATTTCTGAACGGCGGCATTCGACGGCGTGCCGATGATCTGGAAGGTGAACAGCACCTCGTCGCCCTCGACCAGCTTGCGCACCTGCTCCACAGCCTTGGGCGGCGAGTAGGCGTCGTCATACTGGATCAGATTGAGCTTGCGGCCGTTGATGCCGCCCTGCTCGTTGATCATCTTGAAATAGGCGGCCTGCGTCTTGCCGATGCCGGCATAGGCCGATGCCGGGCCTGAGAACGGAACGGTCTGGCCGATCTTGATTTCGGTATCGCTGGCGCCGGTGTCGTATTTCTTCTGTGCATTGGCCGGCGATGCCAGCGCGATCGCAACGGCTGCGCCCGCGAGCCAGTGGAACATGCCACTTCTCATCATAAAGAAACCTCCCATTATTGCTCGACGATCATGTCAGGCCATCGGTTAGGATGGCCGGCGGTCATCGTTATCAGGGAGTGTGGCGGAACGGATTTGGCAACGCAAGGCAGTGCCGGGTAGACGAATGTCCTACGCAAGCCACAGCAGGACCAGCGCGAGCGCCGCGGGTGCGGCCTGTACGTAGAGGATCCGGCGGCTGACGGTCGCCGCGCCATAGGCGCCGGCCACGATCACGCAGAGCAGAAAGAAAATCTTGATCTGGAGAGCGAACGTCGGATTGGGGTGGAACAGGCCCCAGATGAGCCCCGCGGCGAGGAATCCATTATACAAGCCCTGATTGGCGGCCAGCACCGCCGATTCCGTCGCCTTCTCGATCGAGTTGCGAAAAGTCTTCAAGCCCAGCGGCTTGGTCCAGAGAAACATTTCGAGAATGAGAAAATACACATGCAGCGCGGCAACCACCGCGACCAGAACATTGGCGATGAAGATCATGTTGCGGTCCCCCAACCGGCAGCGGAATTCGGGTGGACGCTAGCACGCGTCAGGTGAAAAGTGCGGCATGCCTGCGGATATTTTTACGGGAATGACGATGCCAGAGAGCTTCAATCTCGACCGCCTGACGACGCCGATCGGGACGGCGCTATTGATCACCGACGCGGATGGCCTGCTACGTGCGCTGGACTGGGAGGATTACGAACCGCGCATGCAGCAGTTGCTGCGCCTGCAGTATGGCGTGGTGGAGCTGAAGATTGCGCGGGCGCCGCGTGAGCTGCGCGCCGCACTGACCGGCTATTTCAAGGGCGACCTCGATCGCCTTGCCGCGATCGGATGGCGTGTCGCCGGCACGCCGTTCCAGCAAAAGGTCTGGAACGCGTTGCCCAAAATTCCCGCCGGCTCGACGCTGAGCTATGGCGCACTCGCCGCAAGACTTGAGATGCCGCGCGCCGTTCGCGCCGTCGGCCACGCCAACGGCTCGAACCCGATCAGCGTCGTCCTGCCCTGTCACCGCCTGATCGGCGCCAACGGTTCGCTGGTGAAGTACGGTGGCGGGCTGGAGCGCAAGCGCTGGCTATTGCAGCATGAGGGCGCCCGGATTCAGGAAAGGGCGCGGATCGATCGAGTGACTGAAAGTCGCGCCTGAGGATCCGGCATACGCTAATCGAGGCTTCGCGTGTTTCGCATGTCCCGCACGATATAGATGAACACAAGGATCGTGGGTGCCCAGGCCAGTATCGCTCCCACCATCATCGCCTGTACCGTCGTCATGATCGCTCCTTATGTCCTCTCCGCCCCGCGGCTGGGTCAGCTTCTTTCCGCGACCGACGGTTCAGGACATTTGTAGAGCCATTTCCAGTAGGCCCGGTTGCGATCCAGCTGCCGCTTGTAGATCTCGCGGCACTTCGCCGAGCAAAATTGCTCGAAATACCAGCTGCGCCGGACCAGCCCGAAGGGGCGCTTGCACTCAGGATTTCCGCAGCAATTTGTCATGACGCAGCCTCTGCGTTCGCCCGCCGCATCCAGCGAATGAAGTTTTCCTGGCCCCGATAGAGGCAAAGCCGTCCGCAGTAGTATTCACGTGCAAGAGAAATAATCTTGGGATCTTCACTGTCGCACTGGGAACATCGTGGTTCTGTACGCATGGCGACCTCCTTCTGAGGAATTGCCGGTACCGATCAAATTGTGTGCTGCATTTTATCGGCCCTCGCTCACTCGAGGGGCGCGACGATGGCCGGAGTCTTGCGCCAGTCCCCGGCCGCGATCAACTTGTCCAGATGGTTGGCGGGGTCATCCTTGGGTATAGGCGGCCCGCAGCGCATCAACACAAGCCGCCAATCCGATCGGGTCATTGGCCGGTCGCCGCGCCCTTGCCTTCCAGGGCGGCGTCGAGGCACGCGATCAGGGCTTCCCCGTCGAACGGCTTGGTCAGAAAGCAGACTGCGCCAGCCTTCAGAGCGCGCGCACGGTCGCTCTCGACGGCGAAAGCGGTGAGGAAAATGAACGGCAGGCTGTGTCCGCGGGCAAGCAGGTCGGCCTGCAATTCGAGCCCGCTCATGGTCGGCATTCTGACATCGGCGATCACGCACGATGTGTCGCGGAGGTGGGACGATCGCAAAAACTCCTCGGCGGACGCGAACGTATGCACGGCGTAGCCAAGCGATCTCACGAGGTTGTGGGTCGCGGCGCGAACGGACCCATCATCGTCGATGACCGAGATTACCGGTGGGTTGGACACAGCGGTCCTTCCTGGAACAGCGTCCTTCCTGGAGACGACCGGAAGGTGTCTCTTGCTGTACAGCCGCGTAGTGGGAGAGTGCGTCCGAAATCAGAGGCGGAGAATCATACTTAGGTTTGCGGCCCGCCGGGCGCGGGCCCGATTCCGAGCATCTCGGCCATCCTCACCAGGTCGGGCAGCGATTTCGCGGCCATTTTTCGCATGATGTGCCCGCGGTGTATCTTCACGGTGATTTCGGCAATGCCGATTTCGGCGGCAATCTGCTTGTTCATGCGTCCGGCGGTGACCAGCGCCATTATCTCCAGCTCCCGAGGGGTCAGGGTCGCGAAACGCGTATGCAGGCCGGAGAGCACCCTGGCTTCATCGCGGCTGACCCGGTCGCGTTCGATTGCCATGGTGACGGCATCCAGCATGTCCTGGTCGCGGAATGGCTTGGTCAGGAAGTCGACGGCGCCGGCCTTCATGGCCCTGACCGTCATCGGGATATCGCCATGACCCGTCATGAAGATGATCGGGATGCGAATATCGGCCTTCGCCAACTCGGCCTGAAAGTCGAGGCCGCTCAGGCGGGGCAGCCTGATGTCGAGGATCAGGCAGCTGGCAACGTTCGGAAGCGTGCTCTGCAGGAACTCGTGCGCCGAACCGAACACCTCGACCCGCAAGCCCACCGAGCGGAAAAGATTGCTCAGCGCGTCGCGCATCGATGCGTCGTCGTCGACAACGAAGACGACCGGTTCCTCGGCGCTTGCGTGGGGGTGAGGCGATGCTGGGCGGCCGCTCACGTGCTGTCCTCCCGCATCGCCAACGCCAGCATCATGCTGCCCAGCAGCCATTGCTCGGCTGAGCGCCAGGATATCATGGTCTGGTTACGCTTCATCGGCAGCATCGTTCGGCCACTTCCGGGCCCGCTGCGTCGCTAGGTGATCTCTGTCATCAGCGGCGACAACGTCGCCCTCCCAACAGGCGGCATACTAGCAGCTTTTGGACGTCCGGAGGATATTCCGGTGGGACATAATGATCCGGACCGGTCGTTGCGTGGAGTGATGCGCCCGGGAGTGCCGCATGCCGATCGCCTGCCGCGATCCCAAACCTCGGTATGATGCTGCCAACCGAACGTAATGTGTGGATCAACCTTCGTTCAATGGTCCGTTGGGTTTCAATGATGAAGCCTGTCGGGCAAGCGCGATGGCGCCAGAACTTTGTGGAATTGCCCTGCGGAAAAGGTTTTTGCGCGCGATCTTCAACCGGACGTCTTGTCGCACGCAAACATCTCGTTGCAGTTGTCAGACCCGTAAACCCAGCGCGCGTCGACCGCAAATTTGGGGATTGATATGCCGAAAGACCGCCTGCACTTGATCCTTTGCTGTGATGACATCGGATCCGAAGCCAAGTACCGGAGATCCGACGGCAGCTTCCAACCTTACGTGATCGATGGTGGCGCCCGCGCAATCGCGGTGCCGGCAGCGGACCCATGGCAAGCTTTGCTCGAACTGTTCGATATGGGTCTTCTGGTTTCGCGGACAAATTATCTTGCCTTCGTGGGGGCGGGGTTAGCGGCTCTCGAGCATTACGGTTGGGCTGATTTGCAAACGGGACAAGCTGACCAGCGATAGTGCGTTTGCTGTCAACGCCTGATCGGCCCCGCCGGCCCGAGAAGCGCGGCCATGTCAGGTGAATAGAAGTTGCGGATTCCGGCTACGTATGCGACGCTCTGTAGCATTTAAGCCCGAGATCGCAAGGTAGCACCATGGATGACAGCCTGCCCGAACTGGGCGACCTCGAGCGCGAGGTGATGCAACTGGTTTGGGCCAACGGTCCGGTCACGGCCGAGGCCGTCCGCGAGCGGCTTTCCCGTCCGCTCAAGGAATCCACCGTCCGCACCGTGCTGCGACGATTGGAAGACAAGGGCTACACCACGCATACCGTGGATGGACGCACCTATGTCTACCAGGCGGCGGAGCCGCGCGCGCGTGTTGCGGCAAAAGCGGTCCAGCGCATCGTCGACTGGTTCTGCAACGGCTCCGTCGAAGAGGTTCTGGTCGGCATGGTGGACACGGCGATGCTCGACCAGCGTCAGCTACGCACGCTGGCCGACCAGGTTGCGAAGGCCAAGACCAAGACTGAGACCAAAGCCGAGATCAAAACAGAGGCGAAGGGTAGGAGGAGATAATGCTGGCGATTCTGGCGGAGTCGGCGCTGCGCGCCCTGCTTCTCGGAGGCGTCGTTTGGATTGGCTTGAATCTCATGCGGGTACGGAATCCGCACGTGCACATGACCTGCTGGGCCATGGTGCTGGTGGCGTCATTGTCGATGCCGCTGTTGATGCATTGGACCACGGTGACCGTCACCGTGAACGCGTTGCCGGTGCCGGCCGCGGAACATTTTTGGCCGGCCGGCAGCTCCTGGAGCAGCCCGTCGCCGGAGCCGCTGCAGGACATGCCCGCGACTGCGCAGGGGATGCCTGCCGCTATCGGCAGCGCGCATACCCCGCCGGTGAACTGGCTGGCCCTGGCCACCATCGTCTATGCGCTGGTTGCCGGCCTGCTGTTGTTGCGGCTGGCGGTCGGCCTTTATCTGACCTGGCGTCTGGCGCGCGCCGCCAAGCCGATGCGCGCACCCTGGACGGCCGACTGGAGCGTGCGCGTGAGCAGCGTGATCGCCGGGCCCGTCACCTTCGGGTCGACCATTCTGCTGCCGCCGCAATGCTTCGACTGGGATGTGCACAAGCGCCAGGCCGTGCTGGCGCATGAGGGCGCCCACGTCGCCAACCGTGATTTCTATCTGCTGCTGCTCGCCTCGTTCAATCGTTCGGTATTCTGGTTCAGCCCGTTCGCGTGGTGGCATCACACAAGGCTGGCCGAGCTGGCCGAAATCATCAGCGACGCAACGGCGCTCGAAGTGGTCGAGGACCGGCTGTCTTACGCCGAGATTCTGCTCGATCTCGTACAGCACGTTCGGCGGGCGCCGGCGGGCATCGAAATGGCGAGGGCGTGTACGGTGCGCAGCCGGGTGGAGCGCATTCTGGCGGCCACCGCGGCGCCTGCGAAACTGGGCTGGGGCAAGCGAATCGGAACCGCGGCCGTCATCCTGCCGGTCGTCATGGTGTCTGCCGGCTCCATCGCCTACCGCGCCGCGCCGGTGTCAACGCCGGCGATCGACCGTGTGGTCGATGCCGCGACTGCGGTGCGCAAGCCGCAATCCGTCTCCTTCTATTCATTGGGTCGCGCATCGATCTTCACTGTCTCCCGGGAAGGCGACGATTTCTTCGGGCAAGTCAGCGGACAGCGAAAGCTCCGGTTGGCGGCAGCGGGCGATGGCACCTATTCCTACCCGGCGTCGGCCGGCCCGATCACGATGGCCGTCGGCCATGAGACGCAGCCGGCTGCGCCGGTGCTGAGCCAGAACGGCCGGGACATCAGCGCCATCAGGGTCGCCGAATTGTCGTCGCAGAGCGTCGAGGCCGGTGGCGCGCCGCTGGATTCATATGTCGGCGCTTACCATCTGGGACTTGGCCGCCTGCTCACCGTCACCCGTGAGGGTGAACGGCTGTCCGCGCAGGAGACCGGACGGCCGAAATTCGAGATCGTGCCGCGCGGCGTCGATGCCTTTGCGAGCAGCCAGGATGATCTGGTTGTTTTCCTGCGCGACGGTCAGTCCAAGGTAACCCAGGCTCTGCTGTACGAGCCGGTGTATGGTGCCCGGTTGGCGCCGCAGGTCACCGCGGCCAGGGCGAAGGCGATCGAGGAAGACTTTTCACGCCGGATCGCGGCGGCGCCGGATCGGTTCAGGGATCAAACCCCGCTATCGGGCAGCAAGGAGATGATCCTGCGAGGGATCGATGATCTGCAACGCGGAACGCCCAATTACGAGCGGATGAGCACGGCGCTGGCGGGCAAGATCCGGCGTCAGGCGTCCGAGCTGCAGGCGATGTTCAAGGCGTTCGGCGTGGTGGAATCGATCTTCTTCCGCGGTGTCGGCCCGGGCGGCTACGACATCTACGGCGTGAAGTTCGCCAATGGCGTCGCGGAATTCCGCATCCTGCTGGCGGCGGACGACAAGGCCGACGATGTCATCTTCCGGCCGGACGGCAACAGCAAGCCCGGTGGCATCGCCGCCTGTTCGGAGGAAGCGAGCCTCAGAGCCACGGCCGAGACCGCGCCGATCAAGGTGCTGATCTACAATGGCAGCGGCAGCGATCTTCAGCTCTTCAAGCTTGACGCGGAGGGCAAGCGCTCAGCCGTTGGTACGATCGGCGAGGAAATGACGTTTCCGGTCACGACCTATGTCGACAGTCCATGGCTGATCGCCGATCGGTCGGGCAAGTGTCTGGAGATCGTGCTGCCGGGACAGCAAACGCGCTTCCATACGGTCGAGGCGAACCTCCGGTCCGGCGGCGCAGTGGCGCCGCGCACCGTTCCGCTGGCGGGCAGCGAAGCGATGCTGCGCGGATATATCGAGGCCGTTGGCCGCGGCGAGCCGGACTACGAGCGTATGACGTCCGAAGTCGCGGCGCAGACGCGCCAGCAGCTTCCCTTCAACCGGGCCATTCTCTCCAGGCTCGGCGCCCTGCGCGCGATGTCGTTCCGGGGCGTCTCAGGTCTCGGCAGCGATGTCTATATCGCCCAGTTCGCCAACGGTTCGGCGGAGTGGCGCATCGGTCTGGCCAAGGACGGCACCATCGGGCGGATTGCGCTGGGTCCGCAGTACTAGCGGTCCAAGCAAAGGCTGAGAACGAGAGACTCTTGTGTGAGACGGCGTCAGTTCATTTCGCTTCTCGGGGGAGCTGCGCTGTCACCACTTACGGCGTTGCCGGTGCATGCGGGCCTGCCCGACGGCTGCGGTATCCCGCTCGCGCGAGACGACGGCTGGCCCGTCGCCTCCGTCAACGAGGATAACCTCATAGACCGTGCGGCGCTGTGCAGGATGGCTGATCGGCTCGCCTCAAGCGCTGCCAATGTGCACTCCGTACTGGTCGCACGCGGCGGCAAGTTGGTGTTCGAACGGTACTTCAGGGGTCCCGACGAGATTCCCGGCCGCTTTTACGGCCGCCGGGTGGAAAACGTTACCTTTGATGCCGATACACTGCATGACATGAAATCGGTTTCAAAGAGCGTTGCGTCACTCGTGATCGGGATCGCGATCGATCGCGGGCTGATACGCAGCGTCAACGAACCGATTTTTAGCTTCTTCCCCGAGTTGGAAGATTTGCGGTCTCCTGAGAAGGATCGCATCCAGCTGTTCCACGCGCTCAGCATGTCGATGGGGCTGGCATGGGTGGAGGCAACACCGGCTACGGGAGATGATAACAACGACGAGGCGGGCATGAATAGGTCGCGAGATGCGTGCCGTTACGTCCTCGGTCTTGCGACGACTGCTCCGGCGGGACAAGAGTTCTTCTACAACACCGGCGCGCTCGCCCTGGTGTCGGCCATCATCCGCAAGGCAACCGGACGCCCCCTCGACGAATTTGCGCGTGAGGCGTTGTTCGAGCCTCTAGGCATTACCGCCGTTGAGTGGGAACGGCGCAAGGGAGACACCGATGCCGGCGGGGGATTGCGTTTGCGGTCGCGCGATATGGCAAAAATCGGCCAGCTCGTCCTCGCGGGCGGTCGTTGGAACGGCCACCAGATCGTTTCCAGGGAATGGATCGAGACCTCGACGGCGCCGAAGATCAAGGCCGCGGACGGTCAATCTTATGGATACCTATGGTGGCTCGGTCGCTCCGTGCTCAATGGGCGCGAGGTCCAGTGGGTAGGCGCGCTCGGTCGTGGCGGGCAGTCGATTCGTATCGTGCCGGAGCTCGATCTCGTTGTCGTGGTGACCGCGGGATACTACCAGGACTACAGCCCGCGAGCGTTTCAAGTGCAGTACGGCGTCTTCAAGGACGTCCTGCGGGGGATTTCGCCTCCGGGCTAAGCTGGAAGCCGCGCTGTGTTGTTGTGTTTGTGACAGCACTTCGCGTCACTTCGCTGCCGCGGCGGCAACGCCGGGCCAAAATAGTGCACTGGATGCGAGCTTGATGAGGTCAGGTCGTTGCTTGTCATATCGGGTCGCGACTGGGCAGACCTTCGCGTCTCCTCTTTCGTGTCCCGTCAGTTGATCCGCTGACCCGTGATCTGCCATGGCCCCGGATTGAGCACCAGGCGCATCGGGCCAGCCCCGTCGCGTAGGAAGGCAAGGCGGGTGTGGTCGCCGCCATCCACGAAGAACTCGTTGCTTGACGTGGGAACGACCGTAGTCGCTGCACCTTTCTCAAAATCGAGGAGCGGCAGGTCTCCGCTTGCCTCGATCAACAGCTGGCCATCCTTGCTGACGACTCGAAGATCGGCAGCTCCTTGCAGTCGGATCTGGGCGCGGACGAGCGACAGCTCGATTGGCCTGTCCTGCCCCTTGCGTACGATCCTCAGACGAACCGGGGTGTTGACGGGTCCGCGCATCTTCTCGATCGCCTGGCCCAGCGAAAGGCCCTGAGTCGCCGCGTCATCGAGATGCGTGATGATGTCACCTGCCATGATGCCGGCCTTGGCGGCGGGCATGCCCGGGATCGGAGACTTCACCTTTACGATTCCCTGCTCCATGGCGACGTCGAGGCCGAGGCCGCCGAACTCGCGGGGCACCTGCATGTCACGTGAACTGGGCGATCCGAGCCTGTAGGTTCCCTCGAAAGCCGCGAGCGCCGCCTGATCGATCGCCGCGGTTGCCGCTGTCGGTGCGCCGTGGTCGGGAATCAGGAAGGCGCCGTATGTGAGATTGCGAAAGGGAGTCCAGAACTGGTCGTAATTCTCGGTCCCAGCCTGGATGAGCTGTATGGCGATCAGCTGCTCCGCCGGGTCGACCCAAAAGTAGCTGCCCCAGCGCCCGTTCCAGGTGTAGCTGCCGACCGATCCGGGCACCCAGCTCTGTGTCGCATCAGTACGGATCGCGAAGCCGAGCCCGAAGGTCGAGCCGCCCCGTGGTCCCACGGCAGTGTCGCTGGTGAAGCGGATATCGGGCGGCAACGCGCTCGTGGTCATCCGCCGGACGGTTGCAGGCGACAGGATGCGCACGCCGTCGAGCTCACCACCGTTGAGCAGCATCCGGCAGAATCGCAGATAGTCGCCAGCCGTCGACACCAGTCCGCCGCTGGCCGAGAACATCGTGGTCGGCTTGGTGACGTCCCGATCAGGACGAATCGGCACACCCGCTGGTGGGTCGATCAGGCGGGCGAGCTTCTCCGGCGGCACCCAGAAGGCGGTGTCGACCATGCCGAGCGGTTTGAACAGGCGGCTGTCGAGAAACTGATCGAGCGGCTGGCCTGAGGTGACCTCGACGACCCGTCCCAGCACTTCGACACTGAGACCATATTCAAAGACCTCGCCTGGCTGATAGGCGAGCGGGATCCGCACCAACCCGGAAACGAGATCCTTCAACGTCCTGTCGCGTGCGTAGCTTGGCCAGTACTGCCCGCTGTCGCGGTAGAACTTGTGCACGGCCGTATTGCCTTCGGGGTAGACGAGGCCGGATGTGTGGCGCAGCAGGTCCTCAACCGTCATCGGGCGCTTCTGCGGCTCAAGCGCGAGCTTGCTCGGTCCACCCGCCGGATCGGTCGTCTCGACACCGACCATCATCTCCTTGAGCTCGGGAAGATACTGATGGACCGGGGCGGCGAGGTCGAGCTTGCCCTCTTCGACCAGCATCATGGCGGCGACGCTGGTGACCGGCTTGGTCATCGAGGCGATCCAGAAGATCGCATCGGGCTGCAGCGGGATGGTCTTTGCCCGGTCGCGAAAGCCAACAGCTCGCAGATACGCGATCTTGCCGTTGCGCGCGATCGCCGAAACCGCGCCCGAGAAGGCGCCGGCATTGATCTGCGACTGTTGCCAGGCAGCGATCCGCGCCAGCCGCGATGACGAGAAGCCGACGGCTTCCGGGTCGCTCACCGGCGCGACGGCGTACGCGCAAGCGGCAGTGGCAAGGCCGAGTGTCACGAGACTGAGGATCGACAATGCCGCGAGAAGGCGATGCAGGCACTTCATTCGGGTCTCCCTTTCCGGCTTGGCGAGAGTGATCGGCGGCGGGCGCAAAGGTGAGGTCGTCGGACCTTCGGAAAGCGGTCATCCGTGGCCGATATGCTACAACGCGTAACATTAACCATGCTTGTGGTCAATCCGGCAGCCTTTGGCACTCAATCGGTGCTTGCATCGCAGTTGTCCAAGTGCTACTGTTCGTAGCACTACACGACGTCGCATCCTCGGGTGTTGCCATGAGCCGTTCTGCAAAGGCCGAAGCCGTGCTTGCCCTCCACCGGTTCGGGATGGCGCCGCGTCCGGGATCGATCGCGGCGATCGAGGCCGATCCGCGCGGCGCGCTGATCGCCGAGCTCGATCGTCCCGCGATTAGCGAACTCGCCGCCGCCAGCCTGCCGTCGAGCGCCAAGGCCTATCGCGCGGTGACCGACGCGTTTGCGAAGCGGCAAGCCAAGGCGATCGTTGCCAAGAAGGAGCAGGACGCGAAACGCCAGCAGATGGCGGAAGCGTCCACGATGATGGAAGGCGCCGCGCCGGGTACGGGCGATATGGCGGCAAAGATAGCCGCCGAAGCCGTGCCCGATCCGGGACGGCCGATCTATCTCGAAGAGGCGCGGATTCGTACTGCGGCTGCGTTCGGCGCTGAAATCGGATTTGTCGAGCGGCTGGTCTGGTTCTGGTCCAATCATTTCTGCGTCTCGGCCGACAAGATCCGCAGCATGTCCGGCGCCTATGAACGCGAGGCCATCCGCCCTCACGTGCTCGGCCGGTTCTCCGATCTGTTGCTGGCGGCCGAAGGCCATCCGGCCATGCTGTTCTATCTCGACCAGACGGTTTCGATGGGCGCGAATTCGACCGCCGGCATCAACCGCACCCGCGGGCTGAACGAAAATCTCGCGCGCGAGATTCTCGAGTTGCATACGCTGGGCGTGCGGACCGGCTATACCCAGGACGACGTCATCGGCTTCGCCAACATTCTCACCGGATGGACCCTGGTGCCGCCGGGCGACAATCCCGAGCATGGCGGCGAATTCACCTTCAATCCGCGCCTGCACGAGCCCCGCGCACAGAAGGTGCTGGGAAAATCCTACGACGACGAAACGGTGGAGCAGGGACGCGCCGTGCTGCGTGATCTCGCCGCCAATCCCGCGACCGCTTCGCATGTGGCAACCAAGCTGGCGCGCCATTTCGTCTCCGATACGCCGCCGCCTGCGCTGGTGGAGCGGATGGCGAAGGCCTTTCTCGATACCGGCGGCGATCTCAAGCAGGTCGTCAGGGTGATGGTCTCTTCCGACGAAGCGTGGACGCAGCCGCCGGCCAAACTCAAGCGGCCCGGCGAGTGGGTGGTCGGCATGGTGCGCGCAACCGGGATCACGCAGGCTGACCCCACGCGGTACACGGACGGACAGGTCCTGCTCGGCGAACCGCTGTGGCGTCCGCCGTCGCCGAAGGGTTTTCCGGACGATGAAGCATCCTGGATCGACGGCATGGGACGGCGGCTCGACGTCGCCAATAATTTCGCCGAGCGCATCGCAGGCCGGACCGATCCCCAGGAGGTCATCGAGACCGTGTTCGGGTCAGAGGTGTCGCCGGAGGTGAAGCAGGCGGTCGGCCGCGCCGAGAGCCGTCAGCAGGCGCTGGTGCTGCTGTTCATGTCGGCCGAATTCCAGAGGAGGTGAGCATGAATTTTCGCCACCATCTGCCATCCCGTCGCGAGGCGCTGATCGGCGCAGGCAGCCTGTTCGCGTGGAGCCAGATGCCGCGGCTCGCACGCGCCGAGGGCCGCGATCCGCGCATGCTCGTCATTGTGCTGCGCGGCGCGCTCGATGGTCTCGGTGCGGTCGCTCCCGTCGGCGATCCCGACTGGATCGGCTTGCGCGGCGACCGCGCGCTCGCGCTCGACGGCAAGCCGCCGGCGCTGCCGCTCGACAGCTTCTTTGCGCTCAATCCCGCGATGCCGAACCTGCACCGGCTCTATAAGGCGCAGCAGGCGACCATCGTGCACGCCACCGCAACGCCCTATCGCGATCGCTCGCATTTCGACGGCCAGGACGTTCTCGAAAGCGGCATCGCGCGGCCGGGTGCCGTCGACACCGGCTGGCTCAACCGCGCGCTAGCCGAATTGGCTTCGGACGGCCGGGTCGATCCGCGCGGCAGCCGCGTGCTTGGCGTCGGCTCGGTGACCCCGCTGGTTGTGCGCGGCCGCGCGCCGGTGCTGTCGTGGGTGCCGCAAAAATTGTTACCGGCCAACGAAGACACCCAGGCCCGGTTGCTGGATCTCTACAAGCACACCGACCCGAAACTGGCGGCCGCGCTCGAGGCAAGGATTCGTCTGGCCGCGCTCGGCGCCACAGGACTATCGGATGCAGCCATGGTCGACGGCGCTGCACTTGCAGTTCCCGGCATCGCCGGGGTGCGGGCTTATTTTGCGGAAGCCGCCGGCACGGCGGCGCGCTTTCTGGCCAAGCCGGACGGCCCGCGGGTCGGCGCGGTCGGCTTCATCGGCTGGGACACCCACATCAACGAGGGCGCGGCCTCCGGTCAGCTCGCCAATCTTCTCGGTGCGCTCGACGGCGCGCTGGCGGCGATCGAGACCAACATGGGCGATGCCTGGCGCGAGACGGTGGTCGCCATCATCACCGAGTTCGGACGCACCGCGCGCATCAACGGCACCAACGGAACCGACCATGGCACCGGCACCGTGGCCTTTCTGGCCGGCGGTGCGCTGCGCGGCGGGCGTGTGATCGCCGACTGGCCGGGATTGAAGCAAGCCCAGCTCTATGAGGAACGCGACCTCAAGCCCACCACCGATCTGCGCGCCGTGCTCAAGGGCCTGCTCCGCGATCATCTGAGAGTCGACGAGCGTGCGCTCGCCAGCACCGTGTTTCCCGACAGCATCGGCGTCGCGCCGACTGCCGGTCTCGTTGGTTAGTCACTCGAGGAGACAAGCTGTGAAGAGGAAATCTGCCATGAAGTCGTTCGCCATCGTCCTGTCGCTCGCCATTTCCACCATCGTGCTGCCATCGGGATTGACGACGGCGTCAGCCGGCAAGATGAACGGCAAATGTTGCCAGTCGTCCGACGGCGGACGCTCCTACCGATACCGGATGTCCATGCGGCGGGCCGCGATCCCGCATACCTGCAGCGCCTATGCCGCCTCCTGCATCCGCAATTCCAGCACGCGGCCGGACCGGTCGCAGATGTGCGGTGCTGCAAAATCGCAATGCCTGCAGAACGGGGTCTATGTCGGCCCCTACAGCGGCAGGCAGATCGCCGGCATGCAGAAGATCTAACCCTCGCGCCATTTTTTCCGATGTCTCCTGCTTCCGCATCCTGGCGTTTCCTATGTCGATACTCACAGGCCGCGAGCTCGAATTCCTCACCAGTTTGAATGGCAACTGGACGAGGCTCTATCACAACGAGCTCGCGCGTCTCCTGCACAAGGTTGACGACCGATGCGACGCCCACCACGAAACCCATTCCATCATTCAGATCTCGGCGGCCCGTTCCTGGCGTTCGCGCCGAAATTCTGTGACGACGACCAAGACGTGACGCGCGGGCGGTTGTCGGACGACCACCTGCCTTACCCGACGCGGCATCAGCGGTCGTCCGTTCTCTCGCTGCTGATCGATGCACTGCGCTATCGCAGGCATCGTGCAGTGGCGCGGTCGGTCGCTACCAAGCCGGCCGCGGGCGAGGACCCGTAACGCCGTCGTGACGGTCGCGCCCGTCGATCGTAGGATGGGTAGAGCGAAGCGAAACCCATCGCCGCCAACGCATGTTCAGTCGTCATCACCCGCGCAGGCGGGTGATCCAGTATTCCAGAGAAGTCAATAATTAAACTGATAGGCCGCGGCGTACTGGATCCCCGCCTGCGCGGGGATGACAGCGGTATATGTGTCGTTATTTCCCCGTCATTGCGAGCGCAGCGAAGCAATCCATCTATCCCCGCATCAAAGTGTGGATTGCTTCGCTGCGCTCGCGATGATGTGGAGAGAGCGAGGGTCACCAAATAGCTACGCCGCCGGCTGCGCGACGGTGTCTTCGCTGGCGAGCAGATGAATCAGCGCGCTCTTGATCGCGGCCTGCCGGGTCGGCGCGGTGATCTGGGCGCCGAGCAGGTCGGTGACGTAGAACACGTCGCGGGCGCGTTCGCCGAAGGTCGCGACATGGGCGGAAGCAATGTTGAGGTTGAGCTTCGAGATCGCGGTCGTCAGTTGATACAACAGGCCGGGGCGGTCGAGGCCGGAGACCTCGATCACGGTGTAGCGGTCCGACCATTGGTTGTTGATGGTGACCTCCGGCTCGACCACGAAAGCGCGCACCTTGCCGCGGTTGGCGGCCTTGCGCGCCACCACTTCGGGCAGCCGCAGCTTGCCCTCCAACACCTGCTCGATCATCTCGCCGATCCGGGTGGCGCGGCGTCCCTCGTCCTCGTCGCGGTCGTATTCCCTTGAGATCGCGATGGTGTCGAGCGCGCGACCATCGGTGGTGGTGTAGATCTGCGCGTCGACGATGTTGGCGCCGGCCGACGCGCAGGCGCCCGCAATGATCGACAGCAGCCACGGATGGTCGGTCGCCAGTATCGTCAGTTCAGTGACGGCGCGCGCCTCGTCGAAACCGACATTGATCGCAAGCTTGTGCCCGGCCAGTTCGCTGGCGCGGATGAAACGCGCCTGGCGAATCTTCCGCTGCAGGTCGACCTTGAGCCAGTAGGCCGGATAATGGCGGCCGATATAGGCATTGAGCTCGGCTTCCGGCCACTCGTTGAAGGCGGCGCGGAATTCGCGTTGCGCCACCGCGATGCGTTGCGCGCGGTTCACTTCCGAGAAGCCGCCGGTCAGCACCGGCTCGGTCTCATAATATAGCGTACGCAGCAACTGCGCCTTCCAGCCGTTCCACACGCCGGGGCCGACGCCCCTGATGTCGGCGGTGGTCAGGATGGTCAACAGCTTCATCTGCTCGACCGATTGCACGACGGCGGCGAAATTCTCGATCGTCTTGCGGTCGGAGAGGTCGCGCGACTGCGCTACCGTGGACATCGTGAGGTGCTCTTCAATCAGCCACGCCACCAGCTCGGTATCGGCGGCGTTGAAGCCGAGCCGCGGGCACAGCCGCCGCGCCACCCTGGCGCCGGCGATCGAATGATCCTCCGGCCTGCCCTTGGCGACGTCGTGCAGCAGCGTGGTGATGTAGATCACCGCGCGATGCTCGGGGCGGATCTTGCGGAACAGGTCGCTGGCGACCGTGAACTCGTCATTGCCGCCGCGCTCGATCTCCTGCAGATGGCCAATGCAGCGGATCAAATGCTCGTCCACCGTGTAATGGTGGTACATATTGAACTGCATCATCGACACGATCTTGCCGAAGGCACGGATGAAGTGGCCGAGCACGCCGGTCTCGTTCATGCGCCGCAGCACGGTCTCGGCGTTATCGGAGGTCAGGATCTCCATGAACAGCCGGTTGGCTTCGGGATTTTCGCGAAGCTGGGAGTTCACCAGCTTCAGCGAGCGCGTCACGGTGCGCATCGCGTCGGGGTGGAAGGCGAGGTTGTTCTTCTGCGCCAGCTGGAAGATCCGGATCAGATTGACCGGGTCGTGCTTGAAGATGTCGGGGGCGGCGAGGTTGATGCGGTTATTGTCGATGATGAAGTCGTCGCTGTCGGGTACCCGCCGCCGCTGGGCGCCCGGCCGCAGCCGCGCCACCATGCGGCTCAGCACCGGCGCGGGCTTGGCCTGCTCGTCCTCCAGCTTGGCGCACAGGATCGCGGTCAGGTCGCCGACGTCCTTGGCGACCAGGAAATAGTGCTTCATGAAGCGTTCGACATCCTGCATGCCGGGATGCGAGGTGTAGCCGAGCCGGACCGCGATCTCACGCTGCATGTCGAACGACAGCCGCTCTTCGGCGCGCCCCGAGACGAAATGCAGATTGCAGCGCACCGACCACAGGAAGTCGGCGCAGCGGCGGAAGGTGCGGTACTCCTGCGCGTCGAACACGCCGCGTTCGACCAGCTCGTCGGTCTCGCGCACGCGATAGACGTATTTGGCGATCCAGAACAGCGTGTGCAGATCGCGCAAGCCGCCCTTGCCGTCCTTGACGTTGGGCTCGACCAGATAGCGCGACTGCCCAGCGCGGCGGTGGCGTTCTTCGCGTTCGGCGAGCTTGGCGGTGACGAATTCGGACGCCGTGCCCTGCACCACGTCCTTGTCGAAGCGGGCGACCAGTTCGTCATAGAGCGGCTGGTCGCCGGTGAGAAATCGCGTCTCCAGGATCGCGGTGCGGATCGTCATGTCGCCGCGCGCCTGGCGGATGCATTCGTCGACCGAGCGCGTGGCGTGGCCGACCTTCAATCCCATGTCCCACAGGCAATAGAGAATGGCCTCGGCGACCTGCTCGCCCCAGGCGGTCTGTTTGTAGGGCAGGATGAACAGCAGATCGATATCGGATTCCGGCGCCATCAGGCCGCGGCCATAACCGCCGGTGGCGACCACCGCCATGCGCTCGGCGCCGGAGGGCACATGCGAGCGATAGAGATGCCGCGTCGCGGCCGAGTACAGGATGCGGATGATTTCGTCCTGCATGAAGCAGAGCCGTTCCGCGCAGCGGCGGCCGTGGCGATCTTTCAGCAGCACGGCCTGCGCGGTGGCGCGGGCCTCTATCATCTCGGCCTTGAGCAATTGCGCCAGCGCCGAGCGAAACACGTCTTCGCGGCCGGCATGTTTTTCGGCCAGCGCATCGACCGCCGCGGTGATCCGCGCGGTATCGAAACGATCATCCGCTCCGGAGCGGTCCTCAGTCACGACGCTATCCATGATCTATCCCGATATCGGACGGCGCGGGGGCTGTCACTGACGATTGTAGGCCAACAGCAGTTCTATGCTGGATTTGGATCGGTTTGGATAAAGCCGTCCTCGCCACGGCCCGCTGCCGGCACGTATTTTCTTGTTGCGTTGCCGAATAACTTGTTGAAAGTAATTACGTTTCTCACGGCATCAAGGGAGGGGACCATGCCCAGGATTTCACGGCGCGCACTGGCTGCAATCATCGCGGTCTCGACCTTGCTGCCCGGCGCGGCCTTTGCCGCCGACGCGCTCAAGGAGATTCGCATCGACTGGGCGACCTACAATCCCGTGTCGATGGTCCTCAAGCAAAAGGGATTGCTGGAGAAGGAATTCGCCAAGGACGGCATCAGCGTGGTCTGGGTGCAGTCGGCCGGTTCCAACAAGGCCCTCGAATTCCTCAACGCAGGCTCGATCGATTTCGGATCGACCGCGGGCTCGGCGGCGCTGGTCGCCCGGATCAACGGCAACCCGATCAAGTCGATCTATGTCTATTCGCGGCCCGAATGGACCGCGCTGGTGACATCAAAGGATTCCAAGATCGTGTCCGTCGCCGATCTCAAGGGCAAGCGCGTCGCGGTGACCCGCGGCACCGATCCGCACATCTTCCTGGTGCGCGCGCTGCTCGGCGCCGGCCTCACCGAAAAGGACATCACGCCGGTGCTGCTGCAGCACGCCGACGGCAAGACCGCGCTGATCCGCGGCGATGTCGATGCCTGGGCCGGTCTCGATCCGATGATGGCGCAGGCCGAAGTCGAGGAGGGCGCAAAACTGTTCTTCCGCAAGGCCGACGCCAACACCTGGGGCATCCTCAATGTGCGCGAGCAGTTTTTGAAGGACTACCCCGACGCCGTCCGCCGCGTGCTCGCGGTGTACGAGGAAGCGCGCAAATATTCGCTGGCCAATTACGACGACCTGAAGAAGACCTTCATCGGCGTGACCAAGCTGCCGGAAGCCGTCGTCGACAAGCAGCTCAAGGAACGCACCGAACTGACCCACAGCCGCATCGGCGCCCCGCAGCGCGATTCGATCCTCGCCGCGGGCCTAGCCTTGCAGCAGGCCGGCGTCGTCGACGCCAAGGTCGACGTCAAGGCAACGCTCGATGCGCTGATCGACGACCAGGTCCCGCTGCCGACGAATTGATGCGCTTACCCTCCCCTGGAGGGGGAGGGTCGACGCTCATGCAATGAGCGGCGGGGTGGGGTGACGGTCTCTCCGCATCCAACAGTGCCCGAGTTGATAGATCACCCCACCCCGTTTCGCATTTCGCTTCGCTCGATGCGAACCAACCCTCCCCCTCCAGGGGAGGGTAAGCCCACCTTGCAATCCCGCGCGAGAAGCGTTCTTGCTATGACCATGACAGTTGAACTCCCCGCGCTGGAACGCACCGATGCGATGACGCCGCAAGCGTCGCCCGCCCGCCTGCGCCGCTATGCGCGGCCGGCGCTCGGGCTGTTGCTGCCGGTCGGGCTCGCGGTCATCTGGGAAGTCTGGGTCGGGCTCGGTTATTCCACCGGCCGGCTGGTGCCGCCGCCGACAAGAATCTTCGCGACCGTGATGGAACTGACGAAGAGCGGCGAGCTGTCGCGCCATATCACGGCGACGGTGACGCGCGTTGCCGCCGGCTTCGGCCTCGGCGTCGCCGCCGGAACCGTTTTTGGCGCGATCTCCGGCTATTGGGGCCTGGCGCGGCAACTCCTCGATCCGACCGTGCAGGCGTTGCGCGCCATTCCCTCCATCGCCTGGGTGCCGCTGTTCATCCTGTGGCTCGGCATTTTCGAGACCTCGAAGATCGCACTGATCGCAGTCGGCGTGTTCTTCCCGGTCTATCTCGGTGTGATGGGCGCGATCCTTTCCGTCGATCGCAAGATCGTCGAGGTCGGCCGCATTTTTCGCCTGAGCGGCCCGGCGATGATCCGGCGCATCCTGCTGCCCGCGGTACTGCCGGCCTATGTTGTCGCATTGCGCGTCGGTCTTGGTTTGGGGTGGATGTTCGTCGTCGCCGCCGAATTCATGGGCGCGTCCGAAGGACTCGGCTATCTCCTGATCGACGGTCAGCAGCTCGGCAAGCCGGCGCAGATCGTGGCGGCGATCGTGATCTTCGCAATCCTCGGCAAGACCACCGACTGGCTGATCGAAATCGCCACCGCGCCCTTGCTGCGCTGGCAGGATGCGTTCGGCCGCCAGAGCGGAGCCGCCTGATGCTCGCGCTGGATCGCGTCGGCAAAACCTATCCCAACGGCGTCCACGCGCTGGAGCGGTTTTCGGCCGAGATCAGGCCCGGCGAAATCGTCGCCATCATCGGCGGCTCCGGCTGCGGAAAATCGACGCTGCTGCGCGCCGTCGCCGGCCTCGACCGCTCCAGCACGGGCACGGTGACGCTGGACGACGTTGTGATCACGACGCCGCACGCCAAGATCGGGATCATCTTCCAGGAGCCGCGATTGCTGCCCTGGCTCAGCGTCGCCGACAATATCGGCTTCGGCCTGACGGATCTGCCGGCCGCTGCGCGGCGCGAGAAGGTGGCGCAGGCGCTGGCGCGGGTTGGCCTTGCCGACAAGGCAAAAGCCTGGCCTCGCGAACTCTCCGGCGGGCAGGCGCAGCGGGTGGCGATTGCGCGCGCGCTGGTGCCGCAGCCGGAAGTGCTGCTGCTCGACGAGCCGTTCTCCGCGCTCGACGCCTTTACGCGGCGCGACCTGCAGGACCATCTGCTCGATCTCTGGAACGACACGCGGCCGACCCTGGTTCTGGTGACGCACGACGTCGACGAAGCCGTGGTGCTGGCGGACCGCGTGCTCGTGATGCGGCCGCGGCCGGGCCGGCTGTTCGAGGCGATCAGGATCAATCTGACACGGCCGCGCGACCGTTCCTCACCATTGTTCGAAAATTTTAAGCGTCACGTGCTGACCGCGCTCGATCGCTCGCTCGACCGCAATGTGCCCGACGCCGACCCAAAAACCATGGCCGGCGAAGCGATGTGGTGGTGACATCGGGGCCATTTCGCACTAAATCCGGCGTGGCAAAAAGAACAACCGGGAGACGAAGATGGACGCCGCCGAACTTCGCGCGATGCAGGCCCCGATCAAGGAACGCTACAAGACCGACCCTTCGGCCGCGGTCATTACCCTGAAAGCCAGAGGCTCGATCGACAATGAAGGCATCGCCTGCAAGGTCGAGACCGGCCGGGCGCTGGCGATAGCCGGCCTGCACCCCGCCACCGGCGGCTCCGGCCTGGAGCTCTGTTCGGGCGACATGCTGCTGGAAGCCCTCGTCGCCTGCGCCGGCGTCACGCTGAAATCGGTGGCCACCGCCGTCGACGTGCCGCTCAAAAGCGGCACGGTCATCGCCGAGGGCGATCTGGATTTTCGCGGCACGCTCGGCGTCGACAAGGAAGCCCCGGTTGGATTCGAGGAAATCCGTCTGCGCTTCGAGGTCGGAACCGATGCGCCGCAGGACAAGCTCGACCTGCTGCTAAAACTCTCCGAGCGTTATTGCGTGGTCTATCAGACCATCAAGAACGGCCCGAAGGTCTCGGTGTCGATGAAGCGGGTCTAGTTCGGTGTCGTCCCTGCGAACGCAGGGACCCATAACCACCGAAGTCCATGGGTGCGGGAAGTATCAGCCCACACCTTCCAAATCGAGAAGCCGCGGCGTATGGGTCCCTGCGTTCGCAGGGACGACGAATAATGTCCCCCGAACTCGCCTTCGTCCTCACGCTCGCGCTGCGCATGGCGTTCGCCGCGGCGTTCGTGGTGACGGCTTCCATCGTCACCGAACGTTCGGGTCCCGTGATCGGCGCGCTGATCGCGACGCTGCCGATTTCGGCGGGGCCGTCCTATGTGTTCCTCGCACTCGATCATGACGCCGCCTTCATCGCCGAGGGCGCGCTGGCGAGCCTGCCGATCAACGCGGCGACGATCTTCCTCGGGCTGACCTATGTCGTGCTGGCACAGCGGCATGGCGCGCTGCTCAGTTGCCTTTCGGCGGTGGCCGTATGGCTCGTGCTCGCCACGATCATCCGGTCGCTGCAATGGTCGCTGGCCAGCGGGCTGATCGCCAATGTCGTCGCTTACGCGATCTGCGTCCCACTGCTCGCCCGCTACCGCCACGCCAAAATGCCGCCGGTCAGGCGCCGCTGGTACGACATCCCGCTGCGGGCGTCGCTGGTCGCAACGCTGGTGGCGACGGTGGTCACCACGTCGAGCTGGGTCGGCCCCAAAGTCAGCGGCATCATCGCGCTGTTCCCGATCGTGTTCACCTCCATGATGCTGATCCTGCATCCCCGCATCGGCGGGCCGCCGACCGCGGCCGTGCTCGCCAACAGCGCCTGGGGGCTGATCGGGCTCGGGCTCGCGATTGCCGTGCTGCATGCCGCCGCGCTGCAGTTCGGCTCGGCGATCGGGCTCAGCCTCGCGCTGGCGACCTGCATCGGCTGGAACCTGGGCCTGTGGTGGATCGGGCGCAGGAAGGCCGCGCGGACCAAGCCGCAAGTTTGATGGCCGACGGCGAGGAGACCCGATAGACTGGCGGCGGGACGGACGAGGGCGCGCGGTGGAGGGATTATACAAGGTCGAATACGACATCAGCGGCGGCACCGGCCGCAGCGTGCTGTACGCCCATGCCGGAACAATGCTCGGCGGCAATACGGCCTTCGCCCATTTCGGCACTTACGAAAATGTGGACGGCGAGATCATCGCCAGGCTCAGAACCCGGCGCCACAGTGCATCGCCGCACCGGAGAAACCTGGTCAGCGCCGACGCAGTCACGATCAACATAAGCGGCAAGCCGCAGGGCGACGTCTGGCATTTCGCGGGCAGCGTCGTGGAAGACGCCGGCTCGGTGTTCCGCGCGGTCATGACGCCGCTCGGCAATGACGACATCCCGCCGCCGGGGCTGGTCGGCGAAGGCGGCATCGTCAGCGGGCTTTACTCGATCGACATCCGGATGCTGGACGGCATCGCCGGCGGGCAAACCGGCGTGATGCTGCTGAAAGACGGCCGCATCCTCGGCGGCGACGCGTTCTTCTATTATCTCGGCGCCTACACTTCCGCGAATGGCCGCTGGAAGGGCGAGTTCGTCAACCAGGAGCACACCCCGGCAAAGGACGAGCATCCGCTGTTCGGCGGTCATGAGGTCGGCATCGGCTTCTCGGGCCGCTGTCGCGCCGAGGGTGCAGAGATCGAGGCGACCGCATTGGTTGGCAAGCTCAGCATCCGCTTCGCGGCAACGCTGAAATTGATCCAGCCCTTCGCCGGGTGAGGGGCGCCGTCGGCTTCGTGGCCCGGATGAGCGCAGCGACATCCGGGGCCACTCTCACACCGTCCCGGATATCGCTGCGTTCATCCGGGCTACGGGTACCCCTTCGGCAGCTTCGCCTTCAGCGCATACAACGCCTCCAGCGCTTCGCGCGTTTCGAACCGTGAGGCTCCGCTTGCGTCGATGTCTTCCGGACTAGAGATCCGCTGCCCGCGGATGTCTCAACAGGAAGTCAGCCCGTGACCGCACCGATGAACTTCTGTCTGCGGCCAGTTGAGCAACTAACTTTTCTTCACTGGGTATCTGCGACCGCGCGGCGATCATCGCATCTGCGACGATCTTTCTCACGAAAGGTGATTTGTCGCGGATACCCGCTTCGACGAAATCGGCAGGGGGGCGATCTCTCCGGACGTCACGAGTCTCCAGTGTAGGAATACGCCGTCGCAAGCCGTAGACCTTATCGATCCAAGCCCATTCAAAGCCCACGGGCCAACGAGCCTTGCCAGAGATCAGGCAGCGATACGCGATCGCTCTAACCGCGGGTTGAATGGCGGTCGCCGCGAGTTGAGGTAGGTGCTGATCGATGTCGGGATATCGCAGTGCGTTTCCAAGGCAGATTCCCAGCGAACCAGTTGGACGCTTCTGCAACTGCATTGCCAAGGCCGCAAGCACATCGTCGCGCACGAAAATCCGGTCGAGCGCGTTCGCCTCATCGCGCCATCGACCCCAAACTAGCCGTCGTTCGAGCAAGTATGCCGCCGTGTCTGCTGCAACGGCTGCGGGCACTTCAGCAGAAATGCGCTCGACGCAACGCCGTGCGGCTTCACGCACGGGTTCGACCCAATCGTTCAGGCGCCAGGCCAGGGCAGCGAGAAAGAATGCGGACCTTGGAGGAGCATCGAAGGATCGGAGCGCGGCTTGTCTCACATGGCCATCGGGATGGAATAGAAAGAGCCATGCATAGTCGGGATTTCTGATTAGGAGTTCTCGCTCGGTCGATGGCACGCTCAGCAGCTTGTCCACCAATGAAGGCTGTGGCCAGCTGAGGCCGGCGGCGGCCCACGCAATTTCGCGGCTGGCTCGAACGATCTGGGCGGCCGGAAGCGTGGAAAGCTCTGTTAAGGCCTCGTCGAGCGCCCAATCAGATCGCTCGCGTCCGAGCGCCCTCCCCAGCGTCGACAATTTTGCCGTGAGTGACGGAGAAAGGATCGTTCGAGTATCCAAGGCCATTGCCTATCTTCGCAGCATTTCGGCAGCGTTGGAAGATCGGAGGCGCAATGCGGCCTCCCCACTGCGAATTACCCCTTCGGCAGCTTCGCCTTCAGCGCGTACAACGCCTCCAGTGCCTCGCGCGGCGACATTTCGTCGGGATGCAGCGCCTTCACGGCCTCCATCATTTGCTCGGCCTCGCTCGGCGGCGCAGCTTCAGCGGCGGCGCGGGAGGGGACGGCGAATAGCGGAAGATCATCGGCGAGCGCACGCGCGGTCTGGCCGCGGTCCTGCGCCTCGAGTTTTGCGAGTACCGACTTGGCGCGGGCGATCACGGCTGGCGGCAGGCCAGCGAGTTTCGCGACCTGGATGCCATAGGAGCGGTCGGCCGAGCCCGGCAGCACCTCGTGCAGGAACACGACGTCGCCCTGCCACTCCTTGACGCGGACGGTAGCGTTGAACATTCGCGGCAGTTTGGCCGAGAGCGCGGTCAGCTCATGATAATGCGTGGCGAACAGCGCGCGGCAGCGGTTGGCCTCGTGCAGATGCTCGATCGCGGCCCAGGCGATCGACAGGCCGTCGAAGGTAGCGGTGCCGCGGCCGATTTCATCGAGGATGACGAGCGAGCGTTCGCTGGCCTGGTTGAGGATCACGGCGGTCTCGACCATCTCGACCATGAAGGTGGAACGGCCGCGCGCAAGATCGTCGGCAGCGCCGACGCGTGAGAACAGCCGATCGACGACGCCGATCCGTGCGCGCGATGCCGGCACGTAGGAGCCGATCTGCGCCATCAGCGCGATCAGCGCGTTCTGGCGCAGGAATGTCGATTTGCCGGCCATGTTAGGGCCGGTGATCAGCCAGATCTGGCCGGATTTTTGCGCAGGCCCCGGCGAGAGATCGCAAGCGTTGGCAATGAACGGCTGGCCGTCGCGCTTCAGCGCCTGTTCGACCACCGGATGCCGGCCGCCTTCGACGGCAAAGCCGAGCGAGCCATCGACCTCGGGCCGCACGTAATTGTCGTCGACCGCGAGCTTCGCCAGCGCGGTTGCGACATCGAGCAATGCAAACGCATGTGCAGCGGCGCGCAGGTCGTCGCTGGCGGCGAGCGCCGTCGCGCAGAGCCGCTCGAAGATTTCGAGTTCGAGATTGAGCGCGCGGTCGCCGGCATTGGCGATCTTGGCCTCGATCTCTCCAAGCTCGGACGTCGTGAAACGAACCTGGCCGGCCAGCGTCTGGCGATGGATGAAGGTCGCATTCAGCGGCGGCGACATCAGTCGGTCGCCGTGCTGCGCCGTCACCTCGACGAAATAGCCGAGCACGTTGTTGTGGCGGATCTTGAGCGCCTTGATGCCGGTGTCCTCGGCATAACGCGCCTGCATCGCGGCGACGACGAGGCGGGAGGCATCGCGCAGATTCCGGCTCTCGTCGAGCGCGGGCTCATAATTCTCGCGGATGAAGCCGCCGTCGCGCTTGATCAGCGGTAGTTGTTCGGCGAGCGCGCGTTCGAATTCGTAGGCAAGGTCGCGCGAGGGACGGCGCAGCGCTTCCATCACCGCAATGATTTCCGACGGCGGGGCCTCCAGTTGCGCGAGCCGCGCCAGCGCCTGATCTGCGGCAAGGATGCCGTCGCGCAGGCCGGCAAGGTCGCGCGGGCCGCCACGTCCGACCGACAATCGCGCCAGCGCGCGCGACATGTCGGGCGCCGCCTTGAGCGTGGTGCGGACATCATCACGTGTGGCGCTATCGGCGACGAACGTCCCAATTGCATCCAGCCGCCGCGCGATGCCCGCGCTGTCGGTAAGCGGCGCGGCGAGGCGTTGCGCCAAGAGGCGCGAGCCGGCGGCAGTTACCGTGCAGTCGATCGCATCGAGCAGCGATCCGCGACGCTCGCCGCCCAGCGTGCGCGTCAGCTCGAGGTTGGCGCGGGTGGCTGGATCGATCGCCATCGTCGTGCCGGCGGCCTCGCGCGACGGCGGCGACAGCGGCGGACGTTTGCCAACCTGCGTGCGGTCGATATAGGTGACGGCGGCGGCCGCCGCGGTCGCCTCCAGTCGCGACATCGCGGCGAGGCCATCCATGGTCGCAACCGCGAAATAATCGCACAGCCGTCGCTCGGCAGTGGCGCCGTCGAAGACGTCGCGGGTCAGCGGCGTCACCGCGGGCAGTTCGCGTAGCGTTTGGCCGAGTTCCGCATCGCCATAGAGCGCGTCGGTGACGATGACCTCGTTCGGATTGATCCGCGCCAGCGTCGCCGCCAGCTCCGCGGTCGCGCATTCCGTCACCATGAATTCAGACGTCGAGATATCGATCCAAGAAAGCCCGACGCGATCACCGCCGCTCGATCCGCGGGCGCGCGCGATCGCCAGCAGGTAGTTGTTGGTGCGGGCATCGAGCAGGGTGTCTTCGGTCAGCGTGCCCGGTGTCACCAGCCGCACCACGCCGCGCGCCACCGGCCCTTTGTTGCCGCGGGCACGGGCAGCGGCGGGATTTTCCGTCTGCTCGCACACGGCCACGCGATGCCCGGCATTGATCAGCCGATGCAGATAGTCCTCGGAGCGCTCCACCGGCACGCCGCACATCGGGATGTCCATGCCCTGGTGCTTGCCGCGCTTGGTCAGCACGATACCGAGCGTCCGGGAGGCGATCTCGGCGTCCTCGAAGAACAGCTCGTAGAAATCGCCCATCCGGTAGAACAGCAAGAGCCCGGGATGGGCGGACTTGATCTCGAGGTACTGTTCCATCATCGGCGTGACGCGCGAATTTGCGTCAGCGGCCGGCATGGCTTCGGGGGGCGCGGGGGCGGGGATGGATTGCTGGATCGTCATCAGAGCGTTTTCAAGTGAAGTGGGTACCGGTTCGCGTGAAGAAAACGCGTCAAAGTAAGAAGCTGGAGCCGGCCACGGCTCCAGGGGGCGCAACCTACAAAATTTCGCCGCCCGGTCCTATTCCCTTACCCCCGTTGTCAGAGTTTTCCACGCTCCACGCCGCATAATTGATCACGCCCGCATGACGGGCATCCCGCCGGAGCACGGCAGGAGTGGCAAGCCTCAATTGACCTGCCGCGGGCACGCTCCTAAAACTCGCCAACAGTTCCAGCGGGTCAACGCCTAAAGCACGGCATTCAGGGAGAGATTTGATGCGTGATGTATTCATTTGCGATGCCGTCCGGACCCCGATCGGCCGTTTCGGCGGCTCGCTCGCCAAGGTGCGCGCCGACGATCTGGCCGCCGTGCCAATCAAGGCGCTGATGGCGAAGCATCCCAATCTCGATTGGGCGCAGGTGGATGAGGTGTTTTTCGGCTGCGCCAACCAGGCCGGCGAGGACAACCGCAACGTGGCCCGGATGGCGCTGTTGCTCGCGGGCATTCCGGAAACGGTTCCCGGCCAGACCCTCAATCGTCTGTGCGCGTCGGGCCTCGACGCGGTCGGCGCCGCGGGCCGCGCGATCCGCGCCGGCGAGATCGATTTCGCGATTGCCGGCGGCGTCGAATCGATGACCCGCGCCCCGTTCGTGATGGGCAAGGCGCCGGAAGCGTTCGCGCGTTCGGCCGAGATTTACGACACCACCATCGGCTGGCGCTTCATCAATCCCCTGATGAAGGCGCAGTATGGCGTCGATGCGATGCCGGAGACCGGCGAGAACGTCGCCGAGGAATTCCAGGTGTCGCGCGCCGACCAGGACGCGATGGCGATCCGCTCGCAGCAGCGCGCGGGCGCTGCGATTGCATCAGGCTACTTCGCCGAGGAAATCACGCCGGTGTCGGTGCCGGGTGGCAAGTCCGGGCCGGTCATCGTCGACAAGGACGAGCATCCGCGCCCCGAGACCACGCTGGAGGGCCTCACGAAACTGAAGCCGATCGTGCGCAACCCCGGCACAGTGACCGCCGGCAATGCGTCCGGCGTCAATGACGGCGCGGCCGCGATGATCCTTGCCTCCGAAGCTGCCGTGAAGAAGCACGGGTTGACGCCGCGGGCGCGTATCCTCGGGCTGGCCTCGGCCGCAGTGCCGCCGCGCATCATGGGCATCGGCCCGGTGCCGGCGACGAAGAAGCTGATGGAGCGGCTCGGCATCAAGATCTCTGACTTCGATTTGATCGAGCTCAATGAAGCCTTCGCCTCGCAGGGCATAGCCTGCCTGCGGCAACTGGGCGTCAAGGACGACGCCGACTTCGTCAACCCGCATGGCGGCGCTATCGCGCTCGGCCATCCGCTCGGCATGAGCGGCGCGCGGCTGGCGTTGACGGCGGTGCACGGCATGGAGAAGCGGGGCGGGAAGCTTGCCTTGGCAACCATGTGCGTCGGCGTCGGGCAGGGCGTCGCGGTTGCGATCGAAAAGGTGAATTAAGCCAACGGTTTGGGAAGGTCAAAAACAGGCCTTTCCCAAATTAGTTATGTCATATAATGATCCGGCGGCGCGGCTCAACGACAAAATTGCAAAGCAATTTTGCGCCGCGAACGCGATGCGAGGGAGGGATACGTCATGACATTGGTCTATCCGGTGCAAAGTCTGGCGGCGCATCCGCCGCGGCTGTCTCCTGCCTACAAGAGCACGGTCAAGCGCTCGCCCTCCAAGCCGCTGATTCCGATGCGGCACACGCTGTCGGAATTGACCGGGCCGGTTTACGGCCACGAGACGGTGCGTGAGCACGATCACGACCTCACCATTCAGGGCAAAAGCGAGCCGATCGGCGAGCGCATCATCGTGCACGGCCACGTGCTCGATGAAGACGGCCGCGGCGTGCCGAACACGCTGGTTGAACTGTGGCAGGCCAATTCATGCGGCCGCTATGTCCATGTCGTCGATCAGCATCCCGCGCCGCTCGATCCGAATTTCACCGGCGCCGGCCGCGCGCAGTCGGACGCGCAGGGCTATTATCGTTTCGTCACCATCAAGCCCGGCGCTTACCCCTGGGGCAATCACCACAACGCCTGGCGGCCGGCCCACATCCACTTCTCGGTGTTCGGCCATTCGTTCGTGTCGCGTCTGGTGACGCAGATGTATTTCCCGGGCGACCCGCTGTTCCCGTTCGATCCGATCTTCAATTCGGTGACCGACGAGAAAGCGCGAAACCGGATGGTCTCGTCGTTCGATCTGGAGAACACCAAGCCGGACTGGGCGCTGTGCTACCGCTTCAACATTGTGCTGCGCGGGCGCAACGCCACGCCGATGGAGACCAAGTAAGTGCCACAGGCCAAACCGGACGGGGTCACCCCGTCGCAGACCGTCGGTCCCTATTTCGCCTATGGCCTCACGCCGGGCGGCAAATATGACTGGAACGACGCGTTCAACAACAATCTGGTGACATCAGATACGTCGGGCGAACGCATTCGCATCGAAGGACAGGTGTTCGACGGCGATGGCGCGGTCGTGCCGGATTGCATGCTGGAAATCTGGCAGGCGGACGCGCAAGGACGTTTCTCCGACCCGCAGGACAAGCGGGCGCAGCCGAACACGTCATTCAAGGGATTCGGCCGCATCGGCACCGATGCAAAGGGTGGCTACGCCTTCGACACCATCAAGCCGGGCATTGTGCCTGATCCCGACGGCAAGCCGCAGGCGCCGCATATTGTGCTCGCCGTGTTCGCGCGCGGCATGCTTTTGCATAATTACTCGCGGATCTATTTCGATGGTGAGGCCGCCAACGCCGCCGATCCGGTGCTGGCGCTGGTGCCGGCCGACCGTCGCGCGACGCTGATCGCGACGCGGCAGCCGGGCGGCAATGCCGTCTATCGTTTCGACATCCATCTGCAGGGCGACAAAGAGACGGTGTTCTTCGACGTATAGCTGCAGCCGCCGGGAGTGCGGAATGATCATCGGGCGTCAGCAGGATGTCACCGTTGCGGCGACTTCCGTGATGGAGCGGACGTCCGATTCGCGGTTGCGCGAGATCATGGTGTCGCTGGTCCAGCACCTGCACGGTTTCGTCCGTGACACCAATTTGACTGAAGCGGAATTCCGCGAAGCCACGGCGATTCTCGCCGAGCTGGGCCGGCAATCGACCGATACGCACAACGAAGTCGTGCTGATGGCGGGCTCGCTCGGCGTTTCATCGCTGGTCTGCCTTCTGAACAATGGCGACCACGGCAACACCGAGACGGCGCAATCATTGCTCGGGCCGTTCTGGCGATTGAACTCGCCCCGCGTCGAAAGCGGCGGCTCGATCGTCCGGTCCGAAACGCCGGGCGCGGCCCTCTTCGTCACTGCGCGTGTCGTGGACCATGCCGGCAATCCGGTTGCCGGGGCGGAGGTGGATGTATGGCACGCCTCGCCGGTCGGCCTTTACGAAAACCAGGACCCCAAACAGGCCGAGATGAACCTGCGCGGCAAGTTCACGACCGATGCCGATGGCCGCTTCGCCTTTCGCTCGGTGATGATGGTCGGCTATCCGATCCCGACCGATGGCGTGGTCGGGCGGCTGTTGAAGGTGCAGGACCGGCATCCTTACCGGCCGGCGCATCTGCATGCGCTGATCTTCAAGCCGGGATTCAAGGTCTTGATCTCGCAGGTCTACGATCCCGCCGATCCGCACATCGACAGCGACGTGCAGTTTGGCGTGACCAAGGCGCTGATCGGCGATTTCGTGCGTCATGACGCGCCGCATCCGATCGCGGCGGATGTTGGTCCGCCCTGGTATTCGCTCGACCATGTCTACAGGATGGAAGCGGGCGAGGCCGTATTGCCGCGCCCGCCGATCAAGTAGCGTGTAGCGCGTCGCGAGAGCTTGGCTTCCGGGCTGGCCGGTTCGTCAGTTGAAGATGATAGTATTTCGCAACTTCATCGCGGGAGTTACTGCACATGATGACGCTTCGCCAGGTCGAGGTGATCCGCGCCGTGATGGTGACCGGTACGATCGGCGGGGCGGCGCGGCTTCTGAACGTATCGGCGCCCGGTATCAGCCGGCTGGTGAAGTACACCGAGAAATCCTTGGGCGTCCGCTTCTTCCAGCGCCAGAACGGGCGTTACTTCCCGACCCCGGAAGCCCGCAACATCTTCGAGCAGATCAACGGCGTCTACGAGAAGATGGACGATCTCACCGAGATCATCTCCAAGATCGGGCGCGGCGATCTGTCCGAACTGCGCATCGGCTCGGTGCCGAGCATCTCGCAGGTCATGGTGCCGCGCGCGATCGAGCGGGTGCGGCGCCGCTATCCCGAACTGCGGATCGACATCAACATCCTCAAGATCGAGGAGGCGGTCGATTACCTGCTGTTGGGCCGCGGCGATTGCGTCGCCATGAGTTACCGGCTCGATCATCCCGGCCTCGACTTTTTGCCGCTGGCGTCCGGCGAATTGTTCTGCATCGTGCCGGCGGGGCATGAGCTTGCGGGATGCAAGCAGGTCTCGGCCGCCGAGATCATCCGCTATCCGCTGATCGGGATCGATCCCAACGATCCTTATGGACGGATCATGGCGGAGATTTTTGCGCGCAGGAAACTCAACTACGACATCACCATCCGTGCGCGCTTCGGCACCACCGTGTGCGCGCTGGTCAAGGCCGGCCTCGGCATTGCCGTGATCGACCAGTTCACCGTCGCCCATGGCGGCTATCCCGGCATCGAGTTGCTGAAAATCGTCGAGCCGACCCGGTTCGACACTTACATTGCGGTGAAACGCGGCGCGCCGCTGTCGCTGCACATCGAGCATTTCATCGAATGCTTGCGCTCGGAAATGCGGGCCGTTGGGCCGGACAAAGCAAGGCCGCGAAAGCCCGATCCCAAGGGCCGCAAAAAAATAACATGATGTTATCTGCCCGGCATAAATGGGTAATTGTGTTAGGTCGGCAAAGCGCTATCGTCTGGGCGGATCGGGGCTTGTCCCGAACCGCTATTTGCTGACGAGATCATGAGCCCTGCCGCCCGACCTCTTGCTCCGGCCGACCGCCGCTTTCTCACCGGCCTGATCGGCGCGCCGATCGCGCATTCGGCGTCGCCGGCGATGCATGAGCGGGCCGCCGAGGCGCTCGGCGCGCATTGCCACTATCAACTGATCGAGGTTGCAGGCGCCGGCCGCGAGGAATTGCAGCTGCTGCTGGACGGCGTGCGCCGTTTGGGCTTTGCGGGCGTCAACGTCACCTTCCCGTACAAGGAAGCCGTGGTCTCCCTGCTCGACGAACTGTCGCCGGGGGCGCAAGCGATCGGCGCGGTCAACACGGTCGTGGTCAGGGATGGCCGGTTGATCGGGCATAACACCGACACCACGGGATTTGCCCGGGCGATCACCGAGCTTGTCCGTGACCCCGCGCAGAGCATTGTCGCGGTGATCGGCGCGGGCGGCGTCGGCAAGGCGATTACCTTTGCGCTGGCCGGGATTGGCGTTGCCGAGATCAGAATCTTCGACACCGATCGCGCCAAGGCTGAGCGACTCGCCGGCCAGATCGGGAAGCGCGGTAAAACAAGTGTTGTCGGCAGCGTCGAGGACGCCATGCGCGGCGTCACCGGGGTCGTCAACGGCTCGCCAGTCGGCATGTTGCCGAACCGCGGCACGCCTGTCCCGGAAACGCTGTTGCGCAAGGACCTGTGGGTAGCCGATGCAGTCTACACGCCGCTCTGGACGCCGCTGCTGAACGCCGCAAAGGCAAAGGGCGCTGAGGTCATGACCGGGCGCGAGCTCGCGATCTATCAGGCCGCGGACGCCTTCGAGCTGTTTACGGGACTGAAGCCATCAGCCGTCGAGATGGGAAATGCATTCGACGCCGTGATGGCCAAGCGCTACGCTAAAGTAAGCGCGGCTTAAAACGCGGCCGGTCACAAGGCCGCTTGTTGTAACGAGAAGAGGGGATGGAAATGAGATCTGGATTTTTCGCAGGACTCCTGCTTGCCACCGTGTCGGCCGCAGCCGCATTCGCGCAAGGCGGCCCGATCAAACTCGCCAATGTTGCCGAACTGTCCGGCGGCGGCGCCACCGTCGGCAACAACTGGAAAAACGGCATCGACCTTGCGATCGAGGAGATCAACGCCAAAGGCGGGCTGCTCGGCCGCAAGCTGGAAGTCACGCATGCGGATTCGCAATCGAACCCCGGTGTCGCGCGCGCACAGGTGCAGAAGGCGCTCGACAATGAACCCTACGTGCTGCTCGGACCCGGCTATTCCGGATCGGTCAAGGTCACCGCGCCGCTCGCCGCGGAAGCGGGTATCGCGCAGATCATGGGCGGCGAAGCCGCCGAACTGACGCAGGGCGGCAACAAGTTTCTGTTCCGCACCTCGTTCGGCCAGCAATCCTCGATGCCGAAGGTCGCCAAGTACATCAACGACGAGCTGAAGGCGAAATCGGTCGCGATCGTCTGGGTCAACAACGATTTCGGCAAAGGTGGTCGCGACGTCATCACCAAGGAATTCGCCAAGTACAACATCAAGGTCGCGGCTGACATCTCGACCGAAGCCGGGCAGGCCGATTTCGCCGCCGACGTCAGCAAGATCAAGGCCGCGGCGCCCGATGCGGTGTTCGTCTATGTCAACGAGGAAGAGAGCGCGCGGATGCTGAAGGAGCTGAAGCGCCAGGCGATATCAGTGCCGCTGATGGGCGAGACCACTCTGGTCGGCCAGAAGGTCGTCGAACTCGCCGGCGATGCCGCAAACGGCGCGCGCGGCCATGTCGGCCTCACCACCGATGCGCCGGTCGATCTGGTCAAGGCGTTCCGCGAGAAGTTTTCCAAGAAGTACAACTATGTGCCTGATCATAACGGGCTGAAGGGCTATCTCGCGATCTACATGATCAAGGCCACCACCGAGAAGATGGGCAAGGTCGACGCCAAGGCGTTTGCCGACAACCTGCATGGCCTCACCATCAAGGCCGCCAGCGAGCCGGGCATCCTGATGGATGTGACCTTCGACGAGAAGGGCGACATCGACCGCCAGGGATTCCTGGTCGAGATCGTCGACGGCAAGCAGGTCGTCAAGCAGGTGCTGCCGAAGCTGAACTGAATCGTGCTGGGGCGTGCGCTCGAACGTGCGCCCCCGAGATCAGCATAGGGAAATGATTGACGCCGTCCGCATGTGACGGGTGAGGGGAGGAGCATGTCCAATCTGCTCGATCTGCTGGTGGCAGGTCTTGCGACCGGGGCGATCTACGCTCTCGTCGCGGTCGGTTTCACGCTGCTGTGGCAGACATCGCAAACCATCAATTTCGCGCAGGGCGAATTCGTCATGCTGCCGGCGTTCCTGATGCTGGCGGTGATGCATGCCGGCGCGCCGTTCTGGCTTGCGATCATTCTCGGCATTCTGCTGTCGCTGCTGCTGCTCGGGCTCGGCTTCAAGCTGCTGCTGGTCGATCCGATGCTGCGGCACGGCGTGCTGCCGCTGGCGATTGCGACCATGGCGCTGGCGATCGGCATGAAGGAGGCGGTGAAGCAGTTCTTCAGCGCGGAAGCGTCGCCATTCCCCTCGATCGTACCGGCCGGTGACGTCTCGATCCTTGGCCGGGTGATTTCGTTGCAGAGCCTCGGCGTGCTGGCGCTCGCGGTCGCGGTGGTGATCGGCCTGACCGCGCTGCTGAACCGCACCTCGATCGGTCACCAGATGCAGGCGACCGCGCAGAACCCCACGGTCGCCCGCATCATCGGCGTGCCGGTCGAGCGCATGATCCTGATGACGTTCCTGATCAATGCGTTTCTGGTCGCGCTGGCCTCGTTGCTGATCACGCCGATCTATCTGGCGAAATTCTCCTCCGGCGAGGTGCTCGGGCAGGCGGCATTCATCGCGGCGATCGTCGGTGGCTTCAACCAGGTGCGCGGCGCCATCGCCGGCGGGCTGTTGATCGGCGTGGTCGACAATCTGTCGGCCGCCTATGTGTCGACGCAGTACCGCGCCGCGGTGCCGCTGATCCTCCTGATCGTCATCATCCTGTTCCGTCCGCAAGGCCTGCTCGGCCGGCCCGAGGAGCGCACGGTATGACCGCCACAACCAGATATCTGCGTATCGCGCTCGGTATCGTCGTGATCGCGGCGTTGATTATCGTGCCGATGAACTTCAATCGCTACGGCCTGTTCATCCTGAGCCAGTGGGCGGTGATGACCATCGCCGCGATGGGGCTCAATTTGACGCTGGGCTATGCCGGCCAGGTCTCGCTGGCGCAGGGCGCATTCGTCGGCATTGGCGCCTATGCGGCGGCGATCATGACCACGCAGGGCATACCGCTGGTTGCGGCGCTCGGCGTTGCGATCATATTGTGTTTCGCCATCGGCTGGATCCTCGGCTATCCGGCGCTGCGCGTGCAGCATCACTATCTCGCCTTCGTGACGCTGGCCTTCTCGACGCTGGCCTTCCTGGTGTTCCGCAACGAGGACTGGCTGACCAAGGGTATCTACGGCATCTCCAACATTCCGCGGCCGAATGTCGTGGGCTTTGCCACCAACCGGCCGTTGCCGTTCTACTATTTCTGTCTCGGCTCGCTTGCGCTCGTCTCGCTGGCGATGTGGTGGCTGATCCGCTCGCCCTGGGGCCGCGCTTTCGTCGCGCTGCGCGAAAATCCGGTGCGGGCGCTGTCGCTCGGCATCGACACCCGGCGCTATACGCTGATGGCGTTTGCGATCGGGTCGGCGCTCGGCGGCGTCGCCGGCACGCTCTATGCCCCGCTGACGCAATATATCGACCCGGTTCCCTTCAACCTCTCGCTCTCGCTCGATTTGCTGATGATGGTCATCGTCGGCGGCTCCGGATTCTTCTTCGGGCCGTTCCTCGGGGCGATGATTGCGGTGCTGCTGCCGGAATGGCTGCGTTTCACGCAAGGCTATTACCTGATGCTCTACGCCGTCGCCGTGATGCTGCTGCTGATCTATTCGCCGACCGGTATCCTCGGCATTCTCGACCGCTATCTGGCCGAGCGCCGCACGAAGGCAGCGTCGGCGCTGCGCGCGGTCGCGAAATCCCGACTGGAGACGGCGCCATGACCGCGGTTCTCGAAGTCAGCAGCATCAAAAAGAGCTTTGGTGGCATCAAGGCCGTCGATGGCGTCAGCTTCGATGTGCAGGAGGGCGAGATCCTCGGTCTGATCGGACCGAACGGCTGCGGCAAGTCGACGCTCTTCAACTGCATCCTCGGCCAGCTCACGCCGACCGGTGGCGAGGTGAAGGTTGACGGCAAAATCGTCACCGGCTTGCGTCCGTCCGAATTGAATCGCCTGGGTGTCAGCCGCACCTTCCAGCTGCTGCAGGTGTTTCCAAAATTGTCGGTGCGGGAAAATCTGATCCTCGCCGGGCAAGAGCATCAGGGCAACATGATGTCGCGGCTGTTCGGCCCGTCCGACGCCGGACTATCAGCGGCGGCCGACCAGATGATCGGCTTCTTCAAGCTCGATCATCTCGCGACCGAAGCCGCCGGCGGCCTGTCCTACGGTCAGCAAAAACTGCTCGATGCCGCGATGGCATTCATGGGTGGGCCGCGGCTGGTGCTGCTCGACGAGCCCGCCGGTGGCGTCAACCTCACCATGCTCGGTGATCTCAAGGAGCGGCTGGCCGCGATCAACCGCGAGAAGCGCGCCACCTTCGTCGTGATCGAGCACAACATGGAATTCGTGATGTCGCTGTGCACGCGCGTCATGGTGATGGCGGAGGGCAAAATGCTGGCGATGGGCACGCCAAGCGAAGTCCGCGCCAACCCCGCCGTCATCGAAGCCTATCTCGGCCATTGAGGGATCGATCCATGAACGATGCCATCCTGGATGTTCAAGGCCTTGTCGGCGGCTACGGCAAGATGACGATCCTCAACGGCACCACCTTCTCGGTGCCGGCGGGCTCCATCACCACCGTGATCGGCCCGAACGGCGCCGGTAAGTCCACTGTGTTCAAGGCGATCTTCGGCCTGCTGAAGCTGCGCGAAGGCAGGGTCGTGTTCAAAGGGTGCGACGTCACCGGGCAAAGCCAGCGCGAATTGCTGACATCAGGGATCTGCTACGTGCCCCAGGGCCGCAATATCTTCCCCGAGCTATCGGTACGCGACAACATCCAGCTTGGCGCCGTCGTCGCAGGCCGCGACATCACCGACCTGCCTGATCGGATCGAGGCGGCGCTCGATAAATTTCCGGTGCTGCGCAAGAAGGCAACACAGCAGGCGTCCACGCTGTCGGGCGGCGAGCAGAAACAGCTCGAAATCGCCCGCGGCCTGCTGCTCAATCCGCAACTGGTGCTGATCGACGAGCCGTCGATCGGGCTTTCGCCGCTGATGGTGCAACAGACCTTCAACATTCTGAAAGATCTTCGCGACCGCGGCGTGTCGATCCTGATGATCGAACAGAACGCCCGCTCGGCGCTGGAGATTTCCGATTACGGCATCGTGCTCGAGCTCGGCCAGACCCGGCTCGTCGACACCGCGCAGCGCGTGCTGAACGATCCCCGCATCGGACAATTGTTCCTGGGCGGCACCATGACGGAGACTGCTGCATGAAGACGCAGTCGATTGCGACGGTTTCACTGAGCGGCGCGCTGGACGAGAAGCTGCGCGCGATCGCCGCCGCCGGCTTCGGCGCCGTTGAGATTTTCGAGAACGATTTGCTGTCGTTCAGCGGCAGCCCGCGGGACGTCGGCCAGATGTGCCGGGATCTCGGGCTTTCGATTTGCGCGTTCCAGCCGTTCCGTGACTTCGAAGGCATGCCGGAGCCGCAGCGCGCCCGCAATTTCGCCCGCGCCGAACGCAAGTTCGACCTGATGCAGGAACTGCAGACCGACCTGATGCTGATCTGCAGCAACATTTCGCCAGCCTCGCTCGGTGGTATCGATCGCGCGGCCGCCGATTTCCGCGAACTCGGCGAACGCGCCGCCGCGCGCGGCTTGCGCATCGGCTATGAGGCGCTCGCCTGGGGACGTCACGTCAACGACTACCGCGACGCCTGGGAGATCGTGCGCCGCGCCGGCCACAAATCGATCGGCATCATTCTCGACAGTTTTCACGCGCTGGCGCCGTCGTTCCCGACGCTGCCTATACAATCGATCCCGGCCGACAAGATCTTTCTGGTGCAGTTGGCCGACGCGCCGAAACTCGGCCTCGACGTGCTGTCGTGGAGCCGGCATTTCCGCTGCTTCCCGGGGCAGGGCGACCTGCCGGTTGCGTCGTTCGTGGAGGCCGTGTTGGCTACGGGCTATGCGGGCCCGCTGTCGCTGGAGATTTTCAACGATCAGTTTCGCGCCGGCTCCGCGGTCCGCACTGCGACCGATGGGCTGCGCTCCCTCATTCTGCTCGAGGATGAGGTTCGCGGCGCGGCATCCGCCGCTCCGGCGCTGCCGCTGCAGCCGAAGGCGAAGAGCAGCGGCGTCGGCTTCATCGAGTTCGCCGTCAGCGAAGAGAAGGCTAAAGACCTCGCTGCCCTGTTCGGACAACTCGGCTTTCGCAAGACCGGCGCGCATCGCAGCAAGGATGTCGATCGCTGGTCGCAAGGCTGTATCGATCTCGTGATCAATTGCGAGCCGGACGGCTTTGCGCATTCGCATTTCGTCGCACACGGTCCCGGCGTCTGCGCCATCGCGGTCGATGTCGACGACGCCAGCAAGACCATGGCGCGGGCGGAGGCGTTGAAGGCACGGACCTTCTACCAGCCCGTCGGGCCGGGCGAACTCGAAATTCCCGCGATCCGCGGCGTTGGCGGCAGCCTGCTGTATTTCCTCGAAGAGGCCGGCAAGAACTGGGACCTCGATTTCGAACCGTTGCGCGGCGACGCGTCCGGCGATCGGCTGGATGCGGTCGACCATATCTCGCAGTCGATGCCCTACGACGAGATGTTGTCATGGCTGTTGTTTTACACCGGCATCCTGGACCTCCAACGCCTGCCGCAGATGGAAATCGCCGACCCGGTGGGGCTGGTGCAGAGCCAGGCGCTGATCAACGGTAGCGAAAACCTGCGCGTGGTGCTCAACGGCTCATCGGCGACGCGGACGCTGTCGGCCCGCTTCATCCACGAATTCTTCGGCTCCGGCGTGCAGCACGTCGCGTTCGCCTGCGGCGATATCTTTGCTGCGATCGCCGACATGCGCACGCGCGGTGCGGATTTCCTGAAGATTCCCGACAATTACTACGACGATATCGAAGCCAAATATGGCCTCGACGCCGCGACCATGGCCGCGCTGCGCGACAACCAAATTCTGTACGACCGCGAAGGCGACGGCGAATTCTTCCAAGTCTACACCCACGCCTTCGACGAGCGGTTCTTCTTCGAGATCGTGCAGCGCCGTAACTATCACGGGTTCGGCGCCGCCAACGCCGCAATCAGGCTGGCGGCGCAAAGCCGTGAATCGCGACCGCTGACCATGCCCAAAGCCTGAGCAACCTGATCCGCACAACAAGAAAATCAAAAGGGAAGCGAAACGATGTCGATCACGCGAGGAACCAACATCTCCGCGGCGCTGCTGATTGCCGCCTGCTGCCATCTGACGCCGGCGTTGGCCGAGCCGCTTCCTTGCGATGACGGCATCAAGACCGCCTTTCGGCCCGACGCCGATACCGCCGTCATTGCGGTGCGGCTGGTTAAGAAGGGTGAGGAGCTGAAAGCACCCGATGCGTCGCAGCCCATCACGGCGGCGGCCGACCTTTGCCTCGTGAAGCTGCTGGTCGGTCCGGGCGCCACGGCGGAGAAGGACAAGACCGCGCGCTCCTGGTCGGAAGGTATCGGCATCGAGGTCTGGCTGCCGACGCACGCCAACTGGAACGAGCGCATCCGCAACTATGGCGGCGGCGGCTGGGTCGGCGGCGGCCATCGCTATGCCGACAAGATCGGCAGCAAGGTGCCGGCGATCGTCAACGCCAATATCGGCTACGCGTCCGGCACCACGGATGCGGGTCAGCCCTGGTATCAGGACGGCTCGTTCGCGTTTCTGTCCAACGGCAAGGTCAACGTGGAATCGCTTCGCGATTTCTCCGTGCGGGCGATGGTCGAGCAGGCCGTCAAGACCAAGGCGCTGGTCAATCTCTATTACGGCAAGGCACCGAAATATGCCTACTATGACGGCCATTCGCAGGGCGGCCGGCAGGGCATGAAGATCGCCCAGGAATATCCGGAGCTCTACGACGGCTACATGATCGCTCAGCCGGCGCTCAGCATCGCGAAATTCGGAACGGCGGGATTGTATCCCCAGATCGTGATGAAGACCGAGCTCGGCTTCACCTCGGCGAACAAGGCGGAAGCTGCGGCCTTCGCCGCCAAGGTCGCCGCTGCCAACAAGCGCGCGGTTGCCGCCTGCGACAAGCCGGGCCTCGGCTTCCTGCTCGATCCTTTTGCCTGCGACTACAATCCAGCGCGCGATGCTGACTTCTTGTGCGTGGGCGTGGCCGACGAAGGCGTGACCGGCAGGAATAACGACCCGGCAACCTGCATGAGTTTGAAGGAGGCGAATGCGCTGAACCGAATCTGGTTCGGCGCCACCAGCGATGGAAGCTTTGACGTCGCGCAGAGCGTCGATGCGCGCTCCGGCAAATCGCTCGGCAAGAACCAGCTCTCGTGGACGTTCACCAAGAGCACCGCCATCGGAAATCTGATTACCAGTGCTTCTTCCTACGGC
Source organism: Bradyrhizobium sp. McL0615 (assembly GCF_049993905.1). NCBI lineage: Bacteria > Pseudomonadati > Pseudomonadota > Alphaproteobacteria > Hyphomicrobiales > Nitrobacteraceae > Bradyrhizobium > Bradyrhizobium sp. McL0615. The sequence continues at coordinate 8,727,949 of NZ_CP188254.1, read as the reverse complement.
GTCGCTTTGGCGCTGCAGGACGTCAGCTATGCGCCCGATGCCAGCACGTCATCGAGCGATCCGATTACGAACGGCTCGACCAATGTACGCAACAAATGGGGTGAGCTGGATTACGTCGGGCTCGCCGACGCCGTGAACAAGGGCGTCGCGTTGCAGCCGACGCTATTCAGCGATCTCATCACGGACAAGCCGGATCTCGGCAAGCTGCGCGATCTCGGACGCAAGGTGATCGTCTACACGGGTCTCGTCGACGACGCGATCCCGCCGGCCGGCAACATCAATTATCACGAGCGCGTGGTGGCGGCGATGGGCGGGCACGCCGAGGTGCAGAAGTTCATGCGGATGTATTTGCTGCCGGGTTCGGCGCATAGCTCTCAGGGCCGGGCCTATACCGTCGGCGGCAACAACGACACGGTGCCGCTGCCAAAACTGCCTGGCAATGCCAACCAGACGCCGACTCGCGAGCAGGACCAGTTCTTCACCGCGCTGGTGGATTGGGTCGAGAAGGGCACCGCGCCGGGTGAAATCCTGCTGACATCGCGCGACAACAGCGTCAGTTATCCCGTCTGCGTCTATCCGCTGCGGACGATTTGGAACGGCAACGGAGATGCAAAGCAGGCTTCGAGCTATAGCTGCCGCTAAGCCGGGGGATAGAATCGTGCCGTCGGCGGCGACGCCAGCACCGGATTGAACATGCCCGAACCCAAAGAAGCCGCCAGCAGGACGCGCGAAGTGCTCGGCCTGCTCGGCTTTTTGCTGATCGCCACCGCCCAGGTCTCCAACATGATCCTGGCGCGCGGTATTGCCGGGAGTGTTCCGCCGTTCTCGATCGCGTTCTTTCGCTGGAGCATCGTGGCGCTCGGCCTGCTGCCGGCGGTCGTGATGGCCTTGCGGGAGAAGCCCGGCGTGTTGCGGGGACAGACCCCCGGCATCGTCTTGGCCGGTTTCCTCGGCATGTTCGTTTGCGGCGGCCCGGTCTATGTCGCCGGTGTTACGACCTCGGCGATCAATCTTTCCCTGATCATGGCGCTCGCGCCGCTCGTGGTGCTGCTCGTCTCTTTCGTCTCGGGCCAGGAAGCCATCCATCGAATCCAGATCATCGGCATGCTGCTCTCGCTGGCGGGCGCGGCGGTGATCATCACCAAGGGGCAAGGCACCTTTGGTTCAGGCGTGGCGATTGGGGATCTGCTCGTAACGATGGCGATGCTGGGCTGGGCCGGATACACCTTGCTGCAGAACCGCGTCGGCAGCGGTGTGAGCTTTCTAGCGCGGATCGGCCTGTTCGCTGCGGCCGGCGCACTGTTCTCGCTGCCCTTTGCCATCCATGAAATGTGGGCCGCGCCGGCAGCCGCGTTCAGCGGGCGTGCGGCGCTGGTCTATCTCTTCGCAGGCCTGGTCCCCGGCCTCTTTGCCTATTCGGCCTATGCCTATCTCGGCGCGAAGTTCGGCGCGGTGTCGACGTCGCTCAGCCTCTATCTCGGGCCGATCGTCAGCGCCGGGCTGTCGATCCTGTTTCTTGGCGAGGCGCCGACCGCGATCCATCTGATCGGTGGCGCGCTGTCGCTGGGCGGCATGTGGTTGAGCCTGCAGGCTAAACAGGGCGGGTCACCAGCCTGACGCGGCATCGGCTTGACAATAAGATATCGGTTATATAATAATATAGTTATATAACCGATATGAGATGTACGATGCCGAACCTCGATGCCTCCTTTTCCGCGCTGGCCGATCCGACGCGCCGGGCAATTCTCGCGCGTCTGGCACTTGGCGAAGCCACCGTCATGGAGCTGGCCGAGCCATTCGAGATGACGCAGCCCGCCATTTCCCGCCATCTCAAGGTTCTCGAAGGCGCAGGGATGATTGTCCGCCGCGTCGAAGGCACCAAGCGGCCGTGCCGGCTGGCGCCGACGGCTGTCACCGAGATCGACCAATGGCTTGCGATGCTCCGGCGAGCCCTGTCCGCAAATTACAACCGGCTCGACGACGTTCTGGCCGCCATGAAAACCGAAGAGTGAAAGGCAATCCCGATGACCAAGATGACGCTGAAGACGGAAGGCGACCGCCATGTCGTCATCACCAGGCGCTTCGCCGCCGCGCCGGAAGCGGTGTATCGCGCGCACACCGAGCCTGCACTGATCCAGAAGTGGCTGCTCGGTCCGGAAGGCTGGACGATGCCGGTTTGCATCAACGAGGCGCGACCGGGCGGCAAGATCCGCTACGAGTGGACCAACGGCGAAGGCGCCGGATTTTATGTCACTGGTGAATTTCTCGAACTGGTGCCGTTCAGCCGGCTCGTTCATGTCGAGCGAATGCACATGCCCGATGCGACGCCGGACAACCACGTTGAAACGACGTTCGCGCCTGATGGGACCGGCACGTTGATGACCATGCGGATGACCTTGCCCGATGCCGCGACGCGGGCCGCCATGCTGTCGACCGGCATGGAGCACGGCATGGAAGCGAGCTACGCGCGGCTTGAGACCACGCTCAACTGATCCGCGGCGCTCAACCGCTGAATCATCGGCCGCGCGCCAAAACGGGAGATAGCCGTGATCGAACCGCTTCGCATTCTTCAAACCACGCCGCAGCTCACGGCATCCATTCCGCTCAGGGTTCCGCGGGAAGAGATTCGCCACGTCATGGGGCCCGGACTTGCCGAATTGAAGGCGGCCGTCGCCGCGCAGAACGTTGCAATCACAGGGCCGTGGTTCACCCACCACTTTCGTAATCCCGGCGAGGTCTTCGATTTCGAGATATGCCTGCCGGTCGCCACATCATTTGCACCGGTTGGTCGCGTGAAGCCGGGGCAGTGGTCCGCCATGAAGATCGTCCAAACCACCTATCACGGCGGCTTTGAAGGTCTCGGCAACGCCTGGGGCGAGTTCATCGGCTACATCAAGGCGGCGGGACACAAGACAGCCGACGGCCTCTATGAGTCCTATGCGATCGGTCCGGAGACGAGCCCCGATCCCGCGGCGTGGCGTACAGTGCTCAGCAAGGAACTGCTCGAACCCTGAATCCTATTCCATCACGGCATGGTCAGGTGCGGCCGATTGGGCGCGCAGGGCGGCCTTGGTGGAGCCGATCATGATGGCGAGCGGGATCGCGCAGGCGGTGAAGATCATCACCATCTGGTAGTCGTGCGAGAACGCGATGATCTGCGCCTGCACCTTGACCATCAAGTCCGCCATGGCGCGGCCGGTGTCGGTCGCGAGATCGATCATGCCGCGCACATTTGGCATCTGCAGGGCGTGATTGAACGGATTGATATGCTCCGACAGGACCGCGTAGGTGTAGCGCGAACCCTGGGTCAGTTGCGCGATCACGAGCGAGATTCCGATCGAGCTCGCGACATTGCGCATCAGGGTCAGCATCGAGGTGCCGTCGGTGCGCAAATGATTGGGCAGCGTCAGGAAAGCCACCGTGGAAAGCGGCACGAATACCAGGCCAAAGCCGAAGCCCTGGGCCACGCTGACGACCACGATCTCGGTCCCGCCGGTTTGGTCGGTCCATCCGGTCATATAGAACAGCGACAGGCAGGTGATGCTGAGGCCCGATATGATCAGCGTCCGAGCCTCGATATGGCGCATCAGGCGGCCGACCAGCATCATCGCCACGAATGTGCCGCAGCCGCGGCTTGCCAGCAGTAGCCCCGCCGTGATGATCGGATAGCCGATCACGTTCTGCAGGAAGGGCGACGACAGCGCCATGGTCGAGAACAGCACCAGCCCCATCACGGCCATGAACACGCAGCCGCCGACGAAATTCTTGTCCTTGAACAGCGCGAACTGGATGAAGGGCCGGTCAGTCGTCAGCGAATGCGCCAGGAAGTAGTAGAAGCCGATGGCGGAGACGATGAACTCGGCGATGATCTCATTGGATTCCAGCCAGCCGAGCTGTTCGCCGCGGTCGAGCGCGAGCTGCAGCGCGCCGATGGCGATCGCGAGCGCGGTGAACCCGAACCAGTCGAAGCGCAGCTCGAGGTTCTTCTTGGTCTCGTCCATGAAGATGACGAGACCGAGCACGGTGAAGATGCCGAACGGCAGGTTGACGAAGAACACCCAGTGCCAGGAATAGGTCTCGGTCAGCCAGGCGCCGAGTGACGGACCCATGATCGGGCCCATCATGACGCCCATGCCCCAGATCGCCATCGCTTTCGCCCGCTCATGCAGCGCGTAGGAATCGAGCATCACCGCCTGCGACAACGGCACCAGCGCCGCGCCGAACACGCCTTGCAGCAGGCGGAACACGACCATCTGAGTGATGTCCTGCGCCAGTCCGCACATCACGGAAGCAATCGTGAAGCCGGCCGAGCAGACGATGAAGATGCGCTTGCGGCCGAAACGGTTGGCGATCCACCCCACGGGTGCGGTCATGATCGCGGCGGCGACGATATAGGATGTCAGCACCCAGTTGATCTGGTCCTGCGACGCCGACAGCGTGCCCTGCATGTAGGGCAGCGCGACATTGGCGATGGTCGTATCCAGCGCCTGCATGATGGTCGCCGTCATGGCGCAGATCGTCACCATGTTCCGGCGCAGGCCCGGAACGGCGGCCGATGATGGGCCCGACGTCGTCATGGCGTTATTCGTGGTCCTGGTTCGCCACCGCCGGCGACATGCCGAGCATGGCCGGCAGCGAGCGGCGATGGTTGGTGTCGATGGTGGCGTAGACGCTCATGCCGGCCTTCAGCTTGCGGACGAACTTGTCGTTCTGATCGAAATAGATCCGCACCGGGACGCGTTGCACCACCTTGACGAAATTGCCCGACGCGTTCTGCGCCGGCAGGATCGCGAACTGCGCGCCGGTGCCGGGCGAGAGCGAGCCGACCGTTCCCTTGAACACATGATTGGGAAAGGCATCGACCTCGATCGTGACGGTCTGGCCGACCGCCACATAGGTGAAATCGGATTCCTTCGGATTGGCGTCCACCCACGGCTTCGAGGTGTCGATGATGCTGAACACCGGTGCGCCCGCCATCACGAAGCGGCCGAGCTGAATCTGCTCGACTTGCGTCGCGATACCGGCCATCGGCGCGCGCATCACGGTGTGGTCGAGATTGCGCTGGGCCTGGTCGAGCGCCGCCTTGGCCTGGGCATAGGGCGGGAACTCGGCGAGTGGCAGGTCGGGATTGCCGAGCAACTGCGCTTTGGCGGTCGCGATCTTCTGCTGCAGCAACTGGTACTGCGCGCTCGCGGTGACGAGGGCGGTGGAGGCGTTGTCGAGGTCGAGCTGCGAGCCGAAATTGTTCTTCACCAGCGCCGACTTGCGGTCGACGTCACGCTTCTTCAGATCCATGCCCTGCTGCGAAAGCTCGCCCATCTGGCCGTAGATCCGCAAGTCGGCGATCAGATTGTCATAGGTGACGTTGGCTTGCGCGAGGCTGGCCTTGGCCTGCGCCACCGCGAGGCGGAACGGGACCGGATCGATTTCGAACAGCACGTCGCCGGGAGCAACCTGCTGGCCCTCTTTCACCACGACCCTCTCGACCTTGCCGGAGATGTCGGGCGTGATCAGAACCTTCTGCGCGCCGACATAGGCGTCGTCGGTGGTCACGTAGCGGCCGCCATTGAGATAGAACGTCACGCCGGCCACCAGCGCAACCAGCGGCAGCACCACCAGCAGCAGGAAGCGGCGATAACGGCGCATGCCGGCCATCAGCCGGCGGCGCGGCTCGGCCGCGAGTTTCGGCCGCGACTCCGGAGCTGCGGGATTGCCCTTCTGTTCGGGCGGGAATTTAAGCACGGGATCAGCCATAGCGCTGTTCCTTTCGAGGAGGTTCGTTCGCCGGATGCTGGATCGCGTTGCGAACGTTCTCCTTGATCAGGTCGAGTTGGTCGAGAAGGCGATGGGCGTCGGCGGCGTTGATGCCGTCGAGCGCGGTCGCCGTCAGTTCGGAGCGAAGCCCGGCCAGCTTGCCGAGCAGCGGACGGGCGGCCTTGCGCAGATAGAGGCGGTTGACGCGGCGGTCGTTCTGGTCGCCGCGGCGTTCGATCCAGCCATTGTCGCAGAGCTTGTCGATCAGCCGCGTCAGCGTGATCGGCTGCATCTCCATCTGTTCGGCGAGTTCCGACTGCTTCAGGCCTTCGGTGCGCTCGACCTTGGCCAGAACCGCCCATTGCGCGCGGGTGATGCCATAGCGCGCCGCCTGGCGGTCGGCATAGGCGCGCATCATCCGCTGCACTTCGCCGAGCGTAAACAGGAAGTTCATATCCACGGAACCGCGCATCGGCCTCGCCTCCATAAGCTTGCCATATAATAAGCTTGCTTATGAATTCTGCATGACGCGTTAACAAGGGACCTGATCCGCTTCCAGCACATGGCTGGGAACCTGCGGGCGGCCGGGCTTTGGGATCGGCTGTCAAACTGCTACAAAAGCCCGAGATGACCCTGACAAAGCCGACATTTCCCGCGCCGGACCACGATCACGGCCGCTGTACCGCGGACGCGATGGCGCATGCGGAGGCGGTCTGCGCGCGGCGGACGCAGAAATTCACCCCGATCCGTCGCCAGGTGCTGCAGGCGCTGCTGTCGAGCCATCGTCCGCTCGGCGCCTATGAGGTGATCGACGAACTCGCCAAGTCGATGCCGCGGCCGGCGCCGATCACGGTCTACCGCGCGCTCGATTTTTTGATGGAGAACGGCCTCGTTCACCGGATCGAGAGCCGCAACGCGTTTCTGGCCTGCGCACATGACCATGACGAAACCTCGATGGTGGCGTTCCTGATTTGCGATCATTGCGGCTCGGTCGGTGAAATCCCCGCAGCCCCGGTGGCGCAAAGTCTCAACGCGGCGGCGCGTGCCACCGGATTCGCGCCAAAACTTTCCGTCGTCGAGATTGCCGGTACCTGCGCACATTGCCAAAAATAATCAACGCGGCGCCAAGCCGGCCACGAGGTTAGATGTCTTCCAAGCCAGTGCTATCTTCTGCCGGGCGTGCGCTGACCCCCGGCGCCATCGCCTTGATGCTGATGCTGTGCCTGAGCTGGGGGTTCAACCAGATCGCGGTGAAGCTCGCGCTGCCCGATGTTCCGCCGATGATGCAGGCGCTGATCCGTTCTGCCGGCGCGCTGCCGGTGATGCTGTTCGCCGGCTGGCTGCGCGGCGTGAAATTCTTCGAGCGCGACGGTTCGCTGGTTCCCGGCCTGATGGCCGGCACGTTGTTCGGTATCGAGTTCGTGCTGATCTTCACCGGGCTGGTGTTCACCTCGGCGTCGCGCGCGGCGGTGTTTCTCTACACCGCGCCGTTCTTCGTCGCGCTCGGCTCCTACCAGTTTCTCGGCGAACGTCTTAGCATGCTGCAATGGGGCGGACTGGGGCTCAGCTTTGCCGGCGTCGCGCTTGCGATCGGCGTGCCGCAGCCGAACGTCGATGCCAAGGTATTGCTGGGCGATCTGCTGGTGGTCGCCGGTGGCGCGCTGTGGGGCGCGACCACGCTGATCGCCAAGGGCACGCGGCTGCGCAACGCGGCGCCCGAAAAAGCACTCGGCTACCAGGTCGCGGTGTCGATCCCGATCCTGGGCTTCGCATCGTGGCTGTTTGGCGAAAAGATCACCCACATGCCGGGCGCGCTGTCGATCTCGCTGTTGGCCTATCAGGCGATCTGGGTGGTTGGCTGCACCTTCGTGCTGTGGTTCGCGCTGGTGAAGACCTATTCGCCGAGCAAATTGTCGTCGTTCACCTTCATCACGCCGCTGTTCGGCGTCGTCGCCGCCTACTTCATCATGCATGATACGTTGACAATCGCCTTCGGCGTCGCGGCGCTGCTGGTCATCGCGGGGCTTTATCTCGTGAACAAGCCGGACCCCAAGGTGACGCCGGATCCGAACGTGCCGGCGTAACTCTCCGTCATTGCGAGCCAACGGGTCGCGCGAATGCGCGCCCGATGACAGGCTCCGCGCAGCAATCCATCTTTCCGCACGTGCTGGAAGATGGATTGCTTCGTCGCTATCGCTCCCTTGCGCAAACGCTTCGCGTTTGTCGCAGGCAATGAGGCTGAGGGATATCGGTTTCAACCCGTCTCGATCGGCAGCGCGGTATCCTTGGCCCATTCGCCCATCGAGCCGTCGTAGAGCGTGAGGTTGTCGTAGCCAAGCTGATGCAGCAGGAACAGATCGACGGTCGCCGAGATGCCGCCGCCGCAGTAGGCGACCACACGCTTGTCCTTCGTGATGCCCTGCGCCTTGAATTTGGCTTCCGCCTCCGCAAGCGGCACAAAAGCCTTGGTCTGCGGATCGAGCAGCGTGGCCGCCGACACGTTGCAACTGCCGGGCACGCGGCCGGGCCGGCCGTAGCGGCTGGGCTCGAGTCCCCTGTGAAACTGCGGGCCGAGCGCGTTGACGACAACCGTGCCCTGCTCGGACGTGGCCGCGAGCGTCTGGTGCTTGTCGACGAAAAATCCCGGCTTCGGCTTGGCCGTGAATGTTGCCGGCTGGTATCCCTTCGCCGGTCCGGTTTCGAGGGCGCGGCCTTCGAGCTTCCATTTGTCGAGGCCGCCGTCGAGCACCGCGACATTCTCGAAGCCGAGCGATGTCAGCATCCACCAGAACCGCGTCGCCCACATCGGCGTGCCGATGCTGTACAGCACGACCGGGCTTTCGTTAGACACGCCGTGACGGCCGAACGCGGCCTCAAGCTGCCCTATATCCGGCATCATGAAGCGAAGCGTGGTGTTGGAATCCGAGAACTCGCCCTGCAGATCCAAGAAATCCGCGCCTGGAATATGCCCGGCTTCGAACGTGTGACGTCCGGGCACTGCGAGATAGGGAAGGCTAGACCCTTCGGGTGCGGGTTCGAGATAAGTGGTGCAATCGAACAGGCGCAGGTCGGCCTGGCCTAGAATAGCGGCGAGTTCCGCCGTAGAGACCAGCCCGTTACGCCCCGACATCGTTGGCCCTCCCGTTATTTTGGCCGATGCTAAAGCCCGCATCGGGCCATGAAAAGGCGGCCGGGAAGGGTGCTCGCCCTTTCAATTCGGCGATTCCTGTCCAATATAGCGGTTAACGGAAAGTTGCGGTATTTCTGCTTGCTTCCGGCTGCCGCGATCAGCCTAAACTATTGAATATACAACATAAAAATCCACGTGTGACGAGGCGCACAGCGCGTTCGCCTCGCCCTTGGTGAATGTCATCAAAACCTGATATCCGAGGCCCCATGAACAAGCCCGAAATAATTCCGCAAGACGACGTCGCCGGCCCCCGCGCCCGGCATAAGACCACCCAGGTCATGGTCGGCAATGTTGCCGTCGGCGGGGGTGCGCCGATCGTCGTGCAGTCGATGACCAACACCGACACCGCCGATATCGAAGGCACGATCGCGCAGGTCGCGGCGCTGTCGCGCGCCGGGTCCGAAATGGTGCGCATCACCGTCGATCGCGATGAGGCCGCTGCCGCGGTTCCGCATATCCGCGACGGCCTGCGCAAGCGCGGCATCACCACGCCATTGATCGGCGATTTCCATTACATCGGCCACAAGCTGCTCGCCGAGTATCCGGCCTGCGCCGAGGCGCTCGACAAATACCGCATCAATCCCGGCAATGTCGGCTTCAAGAACAAGCGCGACACACAGTTCGCCGACATCATCGAGATCGCCAACAAGAACAACAAGGCGGTCCGTATCGGCGCCAATTGGGGTTCGCTCGATCAGGAACTGCTGACCAAGCTGATGGACGAGAATACGGCTTCCGCGAACCCGCGCGATGCCCGCGCGGTAACCCGCGAAGCGATGGTGCAGTCGGCCTTGCTGTCGGCGGCCCGCGCCCAAGAACTCGGCATGCCCAAGAACAAGATGATCCTTTCGGCAAAAGTTTCCGCCGTGCAGGATCTGATCGCGGTCTATCAGACGCTGGCCTCGCGTTCGGACTACGCGATCCACCTCGGCCTCACCGAGGCCGGCATGGGATCAAAGGGCATCGTGGCGTCATCGGCGGCGCTCGGCATCCTGCTGCAGGACGGCATCGGCGACACCATCCGCATTTCGCTGACGCCGGAGCCCGGCGGCGACCGCACGCTGGAAGTTCAGGTCGCGCAGGAATTGCTGCAGACCATGGGCTTCCGCACCTTCGTGCCGCTGGTCGCGGCCTGTCCGGGCTGCGGCCGCACCACCTCGACCACGTTCCAGGAGCTGGCGCGCTCGATCCAGGATTTCATCCGCACGGAAATGCCGGGCTGGAAGACGCAGTATCCCGGCGTCGAAACGCTCAACGTCGCGGTCATGGGCTGCATCGTCAACGGCCCCGGCGAATCCAAGCACGCCAATATCGGCATCTCCTTGCCCGGCACCGGCGAAGCGCCGGCCGCGCCGGTGTTCGTCGACGGCAAGAAATTCCGCACCCTGCGCGGGCCGTCCATTGCCGCCGACTTCAAGGCGCTGGTGATCGACTATATCGACCAGCGCTATGGCGCGGGCGCGAAGGCGCCAGAGACGACCGCGGCGGAGTAGGGCACCTCCCGACCTCACGTTCGAAGTCGCGTGCAATGAACTTCGTCGCACTCGTGCTGGTTGCATATGCGCGATGATGCATGCCGCCCTGCAATAGGCGCAGTGCGCAACATCAAGTTGACGAAATCGGGACAAAGTTCCGACGCACGGCGGCGCCTGACTTGCCCTTAATGCGGGTGAGTTGGAAACGGCAATCTTCCCAGCACCCAAAAAATAACAAGAAAACGGGGGCGCAATGGGAACCACGTTCGATACGGCTTCGCTGGAGCCGGCTTCAAAGCGGCAACAGCTCAACGCTCCGCAGGATCGGTCGGGCACAACCAGATGGCGAAGCATTGCGGTCCGCCTGATGTTTGCCGCGGTGGCAGCGGCGTCGGCCACTCAATCGGTTTCTGCCGCAGGTCCCGGCGATGATGAGATCCGCATTGGCAACACCATGCCGTACAGCGGACCGGCTTCCGCTTACGGCGTGATCGGCAAGACCCTTTCGGCTTACTTCGACAAGGTGAACGCTGAAGGGGGCATCAACGGCCGGCGGATCAGGTTCATCTCCTATGATGATGCCTACAACCCCGCCAAGACGGTCGAACTGGTCCGCAAGCTGGTCGAGCAGGACCGCGTCCTCCTAATGTTTGGAAGCGTCGGCGGCGCCACGAGTGCGGCGGTGCGGCCTTATCTGAACTCCAGCAAGGTCCCACAACTGTTCAACGCCTCGGGCCCGGCGATGTGGGATCAGCCGCAGGAATTTCCCTGGACCATGGGCTGGCAGCCGAACTACCAGACTGAAGGCCGCATCTATGCGCAGTATCTGCTGGAGAACTATCCGCACGGCAAGATCGCGGTGCTGTATCAGGACGATGCTTTCGGCAATGACGCCCTCAAGGGCTTGAAGGATGGACTCGGCACCAAAATTCCGATCGCCGCCCTGGCCCCGTACAAGGTCACGGACCCTTCGATCGATCCGCAGATCGCCAGGCTGAAGGCTTCGGGCGCCGATATCTTCGTCAATTTCACGACCCCGAAATTTGCCACCATCGCCATCCGTCGTGCCGCCGAACTCGGCTGGAGACCGGTTCAACTCCTCGAGGCGGCTTCCAACTCGGTCGCGGTGCTGCGGCCGGCCGGCCTGGAAAATGCGGAAGGCGTGTTGTCGGCCGGGTATTACCTCGAACCCGACGATCCCCTGACCGCCAACGACCCCGCCTTTCGGGAATGGTCCGCTTTCATGGACCGGTATGCGTCGAGCCTGTCCAAGAGCGATGGGCTGACTTCCTACAGCTACGCACTGGCCAGAACGATGGTCGAAGTGCTGCGGAGATCCGGTGACGATCTGTCCCGGGAAAACATCATGCGGCAGGCGGCCACCCTCAAAGGTCTGCAGGTCCCGATGCTGATTCCGGGCATTGCGATCGATACCAGCCCGAGCGATCACGCCCCGATCGAGCAGATGCAGATGCAGCGGTTCACGGGCGGGAAATGGGAACGCTTCGGCCCGGTGCGAAGCGGCATCGATGCCGGCAGCGTCAGTGAATCCTTCAAGACCATCTTCCAGTACGGTACGGCCAAACGCGATCTGGCGGTCAAGTTGAACACCAACACCGTGTCTGTCATGACCGGCTCGTTCGGCAGCACCTATGCCCAGATCGGCGCCGATCTCGGTTCGGTGCTGGATAATGGCGAGAGCCTCCGGGTGTTGCCGGTTCTCGGCCGCGGATCGGCTCAGGCGGTCGTGGACATCCTGCTGTTGAGGGGCGTGGACGCCGGAATCGTACGCAAGGACACCCTTGCCTATCTTGAGCGCAAGGACTTCGCCAGCAGCATCCGCCAGCAGTTCGTCTACGTAACCAAGCTGTTCAACGAGGAAATGCACGTCCTCGCACCGCGGTCGATTCGCAGTCTGAAGGATCTCGATGGCAAGACGGTTGTCGTCGATCAGCCGGATTCCAGCACCTTCGTGACGGCGATCAACGTGTTCGAGCGGCTGGGTATCAAGCCGCATCTCGTGTACAGCGAGCCGCGGCTTGCGATCGACCTGCTGCGCCGGAGCGAGGTCGATGCAATCCTCGCCGTCGAAGGCAAGCCTTCGCAATGGCTGAGCCAGATCAAGGATCGGGACCTGCATCTGGTGCCGGTCGAGTATGATAAATCTCTTCAGACGGAGTATCTGCCGTCCAAGCTTACGTCGGAGGACTATCCGAATCTGATTGGAAGCGGCGCCGTGGTCGATACGATCGCCGCCGAGGCCATTCTGGCGGCTTACCACTGGCCCGCCAACAACGACCGCTATCGCCGCCTCGCTCTGCTGGTCGAATCGCTTTTCACCAAGTTGCCCCAGCTGCAAAAGCCGCCGTTCCATCCAAAATGGAAAGAGTTGTCGCCGAGAGTACCCGTCGATGGCTGGATGCGTTTTGAAGCCGCGCAGGAGTGGCTCAACCGCACCTATCCGACGGCGGCGGGAGCACCGGCGACAACGGTCGGCGTAGGATCGCCCCGGGATGCCAATCCGCCGATCAGCCGCAACGATCCGCTGTATCGCGAGTTCCTCGACTGGCGCGCGAACCGGCAGAAGGCCAACGTCAACCATTGACGTTCCGGCCGCTGCCCGTATTGCGCTTCGTATCGTCTGGACTACGATGCCTCCCAATCGAGAACGATTGGGAGAACGCCGATGTCTTCGCTGTCCGGCAAACAGGGACCGCGCTACCGCCACACTGCCGGCGAACCCGACCCTTACGAGACCATCGGCGTCGAAAAACTCACGCCGATCATCGGCGCGGAGATTTCCGGCGTCGATATCGGCAAACTCGTCTCGGAGGAAGCGCGCTCCAACCGCCAGATGGACGAGATCCATCGCGCGCTCGCCGAAAACCTCGTGATCTTCTTTCGCGACCAGCACATCAGCTCCGACCAGCATCTCGCCTTCGGGCGCAAGTTCGGCGAATTGCATGTGCATCCGGCGGCGCCCAATGAGGGCGACCCGGCGCTGATGAAGATCTACGCCGACAAGGATTCGCCGCGCGCCAATGGCGAGGGCTGGCACAGCGACGTTTCCTGCGACGTCGAACCGCCGATGGGATCGATCCTCTATATCAAGCAGTGCCCGCCGCGTGGCGGCGACACGCTGTTCGCCAACATGTATGCCGCCTACGAGGCGCTGTCCGACCGGATGAAGGCCTATCTCGACGGGCTGACCGCGCTGCACGACGGCGAGCAGACTTATCGCGGGCTCTACACCAATTACGGCGTCGCCGACAAACGCGAGTATCCGCGCGCCGAACACCCGGTGGTGCGTACCCATCCGGTCACGGGCAAGAAGGCGCTCTACGTCAACCGCGGCTTCACCCGTTTCATCGTCGGCATCCCGCGCGACGAGAGCGACGCCATGCTGGCCTATCTCTACCAGCACGCCGAGAACCCGCTATTCCAGTGCCGCTTCCGCTGGACGGAAAACGCGGTCGCATTCTGGGACAACCGCTGCGCCCAGCACCGCGCGATGTGGGACTACTGGCCGCACACCCGCTCCGGGACGCGGGTAACGGTCAAGGGCGAGCGGCCGGTCTAGTTTCCCAGGGTGGATTAGCGAAGCGTAATCCGCCACCCTTTGCTGGATCGGTGGGTTACGCCTTCGGCTAACCACCCTACGCAGTCGCCGTGCAGCTATGAACCTATTCGCGTTGACGCCTCGCCACAGCTGCGCCAAGCTTGACCAAAACCAAGACAAGAATCCGGAGGTCTCCCCATGCTCCGCGCAGAAGACAACAAATTCCTTACCGAGAGCGGTGCAGGCACCGGCATGGGCGAATTGCTCCGCCGCTTCTGGATCCCCGTGCTGCTGTCGGCAGAGCTGCCCGAGGCCGACGGCACGCCGAAAAAGATCATGGTCATGGGCGAGGAGCTGCTCGCCTTCCGCGATACCCGCGGCGTCGTCGGCGTCATCGATCAATATTGCCCGCATCGCGGCGCCAATCTCTGGATGGGGCGCAACGAGGAATGCGGCATCCGCTGCGTCTATCACGGCTGGAAGTTCGATACCGACGGCCGCTGCGTCGACATGCCGACCTCCTATCCCGACCTCAACGCCAAGGACCTGATCCGCATCAAGTCGTATCCGGCGCGGGAATGGGGCGACATGATCTGGGCCTATATGGGCCCGGCGGAGCAGATGCCCGAATTGCCTGATCTGGAAATGGCGCTGCTGCCGCCGTCGCATCGCTACGTCTCGAAGAAATGGCAGGACTGCAACTGGGTGCAGGCGCTGGAAGGCTCGATCGACACCGCGCACTTCACCTTCGCCCATCTCTCCTTTGAAAAGGAAGAGAACGAAATCCTCGACATCAAGAAGCACTTTGTGAATCCGCTGGTACGGGTCGCGACCGACCATATGCGATGGATCGCGGAAGACCCGCGCCCGGTGATCAAGATCAATCCGCACGAGGCCGGGCTGACGGTCGCCGGCGGGCGGTTGACCGGCTCCGACAACATCTACTGGCGCATCGCCCAGTTCCTGATGCCGGTGCATGCCTATGCGCCAAGCTCGATGCCCGGCGAGAATATTTTCGGTCAAACCTTCGTTCCGGTGACGGATACCAGTTGCTGGATCTATACCTATGCGTGGAATCCGGAACGTCCGCTGACGCAGGCCGAACGTGACGGTTACGACCGCGGCAACGGTGTGATGTCGGAGGTTGACGAGAATTATGTGCCGCTGCGCAACAAGTCGAACGATTACCTGATCGATCGCAAGCTGCAGAAGACCAACAGCTACACCGGCATCAAGGGTGTGTCCGAGCAGGATGCCGCCGTGCAGGACAGTCAGGGGCTAATCGCCGACCGCACCCGCGAACATCTCGGCCCGACCGATCTGGGCATCATGCATTTCCGCAAGCTGGTGATGGATGCCGCCCGCGCGCTGCAGAAGGGTGAGGCGCCGCCACACCTCAAGCATCAGGATCGTTATGCGGTGCGCTCCGGCGCCTGCGTCACCAGCAAAACCAAGGACCTCACCGCCGTCATGATCGAGCGGTTCGGCGACGCGGCCGGCTATGTCGGCAGGCCAGGCAGGAACGCGGCGGCGGAGTAGGGCTCAACTCCCGCCATCGTCATTGCGAGGATCCGCAGGGTGGGCAAAGGAGCGAAGCGACGTGCCCACCATCCGTCAGTCACCGAGCTGCGAGATGGTGGGCACGCTCCGCTTTGCCCACCCTACGGCATCTCGCAATGACGGCTTCTACAGCGGAATCTTCCGATATTCCCGATTGCTCAAACTCGCTTCCTCCAGATCGAGGTCGCGTTCGATCCGCCGCCTGGTTTCGTCGGTGATCTTGCCGTCGCGCAGCAGGGCGTGGATGAATTTCCGCTCGGCGGCGATCAACTCCCGCGTTAGCGCGGTGCCGGCCGCCGAGACGTCGTGGCTGGCAGGATCGAGCGATGCCGGGATCTGATTGGTCCGGTTCTCATGCCGCGCCCGGAGCAGCTTGACGACCTCATCGGATAATTCGCGGTCGTCGGTGATGGCATCCAGCGATTTGAGCGCAGCATCGAGTGCCTCGCGCCGCGCCGCGATCTCGGATTCGTGTTCCGCGATATGCTCCCGGCGGCTGTCCTTGGCGACGCCGAGCCATCGCACCACCAGCGGCAATCCCGACCCAAGCCCGACCAGCGTAATGAAAATGACGCCGAAGGCGACGAACAGGATCATGTCGCGATAGGGAAAGCCTTCGCCACCGGGCAGCGCAAGCGGTAGCGCCAACGCGGCGGCGAGCGACACGGCGCCGCGCACGCCGGTGAAGCCCAGCACGAACGTGACCCGCCAGGATGGCGCCGGATCCCGTTCACGCAATCGCTTGCTGAGGATGCGCGGCAGGTAGACTGCAGGATAAACCCAGGCAAAGCGGGCGATGATGACGATGGCGACAACGAGCGCCGTCGTGAACGCGATCTCCTGGAGCGGGAATGCCTTGGATTTTTCGTAGACCAGTCGCATCTGGGATCCTGTGAGCAGGAACAGCATGCCCTCGATCAGAAAGATCACGAGGTCCCAGAAGAAGATGCCCTGCAGGCGGGTCGCCGCGGAGATCAGCAGCGGTCCGTTCCAGCTCATGTAGAGCCCGCAGGCGACGGTCGCGATCACGCCGGAGCCGCCGAAATGCTCGGGGATCCAGAAGGCAATGTAGGGGGTGATCAGCGACAGCGTGATCTCGATCTGCGGATCCCGTGTGCGATGCCGTGCGTGCAGGGAGAGCCAGCCGATCGCCAGGCCGAACAGGATCTCGCAGGCGACGATGGCCGCGAAGGTGCCGGTGGCCTTCGGCAGCGAGAACAGCCCCGTCGAAATGGCTGCGACCGCAAACCGGTAGAGGATCAACGCCGTGGCGTCGTTGGCAAGCCCTTCGCCCTCGAGCACCACGAGGATACGGCGCGGAATGCCCAGTTTTCGCGCTATTGCGAGCGGCGCCACCACGTCCGGCGGGGCAACGATCGCCCCCAGCAGGAAGCCAACGCTCCAGGGGAGCCCGATCAGGTAATGCGTTGCGGCGGCAACCATGAACGCCGTGAAGATCACGCAGCCGACCGCGAGCAGGATAATCGGCCGCAGGTTGGATTTGAATTCACGCCAGCTCATGGCGACGCTCGCCGAATAGATCAACGGCGGCAGCACCATCAGCAGCACCAGATCCGGCGGCAGTTCCACGGCCGGCATGCCCGGCACGAAGGCGAGCGCAATGCCGGCGACCATCAGCAGAATGGCCGGCGCGATATTGGTCCGGCGCGCCAGCAGCGCGGTTCCTGCCAGCACGGCGAGCAGGATCATAAAGATCTGAAACTTGGCTTCCATGATCGCCCCCCTTCGCAGGGAAAAACCGCGAGGTCAATGCGCGAGCGCGCGTACTCATGGACGAAGCGTGAAGGGGTTTCAGGCCGCGTTTGACAAATTTGTGAGCCTTGTGGCCGAACCCGCCCGATCGATGCCCCGTACCAGCGAAGACCCTGCGTTGGCAGGCGAAGAGGCGGGAGCATTTCAATGAAACATATTGGTCAGCATGCCATTGTGATCGGCGCCAGCATGGGCGGTCTCCTGGCCGCTCGCGCGCTGTCGGATTTTTACGCCGTTGTCACCGTGCTGGAGCGCGACGCGTTTCCGCAGTCGGATATTCCGCGCAATGGCGTGCCGCAGGGCCGCTATGCGAATGGCCTGCTGGCGCGGGGCCGAATTGCCCTTGGGGGCCAATCATCACTTAAACTCTTCGATCAACGCCTTCCAGCCTTGTACATCCTTGCCCATCCACAGCACGACACCGAGCGCTGCCAAGTGGTGCGGCAACTCGCAATCGGGACGGGCATCCATACTATTGACGAACGAGGAGACCGCATTTTTGAGGTCACCTCGGTCAAGATAATCGAATGCGCGTTGCTTACACCGTTCGACATACTTGTCGCGCGGAATATCCGCAATAACAGAACGATCCATTCATCAGCTCCCAACCGAATCAGAACGTCGGACTGGCAGCCGATCAAAGTGAAATGGAATTGACCCGTCTGTTCGGAAGCTAACAATCGAGCTCGATTTCATTCACGGTGTGGGGATCAGGCCACAGCAGCGGATCAGCGAATACTCGATCAACGGTACCTTCCCGATATCCGATGTTCAGGAACGTATCTGAGTGCCGCGCCAAGCTGATGATGTCCGCTGATGGGGTGCCGGCTCAACCGGTCGACGCAACACAGGCGTTAAATCTCTCCGCTGGTGTTTCAAATTGCAAGGTCTCACGTGGTCGTTCGTTTAGCTGACGAGCCACTTTGTTCAGATAGGCTTGCGAATGCACCGACAAGTCGGTGCCCTTCGGGAAGTACTGTCTCAGCAGGCCATTGGTATTCTCGTTCGACCCGCGCTGCCACGGGCTTTGCGGATCGCAAAAATAGACGTCGATGTTGGTCGCCAACGTAAAGCGACGATGATCCGTAAGTTCCTTGCCCCGATCCCAGGTCAGGGACTTATACAGCTCCTTTGGTAGCTTCTTCGCCTGCTTGATGAGCGCGGATACGACCGTCTGGGTGTCCTTGCCTGCCACCTTGGCCAACATCACGTAACGCGTATGACGCTCGACCAGGGTCGCGATGTAGCTGTTGTTCGGTCCGGACAACAGATCGCCTTCCCAATGGCCAGGCACCGCCCGATCTTCAACCGCCGCCGGTCGCTGGCTGATTGAGACGATATCCTTGATGTGCCCCCGTCTATCCCCATTTGGGTCAACCGGCCTGGAGCGACGCATCGAGCGCTTCGATCGAAGATGGCTAAGCAGCTCTTTCTTGAGCACGCCGCGTGCTTGGACAAACAAGCTGCGATAGATGGTCTCGTGTGACACCTGATTACACTCGTCTTCAGGATGCGTTCTCTTCAGCCAACCGGCTATCTGCTCGGGTGACCAATCCAATCTGAGCTTGCCTGCCACCGCCCGCCGAAGCCGCGGATTGGTCGCTAACTTACAACATTTTGGACGACGGGATCGCGCCCAGGCATTCTCGTCCGCAAGTGTCGCTCGGTAGCGATCATAGCCGCCATTGCGACCCATTTCCCGGCTCACCGTCGAGGGTGAGCGGCCAAGCAGTTTGGCGATCGACCGGGCCGATCGATGTGCCGTAACACCTCTGGAAATCACCTCGCGTTCCGCAAGCGTCAACGCCAACCTGGAGCGACGCCGCTCCGCAGGACGAATCCCACCATGCGGAGCCACCAGAAAATAGATCGACGATGACTGCTTACCAAAAGCTCGTCCAATCGCCTTCAGCGACTCCCCACGCTTCCAGCGATCCCATAATTCCGTCTTCTCCGCCGCAGTAAAACCTCTATGAAATCTCCGTTCCATCCCACACTCCATCTTTTCCCTCTAAGATAAAGTGTTGCGGCGACCGGTTGAGACCACCGGGCAAAAGGGGACGTTGCGCCTGGGCGCCTCGAGGTCTTGGTTTGACCCAAAGCGGATTTCGCGTTTCGGCCGCGCTTGCAGCGCTCAAGACCGCTGGGGCTACAAACTTGACCTGATTGGAAGAAGGCTGCGTTTGGAGAGGCCTGCCTTTTGATCTAGTCCAGCCGCATTGGCTCTCGTTCCACGAAGCGTTCTAGTTTAACCTAGCTGAAGCTGATTTCTGTAGGCTCGAATTGCGAGTGTGTGTCGTGACCGAGACAGCTACCGACTCAAGTTTTCACGGCGCTTCGGCTGAGAAAGAACTCCATTTTACTTTTGTTCATGGCACATTTGCCCCTGGTGCGCCCTGGACGCAAGAAGGCTCGCTTCTTCGTAAGAAGCTCTTCGAGGAATTTGGGGAGAACCTTCACTTCCACGATGATTTTCGTTGGTCGGGCTGGCCGAGTCACCTCGCTCGTCATTGGGGTGGACAGAAGTTCCGAGACTTCCTGCTGGACGTGACGGCGCGGAACCCCGGACGCCACTATGTTGTGGCTCACAGCCACGGCGGGCCCGTTGTGCTCTACGCTTTGCGCGACAAGCTCCTGGCTGAACGGATCGAAGGCGTCGTAACGCTTGCCACTCCCTATTTGCTTGGTCGCCGCCGCGACCTAAGCCTGCTCGGTTATTTCGCTGCTTTCGCCGGCTCGTATGGGCTATTGATCATCCTTTTCGAGCTGATGAGAATTCCGCTGTACACGTATTATAATGAGCATCGGACTTGGTCCGTCTATGTCGCGATCTCATTATTCGACACTATCGCGCATCTAATCTTCCTGGTCATCCTGGCTTTGGTTGGCTTTGGTGTAGCTCAATTGACAGATTGGTTTCTGAAGACGCTCGCATTGCCTGACGTCCATCCAGAGCGGTTGCTCATCGTTCGAGCCCCTAGCGATGAAGCGACCGCCCTCATTGGCTTGTTTCACGCACTGGAACTGTTTTTGACGTTTCTTTGGGGCCGGCGTGGTCCGTTGGATGGCTACTTGGGCCCCTTATTCGATAGGCTCTTCGATCGGATCGTAGCGTTCCTTTTACGGCCTCTCGTTCTCGTTCTAGTATACTGGCTTCTTCTCGGACACCTACTGCTCATTGCCGCAGCCATTTTCGCGAGCTACATCGACCAGTCTCCGCTTGTGAGGATTGACGGCTGGTCCCCGTCCTTGGCGTCGATCCCCACTTGGTCGACCGTGAGTGTTGCCTACCTCTACGCTGCTGATCATCTCTATGCCTGGGCTTTGGCTATTGCTGTCTTGATCGCCTTCCCTGCACTTCTGGTGACGGGCCCCGTCGTTTGGTTTTTCAAGGTCTCTATCCCTGTAGTGGCTCTTCTGGGAGCAAGTTTTTTTATACTCGTTCTTTGTACTGCGATTCTTGCGATGACCAGCGTTCCGGAACTCGGCATTTGCGCAGCCACCGTCATTGTCTCCTGCGAGCCTTCCCCTCCTGGTACTTACAAGATTGTTCAGCTCCAGAGCGGCGGCGAGAATGAGAGCTTTCTCCTTCACTCTTTGCCGTACACGCATCCAACTGCGCTGAGCGAGATCGCCAAATGGATAAAGGCTCCGAAGTCGGCCAACGGGCCACATTCGGGACTTCTGGACTTACGCGCTAAAGGCGATCTCTCCTGATGTCCGCTCCTGGCAGATATTGTTGCAAAAGTCTTTTCGGGGTGGCGGTCGACAATTCTTAGAGCCGCTGATGCGTCTAGCGCGCGGCGACGCGAGGGACCATATCGCTTCATCCAAAATCGATCACGGACCTCCGTGATGGCGTTGAAAAGCGACGCGGCAGCAGAGAAGTCCAAAGATCGACTTTCGCGAGATTTTTAAGGTTGTTCGATTTTCGACTTTTGCAACAATATCGGCACTTTTGAGAAATGCCGACCGTCCGTGACGGTGTCCGCTTTCGGAGGAAAACCGGAAGTCATCGACGGAGAGCCAAACCGACGCGATTGACCCGTAGCAGACCTACCAGCACGCTTTTCGAAGTCAGTTTTATCACAAGCCGCCATGTTCTTGATGTCACGCCTTAATGCGGAACGCAGGGAATGTCCTTAGCTTTGATCGCGGGAAGGCAGCCGCGCCACGAATGTTCCGCTTCGCGCAGCGTTCCGTTGACTACCGCTGCGCGGTCGGTTGCGTGACATTTAGGCCACTGCCGCAAAAACTTTCGCCGTGATGCGAGCTAACCACAAAACAAGCCAACGGCCGGGCATAGACTGGGTTGATCAAGCGACGGCATTGGGGAACTGAGATGCTTCGCTGGCCCTCACGGCTGCGACACGCTGCGGGCTGCATTGCGTTGGTTGCGATCGCGCTGACGCCGGTAGCGGCCCGCGCTGATTCAGGCGGCGTAGGCTTCTGGTTGCCGGGAGGCATGGGCAGCCTCTCCGCAGTGCCCGGACAACCCGGCTGGAGTCTCACCAGCATCTATCTTCACGTCGGAGCCAACGCCGGTGGCAGCAAGGATCTGCAGCTCAACTCGTCCATCGTCGCCGGCCTGCATGCGCGCGCCGATGCCGTGGGCTTCCTGCCCGCGTACACTTTTGCCACGCCGGTATTGGGCGGCCAGTTGACGGTCGGTGTGCTCGGCGTGCCCGGCAATGTCGGGGTTGGCATCAACGCCACCCTCACTGGTCCGCGCGGCAACCAGATTTCGGGCGCCGTCAACGACGAGAGGACCACGTTTGGCGACGTGTACTACCTTGGCACCCTGAAATGGAATCAGGGCGTCAACAATTATATGTGGTACGTGCTCGGCAACATCCCGAGCGGCACCTACGATCCCACGCGGCTGGCGAACCTGAGCATCGGCTACACCGGCGTGGACAGCGGCTTCGGCTACACTTATCTCAATCCGCAGACCGGGCACGAATTGTCCGCGGTCGCCGGCTTCAGCTACAGCGGCATGAACGAAGCGCTGCAGTATCGCAACGGCGTCGATTTCCATTTCGACTGGGCGGTCTCGCAATTCGTCAGCAAGAGCGTGCATGTCGGCCTGGCCGGCTACGTCTATCAGCAGGTCACCGGCGACAGCGGCGCTGGCGCGAAGCTTGGCGATTTCAAGGGCCACTCCGTCGGCATCGGCCCGCAGATCGGGATCTTCTTCCCGGCGTGGGAAGGCTACACGGGCTATCTGAACATCCGCGGCTATTGGGACGTGGCCACCGAGAATCGCCCGACGAGCCAGACCGCGATGGTCACGCTGACCTTTGCGCCGGCCGCACCGGAAAAGCCGGCGACGCCGCGCGGGCCGAGGCATGTGAAATAGCTAAGAACGGCCTGGACCGGACCCAAAGCGGACATTGACTTGCCGCCTAACGGGCATAGCCTTCCATGTCCAGCTAAAGGGAGCGGTGTCATGAAAAGCATCATCTCGGCAGCCTTGGGTCTTATCTGCGGTGCCACATCGGCGCTCGCGCAAACGCAAGCTCCGCGCGTATCCGACCAGGACATCGCTGACGCCTACATCTACCAGCTCGGCCGCGCGCTCGTGATCCGTCAGGAGAATATGGATGCCGACGCGCCGGGCTTTGCCTATAACACGATCAAATATAACCCCATCGGCTCGGCGGACTGGGTCAACCCGAACCTTGACACCGCCTATCTCGAAGCGTGGTTTGCGGTAGACCCCGACACGCCGGTCATATTCGAAGTGCCGGAAATTAAGGGCCGCTACTATACCGCGCAGATTCTCGACGAATGGGGCGAGGTGATCGCCAATATCAACGAGCGGATATTCCCATCGAAGCCGTTCGGCAAATTCGCGCTCGTGTATCCAAACTCCAGCGCCAAAATTCCTGCGGACGTTGCGCGCATCGAACTGCATTCAAGCAAGGCCAAGCTGCTGGGGCGCGTCGAGATCAAGGGCGACAAGGACGCGGCCGTGAAGCTCCAGCAAGCGTTCAAGGCGACGGCGCTCGGCACGCCGAAGGTCAAAGCGCCGCCTGTCATACCGATGTTCGACAACAAGGACCTGATGGGTGTCGAGATTTTCGACAATGTCGATGCCGTGCTTGCAAGCGCGCTTGATGTGGCACCGAATGCTGCCGCGATGCAGCAGAAGGTGCGCGCGGTCGCCGCCTACGTTGCATCAAGCCAGCAGGCGCGGGCCGTGGTGGATGCGCAAATCCGCAAGGTCGTTCCTGAGTTCATCGAGTTCACGTTCACCAAGAGTGCGCCCTATCGCAATCATTGGGTCGGCGGCAACCCGATCTTCGGTAACTACGGTGCGGACTATCGGCTTCGCACGGTCGCCAACTATGCGGGCATCTGGGCCAACACGCCCGACGAAGTGATCTATTTCGTCGCGACGCGCGATTCCAACGAGCAGACGCTGGACGGCTCAAACAGCTATGTCATCCACTTCCCGGCCGACAGGCTGCCGGAGGCTGTCATCGATGCCTTCTGGTCCGTCATTCTGGTCGGCGTGCCGGATTACCGCGTCGTTCCTAATCCCTTAAACAGGTTCAACCTCAACAACTTCTCGCCACTCAAGAAGGAAACCGACGGCTCGCTGAAGATCGCGATCGCTCCAAAACCGGTCGCGAACGTGGCGGAAACGAACTGGTTGCCGTCGCCGGAGGGGAAACCGTTCTCGCTGACGTTCCGCACTTACGTGCCGAAAGACGTGGTCAAGGGCGGTGGGTGGACGCCCGCACCCGTGACGAAGGTGAATTAGAAGCCTCCCCATAAGGAAGATCGCTCTCGGAGCAAACTCCCGGAGCCGCAGCCGGTGAATTGACAGCGACCAATGTCCGCTCCTGGCAGACTTTTGCAACAATATCGGCACTTAACAGAAGTGCCGCGCCAAGCTGGGCATGTCCGTAGACTGGTGCAAAGTGGACCTCAAACCGCAGCAGTGCATGGGCCATATAGCATTGGTCGTAGCAGCAGCGGCTCACGTCCCCCGATTGTTCGAAATTCATAGGAAATAAGTAAAATGCCTGCCGTTGCCTCGAGGTGCGGCGGCACGGAGGCCACGCCGGCGGACGCCGCAGGCCCCGCGTGGCTGTTATTCGCGCAAATCGTAGCGATAGGATTTCGAGACGATCTTCCAGCCGTCGTTCAGTTTCATCGCCACGAGATAATCGGTGAAATAGCGCGGCGGCAGTTGGCAGCGCACCTTGATGAAGGCGGTCTGATCGTCGGAGCGATCGATCGTGACGATGAAATCCTCGCGCGGCTTGCCTTCGGCCTTGGCCGAGGGGCGCTTGCGCACGCGATCGAGCCAATCCGGCACGGTCAGCACCTGCAACTCGCCCTTCTCCAGCCAGCGCAAATCGGCGCTGGTGTCGAAGATCGCGCCGAGCTTGTCGGCATCGCCCTCATAAAGACCATCGAAATAGTTCTTCACCACGGCTTCGACGGTCGATCGGTCAGCACTCACGGCTCTTCTCCCGGCAAACGAAAAATGGTTCGAGGTGAATTAAGCCATGAACCGGCCGGTTGCGCCATTGAGAAACGGCGAACGCTCGCATCGCTGCGGAAGAATGCGTGTCCCGCGGGGTTGCCATAAGGCGCTGCCTTTCCCCGTGAACCCGGCGGAAAATGGCATCAGCAGCGACCGAACCTCCCGGCCTGCTCGCCTGACTAAGGATATAGCAAGGGCACAATTCACATCAGTGTGGATCGTGACTTAACTCACAAAGCCGGGCTGCGGCTTCTGGTAGGCAGGCCGGTGTGGTAAAAAGTATAAGGCTCCGGAGGAGTCACGATGATGTCAGGATCGCTAAAATTGTGCCGATGGGCACTTGCAGCCGCCGCATTCCTTTTGGTGAGCGAGCCGGCCTTTGCCGAAAAGCGCGTGGCGCTGGTACTGGGCAATTCCGCCTACAAGAATGTCGCACCGCTGGCCAATCCCGTTAACGATAGTGCCAAGATTGCATCGACGCTGAAAGACGCAGGTTTCGATGTCGTCGATTCCCGCCGCGACCTGCCGGCGGCCGAGACCCGTCGCGCGTTGCGCGACTTCGCCGATCGCGCGCGCGATGCCGATATCGCCGTGGTCTACTACGCCGGCCACGGCATCGAGGTGGACGGCGCGAACTACCTGATCCCGGTCGATGCGCGGCTGGAACGCGACACCGATATCTATGACGAGGGCCTCTCGCTCGACCGTATCCTGATCGCGATCGAGCCGGCCAAGAGGCTCAGGCTGGTGATTCTCGATGCCTGCCGCGACAATCCGTTTTCCCGGAGCATGAAGCGCACGGTCGCTTCGCGCGCGATCGGGCAGGGCTTGGCCAAGGTCGAGCCGACCAGCCCGAACGTCCTGATCGCCTATTCGGCCAAGGCCGGCTCCACCGCGGCCGACGGCGACGGCCAGAACAGTCCGTTCACGGCGGCGCTGTCGCACCATTTGACGAAGCCAGGGCTCGACGTGCGCCGCGCGTTCGGCTTCGTCCGCGACGAGGTGCTCAAGACCACCGGCAACAAGCAGGAACCCTTTGTGTATGGTTCGCTCGGCGGAGAAGACGTGCCGCTGGTGCCGGCCCGCGCGGCGCCCGCAGCAGCGCCCGCGGCTCCAGCCCCGAGCCCGCAGGCCGAAGCCCGCCGCGATTACGAACTGGCGCTGCAGATCGGCAACAAGAGCGCACTCAACGCCTTCCTCGCGCAATATCCCGATGGCTTCTACGCCAGCCTTGCCAAGCTTCAGCTCGACAAGATCGCCGCCGAAGAAACGCGCGTTGTTGCGACCGAGAAGGCGCGGCTGGCCGAACAGGAGCGGGCACGGCTTGCCGCCGAGGGCGCCCAGAAGTCGCAGCAGGCAAAGGCCGAAGCTGAAGCCAGGGCCGCCGAGCAGGCGCGCGTCGCGGCTGAAAAGGCCAAGCAGGTGGCGCAGGACCAGGCGGCCGCGGCCGAACAGAAGCGCGCCGCCACCGAAAGCGCCGGCGCCGACAAGGCGTCCGCTCCGGCACCCGCTGAAAAGGCCGTGAACGTTGCTTCCCTCGCCGCGGGGCCGCCGCAGGCTGATGTCACAAAATCGGTACAGTCCGAACTGCGCCGCGTCGGCTGCCTGACCGGCAACGCCGATGGCAACTGGAACAATTCCTCGCAGCGGTCGCTGACGCAGTTCAACCGCTATGCCGGAACCAGGCTCGACACCAAGGTCGCCAGCGTCGATACGCTCGATACGATCAAGCTGAAGTCGTCGCGGGTGTGCCCGCTGGTCTGCGAACACGGCTTCCAGGCTGATGGCGACCGCTGCAGCAAGATCGTCTGTGCCGAAGGCTCGGTCCTCAACGACGACAATGAATGCGAGAAGCGTCGCGCCAAAAGGCCGGTGGCAACGCGCGAGCGGCCGGAATCACGGCGCGCCCCCGAAGAACCGCGGCGCTACTACCCCGAAGCAAGGCGCGCCCCGGAAGGAACCAAGCGCGTCTACATCACGGGTTCTCAGGCGCCGGGTGGGCCAGGGATTGGCGCCAACGGCCGGCCGCTGACCGGCCAGGACCGCGCGACGGGCTGCCACTCCTACGGCGCCATCATGTCCGGCGTGTGCCCGTAGCCCTCCACAAGAAATGGTCGTCACCCGCGCAGGCGGGTGACCCAGTATTCCAGAGACGTCCGCGATAGAATGGAAAAGCCGCGGCGTACTGGATTCCCTGCCTTCGCGGGGAATGACAGAGGAGCCAGGCGGCTGCGTCCGAACAAGACACTTCATCCGCGGACTTGAACCGCGTATCCACGAGAGTCTTACAACGCGAATAGATTGCCGGCCCAAGGCCCGGCCGTAGCGATGCTCCCCGGGGACGCAGGCGGTCTGAGCGCTGCCCGCCGGGGCAAATTCCTACTTTGCATGGGGTTGTTTTCGATATTTTGATTCCAGGACCCTGCTGCAGGGCTTTCCCTGCCCCCGATTCAAGGCCGGGACGTCAGGTGATCAGATCGCGCTTCCCGCAATATTGACCATCAACGCGATCAGCGCGGTGTTGAACACGAACGAGATGATGCCG
This sequence comes from Bradyrhizobium sp. McL0615, assembly GCF_049993905.1. Taxonomy (NCBI): domain Bacteria; kingdom Pseudomonadati; phylum Pseudomonadota; class Alphaproteobacteria; order Hyphomicrobiales; family Nitrobacteraceae; genus Bradyrhizobium; species Bradyrhizobium sp. McL0615. The sequence continues at coordinate 8,700,592 of NZ_CP188254.1, read as the reverse complement.
TGCACGGTCGCGGTGCGGCGGATGATCCTGTCGGTGATGCCGACGTCGGAAACCTGCGCGGTCATGCCGATCACGAACGAGAAGTAGACGAAGTCCCAATAGTCCGCCTCGACATGCGCGTCCCCGCTCGGAAACTGCAGGCCGCCGGGCTTTTTGTTGCGATAGAACTCGTGCGCGTAGTGCAGCGAGAAGGCGGTGTGAACGATCGCCCATGACAGCACGATGGTCACGATGGCCAGGATCAGCCCGGACGGGTTGCCCTTCGAGGCGCCGAGTTCGAACACGATGGCGGCGAGGCTTGCGAAGGCGCCGAGCGCGGTCAACAGCAGCAGCAGGAAACGCCCGTCGTCCTGCATCACCGCGCTGCGTCGGATATGGCCGACGCCGCAACGCAGCATCATGATGTAGGCGAGCACGAGATACAGTACGGTAAACACGTCCCAGCCGACGACAAGCCGTGTCGGCAGTCGCAGGGTACCGGGCAGCAGAAAGAACGCGATGACGCCGACCGCGAGCGAGATGAAAGTGCGCGGTCTACCGTAGACCACGCGAACCGGCATCGGCAGATTGCGGAACCGAACAAGGTCGTCTTCGAGTTCCTTGTTCATCCGCCGCCTTTGCCGTTTGTTTGCTAGTTCTTGCGCTCCGCGACGAAGCGTGCGGCTGCCCGCAATACGTCGCCCTTTGTCCCGAAGATCGCAAGGGCTGAATCGGCGCGTGCCAGCAAATCGCGCACGCGCTGCTTGGCGCCGTCGATGCCGAGCTGGGTAACAAAGGTGGTCTTGCCGAGCGCCGCATCGGCGCCGGCCGGTTTGCCGAGCGCCGTGGCGTCGCCCTCGACGTCGAGCAGGTCGTCGGCGATCTGGAACGCCTCGCCGAGCGCGCGGCCGTAATCGTCGAGCGCCTGATATTCTTTTGGCGTGGACTGACCGAGGATCGCGCCGGCGATGCAGCCATAGCGCAACAGCGCGCCGGTCTTCATCTGCTGCAGCTGCGCCACGTCGGCCGGTTCGCGGTCGCCGAACCGGCCTTCGCCCGCGAGGTCGAGGATCTGGCCGCCGACCATGCCGCCGATGCCGGAGGCACGCGCCAGCGCACGGGTCAGCAGCAGGCGCACGGTGGCGTCCTTGTGGATCTCGTCGCGGGTGACGATGTCGAACGCCAGCGTCAACAGCCCGTCGCCGGCGAGGATCGCGGTGGCGTCGTCGGTCTTCTTGTGCAGCGTGGGGCGGCCGCGGCGCAGGTCGCTGTTGTCCATTGCCGGCAGGTCGTCATGGATCAGCGAATAGCAATGGATGCATTCCAGGGCCGCGCCAACCAGAAGGGCGGCCTCGCGCGGAACGCCGAACACGGCGGAACTTTCGACCACCAGAAAAGGGCGCAGCCGCTTTCCGCCGCCGAGGCTGGAATAGCGCATCGCATCCATCAGCCGCTTCGGCCGGGTGATCTCGTCGGGCAGCAGCGTATCGGACAGCAGCTTCCCCAGCAGGGCTTCGGTATCGTCCGCGGTCTGGTCCAGTCGCTTGGCAAAATCGGCAGTGGCGGTCGTCATTAAGAATAGCTCCAGATCAATTTGGCCGGACAATCGTTGATGCCAAGGGCTTCGTCAATTCCATGACGGGGGTCACAAAAGCGCTGGAAAACGCACTAGATATCATGGAGATGTCACGTGGGTGGGGCCTATTGATCGCCCCGGGGGCCGGCTTGGGCCGAACCGGAAGCATCCGATTTGCGCATTCTCCGAAATTTAGTGCTGATCCTGCTTGCGGTGCTGTTGCTGCCCTATCTGGTGACGCCGATTTACCGGACCGGCCATCCGGTGTCAGCGCTGATGGCTTGGCGCTGGCTGAAGGGCGCGCCGGTGTCGCGGCAATGGATCGATTTCAACGCGATTTCGCCTTATCTGCCGCGCTCGGTGGTGGGCTCGGAGGACGCCAAATTCTGCAGCCATCGCGGGGTCGACTGGGGCGCGTTGCAGGACGCGATCGATGACGCCGAGGATGGCGAGCCGGCCCGCGGCGGCTCGACCATCACCCAGCAGGTGGCAAAAAACCTGTTCCTGTGGCCCGGCCGCAGCGTGATCCGCAAAGGCCTGGAACTACCGCTGGCGATGTGGATCGATTTCGTGCTGCCCAAGCAGCGGGTCCTGGAAATCTATCTCAACATCGCCGAGTTCGGTCCGTCCGGGCAGTTCGGAGCCGAGGCCGGGTCGATCTATGCGTTCGGCCGTTCGGCGGCGACGCTTTCCGCGCGCGACGCCGCCTTGCTGGCGGCGATCCTGCCGAATCCTGTCAGGCGCAGCGCCCGCAATCCCGGCCCCGGGGTACGCCGCCTGGCCGGGACCTATATGGCGCGGGCGGGCGCAGTACAGCGCTGCTGGAGCGAAAATCGTGCTTTTTGAGCCAATTTTCGGCCCCTTTTACCGCAAGCTGGCCTAGCTTTACGCCATCCCATCCTCTATAAGCGCGGCCTTATCGGCATCGCAGCCCGCGCGCGCAGCGCTGGGCCGTCCGTTTCGGACAATGCCTCCGACAACACCCCTAGAGGACCGTTATGGCCGTTCCCAGAAGAAAAACATCGCCCTCGCGGCGTGGCATGCGCCGCTCGGCGGACGCGCTGAAGAAGCCGACCTATGCTGAGGACAAGGATTCCGGCGAACTGCGCCGTCCGCACCACCTCGACCTCAAGACCGGCATGTATAAGGGCCGGCAGGTGCTGAAAAAGAAGGAATCCTGATCGGATTCGGGAATAAGGCGCCGCTCCTGGCGGCGTCTGCCCGAATTTGGCCAACGAGTGGGCCAACGGTTCCATTGGGCGAAGCGATGCTTTGCCCGGGGACATTCCGGTTATCCTAGGAAGGCGCGATACCCATGGTCGGTTTTCCGCTGCTTCTGATTCCGCTCGCGATCTACAACATCATCGTCTTCCTGATGCCCGACGTGTCGTTCACCGAACCGTTGGTGAAGCTGACGTTGGTGTCGGGCGCGGAATGGACGGTGACGCTGAGCGACGTGCTGCTGACGCTCGCGATTCTGCTGCTGCTCGCCGAAGTCATCAAGGGCGCGCGCCCCGGCGCGAAATATCTGACGGACCACCTGCTGTCGCTGATCGTGTTCGGCGCGGCGGCGGCCGAATTCGTGCTGTGGCCGAAATTCGCTACTTCGACCTATTTCCTGATGACGGCGCTGTCGCTGGTGGATTTCATCTCCGGCCTAGCGCTGCGAACGCGGCGCCGTGCCGTTGCGGTAGCGACGCCCGCGCCTCCACCAAAGGCCGCTGCAAAAGTCGAGGCACCGGCGGCTGAGCCCGAACCGGCGCCGGCAGCACCGCCCGCGCCTGCTGCGCCCTCGGTGCCGGCGGCAACAACTGTCGCCGAATCCGTGTTGCAGGATCACCCCGAGCCGAAACCGGCACAGCCCACCGTCACGCCCGCCAGGCCCGAAGTGGCTTCGATCGTCCCCGAGGCGGCCTCGCCGAAAACGGCTTCTCCTGAAGCCTCGTCACCGGAAGTCCCGTCGCCGGGAATCCAGCCGGGCAGCGGTCCGCAGCCCTCGCCGGACAAACCGGACACGCCTCAGCGCTGATCTAGATGATTTGCCGCGTCCGGAAGCCGGTGCCGGACCGCCGGGTCTGGCTGGCGACATAGGCCGTTTGCGCATCCGCAAGCGAAGCCCGCCGCAGACGGCAGGTTTGCGGCGCCTGGTCGGCGGTCGCGATCAACTGGGCGACGAAGGTTGGATCAGGCCGCGGCGTGCGCCTCGGCGGCGACCACGGCACGGACTGGGTTACCGGCACCAGTTCGGTGTGCGCCGGCTCGTCGAGGTTGACGAACTCGCCGTCCAAAATTTCATCTGATCGATCGATATCCAGCATCGCACACCGTAACCGGCTAAACTGTCACGTTTTGGGACGTTACGCCCCCACTGCGATCTGACCTCGCAAGGCCTATGCCGTTTCCTCCTATTTCGTTCCTGCCAGGCCCGGCAAGTCTTTGAAACGTGGTTTCCAGATTATTTATGAACTTGGCCTAGCCTAGCGTTCGACCGCGCCACTATCCTTAAGGCTATGGAATCACCCCGGCGGTGTCCCGAATCGAGGCGTTCCGATGCTTCCTGTCCCGCAAGCCTCCAGCATCCTTGCCTCGCTAGGTCAGGCGGCCTTCCTTTGGGACCTGACAGCGGACACCATCGCCTGGAGCGACAATGCCGGCACGGTCTTCGCCGATATTCCGGCGGAGGCGCTGGCCAGCGGCGCCGCCTTCGCCAAGCTGATCGAGCCTTCCCGTTCGGTCCGGACCGAGGCGCTCGCCCAATCGGGACCAGCGCGGGGCAGCGAAGGCGTCGCTTACCGGCTCGAATATGGCGTGCGGGCCGCGGCCTCCGCGCCCGTGATCTGGATCGAGGAGACCGGTTGCTGGTTTGCAGGGCCCGACGGCAAGCCGGTGCGCGTGCAAGGCATTGTCCGTGTCAACAACGAGCGCCACGCCCGCGATGAACAGCTCATGCGGCTTTCGCGGCACGATCCGCTGACCGGTGAACTCAATCGCACGCATCTCGTCGCCGCGCTGGCGGAAACGATCGAAGAAACCATGCGGCTGCGATCGTCCTCAGCCTTCATGCTGATCGGCATCGATCATCTGGCGCGTATCAACGACGCCTTTGGCTTCGACGTAGCGGACGCCGTGATCGCCGAGGTCGGGAAGCGCATCCGCGCCAAGCTGCGTGGCGGCGATGTGCTCGGCCGGTTCTCCGGCAACAAATTCGGGCTGATCCTGAGGAATTGCACCGTCGACGACACCAATACCGCGGCCGAGCGTTTCCTGGCAGGGATCCGCGACGCGGTGATCCCGAACAAATCCGGCCCGGTCTCGGTGACGGCCTCGATCGGCGCGATCACCATCCCGCGCTATGCCCGTAATGCCGATGAAGCCGTCAACCGCGCACAGGAAACGCTCGACGGCGCCAAGCGCCGCCGCGCCGGATCGTTCGCGCTGTGGAAGCCGAATGTCGAACGCGACGCCCAGCGCCGCGTCAACATCCGCGTCACCGACGAGATCGTCACCGCTCTTAATGATCGCCGCATTGTCGCCGCGTTCGAGCCGGTGGTCGAGGCGCGCTCGCGGCAACCAGCATTCTACGAGTGCCTGGTGCGGATGGAGCAGGCGGATGGGCAGGCGCTGCTGGCGCCCGATATCGTCCCCGTGGCGGAGCGGTTGGGACTGATCCGGCTGGTCGACCACCGCGTGCTCGAACTCGCCGTCGCCGAACTTGCGGCGTCACCGAATGTGCGGCTCAGCCTCAACATCTCGCCAGATACCACCATGGACCCGGATTGGTGGACCGGAATCGAATCCTTGATGCTGGCCTATCCCGGCGCCGGCGAGCGGCTGATCGTCGAAATCACCGAAACGGTCGCGATCCAGGATATCGACGATGTCCGCGGCTTCGTGACCCGCCTGAAGAATTTCGGCAGCCAGATCGCGATCGACGATTTCGGCGCCGGCTACACCTCATTCCGGAACTTGCGCAAGCTCGGCGTCGACATCGTGAAGATCGACGGCGCCTTCGTGCAGAACATCGCACGTTCGGCGGACGATCGCGCCTTTGTGCAGACGCTGATCGACTTGGCGCGCCGACTGCAGATCAAGACGGTGGCGGAGTGGGTGCAGGACGAGGAAGCCGCCGTGATGCTGCGCGAATGGGGCTGCGATTACATCCAGGGCCGCCTGATCGGGCTGGCCTCGCCGGAACGGCCGTGGGCGGTAACGGGTGACAAGTCAGGTGATACGGCGCTGCCTGCAGCGGGATAGCTCTCTCCGCCCGTCGTCCCCGCGAACGCGGGGACCCATACGCCGCGGCCCTTCAATGAAGCAATCCGGTAGACGCCTTCGCTAAACGATCAACGCTGGGGGTTATGGGTCCCTGCGTTCGCAGGGACGACAGCGGAGAGGGATTTGACGAAGAGTTCTACTCTTCTTTCTTCGGCTCTTTCGACATGCGCTCCAGCCGGTCCTGCATGTCCTTCATCTGGCGGCGAAGATCATCGATATTGTCTTCGTCAGGCACCGGCTCCGGCATCTTCTCCGGCTCGGACGACGTCGATCCGGGGCGCGGCGGCACGAACGGCTTGAACATCGAGAACGTCTGCTGAAACAATTCCATGTTGCGGCGGACATGTTCCTCGAGCGGCGCGAACGGCGTGCCGCTGAAGGTGTTGGTGAGCTGCTTGCGGAATTTTTCCTGCTCGCGCGTCAGCGTGTCGATCGACTGCTCCAGATATTTCGGCACCACCATCTGCATGCTGTCGCCGTAGAAGCGGATCAACTGGCGCAGGAAAGTGGTCGGCAACAAATTCTGTCCGGCCTTGTTTTCCTGTTCGAAAATGATTTGCGCCAGCACCGAGCGGGTGATGTCGTCGCCGGTCTTGGCGTCGTAGACGAGAAAATCCTCGCCATCCTTCACCATCGCCGCGAGATCTTCGAGCGTCACATAGGTGCTGGTGCCGGTATTATAGAGCCGCCGGTTGGCGTATTTCTTGATGGTCGTAGGTTGGTCTGACTTTGCCATAAGCTCACACAATACACCGAGAGCGGGAACCCGACGGCATGGCCGACGGGCAGACGAGCAACGCAACGCAGCAAAGTAAGCATTTTCAATGCGGTTCGGCTACCGTTTTGTGCGGCACGGTTAATTCCAAGGCATGGACGCTGCTATGGAAACCCTCATGGGGATCAATTTGAATGCGCCGCGGCAGGATTTTGCGCGCTGGCCGATTGACATGGGTCAACGAGGTTAACAGGATGAGGTGAGAGACAGGCACGCCATCCGGCCGCTTGCCGTCCAAGAACCTCAAGCCCAAGAAACCCCAATAAGGAGATGCCCATGTCAGACGATGTCGTCATCGTCAGCGCCGCCCGCACCCCGGTCGGCAGCTTCAACGGCGCGTTCGCCACCACCCCGGCGCATGACCTCGGCGCCATCGCCATCAAGGCCGCGCTGGAGCGGGCGGGCATCGAGCCAGGCCGCGTCTCCGAAGTCATCATGGGCCAGATCCTGACCGCCGCCCAGGGCCAGAACCCGGCCCGCCAGGCCTCGATCGCCGCCGGCATTCCGGTGGAGAGCCCAGCCTGGGGTGTCAACCAGCTCTGCGGTTCAGGCCTGCGCACGGTCGCGCTCGGCTATCAGGCGCTGCTCAACGGCGATTCCGAAATCGTGGTCGCCGGCGGCCAGGAATCCATGAGCATGGCCCCGCACGCGCAATATCTGCGCGGCGGCGTCAAGATGGGCGGCCTCGAACTGGTCGACACCATGATCAAGGACGGCCTGTGGGACGCCTTCAACGGCTACCACATGGGCAACACCGCCGAGAACGTCGCACGGCAGTACCAGATCACCCGCGCGCAGCAGGACGAGTTTGCCGTTGCCTCGCAGAACAAGGCCGAGGCGGCGCAGAAGGCCGGCAAGTTCAAGGACGAGATCGTCCCCGTCACCATCAAGTCCCGCAAGGGCGACATCATCGTGGATACCGATGAGTATCCGCGTCACGGCGCGACCATCGATGCGATGGCGAAGCTGAAGCCCGCCTTCGAGAAGGACGGCACTGTCACCGCCGGCAGCGCATCCGGTATTAATGACGGCGCCGGCGTGGTGGTGTTGATGACCGCCAGGCAGGCCGCCAAGGAAGGCAAGAAGGTGCTCGGCCGCATCGTGTCGTGGGGCCAGGCCGGCGTCGATCCCAAGATCATGGGCACCGGGCCGATCCCGGCTTCCCGCGCCGCGCTGAAGAAGGCCGGCTGGAACATCGCCGATCTCGATTTGATCGAGGCCAACGAAGCGTTCGCGGCGCAGGCCTGCGCGGTGAACAAGGATCTCGGCTGGGATACCGGCAAGGTCAACGTCAATGGCGGCGCGATCGCGATCGGCCACCCTGTCGGCGCGTCCGGCGCGCGCGTGCTGGTGACGCTGCTGCACGAGATGCAGAAGCGCGATGCCAAGAAGGGCCTCGCTACGCTGTGCATCGGCGGCGGCATGGGCATCGCCATGTGCATCGCACGCGATTGAACTAAAGGCAGAGTGACTGGTTGAATGATGAAAAGATCATCTAGCAACCCGATCTCGAATTGGTAAAGATGAAATGCCCGGTCTCGCGCCGGGCATTTTCATCTCTGCAAGCGTTTTCAACAACGCTTCGAACCTAAGGCTGAGCTTCGTCAAAAGACCGGGACAATTCCGGCTTATAAAGAAGACCACCAAGGAGGACTACGCATGGCACGTGTTGCATTGGTTACGGGGGGTACGCGGGGCATTGGCGCGTCGATCAGCAAAACGCTGAAGGCTGCGGGCTACAAGGTTGCGGCGAGCTACGCCGGTAATGACGCCGCCGCCGAAAAATTCAAATCGGAGACCGGCATCCCCGTCTACAAATGGGACGTCAGCTCGTTCGACGCCTGCGCGGCCGGCGTCAAGCAGGTCGAAGCCGATCTCGGCCCGGTCGACGTCCTGATCAACAATGCCGGCATCACCAAGGACGGCGCCTTCCACAAGATGACGCTCGATCAATGGAACGCGGTCATCAACACCAATCTCGGCTCGCTGTTCAACATGACGCGCCAGGTGATCGAGGGCATGCGCGCCCGCAAATTCGGCCGCGTCATCAACATCTCCTCGATCAACGGCCAGAAGGGCCAGTTCGGCCAGGTCAACTATTCTGCGGCCAAGGCCGGCGACATCGGCTTCACCAAGGCGCTCGCGCTGGAGAACGCCAAGGGCGGCATCACCGTGAACGCGATCTGCCCCGGCTACATCAACACCGAGATGGTTCAGGCGGTGCCGAAGGAGGTGCTCGAGAAGAGCATCCTGCCGCTGATCCCGGTCAACCGTCTCGGCGAACCCGAGGAAATCGCCCGCGCCGTGCTGTTCCTCGCCGCCGACGAGGCGGGTGGGATCACCGGCTCGACGATGACGATCAATGGCGGCCAGTACATGACCTGATCTTTTCTCGTCATCGCGAGGAGCGGCTTGTCCGCCGTAGCTCAACGAGCGAAGGCGGATAGCGACGAAGCAATCCAATTCCGCTATGTAACGAAGATGGATTGCTTCGCTTCGCTCGCAATGACGAAATCATGACTCCCCGTACCGCTACCCTGATCGGACTGACCGCGATCCTGATGTGGTCGCTGCTCTCGGTCCTTACGGTTGCGACCGGAAAGATTCCGGCGTTCCAGCTCGCCGCGATGACATTTGCGATCGGCGCGCTGGTCGCATTCGCCAGCTTCCTGTTCCGGCCTTCCGCCTTTGGTGCCTTGAAGCAGCCGCTGGTCGCCTGGGTCGTCGGCGTCGGCGGCCTGTTCGGCTATCACGCGCTGTATTTCCTCGCGCTGCGCTTCGCGCCGCCGGCGGAAGCGGGGCTGTTGAATTATCTCTGGCCGCTGTTGATCGTGCTGTTCTCCTCGCTATTACCGGGCGAGCGATTGGCGCGGCATCACATCATCGGTGCGTTGCTCGGGCTTGCCGGCACCGTGTTGCTGTTTGCCGGCAATGGCGCGAGCTTTGCGCCCGGTCAGATTCCGGGCCTCGCCGCAGCCTTCGTCGCTGCCTTTGTGTGGGCGGGCTATTCGGTGATGTCGCGCAAGCTCAAGGCGGTGCCAACCGATGCGGTGGCGGGCTTTTGTCTCGCGACGGCGGTGCTGGCCGCGCTGGTCCACGGCATCGTCGAGACCACGGTGTGGCCGGAGACGACGGGGCAGTGGCTTGCCATCATCGCACTCGGCGTCGGCCCTGTCGGAGCCGCGTTCTTTGTCTGGGACATCGGCATGAAACGCGGCGACATCCGCGTGCTCGGTGCAGCTTCCTACGCGACGCCGTTGCTGTCGACGGCGTTTCTGATTCTGGCGGGCTTCGCGCAGCCGACCGCCACGATCGCGATTGCCGCGATCCTGATCGCCGGTGGTGGATTGATTGCGGCGAAGGATATGGTGTGGAGGAAGTAGGGTGGGCAAAGCGAAGCGTGCCCACCATCTATCTACACGTGCACGTTTGAGTGGTGGGCACGCTGCGCTTTGCCCGCCCTACGAAATCACGTCGGCTCCCAGCCCTTCGGTGCCAGCTCAAAATTCGCAAATTCGAATGCCGGTGCCACCGTGCACCCGACCAGCGTCCAGTCACCGGTGCTCTCGGCGGCTTGCCACGCATCCGCGGGCACTATCGCCTGCGGCCGTTCGCCGCCAGCCACGTCAGGGCCGAGCCTGACCGTGTGCCGGGTGCAGCCCTCATGGGCGATCTGCAGGATCAGCGGTGCGCCGGCGTAATAATGCCAGACCTCGACCGCATCGATGCGGTGCCAGTGCGAGCGCTCGCCGCGCGCCAGCAGGAAATAGATTGCGGTCGCGCATGACCGTCCGTTGGCATCAGCGCGCTTGTCGCGAAACGTCTCGCGATAATGCCCGCCTTCCGGATGCGGCTTCAGCTCGAGCCGCGCGATGATGTCGGCGGCCTCTTTCGACAGCGCCATCAGGACTTGTTCTTGCGTTCGCGCAACTCGCCGAACACTTTTTCGGCGCTGGCGCCCTTCATGTGCAGGTTTGCCGCCACCGACGGCTCGTCGGCGCGCAGGAACACATTGGCTTTCTTTTCCTCGCCCAGCAGCACCGGGATCGTCGGCCTGTTCTCGGCGCGCAGCCGCGTCACTTCTTCCGCGCGCGCCTTCAGCGCGGGATTGTCGCCGTCGACCGTGAGCGCGAACTTCACGTTCGACGCCGTATACTCATGGCCGCAATAGAGTTTGAAATCGTCCGGCAGCGCGCGCAACTTCAACAGCGAATCCCACATCATCGGATAGGTGCCCTCGAACACCCGGCCGCAGCCGATCGAGAACAGCGTGTCGGCGGCGAACACCGCCTTTTCATTGTCGAACACGTAGGAGATATGGTCGAGCGTATGGCCGGGCGTTTCCAGCACCCGCGCCAGCAGGCTGCCTACCTTGATCACATCGCCATTGATGGCGCGCAGGTCGACATTGGCGATCTTGGTGGACTTGTCATTGGGGGCGACGACCCGGCAATTATACTTCTGCTTCAGCTCGGCCACGCCGCCGACATGGTCGTGATGGTGGTGGGTGACGAGAATATCCGTCAGCGTCCAGCCTTCGCGCTCCAGCGCCTTGATGATCGGGCCGGCTTCCGGCGCGTCGATCGATGCGGTGGCCTTCGTCGCGGGATCGTGGATCAAATAGCCGAAATTGTCGCTGAGGCAGGTGAAGGTACGAATTTCCGCGGCCATGATAGCTCCGTGGTTAAGGCTTTCAGCCCCATGATCTCCCTAGAAATATGGCGTTAACGCTTGCGCGGCAATGCCATTTTCGGCGCGCCGCAATCAAACACGGTGTGGTAGATTGTGCCCATGACCATCGACGTCATCGATCTCCGCGATTTCTATTCGCAGCGCCTCGGTATTGTGGCGCGGCAGTTGATCAATCGTGGCATCCGGGCGCGGTGGCCAGACGCGGCCGGGCAGCGTGTGCTCGGGCTCGGCTACCCGACGCCGTATCTCGGCCTGTTTCGCGAGGATTCCGAACGCTGCATCGCCTTCATGCCGGCGGCGCAGGGCGTGTTGAAATGGCCGACCGCGCGCCCCGCACTGGCGACCCTGATCGACGAATTCTCAATGCCGCTGCCGGACGCCGCGGTGGACCGGATCCTGCTGGTCCACGCGCTGGAAATGTCCGACGATCCGGAGCGCCTGCTGCGCGAGGTGTGGCGCGTGCTGGCGCCGTCCGGGCGGCTGATCGCGGTGATCCCGAACCGGCGCGGCGTGTGGACGCGAACCGACACGACGCCGTTCGGTCACGGCCGGCCCTATTCGCGCGCGCAGATCACGCAATTGCTGCGGCAGACCTGGTTCACGCCGGCGTCATGGGGCGAGGCGCTGTTCCTGCCGCCGGTCGGCAACAGCTGGTTTTTGCGCTCGGCCATGGCGTGGGAGCGCGTTGGCGCTGCGCTGTCGCTGCCGTTCGCGGGCGTCCATATCGTGGAGGCGACCAAGCAGGTCTATCGCGCGATCCCCGCGGGCCGTGAACGCACGCGGCTAATTCCATCGCTGGAGCCGGTGCTGGTGCCGTCGTCGACGGCGACAAGAGATAAAGCGTAATCTCTCGGTTTGTCCTCCCCGCGAACGCGGGGACCCATAACCACGTCAGTAGTTATTTGCAACGATCGTCCATCCGCGTGCCTCAAATCAAGGCCGCGGCGTATGGGTCCCTGCGTTCGCAGGGACGACGATTGTGAGTGAACTACCTACTCATTCCCCGGATTGAAATCTTCGCTGGGCCCGGCAGGCGCGGCCATGCCTTCGGGGCGCGGACCATGCGGCCGGCGGCGCCGGCGCGGGAAACGTTCGCCGCCACCACGACCCTCTTCATATCCGCCGGGCGCGCCATTCACCTGCGGCTGCGGGCCGGTGATGAAGGAGGGCAGGCGATCGACACCGCCGGTATCCGCAATCACCGGCTGCGGCTGGGGTTGCGGCTGATATTGCGGCTGCGGACGATGCTCGCGTTCGCGATGGTGTTCGCGCGGCTGCTGGTCGCGGTAGGGCTGGCCGTCACCGCGCTGTTCGCGCGGGTTGTTGTCGCGGATGTAGGGCTGCGGCTGCTGCGGGACGAAGCCCGGTTCCTGGCCGAAATGCGAAAAACTCTCGCCGTCGTCCTCGCCGTCTTCCGCCGTCGGCTGCGTTTCGTTGTCGACGCGGGGCTGCGGCTGGTTCTGCCGGAACTGCTCCTGCGCGGCTGCGATCAAGCGAAAATAGTGTTCGGCGTGCTGGTAGTAGTTCTCGGCCGCGACCGGATCGCCGGAAGAGCGCGCGTCCCGCGCCAGCTGAACGTATTTTTCGGCGACATGTGAGGCGGTGCCGCGGATCTTGATATCGGGTCCGTTCGATTCGAACACCCGGGTCATCGGGTTTTGACCGCGCCGGTTATTATTGTTGCTGCTATTGTTGTTGTTATTATTATTCCGGTTACGCATCCGCTTGTTGTTCTGACCGTTTCTCATGTCTCGCCTTTATTCCAGCCCTGAAGTTATGCAGTTGCCGTCGTAGCCTGATCCGACCCGGCGCACGCTCGCGCGCACCGAATCACGATGCCGTTCAGATTCATGTCGTCGATTTCGCCAACCATCGCGTTCAACAAAGACGCGTTCCCCAACCGGCGGCGTACATTCGCCTGCCGGACCAAATCATTCAGCCTGCCAAAGCCAGCTTAATCGTCTTGCGTGACGGCTTCGCGGAACCAGCTGTTGCGTAAGTCTTCAAGCGCAATATCAGGCTTTCGTTCGCTTTACGGTCGAGAGCAGCACAGCTCCAGCTATTGCGCTCAATTCGACCTGCTTTAGGAACCTTTCATCCGGCGGGCTCTCGTTTCGAGAACTCTGGCCTCACCCGCATCGCCTTACGGGGCCAGTAACCCTGGACCGATGTTGTGGCCGGAACGTAGTCGCTCCCGGGGAATATTCCAAGGGGTTTTTTTGCGTTCCAAAAGGACTTTATCGGGCCATTTTGTGGCCCGCGACGGCCCTCGGAATGCCTGCCAGATCGGCTTTGGGGGCGGTTGCGGGCGTTAACCCCGCGTTCGTCATGAATGCTTCGATTGGGCCGCTTTGGCCTTGCCCGGCTTCCACAACAAGACAGCCCCCCGGCGCCAGGAGGCCGGCCGCCTGGGGAATCAGCGCGCGGTAGGCGTCCAGCCCATCGGCACCGCCATCGAGCGCGGCCAGCGGATCGTGGTTCCGCACCTCCGTCGCCAGGCCATCGATGTCCGCCGAGCGGATATAGGGGGGATTCGAGATGATCAGATCGAACGGGCCGGTCAGCCCGCTGGCGTAATCGCAGGCGACGAACGTCGCGCGCTCCAAGAGGCCTGTGCGCGCCGCGTTGGCCGAGGCCGTATGCAAGGCGCCCTCCGAAATGTCGGTCCCGAAACCCTGCGCCGCCGGCAACTCGGACAACAGCGCCAGCAGGATCGCGCCGGAGCCGGTGCCGAGATCGGCGATGCGCAAGGGACGATCGAGGCCTCCGCCAGCGCGCAGCAGTTCCAGCGCCAGTTCGACCACTGTCTCGGTATCCGGCCGCGGCACCAGCGTTGCGGACGAGAGTCGCAAGGGCAGCCCCCAAAACTCCTTCTCGCCTAGAATGCGCGCGACCGGCTCTCCCACGAGGCGGCGGCGGGCGAATTCCGCGAGGCATGCCGATTCGTCCGGGGCGAGCTGACGCTGCGCGGCCGAGATCAAGCCGGTCAGATCGAGGCCAAGCGCATGGCCCGTCAGAATCCGCGCGTCGAGTTCAGCGGATTCGATGCTGGCGGATTTGAATTGCGTGGTAAGAGTGCGCCGCGCGGTCTCGACGGTCTGGCCGACGAAATCGGTCATGCGGCGTCCTCGCGCAAATCCCTCCACGCGTCGTCCCTGCGAACGCAGGGACCCCGAGCGTGAGCGCAATTGCGCTCATCGCGGCCCCGCGGCCTTTCGATTTGGGCGGTGTGGGTTGGCATCTTGAGTAACAAAGAACGCCGGTGGCTATGGGTCCCTGCGTTCGCAGGGACGACAGCGAGAATCGTCCTCACGCCGCCGCGCCTTGCGCTGCAAGCTGGGCGGCCTGGTGTTCGGTGGTCAGCGCGTCGGTTAGTTCACCCAGCGCCTCGCCCGAAATCACCTGCGGCAATTTGTAGAGCGTCAGGTTGATGCGGTGGTCGGTCACGCGGCCTTGCGGGAAATTGTAGGTGCGGATGCGCTCGCTTCGGTCGCCGGAGCCGACCTTTTCCTTGCGGTCGGCGGAGCGCGCCGCGTCGACGCGCTGCTGTTCGGCGTCATAGATGCGCGAGCGCAGGATGTTCATCGCGGAGGCGCGGTTTTTGTGTTGCGAGCGGCTGTCCTGCATCATGACGACGATGCCGGTCGGGATGTGCGTGATGCGGATCGCTGATTCGGTCTTATTGACGTGCTGGCCGCCGGCGCCCTGCGCGCGCATGGTCTCGATCCGCAAATCGTCGTTCTTGATGTCGACGTCGACATCCTCGACCTCGGGCAGCACGGCGACGGTGGCCGCTGACGTGTGAATGCGTCCCTGCGTCTCGGTGTCGGGCACGCGCTGCACGCGGTGCACGCCGGATTCGAATTTCAGTTTTGCAAACGCGCCGCGACCCTGCACTTCCGCGACGATTTCCTTGTAGCCGCCCATGGTGCCTTCGGAGGCCGAGATCACCTCGACCTTCCAGCCCTGCAACGCGGCAAACCGCTCGTACATCCGGAACAGGTCGCCGGCGAACAGCGAGGCTTCGTCGCCGCCGGTGCCGGCGCGGATTTCCAGCACCACGTTGCGGTCGTCCATGGCGTCCTTGGGCAGCAGCGCCACGCGAATCTTCTGCTCCAGTTCGGCGACCCGCGCCTGCAGCGTTTCGAGTTCGGCTTCGGCCATGCCGCGCATTTCGGGATCGGTGGCGGAATCCGCCAACAGCTGTTCGGCGCCCGCAATCTCGGCCCGCGCCGCGCGATAATCCTTCACCGCATCGATGAGCGGATTGAGCTCGGCGAGTTCGCGCGTGATCTGGACGTATTTTTCGGAATTCAGCTGGCCCAGCAGCTCGGCTTCCAGCGAGGCGTGGTGGGCGAGCAGGATATCGAGTTTGGCTTCAGGTAGCATGGCGTGGTTCTCGAGAGGCGGATGCGGACGGCTGAGTTGTCGGGACAGAGCCTCGCTACAACGACAGCCCCTCGGCTTCCGCGAATTCCGTCAATTTCTTCCGGATTGACACGCTTCCGGCCGGCGCGTCGATCAGCGGCATGATGACAGCCTCGGCCTTCCTGGCGTCGAGGTCCAGGATCATCGCCTTCACCGGGCCGTGGCCGGTGGCGGACAACGACAATGAGCGGTAGCCGAGCGCGATCAGCGCCAGCGCGCCGAGCGGCTTGGAGGCCATCTCGCCGCATAGCGATGCCGTCTTCTTCGCCGCCTGCGCCTTGCGCACGATGTCGCGCAGCGCCCGCATGATCGGCGCCGACATGGTGTCGAACCGTTCGGAAACCTTGGCGTTGCCACGGTCGACCGCGAACATGAACTGGAACAGGTCGTTCGATCCGACCGAAACGAAATCGACCTTCTTCAGGAGTTCGTCGAGCTGATAGAGCAGTGCCGGCACCTCCACCATGGTGCCGACGTCGATCCGTTCCGGCAGCGCATGGCCGTGCTGGCGCAAATAGGTCAGCTCGCGCTCGACGATCGCCTTGGCCTGGTCGAATTCGGCAACATCGGAAATCATCGGGAACATGATCTTCAGCGCGCGGCCGCCGCCGGCCCGCAGCAGCGCGCGGATCTGGCCGCGCAACAGTCCCGGCCGGTCCAGCCCGAGCCGGATCGCCCGCCAGCCGAGCGCGGGATTTTCCTCGACCACGGTCTCCATATAGGGCAGCGCCTTGTCGCCGCCGATATCGAGGGTGCGGAACGTCACCGGCTTGGCGCCGGCGGCGTCCAGCACGGTGCGATAGAGCGCGAGCTGGTCGGAACTGCGCGGCAGGCTCTGGCCGACCATGAACTGCAACTCGGTGCGGAACAGCCCGATGCCGGCGCTGCCGGTATCGTCGATATGCGGCAGGTCGATCACGAGGCCCGCATTGATCATCAGTTCGACCGGCTGGCCGTCCTTGGTGACGCAGGGCATGTCACGCAGCGCGGCATACTGCGCCTGCCGCCGCGCGCGAAACCGCACCCGCTCGGCATAGGCCGATTCGATCTCTGCCGAGGGGCGGACATAAATCGAGCCCGACGTGCCGTCGACGATGATGGCGTCACCGGGATCGGCGATGCCGGGAGCGTTCGGCACCTCGCCGACGGCGGGAATGCCGAGCGCGCGCGCCACGATCGAGACGTGGGAATTGGCGGTGCCTTCCTCCAGCACCAGGCCGCGCAGCCGCTTGCGATCGTAATCGAGCAGGGCGGCAGGGCCCATCGCGCGGGCGATCAGGATGGCGTTCTCAGGCAACTGTTCGCGCGACGGCGCGTGATCCTGCCCCACCAGTTGCCGCATCAGGCGATGGCCGAGGTCTTCCAGATCGTGCAGGCGGTCGCGCAGATAAGGATCGGTCGAGCGCAGCATGCGCGCGCGGGTGTCGGACTGCACACGTTCGACGGCGGCTTCGGCGGTGAGGCCGGTGGCGACTGCCTCGTGCAATTTGTGCGACCAGCCGTGGTCGTTGGCGAACATGCGGTAGGCTTCCAGCACCTCGCGATGCTCGCCGCCCTCGGCGACGTCGCCGCGCTCCAGCATGCGGTCGAGGTCGGCGCGCAGCTTGGTCAGCGCCGCATCCAGCTTCTTGATTTCCTTCGGCAGGTCTTCGGCGATGTAGTTGGTAATGACGACGCGCGGCTCGTGCAGCACGACATGGCCGAGCGCGATGCCGTCGGAGAGGATGGCGCCGGTCTTATGCAGGGAATGCCGCGCCGCCGGTTCGGCACCGGGCTGCGCCAGCGCCGCCAGTTCGCCGGAGGCGATCATTTCCGCCAGCACCATGGCGGTGGTCTGCAGCGCCTCGACCTCTTCCTCGACATAGGTGCGTTTGGCGCGGTTCTGGACCACCAGCACGCCAAGCGTATTGCCGGCCCGCAGGATCGGCACGCCGAGGAACGAATGGTAGATTTCTTCGCCGGTCTCAGGCCGGAACGAGAACGCCGGATGGCTTTGCGCGTCCGAGAGGTTGAGCGGGCTCGCCTCGCTGGACACCAGGCCGACCAGGCCCTCATGCGCGTTCAGCACCGTCCGGTGGACGGCGTCGCGGTTCAGACCTTCGGTGGCGTAAAGTTCGAGCGTGTTATCGATACGCAGCACATAACAGGAGCAGACCTCGGCCACCATGTTGGCCGCGATCAGCACCACGATCTTGTCCAGGCGCTCCTGCGCCGAGACCTGCTCCGCCATGGTTTCGCGGAGCCGTCTCAACAAGACGCGGGGGCCTCCCGACGCGCTCCGCATGTGCTGGTATCCTCCCCCGCGAATCCAGACCGCCGGGTAGCCGGCGGCTGGCGTGAAACGCACGAAAAACAACAATTTTATTCATTCGGCGCGGCCGCAGGCACCCTGATCCCGGCCGAATCGGGATCGCCAAAACCGTGGCGCAGTTTGCGGCAACCCACCTCACAGGCCGTATAGCCAATCGAGGCTTGTTTTGCCAAGCAAAACGCCTGCCAGAACCAATAACGTGTGTGTCAGCGCCGATGCTGCGCTAGCGAAGCGCATGATCTGCCAAAACGCCGCCGGTTTGGCGATCAGACCATGCGCTAGATTTGAGAGAAAATCGTTCTAAGCTTGGTCGAGCCCGTAGAGCGTGTGCAGCGTGCGCACCGCAAGTTCGGTGTAGGCGGCGTCGATCAGCACCGAAAACTTGATCTCGGAGGTGGTAATGGCGCGGATGTTGATATTGCGCTCGGACAGCGCCTTGAACGCCTTTGCCGCGACGCCGGCATGGCTGCGCATGCCGCTGCCGATCACCGAGACCTTCGACACGTCGGTGGCGCTGTCGAGCCTGACATAGCCGATCTTGGCCTTCGACGAGGTGATGGTGTCGCGGGCGCGGTTATAGTCGGAGGCCGGAACGGTGAAGGTGAGGTCGGTGGTCTTGCCGTCCTCGGAGACGTTCTGGACGATCATGTCGACATTGATGTTGGCGTCCGCCAGCGGCCCGAAGATCGCGGCGGCCACGCCGGGCTTGTCCTCGATCTGGCGCAGCGAAATCTGGGCTTCGTCCTTGGTGAAGGCGATGCCGGTGACGACGTGGCTTTCCATGATTTCCTCCTCGCTGCAGATCAGCGTACCCGGCGGCGTGCCATGCGGGTCGATATCCTCGGGCTTGTCGAAGCTGGAACGGACGAACACCGGCATGTTGTGCACCATGCCGAGTTCCACCGAGCGCACCTGCAGGACCTTGGCGCCCAGCGAGGCCAGTTCCAGCATATCCTCGAAGGCGATCTTGTCGAGCCGCCGCGCCTTGGGAACCACCCGCGGATCGGTGGTGTAGACGCCATCGACGTCAGTATAGATGTCGCAGCGGTCGGCGCGAATCGCCGCCGCAATCGCCACCGCCGAGGTGTCCGACCCGCCGCGCCCGAGCGTGGTGATGCGGTTGTTCTGCGGGTTGATGCCCTGGAAGCCGGCAATGACGGCGACTTCCTTGCGATCGGCGAAACGGTTCATGATCTCCGTGCCGTCGATCTCGAGAATCCGCGCCGAGGCGTGGGCGTCGGAGGTCTTGATCGGGATCTGCCAGCCCTGCCAGGAGCGCGCCTGGATGCCGATGCCCTGCAGCACGATCGCGAGCAGACCCGAGGTCACCTGTTCGCCGGATGCCACCACAGCGTCATATTCGCGCGCATCATGCAGCGGCGAGGCGTCGCGGCACCAGTCCACGAGCTCGTTGGTCTTGCCGGACATGGCCGATACGACAACGGCGACATCGTGTCCGGCGTCGACTTCGCGCTTGACGTGACGCGCGACGTTGCGGATTCGGTCGATATTGGCGACGGACGTGCCGCCGAATTTCATCACGAGGCGGCCCATGACGACGCGTGCATTCCCTGTGAGGATAAGTAAGGTGACCCGCACGGAAAGTGGAGCGCCCGGGCCGAAAGCGGCGTATACATAGCGGCGCGGTCCGGAGCAAGCAACCAGCTTCGTTTTCGGCCCAAAAATGACGCAAATGGCTGTAGTAGCGGGTTAATTCAGGGCAGGCGTATGGGCCGGTATATCGACGAAATCCTGCAGCCTGGCGAGAAGGTGCTGTATTCGACCAACGCGCATTGGATGTTTTATCTGCCGGCCATCGGGGCCTGGATCGTTGCGGTCGTTTTCCTGGTGCTGTCGCGCATGGTCGGCACCGACGTTCTGATGCTGGTCTGCCTGGCGTTCGCCGCAGTCGTCGGGCTTGCCGCCTTGTACTGGAGCCTGACCGCCTGGTTCCATCGCTGGACCACCGAGACCGATGTCACCAACATGCGGATCGTCCACAAGACCGGCTTCATCAAGCGGCGTACCTTCGAGATGAGCCTCGACAAGGTCGAGAGCGTCGACGTCAACCAGAGTATCATCGGCCGCATCATGAACTACGGCAACGTCACGATCATGGGCGTCGGCGAAGGTAAGGAAACCATTTCCACCATTGCGTCGCCGCTGGCGTTTCGTAATGCCATCACGACACGACCGGTTGGCACTTAAATCATGGCCATGCAGCAAAATTCCTCCGCCGGCGGTTTCTCCGCCACGGGCTCGACCGTTGACCCGGCCGAAGTCGCAAAATTTTCAAAATTGTCGGACGAGTGGTGGGACCCCAAGGGCAAGATGGCCCCGCTGCACAAGATCAATCCGCTGCGGCTCGCCTATATCCGCGACGCCGCCTGCCGCAAGTTCGATCGCAACGCCAAGAGCCTGAGTTGCCTGTCGGGCCTGCGCATCCTCGATATCGGTTGCGGCGCAGGCCTGCTGTGCGAGCCGTTCACGCGGCTTGGCGCGCAGGTGATCGGGATCGATCCGTCCGCGACCAACATCGCCGCCGCCAGGCTGCATGCCGACAAGGGACATCTGTCGATCGACTATCGCTGCACCACCGTCGAGGAGATGGATTTGCGCGAGCGCTTCGATGTCGTGCTGGCGATGGAAGTGATCGAGCATGTCACCGATGTCGGCGCATTCCTCGCCCGCTGCGCGGCAGTGGTCAAGCCGGGCGGGTTGATGGTGGTCTCGACACTGAACCGCAACTGGAAGAGTTTTGCGCTCGCGATCGTCGGTGCGGAATATGTGCTGCGCTGGCTGCCGCGCGGGACCCACCAGTGGGACAAGTTCGTCACCCCCGACGAACTCGCGCAACATCTCTCGAACAACAAGCTCGCCATCACCGAGCAGGCCGGCGTGGTCTATAACCCGCTCGCCGACCGATGGAGCATCTCGTCCGACATGGACGTCAACTACATGGTGGTGGCGGAGGGGGCATAGTTGATCCCGGCATCTTAGCTACATAACCGGTGTCGTCCCTGCGCACGCAGGGACGACGAGAGAATTTCGGCTTAATCGCAATCCTGTCATGACGCTGGTCCTGTTGACCTGGCGCATCCCACCCGGCACGGTGCGCCAGCTTCCCGCCGGTATTTTCCATGCTCTCCGTCGCCACGCTCTGGATTCCCTTTACCATCATCGCTGCGCTGGGCCAGGTCGCCCGCAATGCGATGCAGCGGTCGTTGACGGGGCCGCTCGGGACCTGGGGCGCGACCAATATCCGCTTCCTGTTCGGCTTTCCTTTCTCGATCATTTTCTTCGTGGCTGTCATCGCTGTAACCGGCGACCCCATACCGTGGCCGACGGCCGCGTTCTGGCCATGGCTGCTGCTCGGCGCGCTGAGCCAGATCGTCGGCACAGGCATGATGCTACTTGCGATGAATGACCGCTCGTTCGTGGTTACGACGGCTTATCTGAAGACCGAAGCGATCCAGACCGCGATTTTCGGCTTCATCTTTCTCAGCGACCATTTGACGGTGCTGAAGGTGATCGCGATCCTGATCGCGACCGCCGGCGTGGTCATTGCCGCGCTGCGACCTGGCTCCGAGAAGGGCTTTGCGGATCTGAAGCCGACGTTGCTGGGCCTCGCCGCCGCCGCGGCATTCGCGCTGTCGGCGGTCGGCTTTCGCGGCGCGGTCATTGTCGTGCCCGGCGTATCCTTTGTGACGGCGGCGTCCTACACGCTGGTGTTCGGCCTGTTCGTGCAGACGCTGGTGCTGACGATTTATCTGCTCGTCCGCGCGCCTGACGTACTGATGAAGATTTTCGGACTGTGGCGGCCTTCGATGCTCGCAGGCTTCATGGGCGCGTTCGCCTCGCAATTCTGGTTTTTGGCGTTCGCGCTGACGGCGGCCGCGAACGTGCGTACGCTGGCGCTCGTCGAAGTGCTGTTCGCGCAGGCGGTGTCTTACTATTCGTTCAAGCAGCCGCTGTCGGCGCGGGAACTGTCCGGCATCGTCTTGATCGTGGTCGGCGTGGCGCTGTTAATCGCCGTCTAGCTTTGCGCGCTCACTTGCTTAATGCTGGCGCCGAGCTTGGCATGCGCGATCTATTGACAGCGCGGGCCTCGCCCAGATACTTTACCTCGTGGTTAAGCATTCTCCAGGCCGGAGATGGGAGGGTTCGCATGAGTGGATACGCCGGCGGCTGCACCTGCGGCGCGGTCCGCTACGAGATCGAAGCGGAGCCCGTTCGAAGCTTCCAATGTCAGTGCCGCGACTGCCAGAGGGACACCGGCGCGGGACATGCGTCCGTCATGGTGTTTCCTCGTGCCGCCATGCGGGTCACCGGCGATGTCGTCGAAAATCTGAGAACCGCAGACAGCGGGGACGAGAAGCGAAAGGGGTTTTGCGGCAAGTGTGGCTCGCCGCTCTACAACAAGCCGAGAAACGTGCCTGACATGATTGGCGTTTATGTCGGCACGCTGGATGATCCCTCCGGATTCAAGCCGGAGATCGTGATGTTCGCATCGCGCGGACACGACTGGGATTGTCTCGATCCGGCATTGCCGAGGGTGTCGCATATGCGGCCCTCGTCCTGACCGTTGTTACCGCTTGAAAGCGATCAACACCGCGCCCGTGGCGATCAGCGCGATACCAAGCCAGCCATTGAGCGATGGCCGTTCGCCGAGAAACACCGCGCCGAACAGCGCCACCAACACCACGCTTAATTTGTCGATCGGTGCCACCAGCGTGGCCGGACCGAGTTTCAGCGCGCGGAAATAGCAGATCCAGGACGCGCCGGTGCCGAGGCCCGACAGCAGAAGGAATGCCCAGCTTTTGGTCGAGATCGGTCCGGTCTGGTTGAACTGGCCGGTCGCAAACAAGATCAGCGACAGGCTGATGAGCACGACGACGGTGCGGATCAAGGTGGCGAGATCGGAATTGATGTCTTCGACGCCGATCTTGGCGAAGATCGCAGTCAACGCCGCGAATCCGGCCGAGAGCAGGGCCCATACCAACCAGGATGGATACGTGTCCGGGCTCATCGGCCCTCGATCAATTGCGGTCGTCCGGCAATACTGGAAGCGGAGACACCTCGACGCCTTCGTCGATCAGCGCGCGCGCCTCGTCGGCCGAGGCTTCGCCGTAGATCGGGCGATGCTCGATATCGCCGTAGTGCATCTTGCGCGCCTCGTTGGGGAAGCGCTCGCCGACATTGTCGGCATTCTTCACGATGTGATCGCGCAATTCCTTCAGCTTGGCGCGAAGCTCGCGCTCCTGCGCCATCAGCAGCGGCGTCGATTCCGATGATGCCGTCACTTCCGCAGGTGCGGCCGGCGCAGGCGGGGCTACCTCGCGGCCCTTCTTGCTGACGATCTGCGGGGCCATGATGGCGCGCTCGACCTTCACCGAGCCGCAGGCGGGGCAGCTCACCAGTCTCCGCTTTTCCTGACTTTCGTAGGCCGCAGAGCTTTGAAACCAGCTTTCGAACGCGTGGCCCTTCTCGCAGCGAAGGTTGTAGCGGATCATACCGAACCCCGGACGAGGTGCAGATGCTCGGGGCCGGCCTTGGGATCGGCGATGCCGAAGCGGCGTCCGTGCTGCAGCGACGGCACGGTTTTCCGCGCCGTCTCGACCTTCGAGGTATCGATCTCGGCCAGGAACACGCCGGGTTCGACGCCGCCTTCGGCGAGAATTTCGCCCCAGGGGGCGATGATCAGCGAATGGCCGTAGGTCTCGCGCTTGTTCTCATGCATGCCGGCCTGCGCCGCGGCAAACACGAAACAGCCGTTCTCGATGGCGCGGGCGCGCAGCAGCGTGTGCCAATGCGCCTCGCCGGTCTTTCGCGTAAAGGCCGACGGCACCGTGAGGAACGACGCGCCGGCTTCCGCCAAAGCGCGATAGAGCGCCGGAAAACGCACGTCGTAACAGATCGTCAGCCCGATGCGGCCCCACGGCAGATCCGAGATCACGGCCGTCTCGCCCGGCTGGTAATTGGCGGATTCGCGATAGCTCTCGCCGCCGGGCAGGTCGATATCGAACATATGGATCTTGTCGTAGCTGGCGAGCACATTGCCGTCCGGCCCGATCAAGAAGGACCTGTTGACCGCGCGCTCCGGCGAAAACCGCAGCGCCAGCGAGCCGATATGGAGATGGATCTTCAATTCCGCGGCGAGCTCGCGATAGGCTTTCAGCGAGCGATCGTCTTCTTCGGAGGCGAGATGTTCGAACAGCGCCTTGCGGTTCAGCTGCATCATGTTGCTCACCTCGGGCGTGAGCACGTAATCGGCGCCTTGGGCGGCGGCCTCGCGGATCAGCCTGCTGCCCTGCTCGAGGCTCGGTTCGGGCAACAGCCCGGTGCGCATCTGCACCATGGCGGCGGTAAAGGTCGAGCCAGCGCTCATGAGGAGGCCTTTTCTCCCGCCAGCATGCCATCGAGCTTGCCCGCGCGATCCAGCGCGTAAAGCTCGTCACAGCCGCCGACATGGGTTGTGCCGATGAAGATCTGGGGAAAGGTCGTGCCGTGGCCGGCGCGCTCGTACATCTGCTCGCGGTAGGCCGGGTCCGCCGCGATGCTCAATTCGGTGAACGCGGCGTTCTTGCGCGTCAGCAGCGATTTGGCAGCGGTGCAATAGCCGCAGCCCGGGCGGGTGTAGATTTCAATGGCGGTCATGGCGTGCTCTGATTTGGCAAGTCTTTGAATTATATGGGAGCCCGGTGCCTGTCCACAACCCGCGCGAATACCAGTACGTCGACCTGCGCGGCCTTGGCGCGCGGCAGCACGCGGGCGCAGGCGTCCGTCGTAGCGCCTGAGGTCAGGACATCGTCGATCAGGACGATGCGACGGCCCTGGATATCAGCCATGCGATCGGGAGCGACCTTGAAGGCGCCCTGCACGTTGCTGGCGCGCTGCGGCCGGGACAGCCCGATCTGCTGTTGAGTCGGGCGGATGCGGCGAAGCGCCTCGGAGGCCAGCTTTACGCCGCTTTGGCGCGAAATCACCCGCGCCAGCGCGCCGGACTGGTTGTAGCGGCGGCTCCAGCCGCGCCGCCAGTGCAGGGGAACCGGCACCAGCACGTCGGCGTCTGCGAGCAATTCTTGGCCCGCGCGGGCCATCCAGCGGCCCATGGCGGGCGCCAGATCGGTGCGGTCCTGGTATTTCAGCGAGTGAACCAGTGTGCGCGCGACGTCGTCATAGCGCACCGCGGCGCGGGCGCGCTGGTACGCCGGTGGGCTGGCGATTGCCTCCATCGACAGCAATTCCGGACCTGGATCGTAGACAAAGGGGATGCCGAGCCGCGGACAGAACGGTGGCGCGATGAACGACAGTTTGGCCCAGCACCCCGCGCAGACGCCCTCGCCATCGACCGGCTCGCGGCAGGAAACGCACAGCGTCGGCAGCGCGATATCGAGCGCGAGTTTTGGGAGATGCGCGAACCCGTCGCGGCAGGCGCTCAACGCGCCGCGCAGGTGGCTGGTGATGGAGCGTGGTGGTGATGCCTCGGCGTCCATGGGAAGAGGCTAGCGCTGTACTGCGCAACGCTCAAGTCGATGGACTGTTCTTATCTGTCCCTATGGCTCTTTCGGAAGCACAGGTCGGAAGAACGACCGCTCAAAGCGGATGAAGCAGCGTGTTTGCTTGGCGAAGGCGAGTGCTTTCTGAACGTCCGGATCTCCGGCGCTGTCTTTCCGATACTGTTCATAGGCCGCGAAGCTCGGGAAGCTGAACATCCCGAGGGCAACGTCGCTCGCCCCTTCCGACGGCAGGAAGTATCCGTGGTGGATGCCGCCGAATCTCGGCAGCAGTTGCAGCCACATCCTGCCGTAGGCTTCGAATTCGGCGAGTTTGTCCGGATTGATTTCGTACTTCAGGTAACAAGTGATCATCGTCTGATGCTCCGTCGCGCCACTAACCTGACGCTTATTCATAGCTTGGCCGCGAGCGTGCGGTCACGCCCAAATTTTATGAAAGATGCTCACCTCGTGACCGGAGGCTTACGAAGCCGCCCTTGTCATGAAGAGGGATTGAGATGGACCGCTGACCGTCGTACCAACCGGCATGGCCTCGAACCCGACCGCCGCGCCCATCCTGTTCGACCGCGCACTGTTGCACGCGCGGGTTGAACGCGCGCGGCGTACCGGACCGGCGACGTTCCTGCTCGATCGCGTCAGGGAAGATTTTGAAGAACGGCTGCAGGCGGTGACGCGGAATTTTGCCGATGTTGCCGATATCTGGACGCCGGGCGAACTGCTGAAAAAACCTGTCACTGATCGCTTCCAGTCGATTACCCGCATCGATCCCGATCAATCGGAAGCGCTCCCACTGCAGCCGCAATCGCTCGACCTCGCCGTCTCGGCGCTCGCACTCCAGTTCGTCAACGATCTCCCGGGCGTGCTGGCGCAGATCCGTCGCGCGCTCAGACCCGACGGGCTGCTGCTGGCGGCGACGATTGGCGGCGATACGCTGACGGAGCTCAGGCAATCCTTTGCCGCGGCGGAAGCCGAATGCGAAGGCGGGGTCTCGCCGCACGTCGCGCCGTTTGCCGATCTGCGCGATATCGGCGCGCTGCTGCAACGCGCAGGGCTGGCGCTTCCGGTCACCGACGTCGATCGCGTCGTGGTGCGCTACGACAGTGCGTTTTCGCTGATGCAGGATCTTCGGCGCATGGGCGCCACCAACGTCCTGATCGAGCGGCGGCGCACGCCGACCCGCCGCGCCACCATGCTGCGGATGGCGCAGATTTACGGCGAACGTTTTGCCGACGCGGACGGTCGCATCCGCGCGACCTTCGACGTTATCTGGCTGTCCGGCTGGGCGCCGCATGAGAGCCAGCAGCAGCCGTTGAAGCCGGGTTCGGCGAAGGCGAGCCTGGAGGCGGCGGTGAAAAAGGGTAAGGGGGAGTAAATCGACTTCTGCGTTCGTCATTGCGAGAAGCGAAGCGACGAAGCAATCCATCTATCCCCGGGTTGAGGCATGGATTGCTTCGCTGCGCTCGCAATGACGTGGTGGGCGCTGCGCCGCATCCGGGGAACGCCGTCTCGTCACATCAACACATCAATCAGATGCGGGATCAGCGGAATGTCCGCGGGCGGCATCGGGTAGTCGCGCAGCTTGTTGGCGCGGACCCAGGCCAGCTGCTGGCCTTCGCGCGCGATCACCAGGCCTTCCCAGCGCCGGCAGATGTACAGCGGCATCAGCAGATGGAACGTGTCATAGGCGTAGCTCGCAAAGGTCAGCGGCGCCAGGCACGGCTCGCTGACGTCGATCCCGATCTCCTCATGCAGTTCGCGGATCAGCGTCTGCTCCGGCCGTTCGCCGGGCTCGACCTTGCCGCCGGGAAATTCCCACAGGCCCGCGAGCGCCTTGCCTTCCGGGCGCTGCGCGATCAGCACGCGCTTGTCGGTATCGACCAGGGCGCAGGCGACGACGAGGGTGAGCTTGATGTCAGCCATGCGCCGCGCTCTCGCTTATGACCGGTAGTCGCCGTTGATCGCGACATATTCCTTGGTGAGATCGCAGGTCAGCACGCGGTCGCGGCCCCTGCCGAGGCCTAGCGTGACCTTGATCTGGATCTTCGGATTTTTCATCACCTCGGAAACCTCGGCCTCGTTGTAGGACGGATCGCGAGCGCCACTCTTGGCGACGCGGATGCCGTTGAACGAGATCGAGAGCTTGTCGCGGTTGGCGGGCTCGCCGGCCTTGCCGACCGCCATCACCACACGGCCCCAATTGGCGTCCTCACCGGCGATCGCCGTCTTCACCAGCGGCGAATTCGCGATCGACATCGCGATTTTGCGCGCCGAGGTCTTGGTGGTCGCGCCTTCGACGATCACCTCGACCAGCTTGCGCGCACCTTCGCCGTCGCGGGCCACCTGCTCGGCGAGGTCGGCCAGCACACCGTGGAAGGCTTTGGCGAACGCCTTCAGCCTGGGATCGCTGGCGCGGCTGATCTTCGGCGCACCCTCGGCAGCGGCGGCGCCGGTGGCGAAGGCCAGGAGCGTATCCGATGTCGAGGTGTCACTGTCGATCGTGACGGCGTTGAAGGTGTCGTCGACGCCGTTCTTGAGCAGCGTCTGCAGCACGGAAGACGACAGCGGCGCGTCGGTGAACACAAAGGACAGCATGGTCGCCATGTCGGGCATGATCATGCCGGCGCCCTTTGCCATGCCGTTGATGGTCACCTTGGTCTTGCCGAGTTTTACAGTCGCGGTCGCGACCTTCGGGAAGGTATCGGTGGTCATGATCGCTTTCGCCGCGGCCATCCAGTGGTCGGGCGTGGCGGCCTCAGCCAGCGTCGCCAGCACGCCGTCGAATTTGGTGGCGTCGAGCGGCTCGCCGATCACGCCGGTGGAGGCGAGGAACACGTCGGAGGTCGTGCAGCCGACCGCCTTCGCCGCGGTTTGTGCGGTCAGCGCCGTCGACTGCTTGCCGGTCTTGCCGGTGAACGCATTGGCATTGCCGGAATTCACCACCAGCGCGCGGGCCTGTCCGCGGCCGAGCTTGGCGCGGCACCACTCGACGGGTGCGGACGGACATTTCGATTTGGTGAAGACGCCGGCTACCGTGGTTCCCTTGTCCATGACGGCAAGCAGCACGTCGGTACGGCCCTTGTAGCGGATGCCGGCGGCGGCGGTGGCGAGCCTGACGCCCGCAATCGCGGGCATGTCGGGAACATCGGTCGGGGCGAGGGGAGAAACAGGAGTGGACATGCGTGCACCTTCTTCGACCAGATCAACCGTCACCGGACCTGCCCCGGCACCGACGTCTTCGGGGCCAGTCAACCAGTCCCCGGACATGGAACGGCCGGGCGCTTCGGCCCGGCCATGACGATGGTCAATACTATTGGTCCGAAAGAAGGGACAGCGATTTTTTACTTCTTCGCCGGCGCCATCTTGGAGTCCGCGGGCTTTGCAGGCTCCTTGGCGGCGTCCGGCTTGGCCTCGGTCTTGGCGGCTTCGGCCGGCTTGTCCATGCGCTCGACCTTGGCGGCTTCGCGCAGCTTGGCGACGTATTCGGCCTGGGCCTTGCGTGTCACATAGGTCTCGATCTGGGCCCTGACCTGCTCGAAGTCGGGGGCCTTGCGGGCGCGCTTTTCCTCGACCTTGATGATATGCCAGCCGAATTGTGACTTGACGGGGTCGGAGATCTTGCCGGGTTCAAGCGTGAAGGCGACGGCGGAGAACTCCGGCACCATCTGTTCCTTGGTGAAGAAGCCGAGATCGCCGCCATCGGAGGCGCCGGGGTCCTTGGACTTCTTCTTCGCCAGCTCGGCGAAGTCGCCGCCCTTCTTCAGCTCTTCGGCGATCGCCTTGGCCTCGTCCTCGGTCTCGACCAGGATGTGCCGGGCGTGGACTTCCATTTCGCCGGTGATCTGCTTGGAAGCCTCCTCATAGACCTTCTTCATGGCCTCGTCGGTGGTCGCAGCCTTGCCCTCGGTGGCGAGCAGGCTGTCCATCAGCAGGCGGCTGCGGGTGAAGGCCAGGCGCCGCTTGAAGTCCTCGGAATTCTCGACCTTCTTGTCTTCGGCGGCCTTGGCGACGATTTTCAGGTCGATCAGGAAGGCCAGTACATTGTCCTTCTTGGTCGCCGGGTCCATCTGGGCGAGGCTGGGGCCGAGTTCCTCTTCCGCCAGCGCCACATCGCTCTGGCGGATCTCGACACCGTTGACCTTGGCGAGAACGGGGTTGTCCTGGGCACGAACCGGCTGGCCGGCGGCCAAAATCGCAGCCAGGCAGGCCGTTGCGGCCAGGGTGGCGAGGCCGAAGCGCAGGCCGGTTTTCGTTTCCGGGAACGAGGCGGTCATGGAAAATCCTTGTCTTGAAGAAGGGGGGCGGCAAAGGCGGCGGGACACTCGCCCAATCATGCGGCCTTGGCAACGCGAAAAGTCTGTCAAAATGATGAATTCCTTGACAGATGGACCCACGTTGACAAGGCCCCAACCCAGCCATATCTGTGCCGGAACCTCCAGCGGCGATAGCGCTTATTTTGCTACGTTTTTTGCCGTTGAACCTTGGATTGCTTAATTCCCACTCATGAGGCGGCTGGGCCCCGGGAACGGGTGTTTGCCGCGATGCGTCACGGTGAGTTGATAGGCAGCTTGGTGGACTACGTCACGGCGCAACGCAAGTAACGGCAAAGGCAGGAATTGGCATGATCGGCGCGCTCGCCCGCAAGTTTTTCGGCTCCGCCAACGACCGGCGGGTGAAGGGATATCAGTCCCGTGTCAACGACATCAACGCGCTTGAGCCCGAGCTCGCCGCGCTGTCCGACGAGGCGTTGAAAGCCCGCACCGCCGAATTCCGCCAGCAACTCGCCGACGGCAAGACGCTCGACGACCTCCTGGTACCGGCCTTCGCCACCGTGCGCGAGGCCGCCAAGCGCACCCTCGGCCAGCGCCATTTCGACGTCCAGCTGATCGGCGGCATGGTGCTGCATGAGGGCGACATCGCCGAGATGAAGACCGGCGAAGGCAAGACGCTGGTGGCGACGCTCGCGGTCTATCTCAACGCGCTGGCCAGCCGCGGCGTTCACGTCGTCACCGTCAACGACTACCTCGCCCGTCGCGACTCGGAGTGGATGGGCCAGATCTATAATTTCCTCGGGCTTTCCGTCGGCGTGATCGTCCACGGCCTCGACGATGCCGAGCGCAAGGAAGCCTATTCGCGCGACATCACCTACGGCACCAACAATGAATACGGTTTCGATTATCTGCGCGACAACATGAAATACCGGTTGGAGGACATGGTGCAGCGCGGCCATTTCTACGCCATCGTCGACGAAGTCGACTCGATCCTGATCGACGAGGCGCGCACGCCGCTGATCATCTCCGGCCCGCTCGACGACCGCTCGGAATTCTACAACACCATCGACACCTTCCTGCCCAAGCTCGACAAGACCGATTACGACGTCGACGAGAAGCAGCGCACGGTGACGCTGACCGAAGCCGGCATGGAGAAGATCGAGACGCTGCTGCGCGACGCCGGCCAGCTCAAGGGCGATTCGCTTTACGACGTCGAGAACGTCTCCGTCGTGCACCACATCAACCAGGCGCTGCGGGCGCACTCGCTGTTCACGCGCGACAAGGATTACATCGTCCGCGACGGCGAAGTCATTATCATCGACGAATTCACTGGCCGCATGATGCAGGGCCGCCGTTATTCCGAAGGTCTGCACCAGGCGCTGGAAGCCAAGGAGCACGTCCAGGTCCAGCCGGAAAACCAGACGCTGGCCTCGATCACGTTCCAGAACTATTTCCGGATGTACGAAAAGCTCGCCGGCATGACCGGTACGGCGCTGACCGAGGCCGACGAACTGTTCGACATCTACAAGCTCGAGGTGGTGGAAATCCCGACCAACGTGCAAGTCGCGCGCCTCGACGAGGACGATGAAGTCTACCGCACCCAGAACGAGAAATACGCCGCGATCCTGGCTGAGATCGAACGCGCCAACAAGCGGCTGCAGCCCGTGCTGGTCGGCACGGCCTCGATCGAGAAGTCGGAGGTGCTGGCCGATTATTTGAAGAAGAACGGCTACAAGCAGATCGATTTCGGCGCGGAACACGGCATGGAGAAGCTCTACGCCGCGGCGCGGGCGGGCAAGCCTGCCAAGCTATTTGCGGTCCTGAACGCGCGCTTCCACGAACAGGAAGCCTATATCGTCGCCGAAGCCGGCGTCCCCGGCGCGATCACGATCGCGACCAACATGGCCGGCCGCGGTACCGACATCAAGCTCGGCGGTTCGCTCGATATGCGGATCCAGCAGGAGACCGCTGACATTACCGACGAGGCGGAGAAGGCCAAGAAGATCGAACAGATCAAGGCCGACATCGAACGCTTCCGCGAGATCGTGCTGAAGGCCGAGGACGTGGTCGAGGTCGAGCCCGCCAAGGGCAGCAGGCCGGCCAAGACCATCACCAAGCCCGGCGGGCTCTACATCATGGGCTCGGAGCGGCATGAATCCCGCCGCATCGACAACCAGCTGCGCGGCCGTTCCGGCCGTCAGGGCGACCCCGGTCGCTCAAAATTCTTCCTGTCGCTGGAAGACGATCTGATGCGGATCTTCGGCTCCGACCGGCTCGACAGCATGCTGCAGCGGCTCGGCCTGCAAGAAGGCGAGGCGATCATCCATCCCTGGATCAACAAGGCGCTGGAAAAGGCGCAGCAGAAGGTTGAAGCCCGCAACTTCGACATCCGCAAGAACCTGCTCAAGTTCGACAACGTGCAGAACGACCAGCGCAAGGTGATCTTCGACCAGCGCGTCGAGCTGATGAAGAGCGACAGCGTGGCCGACATGGTCGCGGACATGCGTCATGATTTCATCGACGACATCGTCGTCAAGCATGTGCCCGAACACGCCTATGCCGAGCAGTGGGATGTCGCGGGCCTCAAGGAAGAATTGAAGCGCGTGCTCGATGTCGACCTGCCGGTCGAGGAATGGGCCAAGGAAGAGGGCATTGCCGACGAGGAATTGCTGACGCGGATCGAGCAGCGCGTCGACGAGCACATGGCGGCCAAGGTGGCGCAATGGGGCCCCGACGTGATGCGCTACGTCGAGAAGACGATCCTGCTGCAGACGCTGGATCACCTCTGGCGCGAGCACCTGATCATGCTCGATCATCTGCGTCAGGTGATCGGCCTGCGCGGCTACGGCCAGCGCGATCCGTTGCAGGAGTACAAGTCGGAAGCCTTCGGCCTGTATGAGGCGATGACTGCGCATCTGCGCGAGGCGGTGACGGCGCAATTGATGCGCGTCGAGATCGTGCCGCCGGAAGAGCAGCAGCCGGCGCTGCCGCCGATGGAAGCGCACAAGTTCGATCCGAATACCGGCGAAGACGAGATGGCCTTTGCCAGCGCCTCGCTGGTGCCGGAGACCGCTGCCGCCGATCGCGACCCCAAGAATCCCGCAAGCTGGGGCAAGGTCGGCCGCAACGAGGATTGTCCCTGCGGTTCAGGCAAGAAGTACAAGCACTGCCACGGGAAGTACGGTTAGGCATTGATTCAATAAGCTTTGTCGTCTTCCCCGCAACGACAATGGTGGCAGGCCATCGCCTGCCACCATTGTTTTGATGAGCATGTTCGACGGCTGTCAGCACCACCATTGCCGGAGCCGTCACCGATCATTTAGCCACCGGGCGGCCTGTACGAGCCACGAAGCTCGGCCGCCTTTTGCCGAACTTTTGTGATTTCGTCCTGCGTCCACAGCCGCGTGAGGTTTACATTGTGGATCGCGCCGGCTGCGACGACAGTGCCTGATATCGCCGGTGCTGAGCTGGGATCGGGCACATCGAAGATAACGAGGACGCCGGGCCCGTTGGTGGCAGTGCTATACATCGAGATCAATTTGCCGCCGGCGGCTTCGATCAGCTTTTTTGCTGCTTCGTAGCGACTGACGGTGGGATTTTCCAGAATGCCGTTGAGAGCTTTTGGCGTGTATTGTCCGGTCATACAAAAATGCATGATGTCCTCCTGTTGGGGCGTGTTTGATCGATGAGGCGTTAGCCTCGCTTCCGGCTCAAATGAAAAACGAGCCGGCCCAAAACCTGGAGATGAAGGACTTTAGCCCCGCCGTGGGCATGATGCCGCTGATACTCCGACGGGCCTTCGGCACTGCCCGCTGGCGGCCTGTCCTCAGGCTATATTAACTTCGCACCGGGCGGAAGAAGTCATGCCTCAACGGTGAAGCACTCTGGTACCAGCAGGCCTGACACACTCAAAAGTTTCAGGCGCGGCGAAGCGCAGCGGGACAATGAAGACGTGTCGTTGAGCAGCGTAGCGGATCCGGCGTCGTCATCCGCGCAAGCCGATGAACCAGACAGCGCTGTCTCGCTAAATTCACCGTCGCCAATGGCCGATGCCGCTTTTGCGGCACATGACGGCGCTTGTTGTTCCGGAGTCTGCGAAAGGCGCGTCGAGCGTCTTACTTCGTCGCCCCGAAGCGGCTGTCGAACGAGTTCGACGACACGATCGGCGCGGAGCCTGAGACCTGATTGTCCTTGGCAGCGGGCGCCGAGCTATCGACCGACGGCTTCAGCGGCGGACGGTTGGCGGCGGCATGCTTGGCGTCGGGCTTCGGCGCCGCGGCCTTCGGTGGCGACGCGTCGGGACGGGGCGCGGTTTGCTTGGCCTCGATCACCTTCGGCTTCGCGGGCGGCGTGCTTGCGGTCGCGTCAGCCGCGCCGCCGCCGATACCGACCTTGCGGGCCAGGCTGGAGAACCATCCATCATTCTCGGCCGCCGGCGCCGCATTGGCGACGCGCGTTGGCGCTGCTGCAGGGGTAGGAGCCGGGGCCGCGGCAAGCTTCGGCGGTTCCGGCGTACCCATCAGCAGATTATCGGAGGGCGCCTTGGGCGGATTGACGTGGGAGGGAATGGTGCCGGGCGCGCGGGCCATCAGCGACAGGGAGCCGTCGCCGGGCTCCGAAAGACCAGTGTTGCCGTCGGGTACGCGCGCAGCGAACACGCGATGCATGCCGCCGTCGATGCCGGTGTTGATCCGCGCCATCGGCGTTCCCTTGGCGATCAGCCTTGCGGTCTCGGCGATGTCGGTGGCCTGCTTCTCGCGTACGGCGTCGGCCATCTCGTCTGATATCGCATAGTCCGGGCATTTGGCCGAAGCGTCGAACACGAGATCGCGCGTCGCGCCGGGCTTCTTGATCGCATCGAACACGTATTTCTTTTCGCAGAAATCGACCTTCGGCTCCTGCCGCGTCACCTCGAAATGATCATTGCCTTCCTTGATCATCTTCCAGAACGGCATGTTCGGGTTGTTGCGGTGCTTGGCCATGTTGGCCGGCGTCATCTTGAACGGATAGGCTTGCAGCTGGAACGATTTCTGGCCGCCGAAGAAGGATTCGCGGCCCAGCGAATAGATCTCCGCGATCTGCTCGTCGGTCATCGCATAGCAGCCGCGCGAGGAGCAGTCGCCATGCACCATCAGCTGCGAGCCGGTGCGGCCGAGCGCCTTGTCGAAGGCGTTCGGATAGCCGGTGTTGAAGGAGAGATAATAGGCCGACTGCGGATTCATCTGCGCCGGCGAGATCGTATAGAAGCCTTCCGGCGCCTGGCGGTCGCCCTCGCGGACCTTCGGTCCGAGATCGCCGGACCAGCGGCAGATCGGATAGGTCTTCAACAGCGCGAAGCGGCCGGAGCGGTCCTGCTTCCAGATCTCCAGTTCGGCTTCCTGCTTATACAGGCGGACCAGGATCGGCGACTGCAGATCCATGTCTTTCGCCGTCATGTCGGCGACCAGTTTTGGCGGGACCGGCTGGTTGGCCTTGGCGTTGTTGGCCAGCGAGATGTCGTCGCCGTTGCAGCTGGCCAGCAGCGCACCTGCGCCCGCAAGGGCAGCCGACGTGACGAGCGCGCGAAGCAGGGAACGGTTAATCAAAGGCTAAGCTCCACACCCACCGGGCATTTTCGCACCCCAAATCACAGCGAACATGCCCTGAAGCCAATGCATAAAATTGTACCCTTTGACCTTCCGCGCCGCAACCCGAACGCGATGCACCGGCCGCTTCCCGGCAGGCATGGTCAATAGAGTTTAAAGACTGCGTCTGGGCCTAATTAGGGCCGAATCAAGTGATCCGGCCAAATAAAGCGTCATTAAGACGGCGCCAACGAATGGGATGCCGGAGGTCGGTCGACGCCCATCCGGGGGCGGGGCAAGGGCCCAATCAGCCGAGCTTGCGGCCGATATCGAGGAATTTCTGCCGCCGCTGCCGGCGGACGCCGTCGGCGTCCAGATTGCGGAGTTCGTTGAAGGCCTCGGCGATCGCATCGCCGGTCGCCGAGATCATGGCGGCGGAATCGCGGTGGGCGCCGCCGGAGGGTTCTTTCAGGATCTGGTCGATGACGCCGAAGCGCAGCATGTCCTGGGCGGTGATCTTCATGCCGTTGGCGACTTCCTGGGCCTTGGTGCCGTCGCGCCACAGGATCGAGGAGGCGGCCTCCGGCGAGATCACGCTGTAGATCGCGTGTTCGAACATCAGCACCTTGTTCGCGGTCGTGATGGCGATGGCGCCGCCCGACATACCCTCGCCGGTGATGATCGCGACATTGGGAACGCCGAGCGAGAGGCATGTGTCGGTCGAGCGTGCAATGGCTTCCGCCACGCCGCGCTCCTCGGCGCCGATGCCGGGATAGGCGCCGGCGGAATCGGCGAGAGACAGCACCGGAATGCCGAAACGGTCGGCCATCTCCATGAGTCGAACGGCCTTGCGATAACCTTCGGGGCGCGCCATGCCGAAATTGTGCTTGATACGGCCGTCGGTGGTGGCGCCCTTCTCCTGGCCGATCACGCAGATCGGCTCGCCGCGGAAGCGGCCGAAGCCGCCCACCAGCGCCTCGTCCTCGGCGAACTTGCGGTCGCCGGCCATTGGCGTGAATTCCGTCATCAGCGTGTTGACGAAATCGGTGAAATGCGGGCGCTGCGGATGACGCGCCACCAGCGTCTTCTGCCACGGCGTCAGATTGGCATAGAGGTCGGACAGCGCCTGCTGCGCCTTGTCCTCAATGCGCGCAATCTCGTCGCCGATGTCGCTGCCGGACGCTGCCAGCGCGCGCAGTTCATCGACCTTGGCCTCTAGTTCGGCGACGGGTTTTTCAAAATCGAGATAGCTGCGCATCTGATCCGGCATCGAGACAATATAGGTAACAACGTGCTTGGAGGCGAAGCGGTTTCGATTCGCTTAAGGAAAGCACGCATCTTCAATGATTTAGCATGCATCTCGGCCCGGATGACCCGGTTTGCCGAAAGCGCGCCAAACAAGGCCGCGGGCGGGAGACGGCTGTTTCGGTGGAGATGGCCCGGAAGTCAAGCGGGAGTGAGTCTTGCAGTCCCGTAGCCCGGATGGAGCGCAGCGTAATCCGGGATGGTCGCTGGCTGGGAGAACCCGGGATTGCGCTGCGCTCCATCCGGGCTACGAGAGCTTACTTCTCCGCCAGCGGATGCAGGTCGCGCACCAGGCTTTTCAGGCGTTCCTCGACCACATGGGTGTAGATCTGCGTGGTCGAGATGTCGGTATGGCCTAGCAGCGTCTGCACGATGCGCAGGTCGGCACCGTTATGCAGCAGGTGGCTGGCAAAGGCGTGGCGCAGCACGTGCGGCGAGACCAGGCGCGGCGCGAGGCCCGATGCCGCCGCCAGTTCTTTCAGGTCGCGGGCAAAATGCTGCCGCGTCAGATGGCCGCTCTCGCCGAAAGAGGGAAACAGCCATTTCGAAGGGGCGGCGCCTTTCTTCTTCTCTGGCTTGAGCGCTTCTATCGCGGCGAGGTAATCGGCCATCGCCTGCCGCGACGCTTCGTTGAGCGGCACCAGCCGTTCCTTGTTGCCCTTGCCGCGCACGACGATCATGCGGGCATCGCGCCGCGAGGCCGACAGCGGCAGCGCCACCAGTTCGGAAACGCGCAGGCCCGTGGCGTAGAGCACTTCCAGCAGGCAATACAGCCGCATCGCGCGCAGCCGCTGCTGCGGCGAAACGTTCTTGGCCTCGCTCAATTCTTTGGCCCGCGTCAGCATGCGATCGACATCCGCGATCGACAGCACCTTCGGCAAGCCCCGGCCGCGTTTCGGGCCGGACAGGATCGCAGCCGGGTCGTCGCTGCGGATGCGCTCGTTCAGGAGAAAGCGGAACAGATGCCGCATCGCCGAGAGCCGGCGCGCCACGCTGGAGGATTTGAAGCCTCTGACGTCGAGGTCGGCGAGGTAGTCCCGCAGCGAATCGGTGCCGGCGCCGGCAAAGTTTTGTCCCTTGCGGCCGAGAAATTCGGAAAAATCCGTGAGGTCGCGGCGATAGGCGTCGAGCGTGTTGTCGCCCGCACCCTGTTCCGCCGCGAGCATGTCGAGGAACAGGTTGGTCAGTTTCGCGTCTGTGGCCGTCTTGCTGGAACGCATTGTCCCCGACATCCCGTCACGAGATGCCGCTCCCCGAATTCGTCTCTCACAAATCAGACGATAGCGGCTATTTCTTGAGGAACTTGTCTGCGGGGATGGTGACCGTCATTTCCCGGGGTTTTGGGGTGACGAAATTCGCCAGCGAAAAAATCACGCCATAAATCACCCCGGCGATGATGCCGACGACCGTCAGAAAGCGGAACAAACTGGGCATAGGGGGCTCAGGGCGGCGAATTAACCAATGGAATCATCCAACATGTTCCCATCCCCGTGGCAAGAGCCTCTGGCGGGGGCGTCAATGGGGGTAGTATAGGTGTCGCTGCCGCGGGCAAGTCCCGCAAAACCGCAGAGTTTTTGATGTCCGAGACCGCCGCACCGGCACAACCGAGCACCCCCCAGGAGGCCGACATCACGTCGGCCCTGGGAAGGCGTTCGGTCGTGCTGGTCGGCATGATGGGCGCCGGCAAGTCGACCATCGGCCGTCGGCTGGCGGCCCGGCTGCGCCTGCCGTTTCTCGATGCCGATATCGAGATCGAGAAGGCGCGGGGCATGACGATCCCCGAAATCTTCGAGGCCCACGGCGAAGATTATTTCAGGGATGGAGAGGCGCGGGTGATCGCCCGCCTCCTGGCCGACGGGCCATGCGTGCTTGCGACCGGCGGCGGCGCCTTCATGCGCGAGGAGACCCGCAACCGCATCCGCGACAAGGCGGTCTCGATCTGGCTCAAGGCCGACGCCGACACCATCATGAAACGGGTACGCCGCCGCGCCGACCGGCCGCTGCTGCAGACCGCCGATCCTGAAGCGACCGTCAACCGGCTGCTCAGCGAACGCGAGCCAGTTTACCAGAGCGCCGACCTGACGATCGGTTCGCGCGACGTGCCGCACGACCGCATTGTCGACGAATGTATCGATGCCCTGCGCGCCCGGCTGTGTGCCGGCGCAACCGTTGTCCAGCCAACAACCGACGGGATGAACGTCACGCCATGACTGCGCCGCTGAAACATTCCGCCGATATCACGGTCGACGTCGCCCTCGGCGACCGCGCCTATGACATCGTCATCGGCCGTGGCGTGTTGCAATCGCTCGGCGCCCGCATCGCCGCCCTGCGGCCGGGCGTGCGCACGGCCATCGTCACCGACCGCACCGTGGCAAAGCATTGGCTGGAGCCAACCGAGCAGTCGCTGGCGGAAGCCGGCATCCCGACATCGCGCGTCGTCGTCGAGGAAGGCGAGATATCGAAAACCTATGCTGGTCTCGAAAAGGTCTCTGAGGCGCTGATCGCGGCCAGGATCGAGCGCAACGATCTGGTGATTGCGCTCGGCGGCGGGGTGGTCGGCGATCTCGCCGGCTTTGCGGCGGCGATCCTGCGGCGTGGCGTCGATTTCGTCCAGGTGCCGACCTCACTGCTGGCGCAGGTCGATTCCTCGGTCGGCGGCAAGACCGGCATCAACTCGCCGCAGGGCAAGAACCTGCTCGGCGCGTTCCATCAGCCGGTGCTTGTCATCGCCGATACCTCCGTGCTCGACACGCTGTCGCCGCGCCAGTTTCGCGCCGGCTATGCCGAGGTCGCCAAATATGGCGTGCTCGGCGACGAAGCCTTTTTCAGCTGGCTCGAATCTAACCACGCCGACATCTTCTCCGGCGGCGCGGCGCGCGAGCACGCGATTGCGACCTCCTGCCGCGCCAAGGCCGCGATCGTCTCCCGCGACGAGCGCGAGAACGGCGAGCGCGCGCTGCTCAATCTCGGCCACACCTTCGGCCATGCGCTGGAGGCCGCGACCGGCTTTTCCGACCGCCTGTTCCACGGCGAAGGCGTCTCCGTCGGCATGGTGCTGGCGGCGGAATTTTCCGCCAAGCTCGGCATGATCTCCGAAGCCGATGCCGCCCGCGTCGAACGCCATCTCGCTTCTGTCGGTCTGCCGACCCATCTGCAGGACATCGCGGGCTTCGCCCAGGAGGGCCTCGCGGATGCCGACGCACTGATGGCGCTGATGGCGCAGGACAAGAAGGTCAAGCGCGGCAAGCTGACCTTCATCCTGCTGCAGGCAGTCGGCCGCGCGGTGGTCGCAAACGACGTCGAGCCGGCGCTGGTGCGCGATTTCCTGCAACAGAAGTTGTCGGGATGAGAACGGGATTGCCGGGACGCAGTGTGGGCCAAGCGTCGCGCGAGGCCGGGGCCGTCACGAGGCATATATGAGTTCGACCGCGTCCAATCTGCTGCTTGCGTTCCTGCTGCTCGCCGCCAACGCGTTTTACGTGGCCGCCGAGTTTGCGCTGGTCAAGAGCCGCGGGTTTCGCATCAGGGCGATGGTCGAGCAGGACCGCTTCGGCGCGCGCCTGCTGCACGGCATGATGGGCAATATCGAGGCCTATCTCGCCTGCTGCCAGCTCGGCATCACCATGGCCTCGCTCGGCCTCGGCTGGGTCGGCGAACCGACCGTGTCCGCGCTGCTGGAGCCGGTGCTGATTCCACTCGGCATGTCGGAGCGCACGCTTCACTTCATGTCGTTCATGGCGGGCTTTCTGGTGTTCTCTTCGCTGCACATCGTGATCGGCGAGCAGGTGCCGAAGACGCTCGCGATCCGCCAGCCGATGCCGGTCTCGCAGTGGATCGCCTATCCGCTCCATCTGTCCTATCTGGTGTTCTATCCGCTGAACTGGCTGCTCAATAGCGCCTCACGCGGGATTCTGCGCCTGCTCGGCGTCAAGGAATCCTCGCAGCACGAAATCCTCACCGATTCCGAGATCGAAGGGCTGGTGGAAGAATCTGCCGTGCATGGCGGCATCGAAAGCGGCGAGGCCGAATATATCCACAACGTCTTCCGCTTCGGCGACCTCGCCGTCTCCGACGTCATGGTCCACCGCACCGCGATGGTGCTGATCAACGCTGACCTGCCGCCGGACGAACTCGTGGGCGAGGTGCTGGCGACCGAATACACCCGCATTCCGCTCTGGCGCGAGAAGCCGGAGAACATCATCGGCGTGCTGCACGCCAAGGATTTGCTGCGCGCGATCCGGGCCTCCGAGGGCGACACTTCGCGGATCAATGTCACGGCCATCATGCTGCCGCCGTGGTTCGTGCCCGAGATGCGGCCGCTGTCCGAACAGTTGAAGGCGTTCCGCCGCCGCAAGACCCACTTCGCGCTCGTCGTCGACGAGTATGGCGAGGTCGAGGGCATGGTGACGCTGGAAGACATTCTGGAAGAAATCGTCGGCGATATTTCCGATGAGCACGACGTGGTGGTGGCCGGCGTCCGCGCCCAGCCCGACGGCTCCGTGGTGGTGGACGGCTCGGTGCCGATCCGCGATCTGAACCGCGCCATGAACTGGCATCTGCCGGACGAGGAGGCGACCACCGTCGCGGGCCTCGTGATTCACGAGGCGCGCTCGATCCCCGATCGCGGCCAGAGTTTTACCTTCCACGGTTTTCGCTTCCGCGTGCTGCGGCGTGAGCGCAACCGCATCACCGCGCTCAAGATCGCGCCGGTGCCGCGCGAAGCCGAGGGCGAGGATCCGAAGCCGAAGCGGGCGGGGACGGCGTTCTAGAGCGTTTTCAAGCGAAGTGGCGACCGGTTCGCGTCAAGAAAACGCGTCAAATCAAGAATCTAGAGCCCCGTTTCGATTCCATCGAAACGGAAAAGGCTCGAGAGCGTCAGGCCGGGACGGCGCGATTGCCGAAATAGTCATAGGCGACCGCCGCCTTGAATTCGTCGATCCGGCCGATGATGAGCTCTCGATAGTTTTCGGCGGACATCCTGCGATCCCGCGCCAGCGTCAAGCCGCGCGATACCGGAATCAGCAGGTCGCCCGGCGTGTCGCCGCGCAAGGAGTGAATGGCTGCGGCGTCTCCGCCCTGCACGCCAAGACCGGGCGCCAGGATGATCGAGCGGGGTAGCAATTGCCGCAGACGCCGGCCTTCATGCGGCACCGTCGCGCCCACCACGGCGCCGACCGCGTTCAGCCGGGAATCGCTGTTGGCGTTGGTTCCCATGGTGGCAATGAGATCGGCGAGTCGATCGGAAACAAGGCGATTACCCGTCATCTTGTCTTGCAGCCAGCCCGCGCCGGGATTGGACGTTCGACAGAGCACGAACAGGCCCTTGCCAAAGCGATTGGCGCATTCGACGAAGGGCTCCAGCGTATCCGGTCCCATCAGGGGATTGACGGTCAGGCAGTCGGCTTCAAAGTCGCCGCTGCCGCCGGCCGACGCGGGGGTCAGGTAGGCGCGGGCATAGGCGGAAGCCGTAGCGCCGATGTCCCCGCGTTTGGCGTCGAGAATGACACCGATGCCGGCCGCCCGTGCTTTCCTGATTCCGGCGGAGAGCGCCGTCAGACCCGTCAGTCCACACGCTTCGAAATAGGCCGACTGGAATTTGACGAAGCCGACGCGTCCCTCGATGGACTCGATCATGAAATCGACGAACCGCCCGATCCACTGGCCGTCGTGCCCGAAAAACTCGGGAATATCGGAAAGCGAGGGGTCGATGCCGGCGACAAGGTCGCCAAATTTAGCGACGTTTCTTTCGACCAGCTCAATCCATGAAGGTAATTCCATCCTTTGCCTTCCCGGGAAAAGACGCTGACTTTGATCCCGGAGATCCAAATAGCATTTTCGGTCGGCGAAATGGAATGAAGTTCGAATTGCACACGGTTGATTGCCTCCCGGCCGGCGCGGCTGTGTAGCTGTGGCATCAGCGCGTTTCCCCACGGCCATGACTATTCGATATCGATGCTGATGCCGCTGAGCTTCCACTGGCCGTCGGATGGGATGAAGCCGAGCTGGTACTTCACCTTCTTGGGCGTCGTGTCGAAATGGCCTTTAAGGCGCAGCACGCCCTTGTCGTCGATCTTCGCCTCTTCATCCGGGATGACCGGGCTTGCGACGATCGCGTCGAACACAGCGTGCTTCTCGACCAGGTCCTTGAAGACGGCCCGCAGCTTGTCGGGCGGAAACTGATCGCGGAACGGCTTTGAAATCCTGGCGTGGAGAACCGTGAAATTGTCCGACGCCACCGCGTCGTTGAGCGTCACCAGAATGCTCTTGATCAGGATTTCCTGGACGAAGGGGCTCGGCATATCCAGCGCGTGGGCCCTGATCGGGGAGGCCGCAGCCAGCAGCGCCACGGCGGCGGCCCATCGGAAGCGTGCCCAATATCGCATCGGACGACCCCATCGACCTGCGATGGAATCGGGATCAACTCGACCCGCGTCTGAACGGAATCGGATCCATCGCTCCTGCGATCGTCTCACAGTTGCGAAAACGGTTCTACCGTCCCGGCCGATCTGCACAGGAAGCTGGCGGACCAACTCACGCCAGATAGCCGATGGCTTCCGCGAGCAACCGTCCGGGTGGATGTGCCGACGTATCCAGCGTCAGCCTTGCGTCGGTCCAGGCTTCGTATTCGGTGCGCCGTTTCTCGACACCAGCCCACGTGACCTCGCTCATCCCCTCGATGGCGCGCATTCGCGCTTCGATGCGCCGGCGGTGCGTCGCCTCGTCCACGCAAACGCATTCGATGATCGCGAGGTCCGTGCGATATTTTGCGGCGAGGCTTCGCCATGCGGCACGCGGCGCTTCGACCGGATTGACAGCGTCGATCACGACGGACTGCCCCAGCCTGAGGTGCTCCGCGGCCAGGGTCTGTGCGACGACATAGGCGGCGATCCCCGTTTGATCCCGGGGCAGGCCGCCGCGCCACATCGCGGCCTCGATCGGATCGACCGAAAACAGCGGCAGCGAAAAATGCCGCGAAAGCCCTTCGGCCAGCGTGCTCTTCCCGGAACCCGGCAGCCCTGCCAAAACGATGAGCTTCTGCGACATGATCATCGGGCGCTCATATTCTTGCGGCGGGTTTTGCCAAATTACCGGCCGGCGGTTTCTCCCGGTGCTTGCGCCTTGATCGCGAGCGCGTGAACGGAGCCCTTGAGTTCCGCGTCAAGCGTCGCATTTACCATACGGTGGCGCTCGATCCGGCTCTTCCCTTCGA
This sequence comes from Bradyrhizobium sp. McL0615, assembly GCF_049993905.1. Taxonomy (NCBI): domain Bacteria; kingdom Pseudomonadati; phylum Pseudomonadota; class Alphaproteobacteria; order Hyphomicrobiales; family Nitrobacteraceae; genus Bradyrhizobium; species Bradyrhizobium sp. McL0615. Next base: position 8,656,692 of record NZ_CP188254.1, on the reverse strand, counting down.
AGGCCGGAGATACGATATTGACCCTGAAATGCGTTTCGCCGCCCGGCCGGTGACCCGCATGGCCCTCATGCAGATGAGATTCGTCCGTGACGTCGAGGCTTTCCGGCAAGAAAGCTTCACGCAACTTGTTTATGATAGCGTCCCTGGTGCTCATGATGGCGCAGATAATTCTGTTGTCCGCTTTCCGTCAATGGCATCCGAACAGAGGTATTCGCAATGTCAAGACTTGAAGCCTTGGGCATTGCGTAGTCAAAGTCAGTCATGGCAATTGATTCATCCAAATTCTTCGACTCCATTCGCATCAAGCCCAACAAGCTGAGCGCGAAGCAGCAGGCGCAGGCGCGCGAGGAAGCCGCCATGTGCGAGTGGGCGGGCTGCCAGAACAAGGGCCCGCACCGCGCGCCGAAGGGCCGGGAGAATTCGCGGGAGTATTTTCACTTCTGCCTCAACCACGTCCGTGAGTACAACCAGAACTACAATTTCTTCCAGGGCATGAATGCCGACGCGGTCGCGCGCTACCAGAAGGACGCGCTGACCGGCCATCGCCCGACCTGGAAGATGGGCGCCAACACCGCCGGCAAGAAGGGCAAGCAAGCCGCCGAGGATTTTGACGGCGCCTCCGATCCGTTCAGCATGTTCTCCGAGCTCAACGGGCGCGGCCGCTGGCGGCCCGGACCGGGCGCCGAGGCCAAGGCCGAAACCCGCAAGGTGATGAACGCCGAGCGCAAGGCGCTGCAAGTGATGGGCCTCACCGCCGAAGCCACCCTCGAGGAGGTCAAGGCGAAGTACAAGGCGCTGGTCAAACAGCACCATCCCGACGCCAATGGCGGCGACCGCTCCACCGAGGATCGCCTGATCGAGATCATCAAGGCGTATAATTATCTCAAGACGGTCGTGCGCGGCGCGTAGCGTCGCTGGCGCAAATCCGGCGTTGTCCCTGCGAACGCAGGGACCCATACGCCGCGGCTTCTCGATTTTGATCCGCTGGTCGACGACTTTCCCGCAACAACAAAAGCCTGTGGTTATGGGTCCCTGCGTTCGCAGGGACGACAGCTTGTAGCCCGGATTGCGCTGCGCTCCATCCGGGCTACCTTCATCGTTCACTCGGGCATCGGCCCGATATACGCTGAATTCGGCCGTATCAGCCGCCCGCCGCGCTGCTGCTCGCGGGCATGCGCGGTCCAGCCGGCGGCGCGTGCCACGGCAAAGATCGGCGTAAACGCCTGCCGCGGGATTTTCAGCGCGTCGAGCAGGATGGCGGTGAAGAATTCGACATTGGTGTCGAGCGGGCGTTCCGGATTTTTCCGCCGCAGCGCGTCGCGGATGTAGGCCTCGACCTCGCCGGCAAACGGCAGGTCGGCGCCTTCGCCGGCAAGCCGCTCGATCGCGCCCTTCAGCACATCGGCGCGTGGATCGCGGACGCGATAGACGCGGTGGCCGAAGCCCATCAGCCGCTCGCCGCGGGCCAGCGCACTGTCGACCCACGGCTTGATGCGCTCGGTCGTGCCGATCGCGTCCAGCATTTCCAGCACCGGCTCCGGCGCGCCGCCATGCAGCGGACCTGTCAGCGCGCAATAACCGGCGGTGACGGCTGCGAACAAATCCGCCTGCGTCGAGGCCACCACGCGCGTTGTGAAGGTCGACGCGTTCATGCCGTGGTCGCACACCGTGACGAAATAGGCGTCCAGCGCCGCCACCTCGCGCGCGTTCGGCTTGCGGCCGAGCATCATCGACAGCGTGTCGGCTGCATGGCTCGCGGTTGGATCGGGTGCGATGGGGTCGTTCCCCTTCGCGCGCTGGACCAAGGCACCGGCGATGACCGGAAATGCACCGACGATCGTGGCTTCATGCGCAAGGCCCGCTTCCGCGCGCAGCCCCGCAATCGCCGCGCGAAAACCGTCGACGATCGATAGCCCGCGCGTGATGCCCAAAAGGTCGGGCAGTCGGGCGAAGGCGCGTTCGCGGCCCGCCCCAAGCGCAGCCCGTACTGCGGCTTCGCCGACCGGCTGGCCGGTTCCGCCGCTCCACAACCGGGCGGTCACGCCCTCAAATCCGGTCTTGCGGGCGAGGTCGCCGACCCGCTCGCCGGCGATGATCAGTTCGCCGCGCTCGCCGTCGACATGGCTGAGCACGGTTTCGGCGGCGGGAATCCCGTCCAGGCCGATCGGGGTCTTCGAAAGCTGCATATTCATGAGGACTCTCCTTTGTCGGTTCCAAAGATCGGGTCCCTCGACAGATTGATCAATCTTGATTATGTAAATCAATATGAAAAAATCCGACGGCCTTTACCTCTCGGCCCGCGAGGCCTCCGCCGAACTCGCGATCTCGCATGCGACGCTCTACGCCTACGTCAGCCGCGGCCTGATCCGCTCGGAGCCGTCGCAGGATTCCCGCAGCCACCGCTACCGGGCCGAGGACGTCCGCACGCTGAAGGAACGCCGCACGCCGGCGCCCGAGCCGCGCGGCATGCGCAGTTTCGACGCCGACCTGCCTGTTATGGATTCGGCCGTCGGGACCATTACCGAGGACGGCGCGATCTATCGCGGCGTCAACTGCGTCGATCTCGCCGAGCGCGACACGCTCGAACACGCCGCGACGCTGCTGTGGGACGTTACCGGCGTCGATCCGTTCGAGCCGGACAATTGCCCGATCGTTTCGGACGAGATGCGCGCCGTCGCCGAGGCCACGCGCAAGGCCAGCGCCATCGATCGCGCCATCGCCGTGCTGGCGCTGGCGGCGGCGGCCGACCCGCGCGCCTTCACCCGGGCGCCCGACGGACGGGCGATGGTCGGTGGCCGCATCGTACGACTGGTGGTCGCGACCATGCTGAACGCGAAATCATCGGCAAAACCGCTTCACGTACAGATCGCGCGGGTGTGGGCCCCTGATAACAAGTACGCACCGGATTTGATCCGCCGCGCGCTGGTGCTGCTGGCCGATCACGAACTGAACGCCTCGACCTTCACCGTACGCTGCGCGGCCTCGACCGGTCTCAATCTCTTTGACTCCGTGATCGCCGGCCTCGTGGCGCTGAAGGGCCCCAAGCACGGCGGTGCCGGTGTGCTGGCGGCGCAGCTTCTCAAGACGCTGGCCAATGGCGAGGTCGCTCCCGTCATCCGGGAGCGCGTCGCGCTCGGCGAACGCTTCGCGGGCTTCGGTCATGGCGTCTACAAGCACGGCGATCCCCGCGCGCGGGCGCTGCTGGAGGCGCTGGCGCGTTCCGGCGCGGACCGCAAGCTCACGCACGAAATTCCCGAGCGCATCGCCGAAGCCACCGGCGAGTTCGTCAATATCGACTACGCCCTTGCGGTGCTGGTGCACACGCTAGGTCTGCCGCCCGGCCATGAACTGGTGCTGTTTTCCATGGCGCGCACTGTGGGGTGGATCGCGCACGCCTGCGAGCAGTTGCAACACGGCCGGCTGATCCGGCCCCGCGCGCGCTATGTCGGTCCGGCGCCGGGGCGAAGCCCGGTCCGGGCCTGATCTCAAGAGGCCTTTCCGGCCCGGCGGCGGCGCAGCGTCCAGACGCCGAGCGCGATGATCGCCGTAGCAAATACGCCTAGAATCCAAAGATGTTTGCCGATGTGGTGGTGGTGCGGAAGGCCGGCATAGTGGTGCAGCGCCGAGACCGCGAGTACGCCCGGCAGCACATGCGCCAATGCCCAAGCGACCACCGCCGGAACGTTGATCCCGTAAAACCTGACGGGCGGCATTCCGAGCGCGCCCGCCGTGACAGGAACGAAAGCGCGGACCGGCGGCACGAAGCGGGCGAAGAAAACCGCTAGCGCACCCCAGCGATGGAAGAACGCCTCGCTCTGCGCCATCACGCCGGGATATCTCGACATCGGCCAGGCGCCGAGAATTTCGCGTTGCGAGCGATGGCCGGTCCAGAACGCCGAGCCGTCGCCGATCAGGGCGCCGGCAATGGCCGCCGCCAGCACGCCCCATAGCTGCAATTCGCCGCCCGGCACCAGTGCACTCAGGGCAAGGATGATGGTCGAGCCGGGCACCAGCGCGCCCACGACCGGAACCGCCTCCAGCAGAGCTGCGAGGAACAGGGTGAGATAGGCCAGCCAAGCATGCGCCGAAACGAATGCGATCAGAGGATCGAGGAATGAAGTCACAATCTGCTTTCCAGTAGGGAGCCTGAACCAGAGCTACCCAGCCCGGGCAGGGGCTGAAAGTGCTGGCCAGCCTCTGGTTTTGAGCCTGGCGGGTAGCCAAGCCGGCAAAAGTGCGGCGTGATTCGCAGAGCAGCCCTCCAAAAACCAGATACACACCCTATCTCAATGATATGGCAACGGAACTTTGATTGTGCCACGGGCTTCTGCCGGCCGTTGCTCTCTGCTACGTTGGTATCAGCCCCCATCCGCAGCCATTCAACAGATCTGGTTTCGGGAACGCCCGGAACCCTCGGAGGATTGATGACGACCGCCGCCATGAGCAAAGTTACGGAGCCCGCCGGTTTGCCTGACATGAAGGTGTCGGTCCGGCAGGTGTTTGGAATCGATACCGATCTCGAAGTGCCGGCCTATTCGGAAGTTGATCCGCATGTACCGGACATCGATTCCGACTACCGCTTCGATCGCGCCACCACGCTCGCGATCCTCGCTGGTTTCGCCCACAACCGCCGCGTCATGGTCACCGGCTATCACGGCACCGGCAAATCGACCCATATCGAGCAGGTTGCGGCGCGGCTGAACTGGCCCTGCGTGCGCGTCAACCTCGACAGCCACATCAGCCGTATCGATCTGGTCGGCAAGGACTCGATCGTGGTCCGCGACGGCAAGCAGGTTACTGAGTTTCGCGACGGCATCCTGCCCTGGGCGCTGCAGCATAACATCGCGTTGGTGTTCGACGAATATGACGCCGGTCGCCCGGACGTGATGTTCGTGATTCAGCGCGTGCTGGAAGTTTCGGGCCGCCTGACGCTGCTCGACCAGAACAAGGTGATCAAGCCGCACCCTTCGTTCCGACTGTTCTCGACTGCCAACACGGTCGGCCTCGGCGATACGTCAGGCCTCTATCACGGCACCCAGCAGATCAACCAGGGCCAGATGGACCGCTGGTCGATCGTCACCACGCTGAACTATCTGGCGCATGACGAGGAAGTCGAGATCGTGCTCGCCAAGGCGAAGCACTACCGCACGCAGGAAGGCCGCGACATCGTCAACAAGATGGTGCGGCTCGCCGATCTCACCCGCAACGCGTTCGCCAATGGCGATTTGTCGACGGTGATGAGCCCGCGCACCGTGATCACCTGGGCCGAGAACGCCGATATCTTCAGCGATATCGGCTTCGCGTTCCGCGTCACCTTCCTCAACAAGTGCGATGAGCTGGAACGGCCGCTGGTGGCCGAATTCTATCAGCGCTGCTTCAATCAGGAGCTGGCGGAGTCGGCGGTGAACGTGGCGCTCAGCTAGCCCATGGCGAAAATTGCCGTCGAGCGCACCATTGGAAAAACCAAGAAGGCGGTGCTCGGCGGGCTGATCGGTTACAACACCGAAAAGATGGGGAAGCAGAAATACAGGCGCTTCGCCATCTCGCTAAGCGAGGGCGACAAGATCGTCGGCGGGATTGTCGGCGAAGTCTGGACCACGGTGCTGTTTATCCAGTTCTTCTGGATGGAGCAGAAGCTCCGCGGCAAGGACTACGGGACGCGGCTGATCAAGGCGATTGAAGACGAGGCAAGAAAGTTCGGGGCCACGCGGTCCTATCTGGACACGATGAGTTTTCAGGCGCCGGACTTCTACCGCGCCTGCGGTTACAAGGAATTCGGTTCGATCGAAGGTTATCCCGAAGGCGTCACGCGGCACTGGTTTACGAAAGCGCTATGAGCACATCCAACTCCAAATTCCGTACCGGATCCAAGGAAGCCCCGACCGAGCCGTTCAAGCGCGCGGTGACCTCCTGCCTGCGTGCGATCGCAAAGGCGCCGGAACTGGAAGTGACGTTTGCGGCTGAGCGTCCCGGTCTCGCGCCGGGCAAGGCGCGGTTGCCGGAGCCGGCCCGCAAGATGACCAAGCGCGACGCGGCCATCGTGCGCGGCCATGCCGATTCGATCGCGCTGAAGCTCGCCTGTCACGATCCAAAAGTGCACCGCAAGCTGATGCCGGGAAATCCGCAGGCACGCGGCGTGTTCGAGGCGGTGGAGCAGGCCCGCGTCGAGGCGATCGGCTCGCGCCGGATGGCGGGGGTGGCCAAGAACCTGACGGCAATGCTCGACGATCATTTCCATCGCGGCAAATACGATGAGATTACCGACCGCGCCGATGCGCCGCTGTCGGATGCGCTGGCGATGCTGGTGCGTGAGCGGCTGACCGGCATGGCGCCGCCTGCGGCTGCGAAAAAGATGGTCGATCTCTGGCGGCCGGCGCTGGAAGACAAGATCGGCGCCCGGCTCGACCAGCTCAGCCGCGTCACCGAGGACCAGGCCAAGTTTGGCGATCTCGTGCACGATTTGCTGTCGGCGCTCGATCTCGGCGACGAACGCGATGCCGACGCCGATGACGACGAGAACGACGAGAATCAGGACGGCGAGAACGATCAGTCCGGCGCCGAAGGCTCGCCCGATTCCGACGCCGCGCAGGAAATGAGCGCCGACCAGGCGCAGGCTTCCACCGACGAAATGTCGGAAAGCGCGATGGAGAGCGCGCAAGCTTCCACGTCAGACACGTTCGATGACGGCGAACTCGGCGACGACGAGACACCAGGTGAGGCGACGCGGCCGAATTCCCGCGGCGCCAACGAGCCGCGCGGGCCGGAATATCATGCGTTCGCGCCGAAGTTCGACGAGGTGATCGCGGCCGAAGATCTCTGCGACCATGATGAACTGGAACGCTTGCGCTCCTATCTCGACAAGCAGCTCGCGCACCTGCAGGGCATCGTCGCGCGGCTCGCCAACCGGCTGCAGCGCCGCCTGATGGCGCAGCAGAACCGCGCCTGGGAGTTCGATCTCGAGGAAGGCATCCTCGATCCCGCCCGGCTGTCGCGCGTCGTTACCGATCCCTATCATCCGCTGTCCTTCATGCATGAGAAGGAAGCGACCTTCCGCGATACCGTGGTGACGCTGCTGCTGGACAATTCCGGCTCGATGCGCGGCCGTCCGATCACGGTGGCGGCGACCTGTGCCGACATTCTCGCCCGCACGCTGGAGCGCTGCGGCGTCAAGGTCGAGATTTTGGGCTTCACGACGCGCGCCTGGAAGGGCGGGCAGTCGCGCGAGGCGTGGCTTGCGGCTGGCAAGCCGGCCAATCCGGGCCGTCTCAACGATTTGCGCCATATCATTTACAAGTCTGCCGACGCGCCGTGGCGACGCGCGCGGAAGAATCTTGGCCTGATGATGCGCGAGGGTCTCCTGAAGGAGAACATCGACGGCGAGGCGCTCGACTGGGCGCACAAGCGGCTGCTCGGCCGGGCCGAACAGCGCAAGATCTTGATGATGATTTCGGACGGCGCGCCGGTCGACGATTCCACGCTGTCGGTCAATCCCGGCAATTATCTCGAGCGGCATCTACGCCACATCATCGAGGAGATCGAGACCCGTTCGCCGGTCGAGCTGATTGCGATCGGCATCGGTCATGACGTCACGCGCTACTATCGCCGCGCCGTCACCATCGTCGATGCCGAGGAACTCGGCGGCGCCATCACCGAAAAACTCGCCGAACTGTTCAGCGAGACCCACGGCGCCGCGCCCACCTCGGGCCATCACCGGCCGCGCCGGTTGCATTCGTGACGGGATGAAATGACGGTTCGCGAAAACGGTACCCCTCATCCTGAGGAGCGGCGTCTTCGCCCCGTCTCGAAGGATGAAGGCCCGTCCGTGGCCTCATGGTTCGAGACGCGCAAGATGCGCTCCTCACCATGAGGAGCAACCACCTGAGCCGTCGCCGGCTTTTGAAATATGCTGCGGCGGGGCTTTCGGTGGCGGCGATGCCTGGCGCGGCGCTGGCGCAAACGCCCGTTCAGCGGCCACCGAAACCAGCTGTTCCCGACGAATTTTCGGTCACCGCGCCGGTCTCGATCGAGGTCAATGCCCGGCCGCTACCCTCGTTCGACACCCGCGACCGTTCGCGCGGGCGGTTCGGCGAACTCGAATATCGCAGCGGCCTCATCCTGACCTCGCGGTTTCGCGGCTTCGGTGGATTGTCTGGCCTGCGGCTCGACGCCAAGGGCGAGCGCTTCATCGCGATCAGCGACAAGGGCAGCTGGTTCACGGGACGCATCGTCTACAAGGGCCGCGAGATGACCGGGCTCGACGACGTAGAGGCCTCGCCGATGCTCGGTCCCGACGGCAAGCCGATCACCTCACGCGGCTGGTTCGATACCGAGGCGCTCGCGCTCGACGGCTCGCTGGCCTATGTCGGTATCGAGCGCGTCAACCAGGTGCTGCGTTTCGATTTCGCCAAAGGTTTTACGCGGGCGCTCGCCGAAGTCGTGCCGCTGCCGCCGGCGGCGCGCAAGCTGCCCTACAACAAGGGCATCGAGGCGCTGGTGATGGTGCCGAAGAACTTGCCGTTGGCGGGAACGCTGATCGCGATCTCTGAACGCGGCCTCGATGCGCAGGGCAACATCCTCGGCTTCCTGATCGGCGGCAGATCGCCCGGCCAGTTTTCGATCCGCCGCACCGACAATTTTGATATCAGCGACGCGGTGCTGCTGCCGTCCGGCACTCTGTTGATCCTGGAACGCAAATTTTCCTGGATCGGCGGGGTCGGCATCCGCATCCGCCGTGTCGCGGTCGCCTCCATTGCCCCCGGCGCCGTCATCGACGGGCCTTCGATCTTCGAGGCCGATCTCGGCAACGAAATCGACAACATGGAAGGCATCGACGCCCACGTCACGCCGGAGGGCGACACGGTGCTGACACTGGTCTCCGACGACAATTTCTCGCTGATCCAGCGCAATCTGCTGCTGCAGTTCACGCTGGTGGGGTAGCAGGTGAATAACGGAACGGTTCTTGCAACGCTATAGGCGATCAAAACGGAGTTTTTGATGAGCAAGTTCCTTCGCGTTATTTGCGTATTTTTCAGCTTTTGCACGGCCACCGCCGCGCAGGCAGAAGGCTGGCCATCGCGGCTGATCAAGGCGACTATTCCGTTCGGCGCGGGTAGCGCGGCCGACGTGGTGCCGCGGCTGGTGTTCGAACGCCTCTCCGCCGAACTCGGTCAGTCGATCGTGATCGAAAACCGCGCCGGAGGCGGCGGCGTGGTCGGTTCGGCGCTGGTCGCGAAGGCCGATCCCGATGGCTACAGCATTCTCGCCCAGTCCTCGGCGCTGGCGATTGCACCGGCGATTTTTCCGAGCGCGACCTTCGATCCCACCCGCGACCTCGCCTCGGTGCTGATGATCGGATCCAGCGCCAATGTGATGATCGTGCCGAAGGAGCGGCCCTGGAAGACCATCCAGGACTTCATCGCGGACGCCAAGGCCAAGCCCGGCTCGATCTCGTTCGGGTCAGTCGGCATTGGCAGCGCCGTGCATATCAGCACCGAAAAATTCCGCTTTGCCGCCGGCATCGAGGCCACCCATGTGCCCTATCGTGCAGGCCCGGAAGTGATCGCTGACATTCTTGGCGGGCGGATCGATCTGTATTTCTGCCCGCTCGCGACCGCGCTGCCGCTGATCCGCGAGGGCCAGGTTCGCGCGCTGGTGGTCTCGACACCAAAACGTGTCGCTGATCTGCCTGACGTACCGACGCCGGTCGAGATCGGATTGAAGGATGCCGACAGCGTGATCTGGTTCGGCGTGTTCGCCCCAGTGAAGACGCCGCGCGACATCGTCGAAAAATTGCATGTGGCGGGCGAGAAGGTGCTGGCCGATCCGGCGATGCAGGCGAGCCTGAAAAAGCTCGGCATCGAACCGATGCCGATGAAGCCGGCCGAGATGGACGACCTCGTCAAGCGCGAGACGGCAGCCAATCTGGAGTTGATCAAGGCCGCGGGCATCAAGCCATGAGGCTTCTCGCCGCAACGCATCAAACCGGAGGGGAGGGTTGCAGCCGCAGCGGGTTGAGGCGAGGGAAGCCGATCGCTACACGTTAAGGGCTGCTTTCCCTCCCGGTCCGGACATCCCCCATGAGCGCTCTGTTTACCCCGATCAAGCTGCGCGGCCTTAACCTTGCCAACCGCATCATGGTGGCGCCGATGTGCCAATACTCGTCCGTCGACGGCGAGGCCAATGACTGGCACTTCACCCACATCAATTCGCTGGCACTGTCGAGCGCCGCGGTCTTCTGCATCGAGGCAACGGCGGTCGAGGCGATCGGCCGCATCACGCCTGGCTGCCTCGGCCTGTGGAACGACGCGACCGAAGCCGCGCTGAAGCCGATCCTGGCCTCGGTGCGCAAGCGCTCGAAGGCCGCGGTGATGATCCAGCTTGCGCATGCCGGCCGCAAGGCATCGAGCCACACGCCGTGGGACGGCGGCCAGTTGATCCCGATTAGCGAAGGCGGCTGGCGGCCGGAGGGACCCTCGGCGATCCCGCACAAGGAAGCCGAGACGCCGCCTTTGGCGTTCGACGCGGCTGGTCTTGCGCGGGTGCGCGAGGCCTTCGTGGCGGCCGCCAAGCGCGCCGAGCGGCTCGGCATCGACGCCATCGAGGTGCACTCCGCGCATGGCTATTTGCTGCATCAGTTCCTGTCGCCGATCGCCAACCGGCGCACCGATCAGTATGGCGGCTCGTTGCAGAATCGCATGCGCTTTCCGCTTGAAGTATTCGACGCGGTACGCGAGGCGTTTCCGCACGACAAGCCGGTGGGATTGCGCGTGTCCTGCACCGACTGGGTCGAGGGCGGCTGGGATCTGGCGCAGACCATCGAATTCGCGCAGGAGCTGAAGAAGCGCGGCGTCGACTGGATCGACGCGTCCTCGGGCGGCGTTTCGCCGCTGCAAAAAATCCCGCTCGGCCCCGGCTACCAGGTGCCGTTCGCGCAAGCGATCAGGGAAGCCACCGGCCTCACCACCATTGCCGTCGGCCTGATCACGGAAGCGAAGCAGGCCGAGGAGATCGTGGCCTCCGGCAAGGCTGACATGGTCGCGCTGGCGCGCGCCATGCTCTACGATTCGCGCTGGGGCTGGCATGCCGCCGCCGAACTCGGCGGCCATGTCGAAGCCCCGCCGCAATACTGGCGCTCGCAGCCCTCGACGCAAAAGGCGCTGTTCGGCGCCACCACGTTCGGGACGAGGTAACGCATCACCGTTCTTTTCTTCCCCTTCTCCTATTGTGGGAGAAGTTGGATCGCTGACGCGCAGCGGTAGAGAGACGGATGAGCGGTGCCTCCGCGGAGTACGCGTCACTCCGCCGCGCGAACCTCTGCCCATCCGTTTCGTCATATCTCAGCCACACGTGTCGCGTGCTATGCTCTCGCTTGCGCGCGACAGACGCGTTTTGAAAAACATACAGCGAGAGGACGCCCCATGGAGATCGGATATTTCACGATGCCGTCCCATCCGCCGGAGTGCGGATTGAAGGAGGGTCATGACTGGGACCTGCAGACGCTGCGGTGGCTCGATGAGCTCGGCTATCAGGAAGCCTGGATCGGCGAGCACCACACCGCGCCCTGGGAACCGCATCCGTCGCCCGATCTCCTGCTCGCGCAGGCGTTTTTGCAGACCAAGAATATCCGCCTCGGCCCCGGCGGTTTCCTGCTGCCCTATCACCACCCGGCCGAACTCGCCAACCGCGTCGCGATGCTCGATCACCTCTCCGACGGCCGGCTGAATTTCGGCGTCGCGGCTTCGGGCCTGCCGAGCGACTGGGCGATGTTCAACGTCGACGGCATGTCCGGCCAGAACCGCGACATGACGCGGGAGGCGCTGGAGATCATCCTGAAAATGTGGACCGAGGACGCGCCCTGGACCCACAAGGGCAAGTTCTGGACGGTGAGCAAGCCCGACACCATGTTCGACTTCCTCAAGCCCCACCTCAAGCCGAAGCAGGCGCCGCATCCGCCAATCGGCGTCGCCGGCCTCTCCAAGGGCTCGGACACGCTCAAGCTCGCCGGCGAGCGCGGCTACATTCCGATGAGCCTCAACCTCAACCCGGCCTATGTCGGCAGCCACTGGGAATCGGTCGAGATCGGCGCCGCCCGGACCGGCCGCAAGCCGAAGCGCAGCGACTGGCGCATGGTCCGCGAGGTGTTCGTCGCCGACACCGACGAGGAAGCGTGGCGACTTTCGGTCGGCGACATGATGGGCCGGATGATGACCGAATACTTCCTGCCGCTGCTCGGCCATTTCGGCTTCAAGGACTACCTCAAGGCCAATCCCGACGTGCCGGACTCCGACGTGACCGCCGAATATTGCGCCCGCAACAACTGGATCGTGGGTTCGCCTGCGACCGTCACCGAGAAGATCGAGAAAATCTATCACGAGGTCGGCGGCTTCGGCACGCTCCTGGTGTTCGGCTTCGACTACAAGCACAAGCCCGAGGCGTGGCACAATTCGCTGCGGCTGCTGAAGCAGGAAGTGATGCCGCGGCTAAAGCATCTTGACGCAGGGTTGACCAGGGCTGCGTGATATTTTTCCTTCTTCCCTTTTGGGAGAAGGTGGACGCTTCGTAGCCCGGATGAGCGCAGCGATATCCGGGGATGCTCTCAACGGTTGCCCCGGATATCGCTTCGCTCATCCGGGCTACGGCTTTTGTGCGCGCCGCTCTTTCCCCGTCATTGCGAGGAGCGAAGCGACGAAGCAATCCATATCGCGGCATAGCGGATGGATGGATTGCTTCGCTTCGCTCGCAATGACGGAGGAGGTTTCGTCGCTCCAACTCCAACTCCAACTTCCCTCAACTCAACTCTACTCAACTCACCCCGTTTTCGGCGGTGCGTCGGCGGCGCGGACTTGCCAGAATTTCAGCAGGCGGCGGGCGCTTTCGACGGTCAGCTTGCCGTATTGCTCTTTGGCCTTCGCCAGTTCATGGCGGCCCGTGTTTCCCGAAGCGAAGCGGCTGTCGAGGACGGCGGCGACGGTTTCCCAGTTCAGTCCGGCGACGCGGCAGGGGATCAGCACGCCGTCGTCGCGCAGGCTCTGCATCACAGGGCGGATGACATCGACGGTCGAGCCGGATAATTCGGCAAGGGCTGCGACCGTCTCTTCGTATTTGCGCTCTTTCGCAAAGGCCAGCAGCGCCGGCTCGTTGAGCTTGCCGTGCTTGGCCAGCGCTGCGACGAAGCGGCGGGCGGCGGCGAAATCGCGGGTGCGCGACATTTCGCGGTTGGCGCCGGCCGCAGCCAGCGCGATCGCGTTCCTGATTTCCTCGAACAGATGCGGCGGCGCGCGCGACAATAGCCGCGTGCGCACGACCTCGGTGGCGCTGCGCAGCAATTTTTGGCGCTGCTCGGGCGGCAGGTCGACGCGAATACCGGTTTCGACCGCCAGATGAGGATCGGTCTCCGCCTGCTTCAGCACGACGGCGTAGCCGCTCGCCGACATCCGCGCGCCGGGATTGGTGACGAGCCGCAAGCTGACGGAAGGGTAATGCCGCTTCAACAGCGCGTCGGTGACCACCTCGGTCAGCCACCAGCGCCCGGAGATCGCGAGCAGATGCTGCTCGCCTTTGGTTTGCGCGAGTTCGATCAGATCCTCGGCCGTCAGCCGCGCCGATTCGGTCAGCACCGGGCGCGCGATCGAGATCTCTTCGTTGTTCGCGAGGCGCCGGACCACGGCCGCCGGCGCCTGCTTGACGGAGGCGAACTGCGTGCTCATTTCGGCGAGCGCGATCCGCGCGGCGACATCGGCCAGCGCGCGCAACTCGACGGTCCGGATCAGCCGTTCCAGCACGTCGCCGAACAGCTCGATCTGTTCGCCGGAATAGCCGTCGGCGGACACCAGAAACAGGTCGGTGACCTGCCTCAGCGTATCCAGGTGTTTTTCCGTCGAGCCGGCCTTGATGGCCGCCTCGACTTCGTCAGCGATTGATCGTTCCAACATCGCTCGTCCTGAGCGTTTCAAGCCGGTTCTGGCAGCAGATGCGCGAGAATAGGGGGTAGAGTTGAACGATCCGTAAACCATTTGGGTCGCGCGGCGGCGGGATTGGGGCCGTAAGATTGCGGGGGTGGTCGGCCGGTGGCCGAGTGATCGAGGTTTCGAACGCCGATGAATACCCGAGGTCGTCATACCCCGCGCAGGCGAGGTATCCAGTACGCTGCGGTCTCTCGGTTCAATCATTGACGTCTCTGGAATACTGGATCGTCCGCCCCAGTGCGCAATCGCGCACAAGGCGGACGATGACAGTCGAAGATGTGGCGTCACCGACTACATCAAACACACCTTCGCGTTCTCGCGGCGCGTTTCGCCCGAGGTTTTGCCATTCGTTGACGCCCTTCAATCAAGAGGGCGCAGGGAATGCCGGGTGCAGGCTGGCACCCGCGGTCTCGTGTGCAATGTGCACGAGAAAAGTGCGCACACGAGCATACAGGTACAGCCGGAGCAGCCCGGCATTCCCTGCGCGATGGGTTTACGGCTTATACCGTGCTCTCCCTGGAGACGAATTCCTCTTGCCTCCATCGCCGGCGGATTGAAGGCCCTTCGAAACCCGGTTGGATTTCGCAAAACCTCCGCCGGCTTGACGCCAGCAACGGGCGCCAGAACCACACGGCTTTGCCGTCCGCGACCTTCGCCGTTCGTCGGCGCGCGGCCTTCGCTCATGAGCAAGCTCACCCTGCGAAGGCGTGTTGCGCGCCCGGCGTGCCGCGGCCACCGCTCCCCGCACCCAACGTCCGTGACGATCGCGATACGCCCCTCTTGTGGGCGCGGGATGGCGGAGTTGTAGGAGTGATTTGGGTCGAACGCGAAGCGGAATATTTTTATGTAGAGGACTGGACAGGTTTTAGTGATTTGCCCGTCGGGCAGTCACACAGGAGGTCACATAGTGACGTTTTAATACCAAACACCGTTGTCGTCGCCCGGCTTGACCGGGCGATCCAGTACGCCGCGGCCTATCGATCAATCGCTGAAGCCTCTGGAATACTGGATCACCCGCCTTCGCGGGTGATGACAGCCCACCATTGGCGCCGCGATGTGGATTGAAGACGTGAGCGCATGCGGTGGCGTTTCTTCCTTCTCCCATCGAAGTCGGATTTATCCGACTGCGACCAAATTTGATGCCCAACTCGGGTAAACCCGAGTTGGGTTGGGAGAAGGTGGCGCGAAGCGCCGGATGAGGGGTTCTCTCCGCAAACACAGAGCCTGCATGCGGAGAGATACCCCTCATCCGTCTCGCCGCCGCTGCGCGGCGACGATCCACCTTCTCCCACAAGGGGAGAAGGGAAGGAGAGCGCTCCGCTCTCTCGCCGTCATTGCGAGCGAAGCGAAGCAATCCATTCTTTCTTGCTGCCGCGCTATGGATTGCTTCGCTTCGCTCGCAATGACGAATGGATAGAGACCGTAGGGTTGGCAAAGCGAAGCGTGCCCACCATCGATCGGCAACGTGTCGGGCAATGGTGGGCACGGCGCAAGCGCGCCTTTGCCCACCTACGAATCCTCCTCCGCCTCGGCAGAAGCATGCGCCGGCGGCACCGGCATCGGAAACTTCTCGAACTGTTTCGGCAAATTCACCGGCCGGTAGCTCGGCATCGCGTCCATGCGCAGCACCGCGGATTCGTGGACGATGGCGCCGTCGGGAATGAAGCGCGGTTCGGCGTCCGGGATGTAATAGCCGAAATGGGCTTTGCGCGCCGGCCATTCCTTGTAGCTCGCGCTCTTGGGCAGATATTCGAGGATCCACCACGCGCCCGACAGCGAGGTGTGCAGGTCGCCGCGCACGTCGGGCACGACATAGGAATACGGACTGCCCTTGCGCTGGATGCCCCAGGCGAGCTGGTTGACGGTGGCCTGGTTAACCCCGAGTCCGCACTTCACAGCCTCGTCGATCATCCAGAGCAGCGGATATTTGGAAAGCCCGCTTTCCTTTTCCGGATAGCCGCCGCCGATATCGGCATGCACGCCGGCGAACCACACCTGCAGGATATCCTGCGGCTCGGCATGTGCGTCGTTGAAGCGGTTGTGCTTGTAGGTCTGCGGGTCGTCCCACTTTTTCAGGCGGAACATGCAGCGCCGCTCGTCCATCGAGATCGCCTGCCGGAACGTCTGCACGCTCGGGTTCAAAAGCGTGAACGCCAGCTCCTCCAGGCTCGGGAGATAGAAGCGATCGGCCCGCGGCACGATCACGCTCGCCACCGTATCCCAGACGCCGACGAAGCGGATGGTGGGCCAGCGCGTCGAGGTGATGCGCGCGAATTGGGCGGCGTTGTCGAACGCGGTCTGCGGCAGCGTGTCTTCCGCGGCGGCGACATCGACGGCCGACTTGAACTTCGCCCGCAGCTTCGGCGCCTCGTCGGAGGAGAACTGCTTGTAGGCGATCAGCCCGGAGCCGGCGAGATTGACCTGTTCCGGCGTGATCAGGCCCACCTTGTGGATCAGCCCCGCCAGCACCCGCACGGTATAGGCGCCGCGGGAAAAGCCGAACAGATAGATCTGGTCGCCGGCCTGATAGGTGTGGACCAGGAAGGAATAAGCCGCGAGCACGTTGTCATCGAGCCCATAGCCGGTGGCCAGCCCCAGGATGGCGTTGAAATCCTGCTTCAATTTGTGCCACGGGTCCGGCCGCTCCAGCGTGCCGACCCCCGGATCGTAAAACACCAGCTGCCGCGGGGACGTCTTCTCCGTCTTGCGCAGGCAGCGATAGAGCTTCAGCACATTGGAAATGTTCTCGGAAATCTCGTTGCCGGTGCCGTCGCAGCAGATGATGATATTGCGCATGGGGGCTCGCTTAGGGAATCAGGTGATGCTACCTTGGCGAGTATAACGGATTTTTGGGGATTTCAGGCAGTTCTCACGCGCCCTGGCGGAGACGAAGGGCGGCCAAATAAACTCCGAAGTAAACTCCGATAAAACAAGCACAAATCAGCTCGACTGCCTCGATAAGGCTACAAGCGGCCGGTCGCTGCCGCGGTGGAGCGAGTCTAGGCTTGCCCGAGGCAGCAATGCGTCAAGGTCTCATGCGGGCGTCTTGCCCGTGACACGTTGGGACAGCGTTGCTGTCTCAATATCCATCCCTTTTCTCTCTCACCAGTTGAAATTCAAAAAAAGCCCTCGCGCAAAGTGGAACGGGATGCGCTAGGTTGCATTTCCAAACGTACGGCACACTTCCGATGTCAAGTCGACCCTTTCTCAACAACGAAGGACGCGACCATGCCAAGGGTGAAGCAAGCTTCGAAGCACGCGCGCACAACCAAAGTCGCCGCCGCCACGGTACTCGGTACTGCCGGACTGGGACTTTCGCTGGGGGGGAGCGCATCGGCGAACACGATACCCACGGCTGATTTCCCGCAATCTCACAACATCCCGCCCGATCAGCGCTTCGTTCTTGGCGAAGAGGAAATGGCCGACGTCAGCCTCGCCACGTTCCATCTCTTCGATAAGGAAATCGATCGCAGCGACCTGCAGCAGCTCGCCGTCGTTGTTGTCCGCCGGGGCTGCGGCGGTTGCCGTGGATGCCGGGGCTGCCGTGGCTGCGCCGTGCGCGGCTGCGGTGGCTGCGCGGGATGCGCCGTCGGCGGCTGCTGCGCACGCTGGGGACGCTGCCGCATATGCTAGGTTCCGCGACCTGGCGGATGAACGATAAAACCTGACGAACTGCCGTGCGGGCATCTCCGCCCGCCGGTCGGCGATTTGTTTCCGCGTCGCTGATCGGCAGCCTTTGGCAAATCCTGAAAAGGTCCCGCCGCTCCACCATCGGCCAACCCCGCTGTTTTGCGGTTGCGTGTTCTCCGTCTTGCGCGGGCAGCGATAGAGCTTCATCACGCGGAAATGTTCTCGGAATCTCGTTGCCGGTGCCGTCGCTGCAGATGGTGATGTTGCGCATAGGGGTGCCTCTCGCCCCTTTCATCCTGAAGTCTGGCGGAGGCTGGTCGGGCTGGCGAGAGGGATGGGAGGGTGGCAGAGTAACGTCGCGCTCATTTGCCCAAAGCGCTAGTTTCCATGATAATACGGGATCAGCGCGGGATATTGAGGATCGTTAGGCTTCATATGTCGGTTCTGCACTCGCAACTTAAGCTCTCGGGGCGGCGGAGTGTATTCTTTGTCGATGAGAATGAACTGCGTGTTCTTGAGTTCATCAGCCTTGAGCTCGTATATCAGGTTATAAAATCCTTTAAATTGCTCGCGATTTTCACGTTCGCTGATGTTCTTCATCGGCGAGTCGATAATCAGCATCTCTGGTAATGGTGCACCGACTTGCACCGCCAGCCTGTGAATGGCGACCGCAAAGCAACATTTAAAAAGCGTCTTCTTTCCGCCGCTGCTCAACGTTGCAAAGCTCGCAACGGTAGTGTCCGCGACGCCCGGGGAATGCAGCTCGGGTAAAAACGTCTGCGGTGAAATATCGACGACGTCACCCCGCGAGATTCCTGGCACTTCCGATCGAACGAGACAGTCGAGGAACAGGTCCTTCAGACTATTGAGGTTGGTAGCGTCTTTCTCGGCCGCTTCTCGAGCTTCTCTTAACTGTGCCCGAAGGCTAATTTCTTGAGCTTGTATCTCGTTGACTCTACGGCGCTGTGTTTCGAGCATTTGAGGAAATCGGGCCATAGCTTCCACGCTGTCCGCTTGTTGCAACAGAGCGGACCGTTCTCGCTCCTTGGTGAGTATCGACGAAAGATACGCCGAATCCAAACGTTGTGACGCTTCATTCCTCTGGCGCTCAACGCGATGGCGCTCAAGCTCAAGCGCTTCCTTATCTCTGCGCAACCGGGCTAGTGAAGCGTCGTGCCTTTGGATGATATCGCGCAGTTCTTCAGTCCTAGATTTGATGTCGCGTTGGACCAAGGCGTCGTCGGCCGAGTTGTCGACTTCATCTAGTTCAGGCTGCCCGCAGACATAGCACCTCTCGTCTGAAGGATCGGGCAAAAGTTGAGTGCACCGCGGACATGAGTGAAACACCACTCCCGAGAGGACGGTCCTCGCAGAGAGAGAACGCCGAAATTTTATAGATAGTGTTTCAATCTCATGGAGGTGTCGGATATCGTGGTTTCTGGCATGCAGTAGTTCCGATATGGCGTCATCGAGTGTTGCTAGCTTCTCAGTTAGTTGCAGCGCCTGGATTTTGAGTCTATCGGCGCACAGTGGTGCGATCGACAGCCGTTTGTTCACGCTGTGCACTGATTTCGGTCGCGAGTAGCGCCGCCGCTTCCCGAAACTCCTTGACTCGACCTTGAATTTCCAGCTCCGACTCGACGCCGACATCCTTAAGCACGCGCGTTAGCGTTTCAATGCTTGCGATTGTGGCGGTCCGCTGACCTCTAAGCGAGTCAAGTTGCGCTTCGATCTCCAAAATGTGCTCGTCGTGGTAGCCAATTACGTATCGAATGACATCCAAGCTTGCGAACCGCGAGAACGGATTGCTGCCGTCCAGATGAAAGAAGGAGCTATCGATCTCGTCCTGGTCGAGATAGCAGTACCAAAGGAGGTTTCGGAGTGAGAGTCTATTTGTCTCGCTATCAACTTTTACCTTGCTACGCCGAACACGTGGAGGTGTCAGAGACGACATCCAGAAAATCAGGTCAGAAAGATTTTCAATTCCGGTGTCGGGAACGACCTCGCCATTCGTTTCACGTGCTGGTATGGCAACTTGTATTGCATCATCTTTGGTGCCCCATCTTGCAACAACAAGATTGGAGTCTCGGGGCCTCTCTAATTCAAGGAGTCCTTTCTGAAGGTTTAGATGAAGTGTTGCTGAAACGAATTCGTTTTGGAGTGCTGGCGACAGTTCGATTGTGCCACCAAGACAAAAATCGATAAGCCGAGCAATGCTTGTCTTTCCTGCCCCCATCTGCCCCCAGAAATAGCTGACCTCAGCGAAGGGAATGGTTACAGTTTCCTTCTTAAAGGCCAAGATCAATGAAGTTAGATGAAATTCCAAAATCGTTCTCCAAACTATAGAGTGATTTCTTCGCCCCATTTCATATCGGTTATTTCCGGAATTGCTTCATAGATAAAATCTTTCAAACGCGTTGCCGACATCGAACCGACAGCTCTGACGGTCAAATCACTTCTTCGCACTAGTTCAGAAAACAAGCCGTTCCTTTTGATGGTCTCGGCCAACTCCCGTCCGGAGACGGTCAGGCCAATAACGACGGTGTTGCCTTCGACCGCCAGGCGAACCAAGTCTCGCGATGACAATAATCCGAGCCATCGACGGTATCTCGCGTCCCACGGTCCATATCGAAATCGGATCATTTTCGTTTCGATCGACGTCCGTTCGCGATCCTTGACTTCTACATCTTCAGGCTGGCGGTTGAGCGTTGCTAGCACACGTTCAAGACACGTCGGATAGCGCAACAAAAAGTCCATCTTCGCTAACTTAGTGATTCCTTCGATGGCGCGCGCCTTTGTAATCGGTGTCGTCTTTCGTGCGTCGGCGCTTCCGAGGAGAATGAGCAGACGCGCGAGGTGCAAGTCGTCTTCGTTCTCAGAGTCTGCGGCTGCTTTTACGATTCGTAGACTCATGCCTATAGCTCAGGATCGATATGAAAGCGCGGGCTCCACCATATGACGCACTCGCTCGTTAGGAGGCCCGCCATTCCGATCAGGCACTCGTAGGTGTGATTGCCCACAAGCGCTGCCTCTTCTCTTGCTGTCCTCCGGAGTCTGTCCTGGACATCGATCATCATGGCTGCTCCGTAAGGCGATGGTTTCTCACGCGCGCGCAGATGGGCCTCGCGACATTCGCCAAGAACAACTTGTTCAATCTGTTTCGCCAATTCTGGGTAACGCTCTGGTCGCCGCGCAATGTCTTCAAGGAGATGCCGTTCGGCAGAGCGTTCTCGCGCTGACATGTAATCTACTTCTTCTTCCAAACCGCCGGCCGTAAGTTTCTGTCGCAGAATCGACGGCGATCTTAATCGGCCGAGTTCAATGAGACTCTCGCCGATATACTGGAACATCATCGGCCCGTTCGATTCGGCCGCGTAAGCAGCCAGGCGATCGACCGGGAGTCGCTTGGCGGCCAGTCGCGGGTCGATGTCGGTGCCATCAATGAGGGGGCGTAGGTGTCGAATTGGGTCCTCTACTTGCAGGGAAGATGCGCGGTAAACGACGCCGACGAGGTGGTCACGAAAGCCGTCAAGCTTTTCTGCGTCGAGTGACTTGCAGGTGTCGAGTTTAGCGATGTGCTCGTGCGACAAGGCTGCATCGATTTCGCCACGGGATGGTCCGGAATGATATCCATGCGATTTAGAACACGAAGTAGTAACTCACCGGAGCAGCCGCACTCCGCCTGGAGGTTCAAAAAGGTGGGTTTGAAGACCTCGTTTATGTTGTCGGGTGCTTTGCACGAACGAACATGCTCCAAGAACAGTCGAGGGCATTGGGCCCTAAGCCGATCATTCTTGTTGTCCGGGCCTATTATTTCGCACTCGGTATTCGAGACGAATAGCAGGTGCTCTATCGCGTCCCCAAATTCGTCGACGAGTTCAACAAAGCGACCAATAGTCTTTATCAGTCCGAGATCATTAAGTTTCCAAGCGCCGCTCTCCGGCCTAGACGTCTTTATCTGATAGGCATCAAATTTCTTATCGTCTCTCTCGGCTAGATAGTCTTCATGGTGTTCGCACCAGATCGCCAGGTAAGGGCGTAACTTGAGCTTGCCGCTCACGAGGAGCATGACGCCATACGCGTGCTGGTAACGGAAGTTTTGTTGAGTTGCGTCGCCTGGATCTGTTGTATCGAAGACGTCAACGGGAGAGAACGCCCTGA
Organism: Bradyrhizobium sp. McL0615; assembly: GCF_049993905.1. NCBI lineage: Bacteria > Pseudomonadati > Pseudomonadota > Alphaproteobacteria > Hyphomicrobiales > Nitrobacteraceae > Bradyrhizobium > Bradyrhizobium sp. McL0615. The sequence goes on along the minus strand of NZ_CP188254.1, from coordinate 8,634,937 downwards.
CCGGTTGGCGACGAGGTTTGGTCTTGGGCTTTTGCTTCGAAGGCAATTCGTCCTGCGTCATGCTGCAAATAATGGATCAATTAATCTGCCACTAATAGCAGAAGCGCAACTTGGGCGCGAGCGTATTCGGCGCACTTTAGACGAGGCTTTGGTCTAAAGGCCATTCTTCGGCATTGAGCCCAACAAACAAAAAAGACCGCGCTCTACCGGCCTCGGCCACATCCAACAAATGTGCATAGTCGCCTCACCATGGGGCCGCACGCTCAGCATTACGTTCCCGCAGGCCCTTGATTGATGTCCACCACGTGCCGATCCTGTCCGACGGTAATAACAATCGTGTAGCTCTTTTGGCCGCCAGCCTGATCGGTTGGGGGCGCAATGTGCAACTGGCCGCCGTACCATTCGCCGGGCATCAGCGTGTTGTCCTTGATGACCGTCTGCTCAAGCGCGGCCATGTTGCGCTGTCCCGTTTCGATGGTGGCGGCGAACATGGCTTCGTTCTGAATAGCGGCGTTGTTCTGTGCGATCGCGGCGGCTGTCGGGCTGTAGAAGGTGCCGGAGCGACCGCTCGGGGTCGTATAGCTTCCGTAGCCAGCGCGAGACGCGCTGTAGGAATTTGCGGCGCCGGCAACGCCAGTGAGAATGGCTGCCGCCACCTGGCGGTTTTTTTCTTCCTGCTGCAGCATTTCGAACGTGACGATCTGCATTCCGAAATCGGAGCCGCCGACGTGCTGTGTGGCTTCTACCTGAGCAACGCGAAATTCCGTCGGCTGCTTTCCGACGTTGTTGATGCCGACGACAAACACCGGTCGCCCGTTCGCCTGCAGTTGACGCGAGGCTGGGCGGACCAGCACCAGCGAATTCTTCTGGCGTGAGACGAGCGCCGGTTGCCCGTCGCGCATCATCGCCTGTTGCTGTGGATTGGAAGTGCGGAACGCAATGGTTTCGCCGGTTGAAACGCAGCCGCCCAACGCGGCGCAAAGCACCACGAATCCCAGATTACGCATGACCAAAGACCCCCCAGACCTGTCGTCATACAAGAGCAACCGGAGGGCGTGGGCAAGCGCGCATACGCGTCTAATCACACCGTGAAAATACGGTGGCTACTAAAGACGAAAGACGTGGATGGCCCCGGGGCAAGCCCGGCCATGACGGAGAGTGAGTGCGGTGCATTCCAAAACAAAAGCGGCCGGGTCTTTCGACCTGGCCGTTTAAAACTTCGATCCGCCGATGCAGCTAAAGCTCAGCTCGCCTTCTTCACGAACACCGGCTTGCCGACCTTCTTCTCGATCGCGCGCTTGAGATCGAGCGCGCGGGGCGAGAGCACGTCGGCCTTGGCCTTGATCAAATAGGCATCGAGGCCGCCATTGTGGTCGACGCTCTTGAGCGCATTGGTCGAGACGCGCAGGCGCACGTTGCGGGCGAGCGCGTCCGAGATGAAGGTGACGTTGACCAGGTTCGGCAGGAAGCGCCGCTTGGTCTTGATGTTCGAGTGGCTCACCTTGTGGCCCGTCTGGGGGCCCTTGGCCGTCAGTTCGCAGCGCCGGGACATCTGAAAATCCTCTTCCATCCCCGCCATAGGCAAGCGCGTCTCGCGGCTGCGCGGGGGTCCAAAATCGCGTCCATTTCCAGGAACTGCGGTCGTATAGGGGGAGACGGCCACGCGGTCAAGGTTTTTGGGCGGCGTGACCCCCGTTCCGGGAGCCCAAGCCCCTTGTTTTGACGCGGTTTCTTCACGCCAACCGGAAATTCGCGCCGGGGTCCAGGGCCGGGGCAGGCTGCGCTTTGAAAAAGCCGAGGTCCGAACCGCGGAATTGGGCCGATTTCCAGCGACTTAAGGGATCATATAAAGGGCGCAATCCCCGCCGACACCATGGCTTTCGTGATGGGTTAGGGCCTTTGGTCTTCCGCAGAGAGGCGGGAGGGCTGACGAGAGGTCTGATTGAAGCGTGGGTTTCGCTTAAGCTTGCGCGTTGTTTGCCGGATATTTCTGCCTAAATGACCATCAGCCAGCGCCGATCCCGGGACAAGCCATTCGTGACCGCCACACGCGCCGTTTCGCCGCTCTCAAGGCTCGGTTTCAGCCTGTGCGCCGTTGCGCTCGCTGCGCTGGCGCCGCAGGCCGCGTCCGCGCAGGGCCGGCTGGATGCGCAGTATGAGGCGACGCTGGCGGGCATTCCGGTCGGCAAGGGCGCCTGGACCATCGAAATCGGCGACGACACGTTTTCGGCCGCAGCCCAAGGCGGCACTGCGGGCCTGTTGAAGGCGTTTTCGGGCGGCACGGGTTCCGGCGCCAGCCAGGGCCGCATCGTCAACGGCGCGCTGGTGCCGAATGCCTATACCGCCACCACCACCACGCAGAAGAAGTCCGAAACCATCCGCCTGGTGCTGGCCAATGGCAATGTGAAGGATTTTTCGATCGATCCGGCGCCGCCGGTCGATCCGGACCGGGTCGTGGTCACCGACGCGCATCGCAAAAACGTGCTCGATCCCATGACCGGCTCGATGCTGCGCGTGCCAGGCAATGCCGAGCTGCTGTCGCCGGATTCCTGCCGGACGGCGGCGGGGATCTTTGACGGCCGGCTGCGCTACGACCTCAAGCTCGATTACAAGCGCATGGAAACGGTGAAGGCCGAGCGCGGCTATCACGGGCCGGCGCTGGTCTGCGCCATCTACTTCACGCCGGTCGCGGGCTACATCCCCGACCGCCCCGTGATCAAATACCTCGCCACCGAACGCCGGATCGAGATCGCCTTCGTGCCGATCGCGGGAACCCGCGTGCTGGTTCCCTTCCGCATGACGATACCGACGCCGTTCGGCCCTGCGATGCTGGAGGCGACGTCGTTCGTGACCACCGCGATGCCGCCGCGGGTGGCGAAGACGAATTGAGCCTAGGAAGTCACCTCGCCCCGCTCTTCGCGGGGTCGAGACGAGCGAAGCTCGCTCTTAGAGGTCGGATTGCGCAGCAATCCGGGTGAGGGGCTGTCTCCACGGACACGGCTCGTCGAGAGAGCCCCTCACCCCGACCCTCTAAGAGCGAGCTTCGCTCGTCTCGACCCCGTAAAGGACGGGGAGAGGGAGCAGAGCTTCTTTCGCGGCATCATCGGCACAACCAGCATGAATCATGTTGACTCTTGACCACTTCTGATTCGACTCCGACCATTAAGAAATTCACCCCCAGACCGCCGCTTGTGGAGCCCGTGTAAACTTGATCTAGTGCCGTCCGAAGCGCTTCAGCGCGAGATGTTGCGGTGAACGTATCGGGTTTGGGTAAGAGTCAGCGATTCGGGCGCGTTTCGTTCCAGACTCGTTCCAGAGCTTAAGCCGCGACCGCATCGCCGTCGCAGAATGAAACAGAATCGGCGGAATTGACGCTAAGGAACCAGAAGGGCTTCCCGTCATTGCGAGGAGCGTAGCGACGAAGCAATCCATGCCTCCACGTGCCGCGCAATGGATTGCTTCGCTTCGCTCGCAATGACGGTTCGGGCACCCCAAGTTAAAAGAAACACCTGCAACACATGGCTTTCTCACCTTCCTCCTACGGGGCTGATCGCGCGCCCGGCGCCGGCGTCACCGCCGTGCTCGGGCCGACCAACACCGGCAAGACGCATCTGGCGATCGAGCGGATGCTGGGGCATTCCTCCGGCGTGATCGGCCTGCCGCTGCGGCTGCTCGCGCGCGAGGTCTACAACAAGATCGCGGACCGCGCGGGCGCAGAAAGCGTCGCGCTCATCACCGGTGAAGAGAAGATCAAGCCGAAGAACCCGCGCTACTGGGTGTCGACCGTCGAGGCGATGCCGCGCGATCTCGATGTGAGTTTTCTCGCCGTCGATGAAATCCAGATCGCGGCCGATCTCGAGCGCGGGCATGTGTTCACCGACCGCATCCTGCATCGCCGCGGCCGCGACGAGACGCTGCTGCTGGGCGCCGCCACCATGCGCCCGATCATCGAGCGGCTGCTGCCGGGCGCGTCCATCATCACCCGGCCGCGATTGTCGCAGCTCGAATTCGCCGGCGACCGCAAGATCACGCGCCAGCCAAGGCGCACCGCGATCGTCGCGTTCTCCGCCGATGAAGTCTACGCCATCGCCGAACTGATCCGCCGCCAGCATGGCGGCGCGGCTGTCGTATTGGGCTCGCTGTCGCCGCGCACGCGCAATGCGCAGGTGGAAATGTTCCAGAACGGCGACGTCGATTATCTCGTCGCCACCGATGCGGTCGGCATGGGGCTGAACCTCGACGTCGATCATGTGGCGTTTGCCTCCGACCGCAAATACGACGGCTATCAGTTCCGCAGGCTCAATCCGTCGGAGTTCGCGCAGATCGCGGGCCGCGCCGGCCGCGCCACCCGCAACGGCACTTTCGGCACCACGGGGCGCTGCGCGCCGTTCGAGCCGGAGCTGGTGAACGCGCTGCAGAACCACACCTTTGACAGCGTCAAAATGCTGCAGTGGCGCAATTCGAAGCTGGATTTTTCTTCGCTCGGCGCGTTGCAGGTCTCGCTGGCCCTGCCGCCCGGGCATGAGGCCTTGACCCGCGCGCCGATCGCCGAGGATCAGCGCGTGCTCGATCACGCCGCCCGCGACGGCGAGGTGAGGGACATGGCCCACGGCGCATCCGCCGTGGAACGGCTGTGGGACGCCTGCCAGATCCCGGATTACCGCCGGCTGGCGCCCGCGGCCCACGCCGAGCTCGTGACTACGCTTTATGCATTCCTGATGAAGAGGGGCCGCATACCGGACGCATGGTTCGCCGCCCAGGTCGACCAGGCCGACCGCGTCACCGGCGATATCGACACGCTGTCGGGCCGGATCGCGCAAATCCGCACCTGGACCTTCGTCGCCAACCGCCCGGACTGGCTGTCCGACCCCGATCACTGGCAGGGGATCGCCCGCGAGGTCGAAAATAAATTATCCGATGCGCTCCATGAACGGCTAACGGAGCGTTTCGTTGACCGGCGGACCAGTGTATTGATGCGCCGCCTGCGGGAGAACAGTGTTTTGAATACGGAAATTGGCAAGACCGGCGAAGTGATTGTGGAAGGCCACGCCATCGGCCGGCTCGATGGATTTACCTTTGCACCCGATGCGGCGGAAGCCGGCTCGGATGCCAAGGCGTTGCAGGCGGCTGCCCAGCAGGTGCTCGCCAGCGAGATCGACACGCGCGCCACAAAGCTTGCCGCCGCGCCCGACGACCAGTTCGTGCTGACCTCCGACGGCACCATCCGCTGGACCGGCGACGCGGTCGCAAAGCTCGTCGCGGCCGACGATGCGCTGCATCCGCGCATCCGCATCATTGCCGACGATCGGCTCTCAGGCGCGCCACGCGAGGCGGTGCAGGCGCGGCTCGATCTGTGGCTGAAGACGCATATCGAAAAGCTGCTCGGCCCGCTGTTCGGATTGTCGAAGGCCGAGGACATCACCGGCATCGGGCGCGGCATCGCGTTCCAATTGGTCGAAGCGCTCGGCGTGCTGGAGCGCGCAAAGATTTCCGCCGAGATGAAGGATCTCGACCAGGCCTCGCGCGCGACGCTGCGCAAATACGGCGTGCGGTTCGGCGCCTATCACATCTATTTCCCCGGGCTGTTGAAGCCCGCGGCGCGCGCGCTGGCGTCCCTGCTGTGGGCCGAGAAGCAGGACAATGTCGACATGTCGGCGCTGTCGGGCGCGCAGCATCTGGCGAGCTCGGGCCGCACGTCTTTCCCGGTCGACAAGGCGCTGCATCGCGACGCCTATCGCGTGCTCGGCTATCGCCAGTGCGGCGAGCGCGCGGTGCGCGTCGATATTCTGGAGCGGCTCGCCGATCTCATTCGTCCCGCGCTAGCGTGGCGCGAGTCGTCGCCCGGCGAGAAACCGACCGGCGCATTCGATGGCCGCGGCTTTGTGGTGACACAGGCGATGACCTCGCTGACCGGATCTGCCGGCGAAGATTTTGCCTCGATCCTGCGCGCGCTCGGCTATCGCATGGACAAGCGCGCGCCGCTGCCGCCGAAGCCCGCGCCTGAAGTCGTTGCCGAGACCGTCGCCGCCGAGACGCCGCCGGTTGAGGCGAGCGCCGAGACAAATGTGGACACGACGGCAGAGACGCCGGTCGAAGAAGTCGTCGCCGACCTGTCGATGTCAGGCGATCCCGCACCGTCAGCCTCGCTGCTGCCCAATGTCACGCCGGTCAACGAAGCGCCCGCCGTGGCCATCGAGACGGCGCCTGTCGAAGCCGCAGCGGAGCCTGCCGCCGAAGCCCCGGCCGCAGAAGCGCCGGTGGAACGGGTCGAAGCGGCAAGCGCGCCTGAAGCTGCCGCGGAGCCCATTGCGGCCAGCGAGGCCGCGCCATCTGAAGCCGGTGCTGTTGAAGCGCCTGCTGCTGATGCGCCCGCCGCAGAAGCCAAGGCCGAAGCGCCGGCCGAGCCTGTGCTCGTCGAAGTCTGGCGGCCCGGCGGCCGTTCCGAGGAGCGCCGCCCGCATCAGGATCGCAACCGCCAGCGCCATCGCGGCCGCCCGGCCGAAGGCGCCGCAGCACCAGCCAGCGGCGAAGGCGCCGAGGCCGCGCCGCGCGAGCAGCGCCATCGCCGTGGCCGCCGTAACAACGAATTCAGAAAGCCCCGCGAGGGTGCGCCGGCGGATGCCACGGCTACACCAGTGGCGGCTGTTGAGGGCGCACCGACGGCAGAAGTGCGTCAGGAGCGTCCGCCCCGCGAGCGCTTTGAAGGCAAGGGCCGCGACGGCGATCGCCGCGACAAATTCGATCGCAACAAGGGCGACCGCAACAAGGGCGGCGGTGGCCGCGACAAGGGCGAGCGCGGCGGCCGTGATTTCGGTGGACGCGACAAGGGCGGCCGTGACAAGCGCGACAGCGGCCCCTCGCACCGTCAATGGGCGACCAGCGCCGCGCCACGCGAGCGCGACCGTCCGGTCGATCCGAATTCGCCGTTCGCAAAACTGGCGGCGCTGAAGGAACAGCTCGCCGGCCGGAAAGAATAATCGAGAGATACTGATTGGAGCGGCAGCGTCTCGACAAGTGGCTGTGGCATGCGCGGGTAGTGAAGGCCCGCACCTCCGCTGCCGCGCTCGTCGAAGCCGGCCACGTCCGCATCAACGGCGTGCGCGAGAAGGCGCCGGGACACGCGGTGAAGATCGGCGACGTGCTCACCATCGCGCTCGATCACAGCGTGCGCGTCCTCAAGGTGACGGGATTTTCCGAGCGGCGCGGCGATGCTACGGCGGCACGCGTGCTCTACGATGATTTGCAGAATCACAAAGAGTGACTAAGTGCACAGAGCTGGCGGCGAGGCCTGAAAACGGCCGTTTGCGGCCCGCCGCTTCCCTTGCGGCAGCGCACTGCATGCGCTACGCAAACCCCGGATAATCGATCGTTTCGGAGCGTTGGATGACTTACGTCGTCACTGAAGCCTGCATCAAATGCAAATATACCGACTGCGTTGAAGTCTGCCCCGTCGACTGCTTCTACGAGGGCGAGAACATGCTGGTCATCCATCCCGACGAATGCATCGACTGCGGCGTCTGCGAACCCGAATGTCCCGCCGACGCCATCAAGCCGGACACCGAGCCCGGCCTCGAGAAGTGGCTCGAGGTCAACACCGAGTACGCCAAGAGCTGGCCCAACATCACCCAGAAGAAGGACATGCCGCCCGACGCGAAAGAATTCGAGGGTGTCGAAGGCAAGTTCGAGAAATATTTTTCCAAGGAACCCGGCTCCGGCGACTAGCCTGTGGATAAGTTTAAGGGCTCGTTGAGCCTGTTTTCGGCCCCAAACTGAACCGAACCAGCGTTGCCGATTTAACCCTGTTATTGGACTTATGGCGGATACGGCCCCGTAAGGGCCCGGAACCCGGCGTAAATCATTGATTTTTGCGGAAAATGTGCTATATTGGGCACATTATAAGCCGATCCTGGCCAATGCGTATCTTTGGCCCCGGTGGGTTCCCGTAAAAACATCCAACAGGGGCGTGGCAGTTCCGCGCGCAGGCTGTGTCACAGAAAACGCGTAAAAAGAGTGCTTCCAAGACCACGAAAAAAGCCGCTCCGGCCAGCCGCAGCGCAACCAAAGGCCGTGCCAAGGCGCCTGTGAAGGTAGCCAAGAGGGCTGCGGCCACAAAGTCCTCTAAGAACAAAAGAAGCGCAATGCCAGAAAAGACTGCCAAGACTGCCGCGAAAGCGACGGGTTCGAAGACCCCTGCGTCGAAAGTTGCTGCCAAAGCTCCCGTGAAGACCCCTGTGAAGGCAGCGCCCCCGAAAGCCGCTGTTGTTGTTGCTCCGCCGAAGGCCCCCGCCAAGCCGGTTGCCGCTGCGCCGCGCGTCGAGGAGCCGAAGAAGGTCGTGACCCAGCGTCAGGGCTTCAAGGCCAATGAATTCGTGGTCTATCCCGCCCACGGCGTCGGCCAGATTCTGGCCATCGAGGAGCAGGAGATCGCGGGCGCCAAGCTTGAGCTGTTCGTGATCAATTTCATGAAGGACAAGATGACGCTCCGCGTGCCGACCGCCAAGGTCGCCAATGTCGGCATGCGCAAGCTGTCCGAGCCGGCGCTGGTCAAGAAGGCGCTGGAGACGCTCAAGGGCCGTGCGCGCGTCAAGCGGACCATGTGGTCGCGCCGGGCGCAGGAATATGAAGCGAAGATCAATTCGGGCGACATCGTTGCGATCGCCGAAGTGGTCCGCGATCTCTACCGTTCGGAATCGCAGCCCGAGCAGTCCTACAGCGAGCGCCAGCTGTATGAAGCAGCCCTCGATCGCCTGTCGCGCGAAATCGCCGTCGTGCAGCATTCGACGGAGACCGAAGCGGTCAAGGAAATCGAAAGCCAGCTCGCCAAGAGCCCGCGCCGCGGCGCCAAGACTGAGGCGACCGGAGCGGACGGCGAAGCCGACGAGGCCGATGTCGAAGCCGATGGCGACGACGCGGCCGTGGCGGACGAAGCCGCCTGAAAGGATCCCAATTCCAGGGATTAAAACGAAAAGCCCGGTCGCGAGACCGGGCTTTTTGTTTGGTGGGGGTCGGCTCCGTGCATCGGCGGCCGAACGCCTTGCGGCAGCGTGAGCGCCCGCCGGTTAACCTCGTGTTAACCATATCCGCTCAGCATCCGGCCTTACAAAGAGTCGCCCAAAGGCGGTCTTTATCGTTCATCCGGGGGCTTGTGGGGGCTCCAAGGAGTAACGCCATGTCGTTACCTGATGTACGACCCCAGGCAAATCTGCTCTCCGAGTTCGCCTTGGCTACGCTCAGCGCATTTGGCGTGGGCTTGCCGATCGCGGTCGTGGTCATCTGGATCTGTTCCTGATCCGGCGTCGATTGGCGCGGTCGAGCGGCGACACAACTCGCCTGCACACGCACCGATAGATTTTTGCCGTCTCACCTCAACCCGTTGTGCCGCCGTTCGCCCGAATTGTGGCCAAATTTCTGGCCATTTGTGGCCAAATTTGAGGATGAGGCTGCTGTCCACATCTAATTGAACCGCAGGGGTATTCGATGAAGACGCAAATTCTGCTGGTCTTTTTCGCCGCTTGTATCGCGGCCCTCATGCCAACCGGCGGGGCAAATGCGAAGGCGGTGGAATGCAGTGTCGCCCGGGGCTCGCATGCGCAAGGCTATTGGTCCTGGCGCCTGATCGATGGACGAAAATGCTGGTACCTCGGCAAGACCATGATCTCGAAATCACTGTTGCAGTGGCCGGCGAAGGTGTCGGTGCAAGCGAAAGCCGATCCAAAGCCCGTGCCGGTAACCGTTGTCCCGGTAACCATCGTCACGGGGAAACTCGGTGATCCACTCGACGCGCAAGCGCGGATGCTTGAATACGCCAACAGTTTCGAAGCGCGGTGGCGCGCGCGGGCGATCACCGACTAGAGTTGGTCACGAAGCCGCAGCAGCAAAGCAAGTCGGCGAATGCGTGCGTCCGGCGGGCAGTGTCCGCGCCCTTCGATGGGGCCACCGGAGATCATCCGAGATGGCGTTTTGAGGGCCTTGACGTGGAAGCCAGTCAGATTTTCGACCTCTTATGACCAGAATAAAAGGCGAGGTTGCTCCTGCGCTCAACTAGCCGCGGGGAGTGACCGATGAAGATGCAGATTCGGCCTGTCTTTTTCTTTGCCGTTTGCACTGCTGCGCTCGTACCGATTGGCATGCTGACCGCGCAGGCCAAAGCGCCGATCAGGGAATGCAGTGCTTCGGCGTCCAAGACGCAAGGACATTGGTCCTGGCGCCTGATCGACGGGCGAAAATGCTGGTACGCCGGCAAGACCGTGATCCCGAAATCCTTGTTGCGATGGGCCGCAGCGGCGCCCGCGCAAGCCAAGGTCAAGGTAGCGTCGCCCGTCAGCGTCGCCACGGAGAAACGTAGCGGCCCGATGGATGCGCAGGCGCGGATGATCGACGACGATAGTTTCGAGTCGCGTTGGCGTGCGCGTGTGAGTGTCCAGTAGCCTGGATTGAACGAGCTTTCTCAACACGCCGTCCCCGCTTAAGGCCGGGACGAGGCGGTGAATATCTCTCCACGTCATCGCGAGGAGCGCAAGCGACGAAGCAATCCATTCTCTTTGTGGTAAAATGGATTGCTTCGCTTCGCTCGCAATGACGGCTGCGGACGATTTTGGATCAATCCACCACGATCTTCACGCGATCCCTCGGCTTGACCTGGGCGTGCTGGTCGAGGCCGTTGAGGATGCGGAAGCGCTCGGCGGGGCGGTCGACGCCGGTCATGCGGTGGGCGAGCGATTCCACGGTGTCGCCGGGCTGCGCGGTGATGACCTTGATGCGCAACGGACGCGCGGCCTGGATCTCTTCCAGCGTCAGGCGTCGGAACGAGTTCACCGTTTCGCGGGCATTGCGCTCGCTCTCGGTGTTGCGCTGCTTGGCGGCGAAGATGAAACGGTAGACGTCGCTGCCGTAGCGCAGCGCAAAGACCTTGAACTGCCACTGATCGCCGTTCGCCGAGGCCGATGCCACCGGGAAACCGTTGATCATGAGGTCTTCGGTCGAGCCCTTGTCGACGCCTTCCATCCAGCCGGAGTTGAGATAATCGGAGAGCGACTGTTCGGCCGGCACGCGGACCACGTCGAAGCGCATCGCCTGCGTGCCGCCCTCGCGCACGCCGATCACGGCCTGCGCGGTGTTGTCCAGCGTGAACGTATCGGGGGCCTGGAAGGTGAAGCCGAGTTTGGGATGCAGGAAGCGCCGGCCACGCACGAAACCTTCGCTGGGGTCCTCGCCATAGACGAGGTTGTCGATCGCGGCGAGATAGGTCTCGCGGTCGCGCTCGGCGCTCTGCGGCGAGGTGTATTGCCGGGCGCTGGCCTGCGCGTTCTGCACGCGTTCGGGCGTCGCCGGATGCGAGGACAGGAAATCCTGCGTGCGGGGATCGAGCGAGGTCTTGCCGGCCTTCATCGCCGCATTGCGCTCCATGGAGGCGAGGAAGCGCGCCGCGCCATAGGGATCGAAATGGGCGCGGGCCGCGATGCTGACACCGATGCCGTCAGCCTCGAATTCCTGCGCGCGCGAGAAGCTCGCCATCGTCAGTTTGGTCTTCGCCAGCGCCAGCGCCGTCAGATCGGGGTCGTTGCTCATGTCGGTGACGACACGGGTCACCACCGCCGCCTGCCGCGCCTGGTCTTCCCGGATCGAGGCGTGTTTTGCGATGACATGCGCCATTTCGTGGCTCAGCACCGACGACAATTCGGAGGTGTCGCTGGCCAGCGCCACCAGGCCGCGCGTCACATAGAGCTGGCCGGTCGGCAGCGCGAAGGCGTTCACGGCCCCGGAATTGAGGATGGTCACCCGGTAGGGCTGTTCGGGACGGTCGGAGGCCGCGACCAGCCGGTCGACCGTCTTGCCGATCAGCGTCGCGAGCCGCGGATCGTCATAGGCGCCGCCATAGGAGGCGAGAATGCGCTCATGCTCGCGCTCGCTGGCCGGCGTCTGCGCGACCGTGCGGCTCGGCTTCGGCGTCGGCACCGCTGGCGCGGCGGTCTCGAGTTTTCCCAGATTTCCACAGGAAGAGAGCGCGAGCGCGGCGCACAGTAACGCCGGCGCAGCCAGAAGGCGGCAGCCCGTGTTTATTTCGCGCCGTTTTGCACGATGCGTCAAATCAGCCACTGAAACCCACGACCCGATTGGGATCGCCGATCTCATCCCTATTTTGCGCCCGATCCAAACGAAAACCGGTGCCCAGTCTTCGAATCACTCGCTATGTCCCGCCCAGCACCTCAACCTGCCCCACCCGAAGCAGTTCGATCCGTGGTCCTCCCCGCGACGAAACAACGCCGCGGACACGAATCCTTCGATTTTCGAGCGACTTAGGCCCGAGGTTGGCGCTCTCGAACGCCGGTATGATGCGCCTTGAAATAGTCGCAGCAAAGTCCCGTGTCCAGTTACGCCCGAAATTCAGGTAGGTGATCGCCCCCACTTGCCGAACGGACAGAACTCTGCCTTCGACGACCGCAAAGTGCCCAATCGCGGACAGAATATCGCCCGGACTTTCCGCGTTTTTTATGGCCGTGGCTTCAGCCCACATGCCCAATTTGGCATCTCGCGCCGCGCGCTCGGCGGTAGCCAGTGCGGCAGCGCAATTTTTGTCTGCGATATCAACGGACGCCAGTGCTTCGCCGCGGCGCAGCAGCTCGCTCTGCACCGAGTGTTCCGAGCCGGCCACGAACACAAAGGCGCCCTGGCGGCCATAGCGATCCGGCGTGTCGTCGTCGCCACGCAGCGTCACCTCGCGGCCGGCCGCGATGGCGGCAAGGGCTGCCCTGCCGCTGGGCCTGTCTGCTCCACCACGCGCGATGCCGGCCAGGCGGATTTCGCGGCCGTCTTCAAGGCGGAGGCTGCGCGTATCGATCACGGCGGCGACGCGTCCTTCGCCCTGCTGCTCCAGCGCGCAATCGGCGGCGCCGGCGCGCCCGGCGGCCGCCAGCACGAAAAGTGACACAGCGCATGCCGGGAGCGTAGCGCTGCAACGCCGTGCGGAATGAATCATCCCGCCGCTCTCAATCCCGCTTGTTCCTGTATGCTCGACGATCAACGGTACTGCTACCTTGGGTTGCATTGGAGGGGGAAAACAATGGAAGTCAACGGCATCGCACATATTTTTCTTACCGCCTCGAATTACAAACGTTCCCGCGAATTTTATCGTGAGCTGCTGCCGTTTCTCGGGCTGAAACCCGTGATCGACACCGAGACGACCTATTATTGCGTCGGCGGCCGGACCGCGGTCGGCATCAGCGCGCCGTCAGCCGAGCATGAAGGCGCGGCGTTCGAGCAGAAGCGCGTCGGTTTGCATCACCTGTGCTTCCGCGCCCGCGAGCGCGCCGACATCGATGAGCTGCACGGCTTCCTCCAGACGCTCGGCGCGAAGATCATCCGTGCGCCGCGCGAGGATCAGTGGGCGCCGGGATATTATTCGATTTTGTTCGAAGATCCGGATGGCATCCGGCTCGAGCTCAACCACGTGCCGGGGAAGGGGCTGTTGGGGTAATTTACCGCTACGATGCCGTAGGATCGGTAGAGCGAAGCGAAACCCTTCGCGTCTCCGCGCAAGCGTTGATCGGCTTCGCTTCCGCCTACGCTCATTGAGCTAAGGCGGACAAAGTCGCTCGACTCGTACTGCGCACTGGTTGTGCAACGCTGCTTGATGCAAATAGCGCGCGCATCAAGATGCAGTTGTTGTCATCATATCATGCGCTGCTTGGTAGCGAACACTGTAGCCGAGCACCGCTTTCGCAAGAAATAGAGAGCTGATCGCAGTCGAATTGCTGCATCAAAGCGTGCCATCCGAGGGGCATTGGGATAAGTTTTCTTCCGTGGCCCTGCGTTTCGCCTGCTGTCAACTACACATCCGGTGGAGCCAATGCAGCAGATTTCAGACTGGCTCGAGCAGCTGGGGCTTGAACAATACGCGCTGCGTTTTGCCGAGAACGGGATTGATCTTGGTGTCTTTCCCGAACTGACGGACCAGGACTTCGACAGGCTCGGTGTCCTGCTCGGCCATCGACGCAAGATGCTGCGGGCGATCGCCCAACTCAATCAGGCGGAATTGGTGGACGAGCAGGTTCATCGGCACGATGCCGAACGACGCCACCTCACCGTCATGTTCTGCGATCTGGTAGGTTCGACTGCGCTCTCGGCTCGTCTCGATCCCGAAGATATGTGGGAGGTGATCCGCGCCTATCGGACTGCCTGCGCGAAGGTGATTGCTACTTACGACGGCAGTCTCGCCAGGTTTGTCGGCGACGGAATACTCGTCTATTTCGGCTACCCCCGCGCACACGAGGACGATGCGGAGCGCGCCGTGCGGGCGGGGCTCGACATCATCGCCGCTATAGGGCCGCTCGTAACGCGCGCGGAACGGGTCGAGGTGCGGGTCGCGATCGCGACCGGGCTGGTGGTGGTCGGCGACCTCATCAGCGGAGGTGCGGCAGAGCAGCGGGCAATGGTCGGCGATACGCCGAACATCGCCGCCCGGCTCCAGGGCCTGGCGGAGCCGGGGGCGGTCGTCATTGCCGACTCGACGCGCGAACTGCTCGGCGAACTATTCATTTTTCGCAACCTCGGCCGCCGCGAGGTCAAGGGTATCTCTGAACCCATCGCGGTCTGGGCGGTCGAAGGGGGGGCTGCGTCGGAGAGCCGCTTCGAAGCGGTGCGTACCGCGCGCTCGATGGGTTTTGTCGGTCGCAAGGCAGAGATCGAATTTGCGCTCTTGCGCCAGCAACTGGCATGGCAGGGCCAGGGCCAAATGGTACTGATTTCCGGCGAGGCCGGGATCGGAAAATCGCGCATTGTTGCAACGCTTTCCGAAAGCCTCGCGTTGGGGACGCACCGGCGGATACGGTATCAGTGCTCGCCCTACCACACGAACAGCGCGCTTCATCCTTTTGTCGCCCAACTCGAGCGCGCTGCCGGCATCGGATCACAGGATACATCCGAGCAAAAGCTCGACAAGCTTGAGGCAATGCTTGCGCTTGGAACGCACCAGGTCGCCAACGCGACACCGCTCATCGCCGCGCTGCTTTCGATTCCGACCGGCGAGCGCTATCCGCCGCTCGGCTTAAATCCGGTGCAGCAGCGGCGACAGACATTCGCTGCCCTTCTCGACCAGCTTGAAGGCTTGGCGCGGCAGCAACCTGTGTTGATTGTCTGCGAGGACATGCATTGGGCTGATGCGACGACGCTTGAGTTGTTCGATCTTACGGTCGACCGGATCAGGGGGCTGCCGATACTTGTGCTCATGACCTTCCGGCCCGAGTTCGAGCCGCCCTGGGCGGGCCTCACCAATGTAAGCCTGCTGCGGCTTGATCGGCTTGACCGTCAGGACACGCGCGCCCTGATCGAGCAGGTGACCGTCGGCCGAAAGCTGCCCGGTGAAATGCTGACGCAGATCATCGACAAGACGGATGGCATCCCGCTGTTCGTGGAAGAACTGACCAAGATGGTGCTGGAGTCGGGGTTGCTGGTGGAAGATGCCGGGCGCTATCGCCTCGACAGTCCGCTGCCGCCGCTCGCCATTCCCGCGACGCTGCAGGACTCGCTGATGGCGCGACTTGATCGGCTGGCCCCGGTCAAGGAAGTTGCGCAGATCGGTGCTGCCATCGGCCGCGATTTCTCATACGCGCTGCTGCGAAGCGTAGCGGGGCGCGATGACCTGACGCTGAGCGCTGCGCTGGCGCAACTCGAAGAGGCCGAACTACTGGCGCGCCGCGGCGCGCCGCCGGAAGCGACCTACAGCTTCAAGCACGCGCTCGTTCAGGAAGCAGCTTACGAGAGTCTGCTCAAGAGCCGGCGGCAAATGCTGCATCAACACATCGGCGACGTTCTGCGCGACAAGTTTCCGATCATCGCCGAGACCGAGCCGGAAGTCCTGGCATTCCATTTCACTGAAGCGGGGTTGAACGGAACAGCCCTGGAATGGTGGCGCAAGGCCGGCCTGCAGGCATTGAGGCGCTCGGCCTATACTGAAGCCATCGCGCATCTCGGCAAGGCGGTTGCCATTGCGGATGCGTTGCCCGCAGGGCCGGGCCGAACCATGAACCGGCTTCAGCTTCAAATCGCCTATGGCCGCGCACTCCGCGGCAGCCTTGGTCATAGCGCTCCCGAAACGGTGGCCGCGTGGAAGCGCGCCCGACGATTCGCGGCCGACATCAATGATCCGGTCGAACTGGCGCCGATCCATTCGGGCCTGTTCAATGCCTGCCTGACCCACGGCGAGATCGCGCCGATGCGGGATCTGGTGGAGGCCATCATGGGTGCCGCCAGGCAGCGGCCGGAATCGCCGGTGGCCACGGTCATTGCGCACTGGACAACCGGGGTGACCTGCTGGTTCGGCGGCGATTATCTGAACGCGCAGCCGCATCTCGAGCGTGCGCTTGCGATCTATGAGTCTGAGCCTGATCCGGCGACCTTCAAGGCGTCGGCACTGGACCTGCCTTTCGTCATCATGCGGTTTCTTGCGCTGGTGCTTTGGCCGCTCGGCAGCATTGATCGATCGCGCCGGCTCGCCGCTGAAGCGGTGCGCGTCACCGGAGACAAGCCGGCGCTCTCTCAGGCCAATGCGCTCGTTCACAAGGCGGTCTTCGATGGACTATGCGGGGGCATGTTGCAGGAAACCGAGACGATTCTCGCTCTCGGTCTCGCGCGCGACCATACGATGCCGCTGTATGTAGCCGCCGGCAGCTACCTGAACGGCTTGGCAAAGTGGCGCGGCGGCGACCGGATGGGTGGGCTTTCGGAAATGCAACGGGGCTGGACATTGCTTCATGAGAATGACTGCTATCTCTGTGAACCGTTTTGGGGGATGCAGGTCGCCGCGGCGAAAGCGGAGGCCGGGCAACCTGAGGCTGGCCTGGAAATCTTGCGGGAGTTGATCTCCTCGACAGAACGATCCGGCCAGCATTGGCTCGATGCCGAACTCCACCGCAGCCAAGGTGAGCTGTTGTCGTATCTTGGCCCACCGGGCGTTTCCACGGCCGAAGACGCCTTCCGCAGAGCCCTGGACATCGCCGGAACCCAACGGACGAAGACGTTCGCGCTGCGCAGCGCAGTTGGACTTGCGCACCTCTATTGTGCAAATGGCCGAACCAACGCAATACCCGACGTGCTCGCGACAGTTCTCGCAGATTTCGACACGGAGCGAGATCTGCCCGAAATCGAAGAAGCGGAAACCTTGCTCAGGCGTGGACAGGTGGCCGGGCGCGGCAACTGGTGACCATTCCTGTCAGCGAGTACGTGTCCCGTGCCGTGTCATCCCGGAAGTCATTCCGCTTAGCGGAAAACACGGGTGAATCCACCCTCTCCCGTGCCTTGCCGCTGCTGACCCCATGCGGCATGATCGCGCCGAAAATTTCAAAAGCCGCAGGTAATGCGGCGCGTGAACAGGGAGGCCTCCGTGAGAAGAGCAACAACAGGCATTGTCGCCGCGATTCTGGCGATGTCGGCGACGGTGGCGCTGGCGCAAAGCAAGCCGCCGCTCAAGCTCGGCGGCATTCTCGACATGTCCAGCCTGTATGCCGATATCACCGGCCCGGGCTCGGAGGCCGCCGCGAAAATGGCGGCCGAGGATTTCGGCGGCGAAGTGCTGGGCCGCAAGATCGAAATCATCGCGGCCGATCATCAGAACAAGGCCGACCTTTCCGCCAACATCGCCCGTGACATGCTGGACAATCAGGGCGTCGAGATGCTGTTCGACGTCGCCGCGTCCGCCACCGCGCTCGCCGCCGGCGAGATTGCAAAGGCGCGCAACAGGATCGTGATATTCAACGGCCCCGGCTCGATCCGGCTCACCAACGAAGCCTGCGGCCCCTATACGGTTCATTATGTGTTCGACACCTTCGGCCAGGCCAATGTGACTGGCCTCGCCGCCGTCAAGCAGGGCCTCGATAGCTGGTACTTTCTGACCGCCGATTACGCCTTCGGACAGGATCTCGAAAAGGACACCGCCAATGTGGTGTTGAAGTCCGGCGGCAAGGTGCTGGGCACCGTGCGGCATCCGCTCAACACGTCGGATTTCTCCTCCTTCCTGCTGCAGGCGCAGGCTTCGAAAGCCAAGGTAATCGGGCTGGCGAACGCCGGCGGCGACACCGTCAACGCCATCAAGCAGGCGGCCGAGTTCGGATTGATGAAGGGCGGCCAGAAAGTCGCGCCGCTGCTCGCCTTCGTCACCGATATCGACAGCATCGGGCTGGAAACCGCGCAGGGCCTGCTGCTTTCGGAAGCCTTCTACTGGGACCTCAACGACGAAACCCGCGCGTTTTCCAAGCGATTCATGGAGCGCATCAAGCGGGTACCGACTTCGGCGCAGGCCGGGGTCTATTCTTCCGTGACGCACTATTTGAAAGCCGTGAAGGCCGCGGGAACCACTGACTCCGCCGCCGTCATGAAGCTGATGAAGGAAACCCCGGTCAACGACATGTTCGCCAGGAACGGCAAGATCCGCGAGGATGGCCGCATGGTGCACGACATGTATTTGTTCGAGGTCAAGAAGCCGTCAGAGTCGAAGGTGCGCTGGGATTACTACAAATTGCTGACGACGA
This sequence comes from Bradyrhizobium sp. McL0615, assembly GCF_049993905.1. Taxonomy (NCBI): domain Bacteria; kingdom Pseudomonadati; phylum Pseudomonadota; class Alphaproteobacteria; order Hyphomicrobiales; family Nitrobacteraceae; genus Bradyrhizobium; species Bradyrhizobium sp. McL0615. Next base: position 8,616,416 of record NZ_CP188254.1, on the reverse strand, counting down.
TCCCCGGCAGCGAAGCGTTCCAGTCGCTGGAAGCTTCGCGCTGTCCGCTGGTGAAGAAGTAGGAGCGGTGTTCGTAGGGTGGGCAAAGCGCAGCGTGCCCACCATCTCAGCGGCAAAGGTGGTGGGCACGGCGCAAGTGCGCCTTTGCCCACCCTACGGCACCTTGCAATGACGGGGCTAGGCCGGAATCCAATGTCAACCAACAACAAACGAAAGCACCACTCATGAGCGCAAACGAAATGGTCCTCCAGAAACTCGACTCTGGCTTGCTCACCATCACCATGAATCGCCCCGACCGGCGCAACGCGCTCAACCCGGACATGACACGCGGGCTGGTGGAGGCGGCGCGGCGCGCGGTGGAGGATCACGAGGTGCGCGCGGTGCTGATCAAGGGCGCCGGCGGCACGTTCTGCGTCGGCGGCGACGTGAAATCGATGGCGGAGGGCAGGGCGCCGCTCGGCTTCGAGGCCAAGATGGCCAATCTGCGACGCGGCATGGAAGTGTCGCGGCTCCTGCACCAGATGCCGAAGCCGGTGGTGGCGCAGCTCGACGGCGCCGCCGCGGGCGCCGGTCTTTCGATCGCGCTGTCATGCGACCTGCGCATTGCCAGCGCTTCCTGCAAGATCACGACCGCCTTCGCCAAGGTTGGCCTGTCGGGCGATTACGGCGGCACCTATTTTCTGACCCAGATGCTTGGAGCGGCAAAAGCGCGCGAGCTCTATCTGACCTCGCCGGTGCTGAGCGCGACGGAGGCCTACAATCTCGGCATGGTGACAAAGGTGGTGCCGGACGCCGACATCGATGCCGAGGCGCGTGATCTGGCGATGTCGCTGGCGCAGGGGCCGTCAGTGACGCTGGGCTACATCAAGCGCAACATCAACAATGCCGAGACGATGACGCTGGAAGCCTGCTTCGACGCCGAAGCGATCCATCATTCGCGCTCGGGCGACACCGCCGATCACAAGGAAGCGGCAAAGGCGTTTGTCGAGAAGCGCAAGCCGTCGTTTCAGGGCCATTGAGATGGCCGGGTATCTCAGGCTGCGGCAGATCTGCCTGGTGGCGCCGCATCTGGCGCCGGCGATTTCGGATATTTCCGAAATCATGGGCCTCACCGTTTGTTACCGCGACGGTAATGTCGCGAAATACGGACTGGAGAACGCGCTGCTGCCGGTGGACACGATCCTGCTGGAAGTGGTGGCGCCATTCCAGCCGGGCACCGCGGCGGGACGCTTCCTCGACAAGACCGGCGGCCGCGGCGGCTACATGGCGATCTTCTGCTGCGATGATCCCGACGCGCGCGGCAAGCACGCCAACGGCATCGGCGTGCGCACCGCCAACGTGATCACGCACGCGCCCTATCACGGCGTGCAACTGCACCCGCGCGACTGTCGCGCCGCGTTCATCGAGTTCAATCACACCACAGGCAGCGACGATGTTCTGGGGCCCTATCCGCCGGCGGGGCCGGATTGGCAGAAGGCGATCCGGAAAGACGTGACGCTGGCGCTGTTGGGCGTCGAGATGCAGAGCCCGGATCCACAAGGATTGGCGGAACATTGGGGGAAGATTTTGGGTGTTGCCGTCAGTGATGATGCGGAATTGAAACTGCCCAACGCCAGCTTCCGCTTCATCAGAGGCGCGAGTGATCTGATGAGCGGGCTGACATTCAAGGTCACCGATATCGCCAAGGTGCGCGATGCGGCCAAGGCGAAAGGCTGCAAGGTGTCGGGCGATGCGTTCGATCTTTGCGGGGTGACATTCAAGCTGGTGGCGTGAGCGCACACTACCGTAGGGTGGGCAAAGGAGCGTAAGCGACGTGCCCACCATCCATCATCAGGCACGCCGCGCGATGGTGGGCACGCTTCGCTTTGCCCACCCTACGCAGCGACGTTCGGCGCGGTCTTACCGTCCCTTGAAATTCGCCACGCGACGCTCCGCTGTCGCCTTGACGCCTTCCTTGAAATCCTCGGTCGCGCGCAGCTTGTTCTGTTCGACCAGCTCGTGGTTGGTCGCGGCCAGCACGCGATCGGCGAGGCCGGCGCGCATGGTGGCACGGGTCGAGATCAGGCCGAGCGGCGAGCATTCGGCGATTTCGGCGGCGAGCTTCATCGCCTCTGATCGCACCTGATCCTGCGGCACGCAGAGATTGGCGAGGCCCATCCTTGTCGCTTCCTCGCCGGTAACGCGGCGGCTGGTGTAGAAAATCAGTTCGGCATTGTTCTTGCCGACCAGTTCGGGAAGCGTAGCCGTCAGGCCGAAGCCCGGATGAAAGCCGAGTTTTGTAAAGTTGGCGGCGAAACGCGCCTCGGGGCAGGTGACGCGGAAATCGGCGGATACGGCCAGTCCCAGCCCGCCGCCGATGGCGGCGCCATGGATGGCGGCGACGATCGGCTTCTTGTTGCGGAAGATGCGCACGGCTTGCACATAGAGATGATTGATCGGCAGGTTCGCCGCCGGATCCTTTTTCGATTCCTGTTCTTGCTCCTGCCGCTTCGGATCGGAGAAGTCGGCACCGGCGCAGAACGCCTTGCCTTGGGCAGCGAGTACGGTGGCGCGGATTTCGACGTCCTTGTCGAACTCTTCCAGCGCGTCCGCGATCTGGTTGATCAGCGAGACGTCGAAGAAGTTCAGCGGGGGTTTGCGGATTTCGATCAGGCCGACATGGCCGTGCTTCTCGACGCCGATATCAGTGTATTTGGTCATTGGGTTTCCTCGTTGAATTAGCGCAAGCCGAGCCCGCGGGCGATGATGCCGCGCAGCACTTCTGTCGTGCCGCCCTGGATCGTCAGCTTGGGCGCGGTCTTGATGGCGAAGTCGAGCTGCTTTTCCAGCGTCTCACGGTTAGTGGCGGTTTCCTCGACAAAGGCGGCGAGATCGCGGACACGGTGCGGCAATTGCTGCTCCCACACCGTGCCGATGTCCTTGACGATAGAAGCTTCGACCACCGGCTCCTTGCCGGCCTGCAGCATGCCCGCCACCGAGACCGACATGCGACGCATGGTATGAACCTGCGCCACCAGCCGGCCGATGCCCTCGGCGCTGCGGGTATCCGGGTTGTTGCCCACCGCGCGGACCAGTTCGGTCAGCACGTAATAGGTTTCGAGAAAACGCTCCGGGCCGCTTCGCTCATAGGCGAGCTCTGAAGTGGCCTGTTTCCAGGCGCCGTCGATTTCGCCGAGCACGTGATCGTCGGGAACGAAGAAGTCGGTGAAGACCACTTCGTTGAATTCATATTGTCCGGTGATCTGGCCGATCGGGTTCACCTGGATGCCCGGCTGCTTCATCTTGACCAGAAACTGCGTCAGGCCGTGGCGGCGATTCTCCTTGGTCGGTGGCGAGGTGCGGAAGATCGCGATCATGTAGTCGGCGATATGGGCCGATGAGGTCCAGATCTTGGTGCCGTTGATCAGATAGCCGCCGTCGGTCTTGGTCGCGCGCGTCTTCGCCGCAAACAAATCGGAGCCGGAGTTCGGTTCGCTCATCCCGATCGCAAAGCACACCTCGCCGCGGCAGATGCGCGGCAGGATGTCCATCTTGATATTCTCGGGCGCGTATTTCAAAAGCACGGGGCCGCTCTGGCGGTCGGCGACGAAGAAGCGCCGCGTCGGCGCGTTCGCCACGCGCATTTCCTCGGTTACGACATAACGTTCGAGGAACGAGCGCTCGTGGCCGCCATATTTCTTCGGCCAGGTCATGCCGAGCCAGCCGCGCGCGCCGACTTTTTTGGAAAATTCCGGCACGTCGGTGTCTTCGCGGTTCGGCTTGTGCGGATCGAAGGTGCCGGCGGCAATTTCTTCCGCAAGGAAGGCGCGGACTTCCTTGCGCAACTGCTCGCACTCGGGCGGCAGGCGGATCGGATCGAAACGGAGGGCTGCGGTCATTGTGGCTCTCTAATGCAGGCAGATCGGTGTTGATGTCAGCGCGAGGCCACCAGCGGCCACAATTCATCGGCGCCGCGGTTGCATACGAGCTTGCCGAGTTCGACCGCCCAATAACTTTCGGAACCGAAATCGTCGCGCCACGCCAGCGCGCGCAGTGAATAGCGGTGCAGGATGTGCTCGATGGTGAAGCCGATCGCGCCATGCACCTGATGGGCAATCGCGCCGCCTTTCTCCGCGGCTTCCGCGCAGCGGATTTTGGCCGCCGCCGCTTCGAGAAACACTTCGTCGTTGAACGCGGTGGCATTGGCCATGGCGTCGGCGGCTGAGGTCGCCGCCGCAAGCGCTGCCGCCGATTCGCCGGCGAGCCGCGCCAGATTGTGCTGCACGGCCTGGAATTTCGAGATCTTCTTCTCGAAGGCGACGCGCTCGTTGGAATAGCGCACCGAAATTTCCAGCATCGATTCCAGCGCGCCCGCGATCTGCAGACTGCGCGCGACGCCGCCCATCAGCATCAGCCGGGTCTGATCAAAGCCTTTCGGCGCGGGCTTGATCGTGACCGGCTGCACCTTGTCCAGCGTTACGGTGTCCGAATTGTCGCCGCCGAGGCCGAGCCCGGTCTCGATCCGGCACTTGCCGGCATCGACCAGCGCGATGGAGCAGTTGCCCTTCGCATCGTTTGCGAGCACGGCAAAATGCTTTGCCGCCTTGGCAAACGGCACGCTGCGGGCCCTGCCCGAGAGACTGCCATCGGCGTCGACGGTAATGCGGTCCTTCGGGCTCGCGGGCACCACCGTCATCTCGCCGTCGGGCGAGGTGATTTTGGCCTGCGCCAGCAGCCAGCCTGCCAGCATGGTCTCTGCGAGCGGCACCGCGACCGCAAATCGCCCGGCCGCGCTCAATACGCTGAAACCTTCGGCGAGCGAGGCACCCGAGCCGCCGCAATCTTCGCCGACCCACGACAAAGGCAGGCCGGCTTCGGTCAGCGCCTGCCACAGCGGGGCTTTCCACGCGTCTTTTTGATCGCGATTAATCGTTTGGGCGTCGGCGAGATCGGCGAAGATTTTCTCCGCGGTCTCGGCAACGATGTTGTCACTCTCCGCCACAGCGTTCCCCGAAATTGATTGGCACCGGCCGGCCTCGCGCTTTCGCCAAGGCCTCGGGTGCGGTCTTTTCTTGCGCTTAATGATGGGCAAAAGCCATAGCCCTGACAAGCGCTGTCCGCAGGGCGGCATGAGGCGTTGGCATGAAGGCCATCAGGCAAACAATAAATTCCGCATAGTGGAACGTGCGCAAATTTGCACGCGCTTTGCGGCACGATATGGTAAGCCCGCGACCTACGGGCGGCTCGAAACCCAGCTCAAAAGCAACAAGAGGAAATGCGGATGTCGAAGGATGGTTTGTGCGCGATAGTCACCGGTTCTGCCTCGGGCCTCGGGGCCGCCACCGCCGCCATTCTGGCAAAGGGCGGCGCGCGCATCGTCGTCAATTATTCCAACAGCAAGGCGGAAGCTGAAGCCACCGCCGATCTCTGCCGCAGCGCCGGCGCGGAAGTCGTGGTGGTGCAGGGCGACGTTTCGCGCGATGAAGACTGCAAGAAGATTGCGGCTGCGGCCGCAGCGTGGGGTCGTCTCGATGTGCTGGTCAACAATGCCGGCACCACCAAGCATGTGCCGCATCACGATCTCGACGGACTAACGGCGGAAGATTTTCAGGGCATCTATGCCGTCAACACGATCGGCCCGTTCCAGATGATCCGCGCGGCGCGCGCGCAGCTCGAGGCCGGCGCAAAAGCCTCCGGCAAGCCGTCCGCCGTGGTCAATGTGTCGTCGGTGGCCGGCATTTCTGGCGGCGGCTCCTCGGTCGCCTATGCCGCGAGCAAGGGCGCGCTCAACACCATGACGCAGTCGCTGGCGCGCGCGCTGGCGCCGCTGATCCGCGTCAACACGGTATGCCCGGGCTATATCGATACGCCCTGGTTCACCAAGGGCCGCGGCGAAGCCGGCGCCAAGGCAGTACGCGACGCCGTCGTGGCGAAAGTGCCGCTGAAGGTCGCCTCGACGGCCGACGACATCGCGCAACTGGTGTGCTTCTTGGCCTCGCCGGCATCGAGCAACATGACCGGCGAATACGTCCGCATGGACGCGGGGATGCATCTGGTTCTTTGAGAAATCGGAATTGTAGCCCGGATGAGCGCGGCGATATCCGGGATTGATGCGGGCAGTGGCCCCGGATGTCGCTTCGCTCATCCGGGCTACGGTCTATCCGTCATTGCGAGATTGTAGGGTGGGCAAAGCGAAGCGTGCCCACCACCGTCAGCTCGCGGAAATAATGGTGGGCACGTCGCTAACGCTCCTTTGCCCACCCCACGAATTCTTACCTATTCCCCGGATCCGAAATCACGCGGCTGGCCACCAGCCGATTCCAGATGAACAGCACCACCAGCGCGCCGATGGTGGCGGTGATGAAGCCGGCGCCCTGGTCGGGGCCGTAATGGCCGATGGCCTGGCCGATCCATGTCGCCAGAAACGCCCCGGCGATGCCGAGCACCGTGGTCAGGATGAAGCCGGCCGGATTGTTCGGTCCGGGCGAGAGCATCCGCGCGATGATGCCGGCGATGAAGCCGACGACGATGATCCAGATAATGCCGCTCATGGCTATCCCTCTCCGATGCGTCGATGATGAAGCGAAGCGGCGCGAACCGCGCGCCGCTTAAACAACGTCAAATCCGGCCCGACAATTCATTCTCGTTCGGCAGCCGTCCGTCCGGCGTCAAATGATTGACGACGTCGGGCAGGAACTTGCTGAGGCCTTGCAGCAGCTCGTCGCGGGACAGGCCGCTCTGGGCGGAGAGCGACTCGATCTGGTCGGCGCCGAGCGCGTTGGCGAGATCGCCGGGCGCGACCTGCTTGTTGGGACCGATGCTGACCCAGGAGCTGGCCTGATCGCCAAGTCCCTTCTGCTGGAATTGATTCAGGAGGTCGCCGAGCCCGCCGCTCAGGATGCTGCCGGCCGCGCCGCCTGCCAGAAGTCCGCCCAGACCGCCCTTGAGCAAGTCGCTCATGCCTCCGCCCGTGCCGCCGGGCATGCCGGCAGTCACATTGCCGGGTGCGGGCGCCGGCGCGGGCCGCGGCGCCGAGCCGGGCTGGTTGCCGGTGAAATGCTTGATGCCCTTCCAGGCCAGCAGCGCCAGGATCGCCATCGTCATCGGCGACATCCCGCCGCCGCTATCGGATTGGGCGCTGGGGGTGCTCGGGCCACGTGGGCCATTCTGCATGCCGTTGAGTACGTCGAGTAAACCCATGGTCGTCTCCTCCGCGTAGCCCCCGCGTCGAACATAACGGCGGCGTATGACGGTTACAAGGAGCGGGCGGCCATCGCCCAAGGTAGGCTCGGACCGCGCGCTCTGCTATTTGAAGCCCGGTGCAACGCGGCAGGCGCAAAATGGTTGCGGGCAAAACCATCGGTATTGCAGGGGCGGGCAGCATCGGCTGCTTCGTCGGCGGCATGCTGGCGGCCGGCGGCCACCGAGTTGCGCTGCTGGCGCGTCCGCGCGTCATCGCCGAAATCGAAGCAGGCGGCCTGCGGCCGACGAGTTTCGAAGGTTTCGACCAGACCCTTCCCCGCGATCGGTTCGCATTGTCGGAAAATCCGTCAATATTTGAGGATGCCGGCATTGTGCTGGTCACGGTCAAGAGCGCGGATACCGCCGCCATGGCCGATATCATCGCCAGGCACGTGCCATCGGATGTCATCATCGTCAGCCTGCAGAACGGCGTCAGCAATGCCGCCGTCCTGCGCGACCGGCTGCCGGGGCGGCGCGTGCTCGGCGGCATGGTGCCGTTCAACGTGATCGCGCTCGGCAACGGACGGTTTCATCGCGCTACTTCCGGCGACATCGTCATCGCGCAGGATGCGGCGCTACCTGCGGAGAGGTTGTCGGTGGCGGGCCTGACGATACGGGCGACCGACAACATTGAGGGCGTGCAATGGGGCAAGCTCGTGCTCAATCTCAACAACGCACTCAATGCGCTGGCCGATCTGCCGCTGCGCCGGCAACTGGCCCAGCGGCCATGGCGGCAATTATTCGCCGATCAGATCGCGGAAGGTCTGGCTGCGATCCGCGCCGAGGGCATCAAGCCGGTCTCGCCGGCGCCGATCCCGGTAGGGTGGATGCCGCCGCTGCTGCGCCTGCCCAATGTCATCTTCGAGCCGATGCTGGGGCGGACCATGAAGATTGATCCCGAGGCGCGGTCGTCGATGTGGGAAGATCTCAAACACGGCCGGCGCACCGAGATCGATTATCTGCAGGGCGTCATCACCGAGATCGCCGAACGTCGTGGGCTGGAAGCGCCGCTGTCGCGCCGGATCGTGCAACTGATCCGGCAGGCCGAGCGCGAGGCCAAGGGCTCGCCGGGCCTGACACCGGCCCAGGTTCGCGCAGCGAATTGATTGGATCAGCGCGTGCGGCCCGGCCTAGAGTGGCGCCGTCCAGCACAGATCGAACATGCGTTCGAGGGAGAAGCGAATGAGCCGGACAGGCCTGGCACTGATGGCGGTCGTCCTTGCCGGCTCGGCGTCGTTGACGCCCGCCCGGGCGGTACCGCCGACGGCGACGCCATCGCCGGGCTATGATGCTCGGCTGCAGGAGCAGCGGGCGGCGTCACGGGCAGCCGTAGCGCCGGTCGTCAAGCCGCGCCGCGTCAAGAAGCCACGCGCGCATTGAGGTGATGTCGTTGCGTGAGCAAGCCCCTCCGCCACGACAGAAGGATCTAGCTCTTCTTCTGCCTGGCCGCCGCCTGTTGTTGCGGCTGCTGAGGGTTGAACAGCTTTTTCAGTTCGTTGACTTTCTCTGAAAGCCGCGGCCATTCACACGAAAATTGATCCTTGGCGCATTGCAGCGCCTTGATGCGCGCCGCCTGCTTGACCGGACTTGCCACCGGTACCGGCACCTTTTCGGTTTCAGCCGGCGGGAGAGAGCCCGGTTCGCTGCGCAGCGAGACCTGTTGCCATTCCTGCGCCGGCGGCGGCTCCGGCTGTTGCTGCTTGGCCGCCAGCGCCGCAGCGATGTGGCTGCGCCGTTCGCGCTCGAGATAGGCGGTATATTGCTCGTCGATCTTTTTCTGCTCTTCCGGCGTCGGGTTGGGGCCCGCAATGTCGAAGGTCCGGTCCTGCATGAAGTCGTAATAGGTGTAGCCGCCGCCGGGCTTGCGACGGCCGGCAAACTTCGCGTTGCATTCGGCGAGCTTCGCCGTCTTTTCTTCCTTGGTCTTCGCCTTCTCGGCCACGTCAGCGCAGGATTCGAAATCGACAGGTGCGCTACGCCACCACTGCGCGTCGCTGCGCACCGGGGCCAGCACGACGAGGCTCCCGATGGTAGCAATAGCAAACGAAGAAGCACGTGAGGCGATCACGGACGGTTTTCTCCAGGCGAATTCTCTAGGAAACTGTGATTGAGTCGATTGTCATCATTTTGGCAGCGCTGTCACGCCGAAATTGCACGATTTTCCCGCTGTCGTTGTGAGTCTATCCGTTGGATGTGACCGATGGAACACAGTGCCATGTCGTTGAAAATCATCGAATAAACTCAACGGCAAAGCGCCCCGCGCGCGCGATGCTGCGACGGTCGATTCGGCACCTTTTGAGAGCGAGCGGATAAGCACGCTACATTGTGGCAAGAATCAGTCAGATCCGCGCGCGGGCCAGGGTGCGCGATGCCGTTTCGTGGAACGTCGCGCGATAGAGCCTGGCAAATTCGCCCATGTGATGGAACCCGTTGGCGCGGGCGCACGACGTCACGGTAATGGCGTCGGACCCTTTCACGAGTTGGGCGCGGGCCGACCAAAGCTGCTTGAGACGCAGATAGCGATGCAGGCTCATGCCGCGAACGTTCGCCACTGCCGTGCCCAGCGTTCTGACCGACACGCCACATTGTTCGGCCAGGTCGGCGCTGTAGATCGCCGAGGCGGCATGAAACGCGACATACTCGTCGATCCTGCGAACGAGGCGGCAGTAGCTCCTGCTTGCAAGCCGGCCCGCCAATTCCGGTGTTCGGCCGCTGCGGAACATCTCGTCGATGGCGAGCAGCAGGCCCTCCTGCATTACAAACGCCGAGCCCGGCTCCTGCAACAAATCGGGTCTGGCGGAAGCCGCCAGCAAAATACCTGTCGTGACGGATCTGACCGTCGCCAGTGCGTCGGGGTCCGGCGTGAACGGGCACAGTTCGTCCGGCGTATCGAACCATTCCCGATCCTGCAGGCCGGCGCCAAGGGTGACGATCGCGTGCAGCGATCCACGGGGTTCGACGAACTGCAAATCCAGATTGCCGCGCATGCCGATAAAGGCCGGGCGGTTCACGGACATGCCGTTGGCGGACACCTCGTAGCGGTCCTCGAGCTGGAACATGACGACGCCATGCGCCGCGCGGTAGCTGACATCGACAATGCGGGGAAACGTGGTGAGCACGGTGATCTGGCAGAAGGGCAACTGCACCATAGCGCGCGCGGTATAGAAATTCGCGAGGTTCAAGGGGACGCTGCGCGCATTGGCGACAAACTCGACCGGCCGGAAGGCATCAATATCGAAAAATTGCGTAATCGAAAGCGCCGGTGAAGGCGAAAGGTTCTGAAACAGCATCTTGAGGTGACCCGCGCCTGAATCGTCGAATCCGGCCTTTAACGTCGAACGCTCTGGTTAACTTGGTGCTAACAAGTGTGGCCGGTGGAGGTGCGACTGAAGGCCGCCAGCGGCAACATGGCCGGACGACCGATGCCGAATGCGGACGAAAATCACCAAGTCATTAGAATGGCTTGGATGGGCGGCGAAGCGGCTGGTCCGGGCGCCGGGCAAGGTGTTGCAAATCCATTATAGCTGCTCATGCGGAATGCTATTTGTTTTGCGGCCAGGGTGGACTTCATGGTGTTGCGCCATGCCGTGACCCCGAGCTATCGGTCCAGCGTGCTACTTCACTCGCCGCGGCGCCGGCTGCCGGCGCTACGCTGGCGGGCGGAGCGGCAGAACAATCGCAAGGGGAAACAGTCTGTATGAGCATCACCACGGCCATGACGAGCGTGCCGAAGCCGGCATCTGACCTGATCGAGGCGTTCAGAGGCGCGCCGACCTCTGTGATCAGCGACAACCTTGCCCGGCTGCCGGGCGCGGTGGGCTTAAGGCCGTTCCATCGCGGCAGCAAGCTGGTGGGCATAGCCTTCACCGTGCGCACGCGGCCGGGCGACAATCTGGCGATCCATAAAGCGCTCGAACTGGTCGGGCCCGGCGACGTCATCGTGGTCGATGGCGGCGGCGACGAGACGCGGGCGCTGGTGGGCGAGATCATGAAGACGATCGCCGAATATCGCGGCGCCGCCGGCTATGTGATCGACGGCGCGATCCGCGACGTCGCGGCCTTCGCGGCATCCGATTTTCCCTGCTTTGCCCGCACCGCGATCCACCGCGGTCCTTACAAGAGCGGGCCCGGCGAAATCAACGTGCCGGTATCGATCGGCGGCTCGGTGATCTCCCCCGGCGACATCGTGGTCGGCGACGAGGACGGCGTGGTCTCGTTTCCCGCCGCGACGGCAGGCACCTTGCTGGAAGCCGTTCGCGCCCAGATCGCGCGCGAGGAGCAAACCATCCTCTCGATCCGCGAAGGCCGCTACCAGGGCAGCTACGGCAAGTCTTGATCGATGCGCGAGAGCGCGAAGGAAAACGTCAAGGAAAACCGTCAGGGAGAAACGATGAGTCAGAAAGACGAGTTTCACAATCTGGATAACCCGGCCGACGGCCTGCTTCGCGAACTGGCGGCGGGGGTCACGACGCGAATCTTCTCCGGCGAGCACGCGATGCTGTCGGTGGTGACGCTGGCGCCGCACGCTCAGGGCACCCTGCATCACCACCCGGAGGAACAATGGGGCGTGCTGCTCGATGGCTCGGCCATCCGGGTTCAGGGGGATGAGGAAATTTCGGTCAAGAAGGGCGATTTCTGGCGCACGCCGGGAAATGTGCCGCACACGATGCGGGCTGGACCGGACGGCGCGCGCGTGCTTGACATCTTCAGCCCGCCGCGGCCCGAGTATAAAAAAGCCGGGTCGGGCTTCGGCTAGAGCCTGCTCCGGAAAACAGGGAACCGGTTTTCCGAAGAGACCATGCTCCACTCAAACAATAAGAGCGGGATGACGATTCAGAGAAAATTCATCACGCGCTAGTCAAGTCTGCGAACAACAAAAAATAAAATCGCAGTCAAAATCAGGAGGAGACACTTGTGAAGATTACCAGACGCAATTTGCTTGCAGCGTCGGCCGCTTTCGCGGTGACGCCGGCGCTGGCGCAGCAGGCCAAGAACATGACGCTGGTGGTGCCGTTCCCGCCGGGAGGCTCCACCGACGCGCTGGCGCGGCTGCTGCAATCCCACCTGCAGACCAAGCTCGGCCGCACCGTGCTGGTGGAGAACAAGTCCGGCGCGGCCGGCTCGCTCGGCGCCATCCAGGTCGCGAAAAGCGCGCCTGATGGCGCGACCTTCATGGTGACCTTCGATTCGCATGCGGTGATCCCCTCGATCCTCGAAAAGCCGGGCCTGGATGTCGAGAAGGATCTCGTCCCGGTGTTCCTGGTCGGCACCGCGCCCTACGTCGTCGCCGCCAACGCCGAGCGGCCTTACAAGAATTTTGCCGACGTCATCGCGGCCTGCAAGGCAAATCCAGGTGCTGTAAAATACGCCTCCGTCGGCATCGGCACGCTTGGCCATCTCGCCATGACGGTGCTCGGCAAGAAAGCCGGCGTCGAGATCACGCACGTGCCTTACCGCGGTGGCGGCCCGGCGATGAATGACGTGCTCGGCGGCCATGTCGATCTGATCATCGGATCGGCCGCGCTGATCACGGCACAACTCGGCACCAACATGCTGCGTCCGATCCTGCAGATGGGCCGTGAGCGGATGCCCGTGCTCAAGGACACCCAGACCGCGATCGAGGCGGGCTATCCCGATTTCGAGACGCTAGCCTGGTGGGGCATTTTTGCGCCAAAGGACACGCCGCCGGACATCATCGCCAGCATGGCGAAATCGGTAAAGGAGATTCTGAGCGAGCCTTCCGTCGCGACGAGTTTGCAGGAGACCCAGCAGATGACGCTGCTGCTCGCCGACGGCAAGGATTTTGCGACGTTCTTCGCCAAGCAGGTCAGCATCTGGGGCCAGGTCGTCCGCGAGAACAACATCAAGGCGTAGGGCGGACGCCTGTTGACCACCCCGACATCGTCTGGCCCGGAACCGGCTTCCTTCCGATGCGGCCTGTCAGCCGTGTCGGAGGGCTGGCGATGCCGCGCCCGCTTTGGTATGAAGCGGTCAGTACCCGCCTACGCAGCGGGTCCGCGGTCCCGTAGCTCAGCCGGATAGAGCGACGGTTTCCTAAACCGTAGGTCGCATGTTCGAGTCATGCCGGGATCGCCAGTCTTTCGATGACCTGAAGTCCAATTAATGCTGGCTCCAGCCCTAACCGGGCTCCGGATAGATTTGCAAAAACGCCGTCGTTGTGTCGCGCGCCCGTCGCGCGATCTCGGCGGCGCTCGGGCGATCGGCGACCTGAAGCAGCAGGCCGGTCATCAGGTCGCCCCAGAGCAGACCCATAAATTTTTCGGTCATCGCGTCGGGATCGCCAGCAAGAAGCCCGGCTGATTTGGCGTTGGTCATAATCGTTCGCAATGCATCGCGCGTGGGCTTGCGGGCGATCGTGTCCAGCGCTTGCGCGACCTTCGGCGCGTGCACGGTTTCGGATATCGCCAGCCGGAACACGGCGACGACGACCGGATCGGTCGTTTCCGTCAGAAGCCTTGTTGCAAAAGCGGCGAGTACATCGGTCAGGATTTTTCTGTCGCGTAGCTCGGGGAGATCGGCCGGCGCCTTCAGCCGCTGGGCGCGCTCGGTGATGCAGGCGACGAGCATCGCTTCCTTGTTGCCGAACTGCGCGTAAAGCTCCCGTTTGGAAACGCGCGCGCGCGTTGCGATTTCCAGCGTGCTGGTCTGGGCATAGCCGCCCTCCATGAACGCCGTAAGGGCCGCGCCGAGGATCCGCTTCCGGGCCTCGGTGCCTTCGGTCTCCTCCTCGCGCGCCTTCATTCTTGGACTCATCGCCTGATTTTTCCACTTGACTTGGTACCAAGTAGTACCATATTTCGGTTTATGCGGTACCGGATAGTACCAAAGCAAACTCCGATGTAAAGGACACCTGTCATGACGAAACCAATCCTTGTGACCTCGGCGGCCGGCGGCAACCAGGGCAGGACCGGCCGGCATGTCTCCGAGATGCTGCTCGAGCGCGGCGCCCGCGTCCGCGCTTTCGTGCGCCAGATCGACGAACGCTCCGATCGCCTGAAATCGCTCGGCGCCGAAATTGTTGTCGGCGACTTCCTCGACGCTCGCTCCGTCGAACAGGCCACCAGGGATGTCTCCGCGATCTACTTTGCCTATCCGGTCCAGGACGGACTGGCAGACGCGACCGCCGCGATGGCGTTTGCCGCGCGCAAGCATGGTGTTTCGCGGCTCGTCAATCTCGTGATGTACCAATCGTCGATCGACGCGCCGACGCCCCGGATGCGGCAGAACTATCTGTCGGAACAGGTGTTCGAGTGGTCGAGCGTCGGTCCGCTCCATCTTCGCGCCACCGTGTTTTACGAAAACGTGGCGCGTCTTGTCGGCGCAGGCATGCCGGCGCACGGCGCCATCCGCCTGCCGCTTGGCAATGAAAACACCATTCTGCCGCTGATCTCGGCCGAAGACGTCGCGCGGATTGCAGTGGGTCTGCTCACGGGTCCTGAGCGGGCCGCAGGAACCGCTTATCCGGTCATCGGCAGCGTCATTTCCGTCAAGGAGATCGTCGGGGCTTTTGCGCGCGTCCTCAACAAGGACATCCATTACGAGGAAATCACCGACGAGCAATGGCGGAGCGAGGTTCTCGCGCGCGGCTGGAATGCGCATGCGGTCGAACATCTGTCCTCGCTCTGGAAGTCGCTGCGAGCTGCCAGCCTTTCCGCGGAGGCCGCACGCTTCGCCGTGACGGACACGATCGAAAAAATCGGCGGCGCCAAGCCGAAGACCTTTGAACAATTCGTTCGCGAGCAGCAGTCGCAACTGACAGCCGAGCCCGCTGCTGCGCGTGGGCCTGGCCGGGAGGCGAGATCATGAACCGACGTCAGCTATTGGCCGCGGCACTGGCGCCGCTCGCGTTGCGGCTGGCGCCTGATGCGGTCTCTTCAAACGCATCAGCGGCAACCGCGCAGAGGGATGAAAAGATGAACACACCGAAACAACGCATCATCGAATGCAACGGGATTCACCTCAACATCGCCGAGCAGGGCGAGGGGCCGCTGGTGCTGCTGGTGCATGGCTTTCCTGAATCCTGGTTCTCGTGGCGGCATCAGATCGACGCGCTCGCTGGCGCCGGCTTTCGTGTCGTCGCCCCCGATATGCGCGGCTACGGCAAGAGCGATGCGCCGCAGGCGATCGATCAATACACGATCCTGCATCTCGTCAGCGACATGGTCGGCATTCTCGACGCCCTGGGCGCGGCGACCGCGGTCATCGTCGGGCATGATTGGGGCGCCAGCGTCGCCTGGCAGGCCGCGCTCATGCGGCCCGACCGCTTCAGGGCGGTGGCAGCGCTCAGCGTGCCGTTCCGGCCGCGCGGCAAGGCGCCGCCGACCAGCCTGATGCCGCGCACCGAGAATGCGCAATTCTATCAGCTCTATTTCCAGGAGCCGGGCGTCGCGGAGGCTGAACTCGGGCGCGATCCGCGCGCGACCATTCGCAACATGCTGTTCGGCGCGTCCGGCGATGGCGTAGCCGCAGCCCGCGCGGCCGTGGCCGCCGGCGGGCCCGCACAAAACCTCGGCATGGTGCCGAAGGGCGGCGGATTTCTGCAGGGACCGGGCGCACCCAAAACCCTGCCATCATGGATCGAAGAAAGCGACATCGATTTTTACGGCGAGGAATTCCGGCGCAGCGGCTTTCGCGGCGCGCTCAACTACTATCGCAACATCGACCGCAACTGGGAAATCACCGGCGCGATGGCCGGCCTGCAGGTGACGGTCCCGGCGCTCTACATCGCGGGCGATCGCGACTTCGTGGTCGCCTTCCCCGGCACGGACCAGCTGCTAGCGAACCTCAAGACCTTCGTTCCCGGCTTGCGCAACATCCAGATGCTTCCCGGCTGCGGTCACTGGACCCAGCAGGAGCGGCCGAACGAAGTCAGTGCTGCGTTGGTCGAATTCATTCGAGCCCTGCCGGGCCGCGGATGATGGCGCTGACACCCGGGGCTACGCGCCCTTGTCGAGCAACGCCTTGAAATCGGCCCGCGCGCGTTGCGCCTCGCGCTTGGCGGTCTCCGACGCTTCGCCGAGGCCGAAATAGCCGTGGATGAGGCCGAGGCCGTCGTAATAGCTGGTCGGAACGCCGGCGGCGGCAAGCGCGTCGGCATAGGCCTTGCCCTCGTCGCGGAGCGGATCGAACCAGGCGGTCGCGACGACCGCGGGCGCAAGCCCCGCGAGATTTTTGGCGCGCATTGGCGAGACGCGCCAGTCGGTGCCGTGGGTTTTGTCGGCGAGGTAATGGCCGCAAAACCATTCCATGGTGGCGCGGGTGAGGAAATAGCCTTCCGCGTTCTCTGCGCGCGAGGGAAAGCGGGCGTTCTCTTTTGCATCTTCGAAATTTCCGAAGACGTCGGTGACGGGATAGACCAGCAGTTGCGCCGCCAGCTTGATGCCGGCGTCGCGACAGGCGATCGCGATGCTGGCCGCCAGATTGCCGCCGGCGCTGTCACCGGCCACACCGACGCGCTTCTCGTCGCCGCCGAATTCGGCGATGCGGGCGATGACGTCCTTTGTCGCAGCGAAAGAGTCCTCGAAGGCGCCGGGAAACCGCACCTCCGGCGGGCGGCGATAATCGACCGAGATGACGACCGCGCCGGTCTCGATCGCGAGCCAGCGCGCCTGCCGGTCATGGGTTTCGAGATCGCCGGCAACCCAGCCGCCGCCGTGAAAGAACACCACCGTCGGCGATTTGTCGTTCGAGTTCCGGTAGGCGCGGGCGCTGAGGAAGCCGGTGGCGCCCTTCACCTTGATGTCCTCCGCACTCATCACCGGTGGCGGCGGGACATCCGCGCGCGAGGCGGCCAGCGCACGGAGCGCATCGCGCGCGCTCTGCGGCGTCATATTTGTCGGATCGCGCAACGGCAACAGCGGAATGATCTGGGCGATGACGGGATCGAGCGGCGTAATCATGCGGGGCGTGCCTCACTTCGGAATAAGACGACAGCATAGATAACGGGCGTGACCGCCGCAATCACACCATTTTGTGAGCAGGTCGATCTACTTCAATTGCAATGAGCCTGCAGGCGGGTGCGCGGCGGCCGCATTGTCTGGTTTTGCTGTAATTGCCGCTTACCGATGCATCGCGATGACAGACTTGCCGATGCTCGCATGAAGCGCGCCTGTCCTCGGCGGGATTCAGTTCCAACGCTGTTCTATTCATTCGCGGAGGCCGCTGGACGTGGCCGCGTGAATCCCGTCTTTGTGAAGCGAAGTGACGACCAGTCGTACATCCAACATAGAACTATTACAAACCGCGCGAGCCCCGGTCGGGTAGCAGGACGAACATCTCTTCGGTATGGTTCGGGCAACCCCGTTGAACAGGCGGCGATTGCGACGAGCCTCGTCGATTTCGGCGCCGATCCCCGTGACATGTTTCCCCCATGAGCAAGTCCTCGATCAAGGCCGCCCTGTTGCAGGCCCATTCCATCATTGGCCTTGCGATTGCGTTGGTGCTGAGCTTGATCGGGTTGACCGGGGCGACGATGAGTTTCGAGGACGAGATCGTTGCCAGCCTGAATGCCGGGATCATGCAGGTCGAGGCCCGATCCACGCCGATGCTGACGCCGGATGGGCTGATCGCGCGCCTGCAGGCCACTCAGGATTTTGGCAAGGTTTCGGCCGTGACGATGGCAAGTGATCCGTCCCGGGCGGTACGCGTCAGGTTTGCCCGCAACGAAGGCGGATCGCGGCCATCCTCGGTCTATGTCGATCCGTATGATGCGCGCGTGCTCGGCACGCCAAGGGGCGAGGAGTTTTTCGCCACCGTCCGCAAGCTGCATCGCTGGCTGCTGATACCCGGCGATGCCAACGGCTATGGCCGGCAGGTCACTGGCGTGGTGGCGATCGGCTTGATCGTGATGCTGATCTCCGGTCTCGTGCTGCGATGGCCGCGCCGCGCCGGCAGAGTGAAAATATGGCTAAAGCCAAATCTGGCATTGCGCGGTCGCGGCTTGCACCGGTCGCTGCACGCCGTCGCCGGCACATGGGTGCTCATGATCTATCTGGTGATGACGCTCACCGGCCTGTGGTATTCGTTCGACTGGTACAAGAACGGCGCTACTTGGCTGTTGTCGCGGCCCTCGGCTGTCGCAACACCGATGCAGCCGAAGATGCAGCCAAAATCGCCGCGGGGGGCTGGCACTGGCGCAACCGAGGCCGGACCGCTGGCGCTCGACCGCGCCTGGTCGGCATTCCTGCATGAACAGGGCAGCCGTTTCGCAACGGCGCAGCTGACGCTGCCGGCCGGTGCGGGGATAGTCGTGCGAATCCGCTCCTGGTCGCGGGATGCGTCGCACGATGGCGCGCGGGACGAATTCCGGATCGATACCGTCACCGGCCGGCTGGTTTCGTCGGAGATCTACGCGGACAAATCGATCGGCGAGCGAATCCTTGCCAGCGTGCTGGATATTCATCGCGGCAGCCTGTTTGGCTGGCCGGGCCAGCTGCTGTTCATGATGGCCGCGGCTCTGATGCCGCTTTTCATGGTCACGGGCCTGATGCTGTATCTTTCGCGCCGAAAGCATCGGCGCCCGTCGCGGCCGACGGTCGGGAATCTGGTTCCAGGTGAATGAAGCGCGCGGCCGTGCAGGCGCGGAACCGGACGATTTCCTTCAATTGATAATGAGTCCTGCAAGCAGAAGCGTGGGCCACGCGTCGATGGAAGCGTGCCCCGTTTACTTCCTGTTATCCGTAAGCGCTCGCGCGGGGAACGGGCGGGCAGACTTGCTTGTTACTCCTGTCGAAGGGAGTGGTGCCATGAATCAGATTGCCAGTGTGAATCAGGCACTCGACGAAATGCTGGTGCAACTCGGCGGGATCGTGCTGAGGCTGTCCAGCCCGAAAGTGACGCGGACGGCCGAAGAGCGGCACGCGCTGGCGTGCTCGGTCAATCAATATGCGGTGTGTGCGGCGCGCTCGGGCGATCCCCGCGTGCAGCAGCTCAAGGCCGAACTGGAACAGACGATCAAGCCGCATTTGCGGCTGGTGGCCAGCCGGTAAAGCGCGCCGCCTGATCCATCTGCGCCGCGCATTGCGGCTATAAATGCGGACCGGGCAGAACCCGGCCGCGGTTGCCTGTGTGCCAACGACCTCAGAGCGTCTTGAGGTATTCGATCAGCGCCTTTCGATCGTCCGCCGACAGCGCCGGTCCGATCACGCCCTTGATTTCCTTGTCCTTGCTGAAGTCCTTGCGGAATTCATGCCCCCTGTTCGAGTTGCCGCGAATCGAGGTGTCGAACTCGAAACCGTTGGCAATCGGCTCAGTCTTGTAACCGAGCTTGACGGGGTCGTATTCGCGGCTGCCGAGATAGAATTTCGCCGGTCTTTTTTCCGGATCCCCCAGCAGATATTCGATGGTCGGCACCGAGGCATTATGAAGATAAGGCGGCGTCGCCCAGACGCCGTTGAGCGGGCGCACCTTGTAGGCAAGGTCCTTCCGCAGCTCGTTCTTCATATTTCCATTGGCCGCCTGCCGTTCCGCGGCGTTCATCGGCGGCTTTCTCTGATCGTAGATGTAATTGACCGTCTTCTCGACCACGGCGCCGAGCGCGAGGGCGAATGAGGTCTCGCGAATGTCGAGATTTGCGGGAGTGGCAACCGTTCGGTTTGCCATGTCTGCCGCCTGCGCGGGATCGGTCCCGATATGCGAGATCGGGATATTCTCGACCTTGAGGATCGCCTCGCCGACCAGGTTTTTCGTCCACCAGTCCTTGTTGTTGAAATCGTAGAACGCCTCGTTCGTCACCGGCGGACGGTGACATTCCTGACAATGGGTCTTGTAGAGCTCCGCGCCCTGGGCTGCCAGTTTCTGGTCGATCGGCGGCAGAATATCGCCGGGCCATTTTGGAGATTTCAGGCCCGAGAACCCGTCCTTCGCGTTCGGCGGCGTGTTGCCCTTGATCATCTGCTCCATTTCGTCGAGTGACTTGATGTCAACGCTCGATTTGAAGAGACCCTTCGACGGATCGTTCAGGTTGAGCTCCGCCGACACGCCAAGCGATTCGCCGGCGTTACGCACCATCGGCTGCATGATCGAGCCGTTATATTGCACCCAGTCGAACCACGGCGTGTTCCAGATCCGGGGGAAATGCACCGGCGCGGAGGAGCCGGCGTAGTTTTCCGGCTTCTTCAGGTCGATTGAAAATACCTGGTTGCCGATCCGGTTGAGCGCGTCGAGCCGGCCGTAGCCTTCCAGGATGCTCTGCGAGGCGACGCGCTCTTCCAGACTCTTGACCTGCTTGTATTGATTGAGAACCTGATCAAGCTGGTTCTTGAGCGTCGCGCGGTCGTCGATGCTCGAGCCCGGTCCAAGGACGCGCTCGGCGAAGCGGTCGAACCGTCCGGGCCAGAAGCGCGTCAGAAAGAGCGAGATACCCATTCCCTGCTTCATCTTGAACAGGTCAGTAAGGGCCGGCCCGCCGTCGATGACGACAGCGGTGTCCTTGTAGGTGAAGCTGCCGGTGTGGCAGGCCGCGCAGGTCAGGCCGACGCCGGTCATGTCTTGCTTGTTACGCGGGTTTTTCCACGGCGCACCAGTCGGGTCCAGCATCGGACCGCCCTGTGCGAAGCCGATCGGCAGCGCCTTTTTGCCTGATATGATGGTGTCGGCAATGAATCCGTAGCGATCGAGATAGGCGGTGTCGCTGAAGAGGTCGACCTCGGTGAACAGCAGCCAGGGAAGCGTCGGCTGCTCAAGCGCCATCAGCCACTCGTAGGGAAAGCCGAACGTCCGCGTTCCCTGATCGGCGTGATAGAACCAGCTCAGCTTTTCCTTGGCGATGCCCTGGTCGAGCCAGACCGTCCTCTTGGGCGTCGGATGCTCCACGAGCTTGACGTGAAAATCCTGCCAGAGCTTGGCGATGTCGTCCTTGAAGGCGGCATAACCGATGCCGACGATCGCCAGCGCGATCACAATTTTTGCAATCCTTTTGCCACGCATGGCCTGCCCCTCCCCAAACCAGCGCTGCTGGCACGTAATACCCGTCTATTATCAAAAAACGCCGGAAGGCGAATCACCCTCGGCGTGCGGTTGAATATGATGCCATCTTATAGTGGCGCTGGAGGCCTGTCCATAAATCCGATTCCTCATGCCGGTTGCGGTCTCGGCGGGGTGATCTCGCGCCGGGATATTTCCAGTATAGAGTCCGGATCACGCAGCAGAGTGTTGGATGGGTCACATGTGCGCAGCCGCAGCGGAATCGCTCCGAATTGAGATCAGCCCCGGTGAGGCGGTTTCCGGCCTGGCGATCCGCCCGCGGCAATCCCGCGCGTGTTACGTGTTCGCGCATGGAGCCGGCGCCGGCATGACCCATGCGTCGATGGAAGCGGTTGCTGCCGGCCTCGCCGAGCGCGGCATTGCGTCGCTGCGCTATCAGTTTCCCTATATGGAAAAAGGCAGCAAGCGTCCCGATGCGCCCGCGGTGGCGCACGCTGTGGTGCGGGCGGCGGTGGCGGAAGCCGGGCGGCGCTGGCCCGCACTGCCGCTGATCGCGGGTGGCCGATCGTTCGGCGGGCGCATGACATCGCAGGCGCAGGCGCTTTCACCCTTGCCCGGCGTTCGCGGGCTGGCGTTTCTCGGCTTTCCGCTGCATCCGGCGGGAAAGCCTTCCAGCGATCGGGCGAGGCATCTTGCTGAGGTCGATATCCCGATGCTGTTTCTGCAGGGCACGCGCGATGCGCTGGCGGAACTGAGGCTGCTCGAGCCTGTCGTCAAAAGCCTGGGATCGCGCGCGACGCTGCGACTGCTTGAGGGCGCCGATCATTCCTTTCATGTGCTGAAAAGCTCGGGGCGGAATGATCGCGAGGTGATGGGCGAGGCGCTGGATGCGTTCGCTGCGTGGGTTGATGAGATTGTGGGCTAGCTCAAACGTCGTCCCTGCGAACGCAGGGACCCATACACCGCGGCGGTCATTGTGAATCGCTGTGGTAATCGCTTTGCCCAAACAACCAAATCCCGTGGTTATGGGTCCCTGCGTTCGCAGGGACGACCGATGATAGAGTTGCGCCATGCCGCATACCCTTTACGATGCGCCCATGACAAAAATCCTGATCGTCAATCCGAACACGACTGCCGCGATGACCGAAACGATTGGCGCCGCGGCGCTCGCCGTCGCCGCGCCCGGCACTGAAATTTCCGCCGTCACGTCGGCGATGGGGCCGGTCTCGATCGAAGGGTATTACGACGAGGCGTTCGCCGTGCCCGGCCTGATCCAGGCGCTGATGAATGCGCCCGATGCGGACGCAGCGATCGTTGCCTGTTTCGACGACACCGGCCTTGACGCTGCCCGCACCGCGGCGCGCTTTCCGGTGGTCGGCATTTGCGAGGCGGCGCTGGTGACGGCGGGCCAGATCGCAAAGCGCATCGCCGTCGTCACGACGCTGCCGCGTTCGATCGTGCCGCTGGAGGAACTGGTGCGCCGCTATGGTTTTGCGGAAAGAGCAAAGGTCACCGCTTGCGACGTCGCGGTGCTCGATCTCGACAAGCCCGGCTCGGGCGCGGAAGCAAAACTGGAAGCCGAGATTTCCCGCGCGCTCGACAAGGGCGCGGAAGCGATTGTGCTGGGCTGCGCCGGGATGGCCGATCTCGCGCAGAAACTATCGCGGAAATTTGATGTGCCGGTCATCGATGGCGTGGCGGCGGCAGTGAAGCAGGCCGAGGCGCTGGCCGGGCTGAAGCTGATGACGTCGCGGCGCGGTTCCTACGCCTCGCCGGGCGTGAAGAAATACGACGGCATATTGGCGCCGTTTGCGCCAAAGACCTCAGGCTAGGGTCAGAACTCATCAGTCCGGAAGTGTCTCAGTTTGAAATTACCGTATGATGTACAAATCCTTCTTTCCTTGTCGGGAGGAGTCCCATGGATCGCACGCCGCCGCCAGTGTCGCTCGCCGCCGCGCTCGCTCTGCCACGGACACCAGGGAGATCGTCCGAAGTCTTCGTTGACGGCGATCTTGAGGTCAGATTCGCCGCCCGTCCCACCAACGGACCGCAGGTCCCGCATCAGCGCGATGAACTCTATTTCGTCGCCTCCGGAAGCGGCCATTATCGAGTCGAGGAAACGGTAACCGCAGTTGGTCCTGGCGACGTGCTGTTCTGTGCCGCGCATGTTGCACATGGTTTCGAGGATATTTCGGAGGATTTTTCCGTGTGGGTGCTGTTTTACGGCCGGCAAAAGTAGCGGCACTCGATTTCAAACTGATTCATTGCCATTGCTCCTTCCGCCAGCGTTTTCTTGACGCGAACCGGCATCCCCTTCGCTCGAAAACGCTATTGTTGCGGCGCGCCGTAAATCTTGTCGCGCAGCCGCCGCATCCCGGTGAGCCAGCGGTCGCGGCTGGAGGCCTTGCGCTGCATGTATTCGGCGACCTGCGGATGCGATAAAATGAGAAAGCGTTCTTCCGCCATCGCCTCGATCACCATGCGCGCCACTTCCGGCGACTGCAACACGCCGTCGACCCGCGCCGCGCTCGGCCCCGGCGTCGTCATGCCGGTCTGCACCGATTGCGGGCACAGCACGGACACGCGGATGCCGCGGTCGCCATATTGAATGGCGAGATGTTCGGCGAGTGCGACCGCCGCATTTTTTGTTACGCCATAAGGCATCGAGTTCAGCGACGCCAGCAGGCCGGCCGCGGAAGCGGTGTTGAGGAGATAGCCGGATCCACGCGCGAGCATGCCCGGCACCAGCGCGCGCGCCGCAAACACGTGGCTCATGACATGGACACGCCAGCTCACGTCCCAGTCGGCGTCGGAAGCCGTTTCCTGTCCCTTGCGCGACAGGCCGGCATTGGAAAAGAACACGTCGACCTGGCCATATTTGTCTTCGGCCGCGGCGATCAGAGCCTTGATGTCTTCCTCCAGCCCGACATCGGCTGTGATCGGCAAGCCGTCGATGTCGCCGGCGACCTTCGCCAGCCTGTCTCGCGAGGTTTTCAGGTCGGCTATGACGACGCCGCGCGCACCGGCCTCCGCATAGGCGCGCGCCACCGCTTCGCCAATGCCGCTCGCAGCTCCCGTAACGACGCAGACCTTGCCTTTGACGTGCATGTTCGGCTTCCCCTGGTTTCTTTTTCTTGAACGGGGTCGAGAGTGATACGACCTCCGCGGTGTGGTCAATGCGCGGTTTGCGCTGGCGATCAATTTTTTACCAGCACGGCGCGCGCAGCTGGCATCGGCTTCGCCAGCGTGCGATGACGACCGCACGAGGCAATCAGGATCGGGAGAGGTGAAGAATGCTCGAAGTTCGGGATGAAGCGACTGTGACGGCGCCGCTTGCGGACGCTGCGGAGTGGACCAGCGAGGCGGCGTGGTCGCTCTACCGGCTGCCGTTCAACGATCTGCTGTTCCGGGCGCAAACCGTTCACCGCCAGCATTTCGATCCGAACCGCGTGCAGCTCAGCAAGCTGCTCAATATCAAGACCGGCGGCTGCCCGGAAGATTGCGGCTATTGCAGCCAGTCCTCGCATCATTCGACCGGGCTTGTCGCCTCGAAGCTGATGGAGGTCGAAAAGGTCGTCGCCGAGGCGCGGAAAGCGCGGGACGGCGGCGCCACGCGCTACTGCATGGGCGCGGCATGGCGCAATCCGAAGCCGAGAGACATGGATGCCATCGTCGAAATGGTCGGCGCGGTGAAAGCGCTCGGGCTCGAGACCTGCATGACGCTGGGCATGCTGGACCGCGATCAGTCGGACCGCCTCAGCGCGGCAGGGCTCGACTATTACAACCACAATATCGATACGTCGGCGCGCTATTACCCGCAGGTGACCTCGACACGCACATTCGCCGATCGTCTCGACACGCTGGAGAATGTCCGGCAATCCGGCATGAAAGTGTGTTGCGGCGGCATTCTCGGCATGGGCGAGGAGGAAATCGACCGCGTCGAAATGCTGGTCACGCTGGCGAACCTGCCCGAGCCGCCGGAAAGCGTTCCGATCAACATGCTGATTCCGATCGCCGGCACGCCGCTCGCGCAAGCCGCGCCGATCGCGCCGATCGAGTTTGTCCGGATCGTTGCACTGGCGCGGATCATGATGCCGAAATCCTATGTCCGCCTGTCGGCCGGCCGCTCCGCCATGACCGATGAGATGCAGGCGCTCTGCTTCTTTGCGGGAGCGAATTCGATCTTCGTCGGCGATACCTTGCTGACGGCCGGCAATCCCGAAGACGAGGCCGACCGGAAGCTGTTCAAGCGGCTGGGGCTGCAGGCGATCTGACCGGGCTTCGCATCACGCATTTCGGCTAGCCCTCATAAAACCGTTGCCGCGCGCCCGGCCGATGGTGCGCGGCCATCATGTTGAGCATTGGCGTTGACAGCCCGGCGTCGCGGCACGCAGGCAACGCCCTTTTGTGTTCGGCTGCCGGAACCGGGTGGCGTCCGTTAGCGCTTGACTCGCGCCAGGAATTGAATTTCATATATGGAACATAAAAATCATATATGAAATGAGGAAACGATGGGAGGGCTTCCCGAGGCCGCAGTCGCTCACTACCGCGAGCACGGCTACTACGCTCCGATCAGGGTGATGCCCGTTACAGAGGCCGAAAGGCTTCGCCTGTGCCTCGAAACTTATGAAAAGCTGCATGGCGTGCTCAAGGGGTCAATGCGCCACAAGAGCCATCTGCTGTTCACCTGGCTGGACGGCCTGATCCGGCATCCCGCCATTCTCGACGCGGTCGAATCCGTGATGGGTCCTGATATTCTTTGCTGGAGCAGCACGTTCTTCATCAAGGAGGCCCGAGATCCCGGCTTCGTGTCGTGGCATCAGGATTCGACCTATTGGGGGCTGGATCCCGCGGACATCGTCACGGCATGGGTCGCACTTTCCGAGAGCACGGCCGAGAACGGCGCCATGCGCGTCATTCCGGACACGCACAAACTCGAGCAGGTCGCGCATCGCGACACGTTCGCGGCGAACAATCTGCTGACACGTGGGCAGGAGATCGCGGTGGACGTCGACGGCGACACCGCCGCGATGCTCTCGCTGCAGCCCGGCGAAATGTCCCTCCATCATGTTCGCCTGATTCATGGTTCGGACCCGAATCCTTCGGCAAAGCGCCGGATTGGCTTCGCCATTCGCTACCTTCCGACCTACGTTCGCCAGGTCGTGGGGACGCGCGACAGTGCAACGCTCGTTCGCGGTGTCGACCGGTTCGGCAATTTCGAACCGGAATATGCGCCGGATCACGATCTGTCCGATGCGGCGGTGGCGTTCCACGCCCATGTCATGGGCGACCAGCAAAAAGTGTTGATGCGGAATGCGCAGATGGGAGCGATGCGCTGACGCGCACCGCGGCGAGGCCCGCATTCCACAGCAGAGAGAATCGAAATGACCGAATTAAACGATCCGAAACGCCGCATGTTCGGTGACTATCAGCTCAAGCCGAACAGCGGCGTCAATCCACCTTACTCGCCGGCCTATCCGGTCGAGTGGGGCTGCACGCTGCGGACGGTCGAGATCATGACACGTGTGGCCCCGGCGAAGGTAGCGCAGCTGCTTTCGGATACGCCGTTCGAGATCGCCAGCGATCGCGTTGCCTTTCGGTTCATGCTGTCCCCAGGCCATTCGATGGCCGTTCACGCCGGCCAGATGTTCGACCTGATGGTGACCGTGCCTGTTCGGTACAAGGGCTTGTTCACCGAGACCCACATCTTCATGTATTGCAGCGACCCGATGGGTATCTGCGCCGGCCGCGAGGTTTTTGGGTACACCAAGAAGGACACCCATTACGCGTTCGACGAACGCGCCGACGGATCGATTGCCGGCTGGGTCAGGCGCCGCGGAATTCAGCTGGCGGACTTCAGCTTCACGCCGGACCCGGCCGCGCCGATCGTTCGCATCGTCGACGGTGCGGAGTTGCCTGCCGGCGAAATTCACGTGCGGCGCCTGCCGCATCCCGAGCGCCTGGAAACGGCCTACGCCGACATCGCCTACCGGCGCACGCCGCTGAAATACTCGGCGCCGGTCCCGGGGCGTTGCGCCATGACGCTGCATCCTTGCGAATACGATCCGATCGCGGACCTCGAGCCGGAGATATTGGGCGCGCACTTCATGGTGTCCGACGTCTACGGCGGCGGTTTTGACGTCGAGGACAGGCGACTGATCGAACGGCTCATTCCGTAACGTCAAGAACCCGCGCGGGCAGATCCGCGCGCTAGTGATCACCGGCACCGAGACGAAGAGCTCGAGCCTGACAGAGGGAGGCTTCGACCATGGACAAGCTCATTCCGCCAAGCCGCCGCCGGATACTGGCCGGCATCGCGACGATCGCCCTAAGCACCGGCGGGTTTGCAGTGGCGCAGGCCGATGATGCCGTGCCGCTGCGCGTCGGCGTGTTGACCGATATGTCGAGCCTGTATGCCGACATCACCGGTCCCGGCTCCGTTGCCGCCGCCAAAATGGCCGTCGAGGACTTTCTCGCCGGGCCGCACAAGACGAAGCGCCAGGTCGAGGTCGTGAGCGGCGATCATATGAACAAGGCCGACCTCGGCGCCAACATCGCCCGGGAGTGGATCGATCGCAACAACGTCGAAGCCATTATCGACGTGCCTAACTCATCGGTTGCGCTCGCCGTCCGCAATATCGTGCAGCAAACCAACAAGGTGATTCTGGTCTCGGGAGCGTCATCCTCGGATCTGACGGGCAAGGCTTGTTCGCCCAACCTCGTGCATTGGAGCTACGATACCTACGCGCTATCCAACGGCACCGCGCGCGCGGTGGTCGCCGGTGGAGGCAAGACCTGGTACACTCTGACCGCCGACTACGCCTTCGGACACGCGATGGAAGCGGAAGTGAAGAACGTGGTCCAGAAGTTGGGCGGCACGGTGGTTGGCGGAGTTCGTACGCCGATCAACAGCCAGGACTTCTCCTCGTTCCTGCTGCAGGCGCAGGCTTCGAAAGCGCAGATCGTCGGCCTGATCAACGCCGGCGGTGACACCATCAATTCCATCAAGCAGTCGGTCGAGTTTGGCATTCCGCAAGGAGGCCAGCGCGTCGTCGCGACCGTACTCTATCTCAGCGACGTACATTCGTTGGGGCTGAAGGTGGCGCAGGGGCTTCAATTCACCGAATCGTTCTACTGGGACCTCAGCGACGGCACACGCGCCTGGGCCAAACGCTTTGCTCCGCGCAACAACAACCGATATCCGACCGCCATGCAGGCGGGCGTCTATGCAGCGACGCTCCATTATCTGAAAGCGGTCGACGCACTCGGCGCATCCAGTGACGGCAAGGCCGTTGTGCAGGAGATGAAGAAGCTGCCGACGGATGATCCTTTGTTCGGGAAGGGATCGGTTCGCTCCGACGGCCGCAAGCTTCACAACATGTATCTGTTCGAAGTGAAGAAGCCCGAGGAATCCAAATATCCGTGGGATTACTACAAACTGATCCAGACCATTCCGCCGACCGAGGCGTGGCGGCCGCTGGAAGAGGGCGGCTGCGATTTCCTCAAGTCATGAACGGAGCGGGTGAGCAGGACCGGCCGGTGGCCCTCGTCACCGGCGGTGGCGGCGATATCGGTCGCGCCATCGCGCTGCGGTTGGGGCGGATGAGCAAGGCGGTCGCAATCGTCGATATTGACGAACAGGCGGCGGCGCTGACGGCGAGCCTCGTGCAGGCAAACGGTTGCGAGGCCCGGGCTGTTCGGGCCGACGTCGCGAACCCGGAGCAGATCGCGCATCTTGTAGATGCCATCGAGGATGCCTTCGGGCCGATCGGCATCTTTGCCAACAATGCCGGGATCGAAGGCGTGGTAGCCCCGCTGCATGAATATCCCGAGGATGTCTTCGATCGCGTGATGCAGGTGAATGTAAAAGGCGTCTTTATCGGCTTGAAGTATGTGCTGGCCAGGATGATTCCGCGGGGATGGGGCGCGATCGTCAACACCGCATCGACATCGGCGATTCGGGGGCGCGCCGGCCTGTCAGGCTATGTTGCTTCCAAGCATGCGGTGTTGGGATTGACACGGACCGCGGCGCTCGAGGTCGCGGAGACGCGCATTCGCGTCAATGCGGTGCTTCCGGGGCCGGTCGAATCCCGCATGATCCGGGAGCTGGATGACCAGGCCGGCCGTGCATCCCATGGATTTCGGCGCGCCGGCGCGACACGGTACGGACAGCCCCAGAACATTGCCGATGTCGTCGCATTCCTGGCATCCAGGGAGGCCGAGCACGTCAACGGCGCGGCATGGGTCGTGGACGCGGGAATAACCGCGGGGTGATTCACGGCGTCGCGGTGGCGCCGATTCTTTCCGACACGGCCTTCGCCGCGTTGCGGAGTTCGCTTGCGATCGTGGCGGCTTCGCCGGCGGGGATCTTGTCCTGGCGCACGAGCGGCACGGTCAGGGCCGCCACCGCGCGTCCCGATGCTTCGATGATAGGGCAGCTATAGGCAAGAATTCGCGTGTAGCCGTCATCATTGGAAAAGTTTCCGCCTTCGGCCGAAATCCTGTCCAATGCCGCGAGGGCCTTCTTCCCGCTGATGCGATCCTGTTCGGCGATGACATCCGCAAGTTCCCGGCGTCTGCCCTCGAGCTGAAACGCTGCCAGTACCTTGGCCGACGCATATTGCTGGGTGAGAGGAAACACGGCGCCGACCTTGACCGACCACCCCATCAGCCATTCCGGTTCGATCCGCGCGATCACCATGAACTGCTCGCCATGCAGAACCGTCAGATGACACGATAGCTGGACCCGGCTCGCGAGTTGCTCCATGACCGGGAGCGCAGCTTTCAGTAGTCGTTCCGTGGGTGGATATTGCGACGCAATCCGGAACAGTCTTAGCGTCAGGGTATATTCGCCCGTCGCCGGATCGCGCGTGACATAACCCCGCCGTTCCAGTGCGACGAGCATCCGGAATATTTCGCCGACCGAGCGGCCGACACGTTCTGCCAGCTGCTTTTGGCTCAGGCCGCGCGCTTCCGCCGCAAGCGCTTCGAGCAGATCCAGCCCCTTCTCGAGGGCGGGGGCTCCCGGCTGAACTGCGTTCTTCGCCTTTTTCATCTGCCAGGCCTTGCGAGACATCCAATCATCATTGTGGATGTACCCGATCCCTCTGCCGGCGAAAAGTTTTCCGAGCGGAATAACGCATGCGCGGCCAATCGGGCTAACCCCGATAGAGCCCCTTGTCGCGCGCCTGTCGGGTCGCGAGCGCCGCCATCATGTCGAGCATCGGTGTCGAAAGGCCTGCGGCGCGCGCGAAGGCCGCGGGGGCGCGGACCAGCACGTCGACCTCCATGGCGCGGCCGAGTTCGTAGTCCTGCAGGATCGAAGGCTTGTGGTCTGGCGCGGGGCCGGAGCGCGTGACGCGCTTGACCTCCGGGAAGCAGCTCTGCGCAATGCTGTTGGCCTCGTCGAGCAGGCGCGGCACGATGTCGGCGAGATCAGGATCGTCGCGCACGCCGCGCGCGGTCTGGCCGGTCAGCAGGCACAGCACCGACATCGACATGTTGGTCAGGAGTTTTGACCAGATCGTTTCCCGGATCTGGGTGACCTCGGGCGAATCGATCGCGGCTTCGTTGAGCGCCGCACGCAGCTTCACGACCCGCTCGCTTTGGCGGTCGTCGCATTCGCCGATCAGGAGGCGGTTGCGCTCGGGCGACAGGTTCGCGACCACGCCGGGGGCGACGACTTCGTTGGACGAAAACACCACGCCGCCGACGATAAGCCGTTTCGGGATGGCGGCGCGCAGGCGGCCGCCGGGATCGAGGAAGGCCAGGTCCGGCACCGGCGGATGACTTGGCGAGAGCCCGATATCGTACCACCAGGGAACGCCGTTCTGCGCGAACACCACGGCGGTGTCCTCGCCAAGCAGCGGATGCAGCCCTTCCGCGAGGCTGGGGAGTCCCGTGGCCTTCAGCGTGCAGACGACCGCGTCCTGCCGGCCGAGCGCGGCCGGATCGCTCGATGCGTGCACCATCGCCTTGAACTCGCCATTTCCAACCCGCAGCGTCAGGGCGTTGGCTTTCACGGCATCCAGGTGGGCGCCCCGCATCACGCAGGAAACCTCATGTCCTGCCAGTGCGAGCCGCACCGCAAAATGGCTGCCGACGGCGCCTGCACCGAAAACGCAAATCCGCATGGGGTGAAATCCTGCTGGGAGGGAAGGGCGTTGCTAGTTTTCACAAGCCTTGATTTGGCGCAACCGGTCCGCCGCACAGGGCGGGTTGTGGCGGGCGCGGCCCGGGCGGCGGGCGGAACCTCGCCATTCAGTCGGCGTTCATCCGCCCGGCGTCAAGCTCGCAGTACAGCAATGATTGGACGCGCCATGTCGAAATTCGGACTGGGAATTGCCGTCATTGTTTTTGCGACGGCGCTGTCAATGGCGGACTTTGCCATCGCGAGAGGCGGCGGTGGTCATGGAGGCGGTCACGGTGGCGGCGGCGGTCATCATGGTGGTGGAGGACATCATTTCGGTGGTGGAGGACGCCATTTCGGCGGCGGGCATCACGGCGGCGGCCATTTTCACGGCAGGGCCGCGCATTTCCGTTCGTTCTCCGGCCATCGTTCATTCTCCGCACGCCGTTCGTTCTCAACACAGCGTTCGTTCTCTGCGCAACGCATGAATCTCGCTGGGACCGGCAGGGCGCTGAACTCGCGCGCACTCGCGCGCAACTATCGCCATGCTGCAGCGCTGCATCGTCCCGCGGTGCGGGCCAGCGTGACCGCAGGCGCGGCGCTTGCCGGATGGCAATACGGCCGGTCCAGAGGCGGCGGCTGGTGGCGCCACGGCAATGGCGGCTACGGCTGGGTCGGACCGCTGTTCTGGCCGTTCGCCTATTTCGACATCTATGACTACGCGCTGTGGGGACCGCGCGTCGGCGCACCGTTCTGGTACTACGGCTATGACGACATCTATGCCGGTCTGTTCGGCCCCTATGATTATCAGGGTCTTTCGGGCTACCTGCCGCCGCGCGGCTCGGCCGGCGCCGCGCCGGACCGGCTGGCACTGTTATGCGGCGAGGATAGCCGCGAAATCGCAGGGCTCCCGATCGACCTGATCGCGCAGGCGATCGAGCCGACCGAGCCGCAACGCGCGGCCCTCGACGATCTCGCCAATGCATCGGTGACGTCAGCACAGAAGATCAAGGCGGCGTGCCCGACCACGGTTGCGCTGACGGCGTCAGGCCGGCTTGCGTCGATGCAGCAGCGTATCGAGGCGATGATATCGGGTGTCGCGACCGTGCAGCCGGCGCTGGACAAGTTTTACGGCCTTCTGAACGACGAGCAGAAAGCGCGCCTGAACGCGGTCGCCGAGGATCAGGAGCGGAAAACCGAGCGTCGCCGTAGCAGGTCGTTGGCGCGGCCGTGCGACGTCGCGCAGTCCTCCGCCCTGCAATGGCCGGCCGAGGAGATCGAGACGCGGCTGCACCCCACCGACGCGCAACGCCCCGGCTTGACCGCGCTGCAGAATGCCAGCGCCAAGGCGGCCGACGCGCTGGCCACATCATGCCGGATCGACGAAGCGGCCACGCCGCCGGCGCGGCTCACCGCCGTCGGCAAGCGGCTCGGCGTGATGCTGGAGCAGGTCAAGCTCGTGCGGACGGCGCTCGACGACTTCTATGCGACGCTGAACGACGAGCAAAAAGCGCAATTCGAGGCGATCGGTCCAAGAAGGACCGCCGTCGCCGACAGGGCAGATATGCGGCGCAGCCGCCGGTAGACCGGCGGCGATGACAACATCCGATATCTCGGCCTATTGTCCGGCATGATAAAATGCCGAACCAAGGGGCCACCGAATGACTGCCAATCCGGTTTTGTGGGATTTTGATGCGCGCGGCGTTGGCACCGTGACGTTGAACCGTCCCGAGGTGAACAACGCCTATGACGCCGGGCTCATCAACGGCGTGCTCGCAGCGATGGATGATTTGGGCAAGAAGCCCAATCTCCGCGTCGTGGTGCTCAAGGGCAACGGCAAGCATTTCCAGGCCGGCGCCGACCTGAAATGGATCAACGGCGTGCGGCCCAAATCTGCCGAAGAGAACGAGGCGGTGTCGCGCGCGACGTTCGAGGCCGTGCAGCGGCTGAACACGCTGCCGATTCCGACGGTGGCGCTGGTGCAGGGCGGCTGCTTCGGCGGCGGCACCGGCGTGATCTCGGCGTGCGACGTCGTGGTCGCCGCCGACAACGCGCTGTTCTCGATCACCGAGGTGCGCTGGGGCCTGACGGCCGCGATCATCATCCCGCAACTCTGCGACGCCATCGGCGTGAGGCAGGTCCGCCGCTACGCACTGACTGGTGAACGGTTTGGCGCGGTTGAGGCCCGCCGCATCGGCCTCGTGCACGAGGTGGTGCCGCTGGCGGAGCTGGAGGCTGCGGGGGCGAAAGTTGTGGAGCAGTTGCTTGCCAACGGTCCGCAGGCAATGGCCGAGACCAAGGCGCTCGCGATGGAAAGCTCGTTCGGCGGCATGGGCGTCGATGACGAGGCCTATGCGCGGCTGGTGCGGATGCATTCGGAGCGGCGCCAGACGAGAGAGGCGTCGGAGGGACTGGCGTCGTTCGCGGAAAAGCGGGCGGCGAATTGGGCAGGCAAGGCTTAGCAGGTCGATAAGCACCGCATGGCGCGTGCGCGAGAAAGCCACACGCACGCAGCCGCTGCCAACTATTCCCGGTTGCAATTCCAGCGCCGGAACTACGTCCAGAAGTATTTTAGCGTTGCCCGTCTTGCGACGGACCGCCTCTCCGTCGAAGGCGCTCCTTAACGCCTTAACCATAATTGTTTGATAGGTCTGCGATTAAAGCCAGAACAATGGTGTGACATGCGCAGACAGTTGAGACGATTTTGTATCGCGGGATCGATGATTGCAGCGTCGCTGGTGTCGCAGCCGGCTGCCACTTCCCCCCGGCTTATCTCGCTCGCATTCAACTCGCAGGCGCAGGCTCCGCAGCAATTTGGCTCGGACGAGTTTCGTCAGAAACTGCTGGCGCTATCGGGCAAGCGTCTAGTGGTCGATTACCGCGGCAACGGCGCCCTCGGCAGCGAAAACGTGGTGCTTGCCGCGACCCGATCCGGCGCCATCGACATGGCGGTGATCTCCGGCGGGGTTGTCAGCTCGGTCGTTCCTGAACTGGGCGTGTTTGACGTTCCCTTCCTGTTTCGTGACGTGGCGCATGCAAAGGCGGTAGCGCAGGGCCCGATCGGGTCAGCGATCGCCACCAAATTCGCGGACAAGGGGCTGACGTTGCTGGCGTTGGGCAAGCAAGGCTTTCGCAACATCACCAATTCCAGGCAGCCGATTCGAGCGCCAGCCGACCTCAAGGGCCTCAAGATCCGCGTTATCCCCAACGAGGTCTATCTGATGACCTTCAAGGCGCTGGGCGCGGAAGTGGTGCCGATGGAATTCCCGCTGGTCTATGCCGCGTTGAAGGACGGACGGTTGGACGGTCAGGAAAATCCGGTGCCGACGATCGCCAACAGCCGGTTTTACGAAGTTCAGAAACACCTCACCCTCACCGGACATTTCTTTGCGCCGATCGCCTTCGTCGCCAATCGCGCGATGTTTGAGCAACTCGATCCGGACGACCAGGCTGTGCTGATCGCGGCCGCCAAGGCGGCGGCTGAGGTGACCTGGCAGGCTGAGCTTGACGCCCCAAGGCTCGAACAGGTGCGCAAAGGCGGCATGGAGGTAATCGAGAAGATTGACCGCCAGCCCTTCCTCGACGCGCTCAAACCGCTCGACCAGGAATTCGAAAAGCGTTTCGGCAAGGATTTGATCGCCGCTATTCGGTCTGCTCGTTAGAAATTTTCGGGAATACAATGAAAGTGCCTTCAATGATGTCCTGGATCGGTGTCCGTCCGCGGGTATTTGGCGGTTTCGCGCTGGTGTTGAGCTTCCTTGTTCTTCTCGGTGGCTTCGCCATGGTTCAGGTCGAGCGAATCGGCGGAACCGTGAACGAACTCGTGACCAGCGCCGCTGGAGACGCCGGCATGTCCCAGGTGCGCGCCGCGCTGCTCAGCGCCAACGGCGCGGTGGAGAAATTCATCCGGACCTGGAACATCGGTGACAGGGATGCCGCGACGCAGGCGATCGCGCGCGTCGGCCAGTTGACCGATCAGATCGAACGACAGTTCGGCACGTTGCCCACCATCGCGGAGGGCGTTGGCCCGGTGCGAACATCGCTGGAGACCTACCGGTCTTCTTTCGCGGCCGCGACGGAGGCCGTCGACCGGCTGCGTGCGGCGACGACAAAAACTGACGCCCACGGTGCCGTCGCAGGGCTTAATGTCGGCGGCATCCAGGTCGCCCTTGCCAACCGATCCGATCCGGTACGGCTCATCAACCCGATGCGGCTCGCCGCCGTCGTCGATGCGTTGCGGATCACGGTGATGCGCTATGGGAACACGCTGTCGACGGCGGATGCCGACGATGCAAAACTCGCGCTAGGGAACGTCCAGCTCGCAATCGCCGACACCGAGGCCGAAATTGCCGGCACGGCAGAAACCAAATTGAAATCACTGGTCACAGCACTGAAGACAGCGGTCGCCGCTGACGCGGCTGCGTTGGACGAGGTGGTCAAGGTTGCCGGCGATCTGCGTTCGAAGCAGGCCGAGCTGGTGAAAGCCAGTGCCGCGATCGACGAGCAGGTCAACAAGATCAGCACGAAGCTTGGCGCAGTGCGCGCCGAACAGGGTGAGAAGACCGCTGCGGCGGTTCAGCACACGCAGCAGACGGTGATCCTGAGCGCGGCCGGCGCGCTGCTTTTGGGCACCGTGCTGGCATGGTTGATCGGCGCCAGCCTCTCCGGCCCGATCCGCCGCATGACGGACAGGATGCAATCGCTTGCCGCGGGCGAACTCGACGATGCGATCCCGGGTGGCGAGTCGCGCGATGAGATCGGTCGCATGGCGCGGGCTGTCGAGGTGTTCCGCGAAAGCGCGCTGGCCGTTCGCCGCATGGAGCAGGAAGCTGCGGCGCAACACGGCGTCGCCGAGGCGGATCGTCAGCGCATGATGTCCGAGCTCGCCAGCCGCTTCGAGCAAGGCATGCAGGGCGTGATTACGGGCGTCGGGGGCCGCGCGGAGGAGATGGGCCGCAGCGCCGAGGACCTGGCACGGGTCGCTGAACGCGGCCGGGGGCTTGCGGAAGCGGTGGCGACCCGCGCCGAGCAGGCGTCGATCAATGTCCAGACCGTTGCTGCCGCGACCCAGCAACTCGCCGGCTCGATCCGCGAAATATCGACCCAGGTGCAGCGTTCGGTCACCGTGTCAAGCAGGGCAACGAGCGAGACGCAGCGGACCTCCGAACTGATCAGCGGGCTGTCCAGCGCTGCGGAGAGGATCGGCACAATCGTTCAGCTGATCCAGGCGATCGCGAGCCAGACCAACCTTCTGGCGCTGAACGCGACGATCGAAGCGGCACGGGCCGGCGACGCCGGCAAGGGATTCGCGATCGTCGCCAGCGAGGTGAAAAATCTCGCGTCCCAGACCGCGCAGGCGACCGAACAGATCGCCAGCCAGATCGCAACCATCCAGAGCGCCACCGGCGAAACCGTAACGGCGATCGCGCAATTCGGTGCAACGGTCAAGGAAATGGCCGAGATCGCCTCGGCGGTGGCCGCCGCAGTCGAGGAGCAGGGTGCCGCGACAGGCGACATCGCACGCAATGTCGAGGAGGCGGCAAGCGGAACCGCGGCAGTGACCCAGGAGATGGGCGACGTGCGCGCGGTGGCCAACGAGACCGACGCCGGTGCCGAGGCAGCTCTGACAGCTTCGGCGGCGCTTCGGCAGCAGGCCGTTTCGTTGAAGAGCAATGTCAGCGACTTTCTGCAGACCATTCGCGCGGCGGCTTGACGGCGACGCGGCGCGTCGAGGGTAGGGGCGTCTGCGGAGAAGCGGGCTGCGAATTAGAGGAAGCGCTGGATAAAGGCAACGGCAGACGCGGATAGCGTCTTGCCGTGTCCGATCTCTCCGGGTTTTATGGCACCCCATCACTGGAGGATCAGATTTGCCGTCCAAACGTATCGCCATCGCCGGGCTGGGGGAGATCGGCAAAACCATAGCGCGCAAGCTGACGCAGGGTCTGCCGGGGCTTTCGCTCGCAGCGATCGCGGCAAGGGATCAGGCAAAGGCGCAAGCCTGGCTCGATCGCGAAGGTATTGCCTGTCCGCTGATCTCGCTCGATGAGTTGCCCGCACACGCCGACCTCGTTGTCGAATGCGCGCCGGCCGCGATCCTCGACCAGATCTGCCGGCCGATGCTGAGCGCCGGCAAGCAGGTCATGGTGCTGAGTGCCAGTGCGCTACTGCCGCGTCCCGAACTGATCGATCTGGCGCGGGCGCATGGCGGCCAGATCATCGTGCCGACCGGCGCCTTGATCGGCTTCGATGCGGTTTCGGCAGCCGCCGAAGGCAATATCCATTCGGTGCAGATGATCACGCGCAAGCCGCCCGGCGGTCTCGCCGGCGCGCCCTATCTCGTCGAAAACGGGATTTCCATGGAGGGGGTGAAATCCGCGCTCTGCGTGTTCAAGGGCTCGGCGCGCGCCGCCGCCGCCGCATTTCCGGCCAATGTCAATGTGGTGGCGGCGCTGTCGCTCGCGGGCATCGGCCCCGATCGTACGACCATCGAGATCTGGGCCGATCCTGATGTGACGCGCAACTGTCATCAGATCAAGGTCGATTCCGACTCGGCCTCGTTCACGATGGCAATCGAGAACATCCCGTCGGAAAACCCGAAGACAGGCCGTATCACTGCCCTCTCGGTCATCGCCGCGCTGCGCAAGCTCACCTCGCCGCTGCAGGTCGGAACCTGAGTGCGCCTCGTTGGCCGGCAGGAACATCGGTTAGTTTCTCGAACTTACCGCCTCCTGCCGGTATCAGATGTTTCAAAGATAACGTTTTGACCCTTGTTGTAGGCCTCCAACACGTCATTCACGGTGTAAGATTCATCAGCATTGTATCGGGTGATTTCACTATTGAGAGAAGACCACGCTCGAGAATACTTACTCGCCTTCTTTTCTGGTGACAGAAAAGTCAGCAACCCAGTAAACACTGCAGCGAGCCACGCAAATATTCCCAGCCATTCGCCTGAACCTAACGCCGAACCAATCCAAGTTGGCTTTGATGCTACCAAAGTGGAGAGAATAACAGCCCCAATTCCAATAGTGTAATGGATTGCCGTCCACCGCTTGTAGTAGCTTTCCCACTCGTCCTTGATCTTGACTTGACCTCGGATCGCCCTGCTTCTCTTGAAGTCAAGGATTGCGTTATCTCGATACTCTTCGGCAGTATCGAGCATCTGTTTGGCTTGAGCGATGTTTCCGCCTAACCCTCGCGCAATGGCTTCGCCGATCTGCCGCTTCAGGCTTAGTGTCCGCTCGACGTCCGACCTATCCCAGTCTCCTGCTTCCAGTTGGGCGGCCCGGTTCAAAATCTCGTCCAGTTGCCGCCGCTGATTCCTGTGCGCCTCGTCCCATCCGGGACTAGATTTCCAATCCACGTCTAGTGAATTATCGAGGAACACGATGAAATCGTCCGTGGCTAATATTAGATGATGAAAACGGACGTATCCCCATTTTTCTCGCAAGTGCGGCGATAGTCCATCTCGGTCTCCAAATAAACGAAACATTACTCCCTCCCATCTCGGGGTCATCCAACAAAAATTGCGTAATAATATCCTTCAACCAAAGTTAGATTCTTTGAACAGTGCTATCAAGGGTGCGCCATGCCTTGCGGTCCCAAAGCTTGACCGCTCGACCCAAAGCCGCCAGAGGCATTGTGACCTTGAAATTCTAGGCGGATACACAGGTGCCCAAGAAAACCATTCAAGAGCCCGCGCGCCAGATACCGCTCTACGGCGAATATGAAGTCGCCGTGCTGGGCGGTGGTCCCGCCGGCATTGCCGCTGCCGTAGCTGCGGCGCGGGCCGGGCGGCGCACGCTGCTGATCGAGCGCTACGGCTTTCTCGGCGGCATGGGCACGGCCGCGGGCGTCACGAATTTCTGCGGGCTGCACGCCAACGTTCATGGCGAGATGCATCGGGTGGTGCAGGGCATCGCCTCCGACCTGCTGGCGCGGATCGACCGGCTCGATGGGCTGAACGCACCGCATCTGATCCTCGGCAAGATTTTTGCGCAGGCCTACGACACCGCGGCCTACAAGATCGCGGCGGATGATTTGCTCGCCGCCCACAAGGTCGACATTCTCTTTCATGCGCTCGGCGCCGGCGTCGTGATGGACGAGAGGCGCATCAACGTGCTGATGGTGGAGACCAAGGCCGGCCGTCAGGCGGTGCGCGCGGATATCTTCATCGACTGCTCCGGCGACGGCGATCTGGCGGCCTGGGCGGGCGCGCCGTTTGAGGTCGGCGACAATGCCGGCGGCATGATGTATCCCTCGATGATGTTCCGCCTCAACGGCATCGATCCCGAAAAAGCGGGCGATGCCTGGCGCACGATCCCGGCGCTGATGGAAAAGGCCGAGGCCGCGGGCACGCATCGGTTTCCGCGCAAGACCGCGATCGTGCGGCCGCAGCGGTCAGGCATTGAATGGCGGGTGAATTTTACCCAGCTCGCGCGCGAGGATGGTTCCGCGGTCAGCGGCATTGATCCCGAC
This sequence comes from Bradyrhizobium sp. McL0615, assembly GCF_049993905.1. Taxonomy (NCBI): domain Bacteria; kingdom Pseudomonadati; phylum Pseudomonadota; class Alphaproteobacteria; order Hyphomicrobiales; family Nitrobacteraceae; genus Bradyrhizobium; species Bradyrhizobium sp. McL0615. The sequence goes on along the minus strand of NZ_CP188254.1, from coordinate 8,576,647 downwards.
CAGATGACGCGCGGCGAGATCGACGGACGGCGGCAGGCGGTGCAGGCGTTCGAATTCCTGCGCACGGTGCCCGGCTTCGAAAAATCCTACATCGTCGATCTGCCGCCGCAGCTCGGCATCCGCGAAACCCGGCGCGTGATCGGCGGCTACATGCTGTCCGGCGAGGACGTGCTGGGCTGTGCCTCGTTCGAGGATTCCATAGGCGTCAATGGCTGGCCGATGGAACAGCACGTCGCCGGAGATGTGACCTTCACGTTTCCGCCGATTCCGGAATCGCGCGGCTTCAACGAATTGCCGTATCGCATGCTGGTGCCCGAAGGCATAGACAACCTCCTGATGGCCGGGCGCTGCGCCTCGATGACCCATGAGGGGCAGTCGGCGGCGCGGGTGTCCGGCGCCTGCTTTGCGATGGGGGAGGCGGCAGGCTCTGCTGCGGCACTGGCGCTGGCCGGCAACACGATTCCGCGCGACATTGCGGTCGAAAAGTTGCAACAAGGCCTGAAACAACAGGGCGCGTTCATCGGGCGGGACCAGAAGGTGCCCGAGGGGCTATAAAAGGGTTACGGAGGAGAGGGATGTCAAAATTTGCACGGCTCGCGATGGCGGCCCTGCTGGCCATCGGCGCGGGCGGGATTGCGCGGGCCGATGATGCGCTGAAGGCGAAAATCGGCGTGCTCCGGCTGTCGTCGTCGGCGCCGGTGTTCATTGCGCAGGACAAGGGCTATTTTCGCGAGGCCGGGCTCGACATCGAACTGAAATTCTTTGACGCGGCGCAGCCGATCGCCGTGGCGACGACCTCGGGCGACATCGATTTCGGCATCACGGCATTTACCGCCGGGCTCTACAATCTAGCCGGCAAAGGCACACTGAAGGTGATCGGCGGCATGAGCCGCGAGAAGGCGGGCTATCCGCTGATCGGCTACTTCGCCAGCAACAACGCCTATGCGGCCGGCTTGAAAACGCCGAAGGATCTTGCGGGCAAGCGCATCGCGGTCACCCAAGTGGGTTCCAGCTTTCATTATTCGCTCGGCCTGCTCGCCGACAAATATGGTTTCAAACTCGCTGAGGTAAAAGTGCTGCCGCTGCAGTCGCTGTCGAATGCCGCGGCCGCGCTGAAGGGCGAAACCGTCGATGCAGCGCTGCTGCCGATCTCGACCGCGCGGGCGCTGGTGGATTCCGGCGGCGCAAAGTTCCTCGGTTGGGTTGGCGACGAGACGCCGTGGCAGCTCGGCGCGGTGTTCGCCTCGCCGAAGACGCTGACCAACACCGCGCTGGTGACCAAGCTTCTCGCCGTGCTGGTGCGCGCCGATCGCGAGTATCACGACGTGATCCTGGCTTCGGTGAAGGACGGCAAGGCCGACATCAACGACAAGACAAAACCGTTGCTCGAGATCATCGCCAAGTACACCAATCTGCCGGTGGAGCAGGTGGTCGGCAATTGCGCCTATATCGATCCCGACGGCAAGCTCGACGTCAAGAACGTCGACAACCAGATCGCGTGGCTGCAGGAGCAGGGCTTTGTCGACAAGGGATTTGCGGCGGACGCGATCATCGCGAAGGAATATGTGAAGGCGGATTGATGCGCCGATCCGTCGCCAAGCCGTCATTGCGAGCGCAGCGAAGCAATCCATGGCTCTACGCGGGGGGAAGATGGATTGCTTCGTCGCTTCGCTCCCTTGCGCAAACGCTTCGCGTTTGTCGCAGGCAATGACGAACAGCAATTAGCCGGGAATTCAATGGACCTGATCGCCGACAAAATCAGCCACCGCTTCGGCGCCCTCGACGTGCTCGACAACGTGTCGTTCACGGTCGCCTCGGGCGAGGTGGTCGCGATCGTCGGTCCTTCCGGCTGCGGCAAGAGCACGCTGCTGTCGATCCTTGGCGGATTGCTGCAGCCAAATGCGGGTGCTGCCAAGCTGCGCGGCGCGCCGCCGGCCGGCAGCCTCAATCCGCTGACTTTTGTGTTCCAAGATTTTGCGCTGTTGCCATGGTGCACGGTGGAAGCGAACGTCGAGTTTCCGCTTGTCCATACCGCGCTCGACGCCGCCACCCGCCGCACCGTCGTCGATGACGCGCTGAAGCGCACGGGCCTGTCGGATTTCCGCGCCGCCTATCCAAAGCAATTGTCGGGTGGCATGCGCCAACGCGTCGGCATTGCCCGCGCGCTCGCGGTGCGGCCGGCGATTCTCCTGATGGACGAACCGTTGTCGGCGCTGGATTCGCAGACCCGCGAATTGCTGATGGAGGACTTCATTCGTTTGTTGGCGGACGGCGCGATGGGCGCGGTCTATGTCACGCATAATCTGGAAGAGGCGGTGCGGCTTGCCGATCGCATCGTGGTGCTGTCGCGCCGCCCCGGCCGCGTCAGGGAGATCGTCGAAATCCCGATGACGCGCGCCGAGCGCGGTGCGATCGATGCGCGTGGCAGGTTGCTGGCGCTGCAGAACGATCTGTGGTCGCTGATCCGCGAGGAGGCGATCGATGCCGAGCGCGAGGTGCAGCATGCTTGAGCGCGCACCGCAGGACGATCGCGCAACCGAGACCCGGCCGGTCGCATTTCGCGGCGCCGGCTTTATGCCAACGGCGGGGCGCGCCTCGGGCTGGATCGCGCTCGCGCTTGTCATCGCGCTGTGGCAATTGGCCGGCAGCGCCGGCTGGGTCAATCCGCTGTTCCTGCCGGCGCCCTCGGCGATCGCAGTCGCGATCTACAAGCTCGCGATCTCAGGCGCGCTCTGGCAGCACGTATCGGCGTCGATCGTTCGCATCAGCTCGGGCTGGCTGCTCGGCACCGCGGCTGGCGTTATCGTCGGTTTTGCGATCGGCCTGTCAACGCTGGCGCGCGGCGTCGGCATAACCTTCATCTCGGCGCTGTTTCCGATTCCAAAAATCGCGCTGCTGCCGCTGTTGATCCTCTGGCTCGGGATCGGCGAGGAGCCGAAGATCGCGACCATTGCGTTGGGGGTGTTCTTCTCGACCGCGCTCTCGGTCTATAGTGGTGTCGACGCCGTGCCGCGCAATTTGATCCGCATGGCGCAGAGTTTCAATGTGCCGTTCCACGCCATCGTCCGCCGCGTGGTCTGGCCGGGTGCGCTGCCATCGATCCTCGCAGGCTTTCGTATTACCGCCTCCGTGGCGCTGCTGCTCGTCGTCAGCGCGGAAATGATCGGCGCGCAATTCGGCATCGGCGCGTTCGTGCTGCAGGCCGGCAATCTGATGCAGACCGATCAACTATTGGCCGGCGTCGTGATCCTGTCGCTGTTCGGGCTGGCGGTGGGGAAGCTGATCAACGTGCTGGAAGCGCGGTTGCTGCATTGGCGGTGAGGCGCGCGCAGGGCCGTAGGTGGGCAAAGCGAAGCGTGCCCACCACTTTGCTCTCCGCAAGAATGGTGGGCGCGTCGCTAACACTCCTTTGCCCACCCCACAAATCCATTGTCGTCCCTGCGAACGCAGGGACCCATACCGCGTGATTTCTCGATAAGGCAAAGTAGTCGACGGCTTCCTTAACAACGAAGACCGGTGGCTATGGGTCCCTGCGTTCGCAGGGACGACGGAACATCTCACGCATTCCCGCGATCCTCGCGGAATAAATCGAGCTTCTGCTGCACCGGACGGTCGGAGAATGAGAACAGCACCGAGTCCGTCTCGGCTTCGTGCGTGACCCAGTGCCAGCTCGGCACCACGAACAGGTCGCGCGCGCCCCACTCGAAAATCTGGTCGCCGATCCGGGTGCGGCCCTTGCCTTCGATCGCGGCGAACACGGTGGCGTCGGTCGCGCGATAGCGCGCGGTCTTGAAGCCCTTCGGCAATAGCTGGATGAAAGTGCCGATGGTCGGCATCGCGAAATCGCCGGTCTCGGGATTGGAGAATTTCAGTTTCAGCCCGTGACAGGCGTCCCATTCGTCGCGCGTCTTAGCTCGCTCCAGTGCCTCGCGCGTATAGCTGTAGGGATAGTTGAAGATCGGCGAGGTTTTTGACGACCGCTTCCCGTCGACCGGCAGCAGATTGTGGCCGTAGCGGGCAAAGCTGTCGCCGGCGGGCTTACTGATCTTCTGCTGGTCCTCGTTCGATCCTTCGGCAAAGGAGGCGTCGAAGAACTGCACCATCGGGATATCGAGTCCGTCGAGCCAGAACATCGGCTCATTCGTCTCGTTGGAATGGTCATGCCAGGTCATCGAGGGCGTAATGACGAAATCGCCCGGCTCCATCAGCGTGCGCTCGCCGTCGACGGCGGTCGCGGCACCCTTGCCTTCGAGCACGAAGCGTAGTGCCGACTGGCTGTGGCGGTGCGCCGGGGCGACATCGCCGGGGACCACCATCTGCACGCCGGCAAACAGGGACGTCGTGATCTTGGATTGGCCGCGCAGGCCCGGATTTTCCAGCACCAGCACCCGCCGCTCAGCTTCCTTGGCGGTGATCAGTTTGCCCGCTTCGGTCATGTAGTCGCGGATGGAATCGAATTTCCAGAGGTGGGGCCGGCAGGCGCTTCGCGGCTCGGGCGTGATCAGATCGTTCATTACGTTCCACAGCGCGGAGAGATTCTCGCCGTCGATCTTCTTGTAGAACGCTTCGCGTTCCGGGGTCTTCTGCACGGCTTCCATGGTCAGCCTCCCGTATTTTTATCGTCTCTCAATTGACAGTATACTTTCAATGTGGATATCGTCAATCACGGCCCCCTCGCCGGGGCAAAACGACAAAATCCGAGGGAGGTTCCGATGAAGCTGCACGGCTATTTCCGCAGCGCAGCGGCATACCGGGTCAGGATTGCGCTGAACCTCAAGGGGTTGCCGACCGATCACCTGCCGCATCACCTTCGTAAAGGCGAACAATGCGCGCCCGCCTATCTCGCGATCAACCCGCAGGGGCTGGTGCCGACGCTGGAGGGCGACGACGGCGCGGTGCTGACCCAGTCGCTGGCGATCATCGAATGGCTGGACGAGACCCATCCCGATCCACCGCTGCTGCCAAAGGATCCGTTGCGCCGCGCCAAGGTGCGCGCGTTCGCCATGGCGCTCGCCTGCGATACGCATCCCGTCCAAAATCTCAGGGTTCTGACCCGGCTGCGCCAGCTCGGCGTGGGCGAAGACAAGGTGACGGAATGGGCGGCCTGGGCCAATCGCGAGGGCCTGTCCGCCTGTGAAGAGCTGGTCGCACACGAGGCGGGCCCGTTCTGCTTCGGCGACAAGCCCTCGCTTGCCGACCTTTGCCTGGTGCCGCAGCTCGGCAATGCGCGGCGTTTCGGCGTGGATGTCTCCGCCTATCCGCGTCTGCTGAAGGCCGAGACTGCGGCAAGAGAAATGAAGGCGTTCCTGGACGCCGCACCGGACAGGCAGCCCGATGCCGAGTAAACCCTCAGCGATCACGATGGACGCGGTGTACACTGCGCCCGGCTATTTGTTTCGCCGGATGCAGCAGATCGCGGTCTCGATCTTCGTCGAGGAGTGCAGGGCGTTCGACCTGACGCCGGTGCAATATGCGGCGCTGGTGGCGATCCACACTCATCCCGGCATCGACGCCACGCGGCTGTCGGCGGTGATCGCGTTCGACCGCTCGACGCTCGGCAACGTGATCGAGCGGCTGGAGAGCAAGGCGCTGATCGAGCGCAAGCCCTCGCGCGAGGACAAGCGCGTCAAGCTGCTCTATCTGACCAAATCGGGAGCGGCGATGCTGCGCGACATCATGTCCTCGGTGGAGCACGCGCAACTGAGGATGCTGCAGCCCTTGAAGCCGGCCGACCGCAAAACCCTGCTGGCGCTGCTGACGCAGCTCGTCGATCTCAACAATGAAGCCTCGCGCGTGCCGCTGCGCGCCGAGGATGCGCTGGAGCATCTGGGGAAAGCGGGGTGAGGGGCGCCAGTAACGGGGAGTTAGTGGCAAAAACTCCGCTGTCGTCCCGGCCTTGAGCCGGGACCCATAACCACAGGAAGCGGTGTTAGGCACGCTGGGGCTACAGCGATCGGAACGACGAGCATCGGTGGTTATGGGTCCCTGCGTTCGCAGGGACGACACCGAGTTTGTCGTGGCTACATCCGCATCAGCGCCTGGCGGTCGATCTTGCCGGTACCCGTCTTCGGCAATTCCGCGATGAACCGGATCTCGCGAGGATATTTGTAGGGCAACAGCCTTGCCTTGACGAAATCCTGCAGCGTCTTCGTGGCGTCCCCCATATCGAAATCGCCCTTGTTCATCACCACCACCGCCTTCAGCGTCATGCGCCGGTCCGGCAGTTCGGCGGCGAACACCGCGCATTCCCTGATGTCGGGGTGCTCGGCGAGGCAGAGCTCGACCTCGAGCGGGTAGACCCATTGGCCCGAAATCTTGATCAGATCGTCCGCGCGGCCGCGGAAGAAATGGAAGCCGTCGGCATCGCGCAGAAAACGGTCGCCGGTGTAGATCCAGCCGCCCTCGCGGATCGTTTCCGCCGATTTGTCGGGCCGGTTCCAGTACAGCGGCGTATTGGAATCGCCGCGCACCCACAAAATGCCTTCCTCGTTGTCGCCGACCTCGCGGCCGTCTTTATCCCTTAGCAGGATTTCATAGCCGGGCACGCGCAGGCCCGCGGCGCCGAGCTTTTTCTTCTCGGGGCGGTTGGACAGGTAGATGTGCAGCGCTTCGGTGGAGCCGAGGCCCTCGATGATCTCCAGCCCCGTCAGCGCCTTCCAGCCATTGAAGACGTCCGCCGACAGCACTTCGGCTGCCGATAGCGCCATCCGCAACGATGAGAAATCGGCGGCTGAAGCGCCATCGGCCTTGGTCAGCGAGGTGTAGAGCGTCGGCAATCCGTAGAACACGGATGGCCGATACTTTTCGATCGCCTCGAAGATCGTTGCGGGCTTCGGCTGGCCGGGCAGCAGCAGCGTCGCCGCGCCGACCGAGAACGGGAAGGTGATGGCATTGCCAAAACCGTAGGCGAAGAAAATTTTTGGCACCGAAAAGCAGATGTCATCGGGGCCAAGCTTGAGCACGCTGCGTGCGAATGCCTGCTCGCTATAGGCCATGTCGTGCTGCAGATGCACGATGCCCTTGGGGCGTCCGGTCGAACCGGATGAATACATCCAGAACGCCATGTCGTCGCGCTTGGTGTCGGCTTCGCGCAGATCGGTGGAGAAGCCGTGCAGCCAGTGCCGCGCCATGAACGACTTTGAGACGGCGTGTTCACCCGCCGCACCGTTGACCACAATCAGGGTCTCCAGCGGCGTGTCGTTGCAGGCCTCCGGATTGAACCGCGAGGTGAACTCGGCCTCCGCGACCGCTACGGCCGCGCCGGCGTCGGAAAGATAAAACTGCAGCAAATCCGGCGGCGTCAGCGTGTTGATCAACAGCGGCACAAAGCCTGCCCGCACCGCGCCGAAGAACGCCGCGGGATACACCGGCGTGTCATCAAGGAACATCAGGATGCGGTCGCCGCGCTTCAGGCCGAGCGACTGAAAGCCATGCCCCCACTGCGAAGCCTCGGCGCAGAGCTCTGCATAAGTGCGCGTACCGGCGGGGCCGGTCAGCGCCAGCCGGTCGCCGCGGCTGTGGCTGAGATTGTCGAACAGGATTCGGCTGGCGTTATAGTTTTCCGGAATCGCAAAGCCGATCTCGCGCGCGCCGGGATTGTCGCGGGGGACCATGTCGGAAATCTGTGACGTCATGCCTGGCTCCCGATCTTCTTTTCCGCCTCGTAACGTGCCATGAATTCCGGCGACATCGCCCGCAGCCGCGCGTCGGCGATCCGCCCCGAGCGCGTGATGTAGCTGTAGCCAAAATCCATCAGGTCGAGCTTCATGTGCTCGGGAAAATGTTCGTACCAGTCGGCGCTGGTGCGCGCCGCCGTCACCAGCTTCTGTACGATCGGCTTGCGTTCGGCCTGATAGCGGGCGAGGCCAGCGAGAATCTCGGTCTCCGCTTCCAGCGCCTTGGTCAGCGCGATCGCATCTTCGATCGCGAGCCTTGTGCCCGAGCCGATCGAGAAATGCGCGGTATGCAGGGCGTCGCCGATCAGCACCATGTTGCCGTGCGACCAGTTCTCGTTCCAGATCCACGGGAAATTGCGCCACACCGATTTGTTCGAGACCAGCGCATGGCCGTCCAGCGTACTTGCGAATATCTCCTCGCAGATCGCCTGCGACTGCTCGATGGTCTTGTGCTCGAAGCCATAGGCCTGCCAGGTCGCCGCATCGCATTCGACCAGGAACGTGCTCATGGCAGGTGAATAGCGATAGTGGTGGGCGTTGAACGATCCCAGATTGGTCTTCACAAACGTCTGCGACAGCGTGGCAAAACGTTTGCTGGTGCCATACCAGGCGAATTTGTTGGTCGAATGCGAAACTGAGGCGCAAAATTCCTTCTCGAAGCCGCGGCGCACCAGCGAGTTCAGCCCGTCGGCGGCGACGATCAGGTCGTACCCTTTGAGCTCGTCCAATGAATGGATCGTGGTGTTGTATCGCGCGGCAATTCCCGCCGCGCGCACGCGCTGCTGCAGGATGGTCAGGAGTTCGAGCCGGCCGATCGAGGAAAAGCCGATGCCGTCGATCTCGACGCTTTGGCCATGCAGATTGAGCGTGATGTTCTTCCAGCTCTCCATTCGCGGCGTGATCGCGTCCACCGTCTCGGGGTCGTCGGCGCGCAGAAATTCCAGCGCCTGTTCGGAGAACACCACGCCAAAGCCCCAGGTCGCGCCTTCGGGGTTCTGTTCGAACAGATCGATATGCGCGTCCGGATGACGCCGTTTCCAGAGATAGGCGAAATAGAGGCCGCCGGGGCCTCCGCCGATGACGGCGATACGCACGTCTTCCTCCCAATCGACAGTATACTTACTAATTTGAAGTGGAGACTAATCCGCGCCGGAAATTTGCGCTACAGAAAAATGACCGGGGACCGAAGAAGCATCCGGTCCCGACCCGCGTCAGAACCGGGCGCCGCCGGCCTGTTCAGCCCGGCCGGTTCTGTCCGCGAACGGTTGTCCGCTCTGCGGCAATCCGGCGTGACTGGCCTTCGATGGAAGCGCTGCGAGCTTAGGTGCAGCGGCGAACCGCCACGCCGTTCACCACCACGGTCCTGCAGACCGCGACAGGCTTGCGAACGACGACGGCGCCGCGAGCTCCGGCGCAGCCGGCCCGAACGACGCCACGGGCACAGACCACCGCATTGGCCTCGGTGGTTTCAAACGTCATGGTGGCGGAAAAGGACAGCACGGCGGCGGCGATCAGCAGGAAGGAACGCATGTTGGTCTCCCGGACTAGTACTGGTTGATGTTCAGGTCTTGAAAGTCTTTTTCTTGAAAGTTAGTTCGCAAAAAGTTCTGCGGATGCCTGTCGCGGCGTGCGCGCACGCCGATCTCGTTTCGGTTGGCGGCCAGCATGCACGCCGGCCATCCCGTCATTTTTTCTCGGCCGCCGCCAGCACCTTCTTGCAGGCCGGGGTGATCTTGTCGCTCTCCTTGGCGAGACAGGCGATGATGCGTCCGCCGCCCGGGGCAACGCCTTTGCAATATTTCTCGTAGTCGCCCATGCAGGCGCTGCGCTGTTCGGCGGTCATCTCCTGCGCGAAAGCGGCCTGCGACACGCAGAGCAGGGCGGTGGCGGTCAGGATGGTGCGTAGCATCGTTTTCTCCCTTCGTCGAAGCGGCCGACGGTTGAGGCGAGTATCGGCGGATCGGAATGGCCGGCCTTCTTGCTTCTTGATCGCGGACCCGCTGTAGTGAAGCGCCTATTTATTGTTGCAGGAAAAACCCAAGGAAAGTCCAAGGAAAATCTTATGCCGCAGGTCAGGACCAGATGGCTGTCGTTCTATTCTGAACATGTCGAACCGGTCTCCAAGGAAATATTTTCTTACGTCGAGAAGATGATCATCGGAACGTTGATCGTATCGGCCGGCGCCCATGTCTCGAGCAGTGAGCCAGCGATCGTATTGTTCGGCTATCTGCGCCATGGTCTCATCGGCCGCGGCGTCATGCTGTTCGGCGTCATCCTCCTGTTGCTGAACTTCCTCGACGGTCTCTACAAGCTCGCCAGGCTCAATTGGCATATTGCGTACCAAATCGCGATGACGATCCTCTATGTCGCCCTCTCGGTTCGCCTCGTTCAGCTGATCCTTGCCTTTCGCGGAGGAGAGTGACCGGCAAAGCCGGTCAATCGCGGGCAGCCATCGCCGTGCGTTCTATCGTGCCGCGAACTGGGACAGCACGTCCTTGCAGGCCGGCGAGAGCTGGGCGGCGTTGGTTGCAAGGCATTGCACGATCCGGCCGCCGCCAGGCTGCACGCCGCCGCAAATCGAGCGGACGTCGGCGCCGCAGGCCGAGCGCAGCACGAGCAGCTCTTCACGCGGGCGCATCGGCCGCAGCACGATCACGGTCGGTGCCGCCGGAGCAGCGGCTGCTGCTCCCGCTGCGGCCGGAGCCGCACCTGCCGCCGGTGCCCCACCGCCGCTGGCGGCGGAGACGGCTTTCTCGCAACCGGCCGAGAGTTTCGCCTTGTTCTTCTCAAGGCATTGCAGCGCTGGTGCGCCACCGGTCGGCACGCCCGCGCAGACCTTCGGATAATCGGCGCGGCATGCGCTGCGGATGGCGGAAACTTGCGCGCTGGTCGGCTGTCCCGTCGGTGCTGCGGCTGCAGCCTTTGGCTCGGCGGTTTTCGCAGGCGCTGCCGTTGCGGCCGCCGGCGCTGCGGCCTTGGGCGCCGCAGTGTCTGCCGGCTTGGCCGCCGCCGGCGCCTCTACCGCGCGCACCGCGCTCTGGCAGCTTGATGACAGGCTCGACATGTTCTTCTGCAGGCATTGCAGCGAGGCCTCGCCGCCCGGCGGCACGCTGGAGCAATGCGCAATATAGTCGGAGCGGCACTGGGATTTGATGGCGTCGCGCTGCGCCTGGCTCGGCGCCTGCGCCAACGCGGGTGCTGCGGTTGCCAATATTGCGGCGACCGAAAGCCACGGCGCAAGCTTCGTCGCACGTTTCAGCGTGTTGATCATTTGAATAAATCCTTTTTCCGTTGCAGGAAGCCGCCGCTTCGACCGCTGTAAATATTTCGCAGCAAAAATTGTAACGGCCCGCATCATTTTCGCTTTCGGGTTTCACTGCAAGCGGATTGTTGCTATTTTCATGGGGTAGCGCCGCACGTCTTTTTCTGAATAGAAAATTTTCTGAACAAACCGATTGAGGCAGGAAAAATGAAGTCCATGCGTTCGCCAGCACACCCTTGTCTGCACCGCACAATCGGACAGGGGGGCGCTTCGATCCGGCGCGCGGCGTTCGCCGTTGCCGCCATGGGCATCTTAAGTGCCTGCGAACAAAATACTTTTGTTCCGCCTCCGCCGGCGAAAGTCGATGTGGCGGTGCCGGTGCAGCGGTCGTTCACGCGCTATCTCGAGGCGACAGGCAATACGGCCGCGATCAAGAATGTCGATCTGGTCGCGCGCGTGCAGGGCTTTCTGCAATCGATCAATTATAAAGACGGCGCCTTCGTGAAGGAAGGCACGTCGCTGTTCACGATCGAGCCTGATACTTACAAGCTGAAGCTCGAACAGGCGCAGGCTGCGGAAACAGGTGCGCAGGCAACGGTGAGACAGGCGGAGGCGGACTTCAAGCGGCAGCAGGATTTGGTCCAGCGGCAGGCCGTTTCCCAGGCCACGCTGGATACGTCGACGTCGACCCGCGACAACGCGCAGGCGAACCTGCTGCAGGCCCAGGTCAATACCAAGATCGCGGCGGTCAATTACGGTTATACCAATGTGACGGCGCCGTTCGACGGCGTCGTCAGCGCACATCTCGTCTCCGTCGGCGAACTGGTCGGCGCGTCATCGCCGACCCCGCTCGCCACCATCGTGGCGCTCGACCCGATCTGGGTGAATTTCAACGTCAATGAACAGGACGTGCTGCGGATCCGGGCGGAAGCCCGCCGCCGCGGGCTGACGGCAGACGATCTCAGGCAGTTGCCGGTCGAGGTCGGCTTGCAGACCGAAACCGGTTTTCCGCACAAGGGCAGGCTCGATTATGCGGCAGCGACCCTCAACCAGTCGACCGGCACGCTTCCGGTGCGCGGCGTGCTGCCAAATTCCGACCGCACGTTGCTGCCGGGATTCTTTGTGCGCGTTCGCGTCCCTATCGATCAGGAGCAGAATGGGCTGTTCGTGCCGGACGTGGCGCTCGGCAGCGATCAGGCTGGGCGCTATCTGCTGGTCGTGAACGGCGAGAACGTCGTCGAGCAGCGCAAGGTGCGGACCGGGCCGCTGGAGGGCGAACTGCGCGTCATCGAGGAGGGTCTCAAGCCCGACGACCGCGTCGTCACCGCGGGGCTATTGCGCGCGATTCCCGGCCAGAAGGTCGATCCACAGCTGAAGAAGATCGAAGCGCAGCCGGCTGCGGCCAAATAGGAGTCGGCCATGATTTCGAAATTTTTCATCGAACGGCCCGTCCTTTCCAACGTTATCGCGATCCTGATGATCCTGATCGGCGGCGTCTGCTTGTTTCGCCTCGCCGTCGCGCAGTATCCCAACGTCGTGCCACCGACGGTGCAGGTGACCACCCGCTATCCCGGTGCCAGCGCGAAAACCGTGATCGACACGGTGGCGCTGCCGATCGAGCAGCAAGTCAACGGCGTCGAGGACATGCTCTATATGCAGTCCTACAGCGGCTCCGACGGCACCTATACACTGACTGTCACGTTCAAGATCGGCACCGACCTGAACTTCGCACAGGTACTGGTGCAGAACCGGGTGTCGAGCGCGCTCTCGCAACTGCCGCAATCGGTGCAGAGCCAGGGCGTCACGGTGCAGAAAAGATCGACGGCGATCCTGCTGTTTGTGACGCTGAGCTCGCCAAACGCGACTTATGACAGCCTGTTCCTGAGCAACTACGCCACCATCAACATTCGCGATGAGCTGTCGCGTTTGCCCGGTGTCGGCAACGTCACCGTGTTCGGCGCCGGTCAGTACTCGATGCGGGTCTGGCTTGATCCGAACAAGCTGTACGCGCGCAGCCTGATGCCGCAGGACGTTATTTCCGCGATCCAGCAGCAGAGCCAGCAGGTCACCGCGGGCCAGGTCGGGGCACCGCCGGCGCCGGCGGGGCAGGCATTCCAGTATACGCTGAACGTCAGCGGGCGGCTCGCTGAGCCCAGCGAGTTCGAGAATGTGGTCGTCAAGACCGGCACCAGTGGCGACGTCACGCGCGTCCGCGATGTCGGCTGGGTCGAGCTTGGCGCCCAGACCTACAGCCAGGCGTTCTCGCTCAACAACAAGCCGTCCACCGGCATCGGCGTGTTCCAGTCGCCGGGCGCCAACGCGCTCGAGGTCCAGCAGGCCGTCGAGAAGAAGATGCAGGAGCTGGCGAAGACGTTTCCGCGGGACGTGACCTATGACACGCCGTTCGACACCACCAAATTCGTCTCGGAATCGATCAATGAGGTCTACAAGACGCTGATCGAGGCCGGTTTGCTCGTTCTCGTCGTGATCCTGATCTTCCTGCAGGACTGGCGCGCGATGCTGGTGCCCGCGACCACGGTGCCGGTGACGATCATCGGCGCCTTTGCGGCGATGGCGGCGCTGGGCTTCACCGTCAATATCTCGACCCTGTTTGCGATCGTGCTGGCGATCGGCATCGTGGTGGATGACGCCATCGTGGTGGTGGAGGGCGCCGCGCACAATATCGAGAAGGGCATGTCGGGCCACGATGCCGCGATCAGCGCCATGGACGCGCTGTTCGCGCCGATCGTCGGCATCACGCTGGTGCTGATCTCGGTGTTCCTGCCCTCGGCGTTTCTGCCGGGATTGACCGGGCAGATGTACGCCCAGTTCGCGCTGGTGATTGCCGCTACCGCACTGCTCAGCGCCGTCAACGCGGCGACGCTGAAGCCGACGCAGTGCGCGCTGTGGCTGCGCCGGCCGGTACCGCCGGAGCAGCGCAACTTCTTCTATCGCGGCTTCAATGCCGTCTATAATCGCGTCGAGGCCTGGTATAGCCGGCTGATCACCCGTCTGGTCGCGCACAGCAATGTTTCCGTCATCTGCGCGCTGATCCTGATCGGCATCGCCGGCTTCGGCCTGTCGCGGGTGCCGACCGGCTTCATTCCGATCGAGGATCAGGGCTATCTCCTTGTCGCCGTGCAATTGCCCGATGGTGCGTCGCTTGAGCGAACCCAGCGTGTGCTTACCCAGGTCAGCGAGATAACCGGCAAGGCCCCGGGCGTCGACCAGGTCATCACCATTGCCGGCATCTCCGCGCTCGACAATTCTTCCAGCCTCGCCAATGCGGGCGTCGCCTATCTGATCCTGAAAGAGTGGAGCGCGCGCGGCAAGGGCGAGGATTTGCGATCGCTGTTCGTCGGATTGAACGAGAAGCTCTCCGTGATCGAGGAGGCGCGGATCCTGGTGGTCCCGCCACCGCCGATCCAGGGCATCGGTAATGCCGCGGGCTTCGCGATGCAGGTCCAGCTCCGCGACGGTAATTCCGACTTCAGCAAGTTGCAGGCGATCACCAGTGCGATCGTCGCCAATGCGTCGACACAAAGCGCGCTCCAGCGGGTGAGTTCGCCGTTCCGCTCGATGGTGCCGCAGTTCGACATCGAGGTGGACCGAATCAAGACCCAGACACTGCATGTCACGACCGATCAGATCTTCTCGACGCTGTCGTCCTACATGGGTTCGACCTTCGTCAACCAGTTCAACAAGTTTGGCCGCACCTTCCAGGTCTATGCGCAGGCAGACGCGCAATTCCGCCTGACGCCGCGTGATATCCAGAACATGATGGTGCGCAACAGCAATGGCGACATGATTCCGCTCGGCACGGTGGCCAAGATCACGCCGGCGGTCGGCCCGTCGCTGATCAGCCTGTACAATCTGTATCCTGCCGCGACCATCATCGGCCTGCCGGCCGCCGGCTACAGTTCCGGCCAGTCGATGACGCTGATGGAAGAGATTGCCGCCAAGACCTTGCCGCCGGGTGCGGGGTTCGAGTGGACGGCAATGTCGTATCAGGAGAAGGTCGTCGGCGGCCAGATCTACTGGGCGTTCGGTCTGGCCTTGCTGCTCGTCTATCTCGTGCTGGCCGGGCAATATGAAAGCTGGCTCGCGCCGATCTCGGTCATTCTCGCGGTGCCGCTGTCGCTGCTCGGTCCGATGGCGGTGCTGACGGGCTTAAGAATCGAGAACAACCTCTATACCCAGATCGGCATCATCCTCCTGATCGCGCTGTCGGCCAAGAACGCCATTTTGATCGTCGAGGTCGCGCTGGAACTGCACGTGCGCGAACGCAAGCCGCTCCTGGAATCCGCGGTCGAGGCGGCGCGCGCCCGTTTCCGGCCGATCCTGATGACGTCGTTCGCCTTCATCCTCGGGGTAGTGCCGCTGGTGCTCGCCACCGGCGCCGGCGCCAATGCGCGGAAGTCGATCGGCATCACCGTGTTCTCGGGCATGCTGGCTTCGACCTGTCTCGCCGTGCTGTTCGTGCCGACGTTCTTTGTCGTGGTGCAGCGGTTCGAGAACTGGCTGAAAGAACGGAAGGGAAAGGCGCAGGCGCCGGAAGCGATCCCTCACACCGGGACGGGATCCTGACGCCGTATCGGATCAAACGTCGCCACGGCGAATTCAGGCTGACCGTTCGCTCCTGGTACTGAACACCATTTCCCAAGAAGTTGCTGGCCGCCGGATGTCTCTCCGGCGGCCATTTCGTTGGCTCTGACGATTTATTCTGCCGCACGCGCAGAGAGCCGACCAATCCTGATTTGGCACAGAGATCGAAAGCGCCGGCTTCCCAGGCATTGGCGCGCCTGCTGATCAGATGACGCTCCCGCTCCCCCGACTAACGCTCGAATGATGGCGCCCTGCCAAGGTGACCGCAATTCGCGAGACGGCGAGCAGCAAGCTGTCAAGGCAACGCCGCAGCAGGCGCGGGTCGCTCAAATGGTGCGAGGTAGAAGATGCGTACGGAGCATTTCACTACGGCAGGAGCGTTGGCGGCAATGCCCGGAATCGCGGACGGTCCGCAGTTGCCGGAGCGGAGATGGGCCGCGGTCCTCACCGCCGATGTCGTCGGGTATTCCCGGCTGACGAGCCTGAACCAGGAGCAAACTTACCTTCTCTACAAGGCTCACCGTCGCGAGTTGATCGATCCAAAGATTGCCGAATACCGCGCCAGGTTCGCGAAATCCACCGGCGACGGCATATTGGCCGAATTCGAGACTGCCCTCGACGCGGCGCAGTGTGCGATCGCGGTTCAGGAGAGGATGGTCGAACGCTGCAAGGGCGAGAGCGTCCATCGCCGCATCGTCTTCCGCATGGGTCTGAGCTGCGGCAACATCATCGCCGACAGGGAAGACATCTACGGGCACGACGTCAACGTCGCAGCGCGGCTGCAAACTGTTGCGCCGGCAGGTGGAATCGCGATGACGGAAAAGGTCGCAGAGTTGGTTGGCCCCAGTCTCCACTTGCCGCTGGAGGATCTGGGCGTCCAGCAGTTCAGGAATATGTGCCATCCGATACGCGTCTTTCAGTGCCGCGTTCCGGGTGAGTCAATTCATGAAAATTCAGCAGAATCACTGGTTTAAAGCCCTTTGACGCTGAATTGATGCCGGCGTGATTTTCTATCGTTCAACAGCGGAGGCCGAAGCCATGCATGGACTAAATCTTTCGACGATTCCCGAAATCCTGGACGGCGCGACATTGCTGAATGCGGATGGCGATCTTGGCGGAATGCGGAATCTCCTTCCGCTACCGGCATCCTCGATGTTTGGGGCGGGGAAGGACCCGCAGGAGCTGCGCAAACTGATGCGCAAACTGTCGGCGCGCATCAGCCGCGAGCCGGATTTGAGCGAAGACAGGCCGGAGGAGGAGACAAACTCCAACCTTCCCTCGGGATACACCTACCTGCTTCAGTTCATCGCCCACGATATGGTGAACACGTCAGTCTCTCTTGCCGTCAGCGAGGGCCGACGCTTTGGATTCCACAACGCCAGGCAGTTGCCGTTGACGCTCGAAACCATTTATGGCGGCGGCCCCGACGTTGCGCCGCAGGCCTACGAGTACAGCCGGCTATGCGCGCAGTCGCGCGGTTTCATGCCGCGCACGCGATTTCGTTGCGGTCGCACGCGGAATCGATCCGGGTCCACCAACAATATGCCGTTTGCCGACATCGGACGCGCCGTGCCGGTCGACGTCAGGGATGACGGGATTGGCGGGCGTTGCCTGCGCACGGAGGCGCTGGTCGCCGATGCCCGCAACGAGGATCAGGCGCTCATTTCCCAAATGACGCTGCTGTTTCTCCGGATGCATAACTTCATCATCGACGAGCTGGACGCCGTACTTCCTCCGTCGACCGCACCCGAGGCCTATCGAAACTTCATATGCGCGCGGTTCATCCTGGCGCTGCTGTATCGAAGGATCATCGTCAAGGACGTGCTCTATCGTCTGCTGGATCCTTCGGTATACCGATATTATTTCCTGCCCAGGATCGACAAGAGCAAGCTCGCCTCCGATCCGGCCCTGCTTGATCGAATTCCGGTCGAGTTTTCGCACGGTGCATTTCGGTTCGGACACGCAATGATTCGGAATCGCTATGATGTGAACGGCAACGGCCTGATCGAATCCGCCCGTGCGATGGTCATCAATTCGCGGCGCTCTCCAGGCTTTACGCCATTGAGCGAGGAATGGACCGTAAAATGGGAGAACTTCTTCCAGATCAACGGCAGCGGCGCGCCGAAGAATCTCAGCCGGCGGCTTCGTCCGAATTTTTCCTCGCTCGCGAGAAGCGAGTTCTTCTTCGGGCCCCTGAGCGAGGAAGATAGTCCCGGACTGCCGAACCGCGATCTCGTCAGCGCCATGTTCGGAAGGGTCTGGTCGGTGCCCAAGCTCATTGACGAGCTCCGCAGCAAGAAGCCCGAACTCGCCCAGTTCCTTCCAGCCTATGACGGGCTCGTTCCCGGTTTGACGACGTGGTTGAAGGCCACGGGCCGTTCCGACGGCATATCCGAACAGCTGGAGCCCGAAGACATCGCGGCAATTGCGCAGGACCCGCCGCTGCCGTTCTTTGCCCTGTATGAAGCGCACACCAGCCACAATGGTGAGCGTCTTGGCGTGCTCGGCTCGATCATCATCGCGGAAACGATGGTGGGGGCGATGGTGAAGTATCCGCTGCAAGTCTCGAAATGGCAGTACGATCCACTTCTCAATTTGAAAGAACAATTTGAGCCGTTCGAGAGGTTGGGCGTTGCAGGGACGGCGCTCAACAACATGCCTGAGGTCGAAACTTTCGAAGATCTTCTGACGTTCATGGAGTCACGAGGACTCCTCGATCCCGCGCAATGAAAGCACAGCAGGCCGGAGGCGGTCTGCATCACATCCAACGATGGAGGGCTGAACATGGGTACCACTCTGGAGATCGGAAACGACGTGCTTTGGGGCAAGCTGGTGAAATCGTGGGCGACCGGCAAGAACTATGTCGATCCGAACGCTGCCCCGATTCCAATTCCGCGAACACTCGATGAGTTGTTGGCGACCGCTGCCGGGATCAACCTGTCGATAACATTTCCCGACGGAATGGTGGGATTGGCTGTGATTCAGTACAGCCCGCAAACCGTCGTGATCAAGCTGCCGCCGAAAGCCATGGTCGAGGAAACCGAAGCGAAGTTGAACGAGCCGAATGCAAAATATCCGATGCCGAAGTTCTACGAGGATTTCTTCGGCATCCCGCTCCCGCCGCTGCTTCACGACCAACTCTTCCAGCTTCATGCCGCCCGGATCGGAGACTACTCAATTCGGAACTGCGGCTGACCGGCTGTCGTTCCGACCGGCTCTGACGCGGAGGGCAGTCGTCGGGCCGTTCTGCAATCGATCCAGTCAATCGAGAAATTGGAGGGCATGATGGGCACCAAGCTGGAAATCAGCGACGAAATCCTTTGGGGCAAACTGGTGAAGTCGTGGGCCACGGGAGAAAACTATATCGTGCGCGGCAGGCCGGCGCCTCCGATACCCCGAACGCTTGCGGACCTGCTCGCGCAGGCCACGGATATCGGGCTGCGAATATCGTTCCCCGACGGTATGGTGGGGTTGGAAATCATTCAATACAGCGGCCAGACCGTGGTGATCAAGCTGCCGCCGAAGTCGATGGTCGAAGCCACCGAAGCAGAATTCGAGGCGACGGACGTGATATATCCGATGCCGCGCTTCTATGAAGAATTCTTCCATATGCCGTTGCCGAAGATGGACAAGGCGAAGCTTCTCGATCTGCATGCCGCCCGGATCGGCGATTATTCGATCAGAAATTGCGGCTGAGAGGCCGGCCGATTCACCATTGATGATGAAACAGGCCGTCGGTGGGCGCGCCGGCGCCGGCGAGGCCGGCGCGCAGGCGCTCCCAGCTCTCAGGGCGTGCGATCGGGAAAAGGTGGAGAAGCCAGCGCGTCATTGCGGCCGGCGTCGCCGCCTCCTGCACCGACCACCGGGCTCGAACGACGGTGAAGAACCGCTCGAGTTCGGCGGCCGCGTGTTCCTTTCGACCCAGGTGATAAAGCGCTGCGGTCTTCCAGCCCGGAACGTTCGGATTGAGATCGCCGGCGAAATCGGCCGCGGCCACGCAACCCTCATAGTCTCCGATCATGAAGCGTACTGCGGTATGGTAAGCCCACTGCAGAGGGACAATGGTCGCCTTTCGCTCCAGCATGGAATCGACGATCTCGGCGGCCTCCTTGTCGTATCCGCAAAACGCGTAGCAATTCGCCGCCGACACCAGCGTCCAGGGATCGTTGTCGTTCAGGCCTTGCGCCAGTGGAATGTAGATCATTGCCTGCTCATAGCGCTTGGCCATCGCGTGCGACCATCCGAGGCAGAGCTGGCTGCGTGAATCGAGGGGGTCCAGCCGAACGGCTTCCTGCGCGTATGCGAGGGCCTGCATCGTGCGATCGGCGTCGCGCGGCGTGCCCGGCTTGACGATGTGATAGGAGTTGTTCAACTGGGCCAGACTGGAGAAAGCCGGCGCGAAATCCGGCATCAACCGCACGACCTGCCGGAATAAATCCGCCGCGTTGTCCCAGCGCTGGGGATCGAAACCAAGCAGCGTGGCCTGCCCGAACAGCCAGATGTCGTAAGCTTTCAGGTCGGCGACCTGGCGGCTCATGATCCTGCTCAACCGCTCCGCAGAAACGTGAACATTGAGGGCGGAAGCAATGCGCCGCACCAGATTCTGTTGCGCCTGGTGCCAGTTTTCCAGCGTCAGCGTCAGGCTTTCGCTCCAGAGGTATGTGCCCGTCGTGCCGTCGCGCAATGTCAGCACCAGATGAAGCGCCTTGCGCGTCTCGAAGCCGCTCGCATCAAGGATAAACTCATCCCTCGGGCTCTTCAGCGGGCTGTCAGCGGGAGGGCTCGTCCAATCCCGGATATGCCATTCCCGAAATCGCACGAAGCAGGCAATCAATTCACGCCGGAAACCCTGAGCCAGATAGTCCCGCTTTGGATCGGTGCCGGATAATACGAACGGTCCAACCGACAGGATGAGCCTGGCCTCACGGGCGGCCAGTAGCGGATCCACGTTCAAGCCAGACGAAGGCCCCGCTTTCGGCAACAAGGCTCCTGGCTTGTCTCCGGTCGGAACACCCGTGTGCTCGACGGGCACTCCGCCGGTGCCTGATGCGCCGCTGAATGGCAGCGCCGCCTTGATCTCGGCAACCAGATCCTGTGTCTGTTGGGTCGGCTCGACGTCGTAGTCGGCGTCCAGGAGATCCCACAGCGTCTTGTACACCTTGAGTGCACTTCCAATCGCACCGTCCGCGATGTGCGCCCGTATCAGATATCGGCAGGCCTCCTCGTGGGTCTGGTCGAGATTGATGATCGCGACGGCGATATCCCGTCCGATCTCGGTTACCTTGATCTGGGCGCGCAGCGTGCCTTCGAAATTCCGGATCAGTTGATCGCGGATGGTCTGACGCCTGGCCAGTACCCACGTCTGGAAGGCGGGATCGCTGCTTTCAACTTCGCCGAGAATGTCGTCGATCAGGTCTTGCTGCTGCAGCAGCCTCGGATGCGGCGAGCCGCCCGCCGCGTCCTTGAGGACATCGATCAGATCCACGCGTATCCTCGCCCGATCGAGCCCGATAACAAGTTTGTCGGTTTGGAATCCGTCGAAGCCGGTGGGCTGAAGCGCATTGCGGATCTCGTGGAGCGCCTGGCGCAAGGACGCCCGCGCCCGCTCTTCCGGTGCCTCGCTCCAGAACAGCCCGATCAGCCTTTCGCGGCTCTCTTCCTGAGCTTCGGTCAGCGCCAGATATCCAAGCAAGGCTTTGGTCTTGCGGCTCAAAAGCTCGATTTCATGATCACCGACATGCAATGAAAATTTGCCGAGCAAATGGATCGATAGAATGGAGCTCGTTGCGCCACTATCATCTGTACCGGGTGGAACTACGCCCTGCAGCCCCATGGGGCCTTTCCACGATTTATCGCGCTGGTCCCGACGCTCATATCACACCGAGGGCGATTGTTCCATTATGGCTAGGGTACGATCAAGGCTGCTCCGCCCGTATGGCGATCGCCGCCGCCGTAGTCCTTCAGGACGCGCCGCAGTCGGTCCGTCACGGTGTCGGACGGCATCGGCTGCAACGCGGGAGCCACGGCGCGCACCACCGGGATACCGAACTCCGGCCGGGTCATGTCGATAAGGGCTGCGTCAATGCCGCACCGGGCTAACGCACCGGCGATTGCTGGAAGCTCCGGCTCCACGGCTCTCTCGGGTTGCGTCGGACAATGACCGAGTGGATGCAACAACTCGCATTGATCCGCCCGGATCGTAGCCCCGCGTTCGAGATGGGCGCGATCCGATGATGAAAGATTGCTCTCGCCGGCTTCCATTCGCTTGATTTGTGCGAGCAGGATTGCAAGCTCGGTCTGACAAAGTTCGAGAATTGCCGCGCGCGCGGCGTCCTCAAGCGACAGGCGCGCCGCCAGCCCATAGGCAAGTTGCTTGCCGTCCGTGTCGCAGGATAATGCTGCAATGACGGGAATTCCGATATCGGTGGCGAGGTCGAGCAGCCATGAGATGCGATCATGTGCATGTTGCCGCAAGGTCCCGACCAACCGCTGAATCTCCGCCATCGCCGGATGATCGAGCGGCACGGCTTTCCCGCGCCGCCCACCCGTCCACCACAGGCTTGCCGCGTCACGTTCTATCAGCTCCAGCAGCGCGCGTGAGGCGGCCCAATCGAAGGTGGGACCGGCCGCCACGCCAACGCTGAGCGCCGTGCGTGGCCTCAAGCGCTGCTGGCCGGTGGCGCGGCGCAGGCACCAATCGGCCGGGAGCAGGACGTCATGACCGTCGCTGGGCCGGGTGGAGCCGGTGTCGAGCGGCTTGCCGCTGACCCAGGCAAGCGGTGTCGTTGCGGGCAGTCCCTGTTGGGCCATGTCCTGCTCGATTGCGGCGACGGCGGCGGGCCAGGTACGATGTGCCACCTCTGCCAGATTCGCGATGGCGATAACGTCAGTTGGGCATTCGACCTGCGCCAACCGGTCGATGCCCTCTCCAACGCACGACACAAATGCGTCTTCGAGCGTTTCCCCCGATCCGCTCAGACTGAACGAAACCTCGGCGGATCCGTCTTCGCCAGGAGCACGCCGGGTCTCCGCGCCGATAAAGCGCAGTCCCGGCGCCCATGGCGAGCGCAACAGAAACATCCGGCCCGCGAGGCTCGCAGCCTCCACAATCTTCGGGCCATACTTTTCCGAGACCGAGTGCCGAAGCGCAACGCCTTGCGCGGAAGTCAAATCGACTTCCAGGAATGCCGGGCGAGCTTGCGCTTGGACCATGACGGGCCTCGATTCAGAGCGTGAACCTGTGTCAGGGCTTTGCGCGCCCTGACGCAACCCAGTCAAAGTCTAGCGGCTACCGCTGGCAACCCCAAATTCTGCCGCGGCTGCCGGGCCCGGCGAAACCAGGTCGCAATCCCGCTCCGGGGGGCATGGTCGATCTGACCGGCCTCCGCCTGGTGTCGGCTACACCCTCACCATCCGCTTGCCGCGGTTCTCGCCGGCCAACAGGCCGATCAGCGCTTTCGGCGTGTTCTCGATTCCGTCGATCACGTCTTCCTGCACCTTCAGTTTGCCCGAGGCGACCCAGGACTGCAGCTCGGCCAACGCCGCAGCGCTCTGATCCATATAGTCCATCACAATGAAGCCCTGCATGACGAGGCGCTTCACCACGATCAGCCCGGGCACGCCGCGCGGACCGTGCGCCGACGGCACGCCGTCATATTGCGATATCGCGCCGCAGCAGGCGATGCGGCCACGGTTGTTCATCAGCGAAAGGCAGGCTTCGAGAATGTCGCCGCCGACATTGTCGAAATAGACGTCGATGCCCTTCGGCGCCGCTGATCGCAGCGCCTTGAAGGTGGCGCCGTCCTTGTAATCGACCGCGGCGTCGAAGCCGAGTTCGGACGTCAGCCACTGGCATTTGTCCTTGCCGCCGGCGATGCCGATGACGTTGCAGCCTTTGATTTTTGCAATCTGCCCGACGATCGACCCGACCGATCCGGCCGCGGCCGACACGACGACCGTCTCGCCCTCCTTCGGCTTGCCGACATGCAGCAGGCCAAAATAGGCGGTGAGGCCGGCGATGCCGTAGACGCTGAGCAGATGCGTCATCGGCTCCAGCTTCGGCATTTTGGTGAGATGTTTGGCGGGGACGGCAGCGTAATCCTGCCAGCCGGTATCGCCGAACACGATATCGCCCGGCGCAAGCCCCGAGGCCTTCGAGGCGACGACCTCGGCGATGCCGCCGCCGGCCATCACGGTGTTGGCCTCGACGGCGGCGCGGTAGGTCGCGCCGTGCATCCATGCCCGGTTGGCGGCATCGAGCGAGATATAGCGCGCCTTCACCAGCACCTCGCCGTCCTTCGGCTCGGGCATCTTCCCGTTGACCATCTTGAAATGCTCGGGCCCGAGCTTGCCGGTCGGCTTTTCCACGAGCAGGATCTGGCGATTGACGGTGTCATTCATGGCGTATCTCCCCTCAGCTTGACCGTTCTTGATGCAGTTGGCTGTGCTTGAAGCGATCAACTGCACAGATTGTGCGCTGCGGGGACGCTAACGGCCGCGCGCGCAATTCACAACGGGAACATTCTGGCAAGCGTGCAAAATGCCGCAAGCTTGTTGCGTCCCCATTCAAATCTGGCAAACTTCACATCGCCGGAAATACGGGGGTGCGAGAATGTCCAGCAGGTTTACACAATACATCCTGATCGCGATGGCACTTGGCATTGTGATGGGGACCATCGTCTTCAACTATATGCCCGACAGCCGGGTGGAAATCGCCGCAGACGTAAACCTGATCGCCATGCTGTTCCTGCGCCTGATCAAGATGATCATCGCGCCGCTGGTGTTCGCCACGCTCGTCGGTGGCATCGCGCATATGGGCTCCGGCTCCAAGCTCGGCCGCGTGTTCGCCAAGACGATGGGCTGGTTCGTCAGCGCCTCCTTTGTCTCGCTGTTGCTTGGCCTCGTGATGGTCAACCTGCTGCAGCCCGGCTCCAACTTTCCCGGCGCGCTGCCCGACAAGGCGCAGTCGACCGGTCTGCCGGTCTCGGCATTCTCGATCGAAAAGTTCCTGACCCATCTGATCCCGACCTCGATCGCAGACGCGATGGCGCAGAACGAAATCCTGCAGATCGTGGTGTTCGCCGTGTTCTTCGCGGTCGCGCTCGGCGCGCTGCCGGAGCGCGCCAAGTCGATCATGGGGCTGATCGACGATCTCGCCCACATCATGCTCAAGGTGACCGGGTATGTGATGCTGTTCGCGCCGATCGCGGTATGGGCGGCGATCATGGCCACCGTGTCGAAGAACGGTCTCGGCGTGCTGTGGAAGCTGATCGTGTTCATGGGCGGCTTCTATCTCTCGCTGATGATCCTGTGGGGCATCCTGGTCGTGGTCGGTTTCATCGTGATCGGGCCGCGATACAGCCATCTGCTGCGGTTGATCCGTGAGCCGCTGATGATCGCGTTCTCGACCGCGTCGTCGGAGGCGGCCTATCCGAAGACGCTGGAAGGCCTGAATCGTTTCGGCGCCTCGTCGCGGATTTCGGCCTTCGTGCTGCCGCTCGGCTACTCGTTCAACCTCGACGGCACGATGATGTATTGCACTTTCGCGAGCATCTTCATCGCGCAGACCTACCAGATCGACATGCCGCTCGGCACGCAGCTTGCGATGCTGGCGACGCTGATGATCACCTCGAAGGGTGTTGCCGGCGTGCCGCGGGCGTCGCTGGTGGTGATCGCCTCGACGCTCAGCCAGTTCGGCATTCCGGAGGCCGGCCTGCTGATGATCATGGGCATCGACACGTTCCTCGACATGGGACGCAGCGCCACCAACGTGATCGGCAATTCGCTGGCGACCGCTGTGGTCGCGAAATGGGAGGGCGAGTTGAAGGCCGAGCATGAGCTCGGACCTGATGACGTCGTGCCCACCGATGCCGTTCCGGGCGACGCCGTGCCAGCACATTAGTGGGAGAGATGCATGCATCGATTCCGGAACAAGCCGATCGGGGCAGGCGGCCTTCTGCTGGCTGCCTGTCTGCTGGCGACATCCGCGCCAGCGCAGACCGCCGGCGAAGGGCTTAGCCCGACGCTTGCCAACATCAAGCGAACGCATGTCGTGCGTCTCGGCTATCGCGAGAGCTCGCCGCCGTTCTCGTTCCTGGACCACTCCAACCGGCCGATCGGCTATAGCCTCGAACTGTGCGAGGCCATCGTCGAGGAGATCGGCGTCGAGGTCGACGACGCCAACCTCAAGGTCGAATACGTCAAGGTGACCTCGGACGACCGCATTCCGGCGGTGACGGAAAACAAGATCGATCTCGAATGCGGATCGACCACGGCCAATGCCGAACGCGCCAAACTGGTGGCGTTTTCGCCGCTGATGTTCGTGGCCGGGACCAAGCTGATGGTGCCGAAGGCGTCCACCATCTCGGCGCCGACGGATCTGAAGGGCAAAACCGTGGTCGTGACCAAAGGCACCACCAACGAGCAGGCGATGCACGCGATCGACAAGAAGTTTTCGCTGGGCCTGAACATCGCGACGTCGCCGGACCACGAGCAGTCCTATCAGATGCTGGTGGACGGCAAGGCCGATGCGTTCGCGACCGACGACATTCTGCTCTACGGCTTGATCGCGCGCCACAAGGCGCAGGGTCAGTTCAAGGTCACCGGCGAGTATTTGTCCTACGATCCTTACGGCATCATGTTCCGCAAGGGTGAGCCGCAGTTGAAGGCCGTGGTCGAGCGCACCTTCCAGAAACTGGGTTCGGGCCGCGACCTGATTCCGCTCTACAATAAATGGTTCGTCGCCCGGCTGCCGACGGGAGAGAAGCTCGGCGTCGCGATCTCGCCGCAGCTCGAGGAAGCCTTCAAGGTGCTCGACGACAAGCACGGAAGCAACTAGGGATTTTGCTCGTCATGGTGAGGAGCGCGTCTTCCAAGAGGCCGCCCTCACGATGAAATCCAGTGCCGTAGGGTGGGCAGAGGAGCGTAAGCGACGTGCCCACCATCTGTCAGCGAGCAAGTGGTCGGATGGTTGGCACGCTGCGCTTTGCCCACCCTACGAATCTGGCGCAGTTCCTCGCGCGCGTCGCGCGGCAATACGGTCAGAAGAATTTTAAATCTTCCGCGCGGCCGCCCTTTGCGACAGTCGCATACTCGATCGCCAGGAACAGCCCGCCGGCGACATAGATTCTTCGCTGCTTCGCCTTGGCCAATTTCTGCGAGACGCGCACCGCCTCCTCGATCGAGGCGGCGACATGGCGGATCGCCGCGGGATTGGCGCGCGCGGCTGCGGCGGCGATGCGTTGCGCGTCCGCCCCCTTGTGATGGGCTGCCGTGCAGATGATCGTATCAAACGACGGCGCCAGCGCGCCTACGATTTCGTCCGTTTTCTTGTCCCCCGACGCACCGGTGACGAGGATCCAGTCCCCGGCGCCATGGATCGCCAGCAGGCTTGCGAGCGATTGCCGGATCCCGTCGGGAGTATGGCCGACGTCGATCACGGTGGGCGGGTCCTGACCGATGACCTCGAGGCGGCCGGGCCAGCGCGCCTCGCGCAGGCCGGCGCGTATCGCGGCCTCGATCCGGTCCGGCCCCTTGCGCGGCTGTTCGCGCCGCAGCCAGAGCAGGAACAGGCTGGCGGCAATGGCCGCGTTGTTGAACTGGAACGCGCCGGGGAGATTGAGTTCGAGGCGGCGAAAATCGTGGTACCCGAACTGGAAGTCGAAATGCTGGCCTGATGCCGCCGTTACCTCGTTGTCGATGCGGATATCGTCGCGGACGAACAGCGGCGTGCAGTCGCGCCCGCGATTGTATTCGACGAGATGCGGCCGCAGGCCCCGGCAGTTCTCGCCATAGACGATGGTACCGCCGGCAGCGCAGGCGTCGCTCTTGTCCGATACGATCAGTTCAAGCGAGCTGCCGAGCAGTTCGACATGCTCGTAATCGAGCGACGTGACGCAGGTCTCCTGCGCGCCGACGAGGCGGACCGGATCGTAGCGGCCGCCGATGCCGGCCTCGAACACGGCGAAATCGCATCCGCTCTCCTGGAAGTGCAGACAAGCGAGTGCGAACAGCGCTTCGAACGCGCCGAATTTTTCGTCAAGGCATTTTGAAATATCGGCGATGGCAGCTTCGGTCCGCCGTTGCAGGCGCCCAAACTCCTCGTCGCTGATCTCGGCGCCATCGACCTGAATCCGTTCGTTGAAACGGACGAGATGCGGCGATGTGAACAGGCCGGTCCGAAGGCCATAGGCGCGGCCGGTTTGAGCGCACATCGCCGCCGTACTGCCCTTGCCGTTCGAGCCGGTCACCACCACCGACGTGCGTTGCAGCCGCGCGCGATCGATTCCGAGTGCTTCCAGCAACGCCGCCATGCGCGCCAGGCAGATACCGTCGCCATATTTCGGCAGGTCGAACATTACAGCAGTCCCATCGCGACAAAGCTGTGATGCCAGATCTTCAGGATCAGGTCGCCGCGATTGGAATCTTCCAGCAGCCGGATCGACGGGTTGGAATTGACCTCGATGATCTCGTTTGCATCCGGCTTGCCGCCGATATCGACGAACATGTCGATCGCCGCGACGCGAAGTCCGATCGCGCGCGCGGCCTGCCGCGCCTGGATAATGGCCTTTTCGGATGGCGCATCCGCCAGCACCATCGTACCTCCCGCACTCAGATTCATCCGCCCGGGAATCTCCCGCCGTTCGCCCCTTGCAGGTATCGCGTCCAGCGACGGATCGCGATCGGGCAGCGAAGCAGGCGACAAGCCGCGGGCGCGCAGGGTGTCGTTATGAACGGCGAGCAGTTCACGAACCGTGTGCACGCCGTCGCCTGTGACAGACGGCGGATATTTTCGCGCGCAATAGAGCACGTCATCGTCGAGCAGGAATACGCGGTACTCCGTCCCTTCGACGATCGGCTGGATCAGCACCGCGTCGTAATACTTCACGACGTCGTCGAGATGCCGAGCCAGCGCGGCTTCGCCGTGAACGGCTTGCGCGAAATCGCCGCGCGATCCCGTGAGCGGCTTGACGAAGGCTGCTCCGCCCAATCGCCTGAAACAGTCGATGGCATCGCTGCGCTCATGTCCGGCGGGGCGATGCGCGCGGTGGCGGTCGTGCAGGAAGAAGTATTCACCGCCAAGCGCGGGCACGCCGGCCTCGCGCAGGATACTGCTTGCAAAGTGCTTGTCGGACGCCAGCGTCGAAGCGGTCGCGCTGTTCTGCGGATACCAGGAGCACCGGCCGGCGCCGAAATGCAGCAGTCTGTCGCGTGAGGCGACGCTGAACAGCAGTCCCGACCCGCTGTCGAGGTCGCGAAAATGGAGCCCGAATTCGGCGCAGGCGAACTCGGCATAGACCGACTGGTCCGGATAGAAGCCCGGTTTTCCCGTTCGAAACTCAGCTGGGCTTCGCATGCGATCTCTTTTGAAACGTTCTTAATTTGACGTGGTCATTTATTGCCAGATCGATGCCGAATTCAGCAAGTTAATTGCGCGAGAAAGCATTAACGAAGCGAATCGAACCCTTTTGCAAAATAGAACGACAGCCATTCCGAGTTATCGATTGTGCTGTAGGTCATATTGACTATGTCTGTGCCGTGCGCAAATGAAGCGCCAAATCGCGGGTAATTTCGCTGATTTTTGGCACTTCGAGGCCCGAAAACCGAAACGTTCTACATCGAGACGTCAGGGAAAACGAAAACACATGAGCGCGTTCTATAGAGAGAAAGTCCTTTCCGTCCGCCACTGGACGGATACGCTTTTCAGCTTCCGGGCGACCCGCGATTCCGGTTTTCGTTTCGAGAATGGCCAGTTTGCGATGATCGGCCTCGAGGTCGAGGGCCGGCCGCTGCTGCGCGCCTACAGCATGGCGAGCGCCAATCACGAGGAAGAACTCGAATTCTTCTCCATCAAGGTTGCGGACGGACCGCTGACCTCGAAGCTGCAGAAGATCCGCGAGGGCGACGAGATCCTGGTCGGCCGCAAGGCGACCGGCACGCTGATCACCGACAATCTGATTCCTGGAAAGCGCCTGCTGCTGCTGTCGACCGGCACGGGCCTCGCGCCGTTCGCGAGCCTGATCAAGGACCCCGACGTCTATGAGCGGTTCGAGACCATCGTGCTGGTTCACGGCTGCCGCCAGGTTTCCGAACTCGCCTATGGCGAGGAACTCGTCGCCAAGCTGCGCGACGATGAACTGTTCGGACCGCTGCTGTCGGAGAAATTGCTGTATTACCCGACGGTGACCCGCGAGCCGTTCCGCAACCGCGGCCGCATCACCGACCTGATCTCGTCCGAGCAGTTGTTCAACGACATCCACCAGGGGCCGCTCAACATCGAGAGCGATCGCGTCATGATGTGCGGCAGCCCCGGGATGCTGGAAGAGCTGAAGGTGATGTTCGAATCCGGCGGCTTCATCGAAGGCAGCGGCAACAAGCCCGGCCATTTCGTGATCGAGAAGGCGTTCGTCGAGCGCTGAGACCACCGCAGTCATTCCGGGGCGATGCGAAGCATCGAACCCGGAATCTCGAGATTCCGGGTCTGGTCCTTCGGACCATCCCGGAATGACGGTGTACCCCCTAGTAGCCCACCCCGTTCCCCCACTGCTATAGTCACTCCCCAACGTCGCGCGGCCTGTTGCCGACGCGGCGATGAGGGAGTGTGTGCGTGTCGGTGCGCGACGAGATCGGTCCGGCGAAGACCGCCTTTGTGTTTGCCGGCGGCGGCAGTTTTGGGGCCATCCAGGTCGGCATGCTGCATTCGCTCGTCGCCCACGGCATCGCCGCGGACATGGTGGTTGGTTCCAGCGTCGGCGCGCTGAACGGTGCGTTCTATGCCGGCGATCCCACGCTCGATGGCGTGCAGCGCCTTGCCGCCGTCTGGCGGGGATTGCAGCGGAACGACGTTTTTCCGATGAACTGGCGGACAGTGCTGAGCTTCCTGTGGCACCGCGATTTCCTGATCTCCCATGACGGCATCCGCAAGCTGATCGAGGATCACATCCCCTATCGCAATCTGGAGGAGGCGAAGCTGCCGGTGCATATCGTCACCACCGACATCGTCTCCGGCGACAGCGTGGTGTTGTCGGAGGGATCGACGGCGGAGGCGATTGTTGCGTCCACCGCGATTCCGGGCGCTTTCTCGCCGATCCGCTACAAGAATTACTATCTTGCCGACGGCGCGATCTCCAGCAACACGCCGATACAGGCCGCCGTGAAGAAGGGCGCCAGGCGCCTGATCATCCTGCCGACCGGGCACGCCTGCGCGAACGAGGCGCCGCCGATCGGGGCGGTCGCCAACGCGTTGCACGCGCTGACGCTCCTGATCGCCCGGCAACTGGTCAGCGAGCTCGAAATGCTCGGGCCCGACAGCGAGTATTTCGTGGTGCCGCCGCTATGCCCGCTGGTAGGTTCACCCTACGATTTCTCGCGAACATCAGATCATATCGACCGCGCCATTCTCTCCACCGACGCCTGGCTGGCCGAGCATGGCCTCCAGCAGGGCAAGATTCCGCATGAGATGCGCCTGCACAGCCACTGAACAATGGGCGCCGGGGCGTTACGCTGCACTGCAAAAGCGCCGGACCGAGCCCGCGAATATTTTTGGCTCCCATTGTCACATCCGCGAGCGCCGGCCCGTATATCGTATGGGCTTGCCGTGTCGGTTGGACTAAGCTGCCGGCCGGCAAGAATAATTTGGCTGAGGGTTCTATGGAAACACTGCTGCTGCCGTTCTCGCCACGCTTCATCGTACTGACGATCTGCGCTGTCGTTACCGCATTGCTGATCGGCATCGGGGTTTTCGACCATAACCCGAAGATCTGGGAAGTCCTGCTGATCCCGATCGTGATTTTCGGCGCCCTCACATTTCTCGGCATCCGCGATCTCCTGCAAAAGAACCACGCGGTTCTGCGCAACTATCCGATCTCTGCGCATATTCGTTTCCTGCTCGAGGAAATTCGCCCGGAGATGCGGCAGTACTTCTTCGAGAGCGAGAAGGACGGCATGCCGTTCTCCCGCGACACCCGGGCGCTGGTCTATCAGCGCGCCAAGATGCAACTCGACAAGCGGCCGTTCGGCACCCAGGAAGACGTCTACCGCGAGGGTTACGAATGGATGCATCATTCGGTGGCGCCGAAAGCGCTTAGCGGCTCGGAATTCCGTCTCACCATCGGCGGCCCGGATTGCGCCAAGCCGTATTCGGCATCGGTCTTCAACATCTCGGCGATGAGTTTTGGCGCGCTCAGCCCGAACGCCGTGCGGGCGCTGAATACCGGTGCCAGGAAGGGCGGCTTCGCGCATGACACCGGCGAGGGCGGCGTCAGTCCCTATCATCGCGAAAACGGCGGCGACATCATCTGGGAGATCGGCTCCGGCTATTTCGGCTGCCGCAACCGCGATGGTTCGTTCAATCCGGAAGAATTCGCCCGCGTCGCGTCCGACGACCAGATCAAGATGGTCGAACTCAAGATCAGCCAGGGCGCCAAGCCCGGACATGGCGGCGTGCTGCCGGCAGCCAAGGTGTCGGAGGAGATCTCCAAAATCCGCGGCGTCCCCATGGGAGAGGATTGCATTTCGCCGGCCACCCACCGCGCGTTTTCGACGCCGCTGCAGATGATGGCATTCATCGGCGAGATGCGCAGGCTGTCGGGCGGCAAGCCGGCCGGGTTCAAGATGTGCATCGGCCATCCCTGGGAATTCCTCGCGATCTGCAAGGCGATGCTGGAGAGCGGCATTTATCCGGACTTCATCGTCGTCGACGGCAATGAGGGCGGCACCGGCGCGGCGCCGCTGGAATTCATGGACCATCTGGGCATGCCGATGCGCGAGGGCGTCAGTTTCGTCCACAATGCGCTGATCGGCATCAACGCGCGCGACCGCATCAAGATCGGCGCCGCCGGCAAGATCGCGACCGCTTTCGACATGGCGCGCGCCATGGCGATCGGCGCCGACTGGTGCAATTCCGCGCGCGGATTCATGTTCGCGCTCGGCTGCATCCAGTCCCTGAGCTGCCACACCGATCGCTGTCCGACCGGCGTGACCACGCAGGATCCCTCCCGGGCGCGAGCGCTGGTGGTGCCGCTCAAGACCGAGCGGGTCTACATGTATCATCACGCCACCCTGCACGCGCTGTCCGAGCTGCTCGCCGCCGCCGGCCTCGAGCACCCGCAGCAGCTGCGGCCGATCCACTTCTCGAAGCGAACCTCGAGCACCGAGGTGATGTCATTCGCAAAACTCTATCCGTCGCTGCGGCCGGGCGAGTTGCTCGAAGGCACCCAGGATCCGCGTTTTCGCGATGCCTGGGCGATGGCACGCGCGGATTCGTTCCAGCCGGTGGGATGAAAATCTTGGCGGTATTCCACGCTCCGTTGAGCCTTGCCGGGACGGGTTTCTGATAAGGTTTCCCCGGCGTATCGGAATGGAACCCGCAAGAAAGCGATAATGCTCTACTTTGAACTCGGGATCGTCACGGTCCTGATTGTCACCAATGGCCTGCTCTCCATGTCGGAGCTGGCCATCGTGTCGGCGCGGCCTGCGCGGCTTGCGGCGCTGGCTGAAAGAAGCGTCAAGGGCTCTCGCCGCGCGCTGGCGCTGGCATCCGATCCCGGAAAATTCCTCTCCACGGTGCAGATCGGCATCACGCTGATCGGCGTGCTGTCGGGCGCATTTTCCGGCGCCACCCTTGGCTTGCGTCTGACCAACTTGCTGGTCGGGGCCGGATGGTCGCAAGGCGTGGCGGACGCCGTCGGCGTCGGCGTCGTGGTCACCGTGATCACTTACGCGTCGCTCATCATCGGCGAACTGGTCCCCAAGCAGATCGCCTTGCGCGACCCGGAATTGGTGGCGGTGCGGGTGGCGCCTTACATGACGCTGCTTGCGACGATTTCGTTGCCCGCCGTCTGGCTGCTCGATCGGTCCGGCAAGGCATTGTTGTGGCTGCTGGGCCAGCGCGGCGCGGCCGGCGAGAAAGTCAGCGAGGATGAAATCCGTACCCTCGTCGTCGAAGCGGAGAATGCCGGCGTGCTCGAACCCGGCGAAAAGGAAATGATCGCGGGCGTCATGCGCCTCGGCGATCTTCCCGTCGGTGCCGTCATGACGCCGCGTCGCGAGGTGAGCATGATCAACCTGACCGACGACCTGCAAGCCGTCCGATCCGCGCTCGCTGCCAGCAGCCATTCCCGCTTCGTGGTCTTCGATCCGGCGGCCGATGCCGCGGTCGGGATCGTCAACGCCAAGGACATGCTGGACTGCTATCTGTCGGGAGAGACGCCCGATGTCGGCAAGCTGGTCCGCCCGGCGCCGATCATTCCGGAGTTTCTCGACGCGAGGGACGTCGTGGCCATCCTGCGCGATTCCGCCGTCCATATGGGGCTGGTCCATGACGAATATGGTGCGTTCCAGGGTGTGGTCACCAGCGCAGACATTCTGGAATCGATCGTCGGCGGTTTTCACACGGAGGAGGGGCCCCCGGAAGCGGCGGCCGTCAAACGCGATGACGGTTCGTATTTGATTTCGGGCTGGATGCCGGCCGTCGAGTTTGCCTCGCTGCTCCGCTTCGAATTGCCGGTGTCCCGTCACTACCAGACCGTTGCAGGCTTTCTGCTCAGCCATTTCGGTCGGATACCCGATGTCGGCGATCGTATCGAGGCAGAGGGTTGGCGCTTTGAGGTCCTCGATCTCGATGGCCGGCGCATCGACAAGGTGCTGGCTGCCAAAATGGCGTGATGCTTTCCGTGGACGAGGTAACCGGACCGGCCTTTTCGCGGCTTCATCACTCGAGCGAATTGTCGCAATTAGGGACTCCCGGCTTCAGATTGCCGCACCTCCGGATCGTTCGGCGGTTGTCGGCCCTGGCTCGACGATCTATATAGACCGGCATGAACGCCCTCCGCAGGAAGCCGAGGCTGACTGGTTCCCGGTCGCGCTGGCTGACGATGTTGTGTATCGCGCTGACCCTGACGTTCGGTGCGAGAGCAGCCGTGTCGGTGAGCGAGAGCGTTCATCATGAAGTGGAGATCGCACAGGCCGCTTCCCCAGCCGTAGCGATCGTTTGCCTCGGTGATGACCGATCCTGCGGCCTGCCGGAGCACGACGAGAATAAAGTCATTCCGCACGTTCACGCGGCCGATATCGGATCGGCGGGATTGCCCGCCGTCGAAACTCCAGCTGTGATTCATGAGCTGAAGGCGGAAAGCGTCCCGCTGCCGGCAAGCCTTTCTGTCGAAGGGCTGGCGCAGCCGACCCCCGAACGTCCCCCAAGAATTACCTGCATCTAAAGCGGCTGGCGCATCTGCGCCCAGCGAATGGATTCGAACGGTGTCCATGCGCCGCGTCGGTCGTCGGCCTATCCGCCGTCGCCCGCGCAGCGCGAGCTTTCTCGTAGGAACAATTTAGATGTCGATATCAAGGAAGTTGCCAGCGCTCGCTGTGGGGCTCGGCCTGGCGTGCATGCAGCCGGTCTCGGCCGCGCCTGAAAGCCAGCAAGGCCGCGAAGGCCTGATCAAACTGTCGCCAGCGCAAATCGCTGCGTTGCGGATCGAGGTGGCGCCCGCCGGGCCCGGCATGCTCTCGCGAACGGTGCGCGTCCCGGGCAATGTGATGATGGATTCCGACCGGATCGGTCATGTGCCGGCCAAGGTGATCGGAACCGTGGTCGAGCTGCGCAAGCGCCTCGGCGATATCGTGCAAAAGGGCGAGGTCGTCGCCTACCTGGAAAGCCGCGAGGTCGCGGACGCCAAGAGCGAATTCCTGACGGCGGGGGCCAATCTCGAGCTGCAAACGACCCTGTTCGAGCGCGAGCGGTCGCTGTTCGAGAAGAAGATATCCGCCGAGCAGCAATTCCTCCGCGCCGAGAACGCATTTTCCCTGTCGAAGCTGCGGCACGATCTGGCGCGCCAGAAACTCTCCGCGCTGGATGTTGACGAGGCGGAGATCGCCGAGCTTCCGAAACAGCCGGTCGCGAATATGCGGCGCTACGCGCTGCGCTCGCCGATATCAGGCCGGGTGATCGAGCGCCGGGTCGATCTCGGCGCGCCGGTCGGCGGCGATCAGCAGGAGAAGGAGATTTACGTCGTCGCCGATCTGTCGTCGGTCTGGGTCGAACTCGTCGCCTCGGCGCCGGATCTTGCGCTCCTGAAGGAGGGCGATGACATCGCAATCGAAGATTCTGCGCGCGCAAAGGCCAGCGGCAAGACCATCTTCATCAGCCCGATGGTGAGCAAGGAGACACGGACGACGCGGGTCATCGTCTCGCTCGACAACACCGACGGCCGCTGGCGTCCGGGATCTTTCGTTGGCGCAAGCATTCCCGTCGACCGGCGCGCCGTTGCGCTGCTGCTGCCGCGAAATGCGTTGCAGGCGATCGATGGAAAGCTTGTGGCCTTCGTGCAGGTGCCGGAGGGATTTGAAGCGCGCGCGGTGCAGGCGGGAGCGATGACCGAAGATGCCGTCGAGGTGATCGGCGGCCTCAAGCCGGGTGAGATCGTCGCCGTCCTCAACACATTTGTCCTGAAGTCCGATCTCGGAAAAGCAAAGGCGGACGACTAATGATCGAGAAAATCCTCGACCTTTCGGTCCGTCACCGCTGGTTCATCGTGCTGTTGACCGCGGTTGCCTGCGCGCTTGGCGTCTGGTCGCTCAACAAGCTGCCGATCGATGCCGTTCCCGACGTCACCAACAACCAGGTCCAGATCAATGCCATCGCACCGGCGCTGACGCCGGTCGAGATGGAAAAGCAGATCACGTTCCAGATCGAAAATATCCTGGCCGGTACGCCGACCCTCGAATACACGCGCTCGTTCTCCCGCAACGGCTTTGCCCAGGTGACGGCGGTGTTCCGCGACAAGACCAGCATTTACTTCGCGCGGCAGCAGGTCAATGAGCGCCTGCAGGAGATCCGGCAATCGCTTCCGCTTGAAGCCGAGGTCAAACTTGGCCCGATCTCGACGGGGCTGGGCGAAGTGTATTGGTGGGCGGTCGAATATCAGAAGCCGCCAACGGATACGCCGGTTGCCGATGGCAAGCCGGGTTGGCAGAGCGACGGCAGCTATCTCACGGCGGAAGGCCGGTATCTGCGCAACGATTTCGAGCGCGCGGTCTATTTGCGCACGGTGCAGGACTGGATTATCCGCCCGCAGATGCGCAACGTGCCGGGGGTCGCCGGCGCCGATGCGATCGGCGGCTATGTCAAGCAGTACCAGATCGCGCCGGATCCGGCCAAGTCGATCGCCTATGGCATTTCGTTCACCGACATCGTCAAGGCGGTAGAGGCCAACAATGCCAGCCGCGGCGCGAACTATGTCGAGCGCAACGGCGAGAATTATGTCGTGCGGGCCGCCGGGCGCATCGAGGATATCTCCGAGATCGGCGAGATCGTCGTCGCCACTCGCGGCGACACGCCGCTGCGGGTGAAGGATCTGGCCGAGGTGTCGATCGGGCGTGAACTGCGGACCGGCAGCGCCAGCCTCGACGGGCACGAGACCGTGCTCGGCACCGCGCTGATGCTGATCGGCGGCAACAGCCGGACGGTGTCCGCCGCCGCCGCTGCAAAGATCGAAGCGATCAACAAGGCGCTGCCGCCCGGGATCGTCGCAAAGACCGTGCTGAACCGGACGCAACTGGTCGACGCAACCATCTACACGGTCGCCACGAACCTGGCGGAGGGCGCGCTCCTCGTCGTCGTCATTCTGTTCGCCCTGCTTGGAAATTTTCGCGCGGCATTGATCACGGCGCTGGTGATTCCGGCCGCGATGCTGTTGACGGTCACCGGCATGCTGCAGGCAAGAGTCAGCGCCAACCTGATGAGTCTCGGCGCGATCGACTTCGGCCTGATCGTCGACGGCGCCGTCATCATCACTGAAAACTGTCTCCGGCATCTCGCCAACCGGCAACACCAGCTCGGCCGCCAGCTCGATCTTACCGAACGGCTGGAGACGGTGCGGCTCGCCGCCAAGGAGATGGTTGCGCCATCCGTCTACGGACAGGCGGTGATCATGCTGGTCTACATACCGCTGCTGACGTTTTCCGGCGTCGAAGGCAAGATGTTCGAGCCGATGGCGCTGACCGTCATCATCGCCTTGCTGTCGGCGTTCGTGCTGTCGCTGACATTCGTTCCGGCGATGATCGCGATCGCCGTCACCGGGCGTGTGCAGGAAAAGCCGAACCGGCTGGTTCGTGGGCTTGCCGATCTTTACCGGTCGGCGCTCACGCGATCATTGAAGGTGCCGGGCCTTGTGCTGGGTGTCGGGGCTGCGGCCTTTGCGCTGAGCGTCATGGTCTTCCTGTCGCTCGGACAGGAGTTCAACCCGACGCTCGACGAAAAGAACCTCGTGATCGAGGCGCGGCGGATTCCAAGCGCCTCGCTGGCGCAATCGCAGGCCATGCAGCTCGATCTCGAACGGGCGGTTTCGAAGTTTCGCGAAGTGGCGTTCGTGTTCTCCCGCGTCGGCACGCCCGACATCGCCGCCGATCCGATGCCGCCGAATGCTGCGGACACCTACGTCATCCTGAAACCACAGGAGGAATGGCCCGATCCATCGCTGACAAAGGCCGAACTGATCGAACGCATGGAGCCCGAACTGCAGAAACTGGTGGGCACCAGTTTCAGCTTCTCGCAGCCGATCCAGATGCGATTCAACGAGCTGATCGCCGGTGTTCGCGAGGATATGGCGGTCAAGATATTCGGCGACGAGTTCGAGCCGATGCTGAAATCGGCCAACGAAGTGGCCGGCCTGTTGCGGGGCATTCATGGCGCCCAGGACGTCAGGGTCGAGCAGGTGACGGGGCTGCCGTTCGTCGAAATCGGCATCGACAAGAAAGAGATATCGCGGCGGGGCTTGAGCATTGCCGCGGTTCAGGACGTGATCGGTACCGCGATCGGCGGGCGGGAGGCCGGGCTGGTGTTCGAGGGCGACCGCCGTTTCCAGATCGTGGTCCGGCTTCCGGATGCTCCGCGCGCCAATGCCGACGTGATCCTGGGCCTTCCGGTGCCGCTGCCGGGCGAGGGCGGGGCGCCGTCGCGCATGACCATACCCCTGCGCGATGTGGCCTCACTGACGTTCACGGAGGGGCCCAACCAAGTCAGCCGCGAAAACGGAAAGCGCCGCGTCGTGGTGACGGCGAACGTGCGCGGCCGCGACATCGGCTCGGTGGTGCGCGAAGCCCAGGAGAAGATTTCGCAAGGCGTGAAGCTTGCGCCCGGATACTGGATCACCTGGGGAGGGCAGTTCGAGAACCTCGCCTCGGCGCGAGAGCGCCTGACCATCGTGGTGCCGGCCTGCTTTGTGATGATCTTTCTGATCCTGTTCGCGGCGCTTGGCTCTGCGCGCGACGCGCTGCTGGTTTTCAGCGCGGTGCCGCTGGCGCTGTCGGGCGGGATCGTCGCGCTCTGGCTGCGCGGCATGCCGTTCTCGGTCTCCGCCGCGGTGGGCTTCATCGCATTGTCCGGCGTCGCCGTGCTGAACGGGCTGGTGATGCTGACCTTCATCAAGCAGCTCATCGAGCGCGGCCAGCCGCCGCGGGAGGCGATCATCGAGGGCGCGGTCACAAGATTGAGACCGGTTGCCATGACGGCCCTGGTGGCATCCGTCGGCTTCATTCCGATGGCGCTGGCCACCGGCACCGGAGCGGAAGTTCAGAAGCCACTGGCGACCGTCGTGATCGGCGGGCTGATCACCGCGACGTTCCTGACCCTGTTCGTGCTGCCGGCGCTCTATCGTCTCGTTGGCGCGGAAGGGAAAAATGCGGGGCCGGGAAAACCAGCCGTTTCAGAGATGGATGCCGAACCTGGCGAGCACCCAGGCGGTGATGAAGTAGAGGATCACCGTTACCGCGCAGCTCGCCGCTAGGCTGGGCCAGAAGCCGGCGCCTGCCCTCAGCATCGCCGGCAATATCAGGAACAGCGGCAGCGACGGCAGCACGTACCAGAACGTCGTTTCCGAGACACCGGCAATGCGCTCCGCATCGCCGGTGTCACGCCAGAGCCAGAGGAAGCTCAACAGCGAAAGCAGCGGCAGCGATACGATGAGCGCGCCGAACGCCGGGCTACGCTTGGCGATTTCCGACACCGCCGCGATGATAATGCCGGACAACGCGCATTTGATCACAAAGTAGAGCATGGGTGCCTCGATCAGGCACTGGAGCCCCGCTCCGATTGAATCGAAACGAAGCTCCAGATTCTTGCGCTACGTATCCCCGTGCTTGGCAGGGACGACGCAAACTAGAACTCTCCGTGCAGCCTCCCGGAGAACACGTGGACCGGGCCGCGGTCGGCATTGTACGCGGGATTGGTGACGAACTGGTAGTCCGCCGTCAGCGTGATCTGCTTGTTCAGCGCGTAGGCGTAGTAGGTCTCGAGGATGCGTTCCTTGCGGTAGTTAAGCTGCCCGTCGCCGATCAGCGGACCGAGCCCGCCGGCGGCGATGAAGTCGCGATGGTCGCGCGACAGCGCGTTGACCGCGCCGGCCAATCCGATCGTATCGTCCGGCCGTCCCCATTTGGTGCCCTTGATGGAGGTACCGAGCGACAAGGAGGCATCGATGTCGGTGAATGACATGATCTCGGTCTTGCCGTTGTTCCAGCTCCAGCGGCCGAACAGGCCGATGTCGTCGGTGACCGACTGTTCGACGTTGAAGACGTAACCGTATTTGGGGCGGCCGGTGCGCGTCAGCGAAATATCGAGATTGAGCGCCGGATCGTTCAGCGTGTCGCGATAGCTGCCGGAATTGGCGCTGCTTACCCAGCCGATGGTGCGCAGCTTGCCCGGACGGGAGAACAGCGTGTATCGCGTCTCCAGTTCGGCGACATACTGTCCGCGGCTGAACACCTGCGTATCGAAATTGTTGGAGTTGGATACCGCGCCCATCAGGAAATAGCCGCCACGCAGGGCCCAATTCTTCTGGTTGAGCTCGGCGGTCATGCCGTAGGTGAGGCCGAGCTTGTCTGCGGCATAGTCGAACGCGCCGGGAGCCCAGATCGACCAGTTCATGAAATCCCTGCGGGTGTCCTTGGCGTAGGAATTGCCGTCAAAGACGTCACCGACCGAGAACTTGCCGGCCTGCAGCGTCAGCCGGTTGACGTCGGCCTTGCCCGCCAGCTGCTGTTGCCCGCTGGCAAGTTCTTCCTGCTCGCCGCCGAATCCGAAGGTCTGGCGCACGAACAGCCGCGAGGTGTTGTAGTGCGGGTAGGGGAAGTTCGATTTCTGCGCCTCGCCGCTGGAAAACCCGGCGAGACCGACGGTGTCGCTCAGGCCAAAGCCCTGCAGCAGTTCGGGATTGTAATAGACCTCGCCGCCTTCCCAGAGCCTGGCGTTCAGAAAGAGGCTGTTGCTCCAGGTGGCCTGATACTGCCGCGCCGGGGTCAGGCTGTTGGTGCCGGTATAGGGTGCGCGGAATGCCGGGTAGCCCTGACCCAGATAGGTGGTCTGGCCGTGAATTTCCCAGCGGTCGGATTCGGTATCGGTCAGGTCCGTCTTCGGTGTCCAGCTTTTCGATCCGGGCCAATCGACCTTGCGGTTGAGGCCGATGCGGATCTGCTGGAAGTCGAGCGTTGAATTGTACTGTGTTCCCGATGAGAAGCGGACATCTGCTTTGCCGAACTGGGCATAGAGATATTCAAGCCTCACGCTCCAGTGTGGCGCGAATGCGTATTCCAGTCCCGCGCCCGCGGCCCAGCCGGGGCGAACGTTGATATGCTTCTCTTCGACGTCGACGCCGGTGGGCGTATTGAGAAAACGTTCGCCGGCCCACGCGAAACCACCGGTGGCGTAGGCCAGCCAAGGCCCGCTGGTATAGCCCACGCGGCCGCGCACGGTGCCAAAATAGTCCCAGCGCTCTTCGAGGTCAGAGCGCGCCGTCGCGAACTTGGCGACGACGTGGTTGGACGGCAGATAGTTCGGAAAGGTCAGATCGGCCTCGACGCCGAACAACAGGCCTGAGGAGAGGCGATAATTATATCCGGCCTGCACGCCGCCGATCAGGCCGCTGGCCACACTGCTGGTCGTGGCGAAGGTGGGGTCGGCCAGCGTCGCGAACGATGAGGCGCGGCCGTAGCCGGTGTGACCGCCGATATAGAAGCCGCTCCAATCAAACGCCGGGCCAAGGTGGGGCGCCTTGAGCGGCATGTCGGCCGCTATCGCCGAGCTGCCAAGCGCCAGCGCGCCGAAGGCGGCGCCGACCAGTACGCTTTCCAGGGATCGGCGATCGCGATTCACAGTGCGGACATTCCCGATGCAACCCATGCGGCTGCTGCCTGCCATCACGGCAGATTCGAATGCCTGCCGCCACCCAACAAATGAAGTCATCAACCCGTCGCCCCCGGTGGGATACCTGCGGTTCCACCCCTGCTCCAACACATTGATCGGAGTTCCCCGTCGTTCATTCCCGATCCTTATTGCAAGTAATTCGCAATAGCAAGAAGCTGGGCTGCCGATGCGACCAGATGACACCGTTGCGTGACGTGGTTGCTACATCGGCCCGGCGGCGGACCGGTTCGGAGAAATCACTGGCGGGGGTGTTCGGAGACACGGTGGGCACATCGCGACGGGCCGGGTGCTGGCGCCGGCCTATCCCCCAATAAAGGTGACCCGCCCGGGGGGACAACCGGGCGGGTCGGGTTCAGCACGGGGGTGGATGAGGCGCCCGTGCTGGACGCAAATCCACGACAGAAGCGTTTTCGAGCGAAGTGGCATTCCGGTTCGCGTGAAGAAAACGCGTCAAACAAGAAGAAGCGTTGTCAGGGTCTGAACTAGATTGCGTGAAGCGAGCGCTTCTCAAACAGAAACCAAGTCAGCCGCAGAAATCAGTAACCGCAGGTCCGAACGCGGCCGACGTAATTGCCGAAAGCGTCGAACTGGCGAACCCAGCCGCAGCGGCGATAGCCGTCGTAGTAGTAACCGTCGTTGCTGGCGGCGATGGCGGTGCCGACAATCGCGGCGCCGACGAGGCCGGCTCCAATGCCCCAGCCGAGCGGCTTGGCCTGCGCCTGGGTGGTGGACGATGCAATCGTGCCGGTAACGGCAACGGTGGCGAGAGCGAGAGCGGCGAACTTGGTCTTGATCGACATGGAAGTCTCCATCCTGTGTTAAGCGGCCATTGTGGTCCGCATGCCAGTTGGACGGAGCGTGTCAGAAAGCGGTTCGAAAACGCGCCTGGAAATATGGTTTCGTCGTTTATTTCTTAGATATTTCAGAGAGTTACGGGAATAAATCCGAGGGTTCATGGTTTACGAAGAAACAATTCCGGATCGAATTTGTCGACGTCGTCGAGCAATTCGCAGAATGCGCGCGCGCCGTGATCGAGCAGTTG
This sequence comes from Bradyrhizobium sp. McL0615, assembly GCF_049993905.1. Taxonomy (NCBI): domain Bacteria; kingdom Pseudomonadati; phylum Pseudomonadota; class Alphaproteobacteria; order Hyphomicrobiales; family Nitrobacteraceae; genus Bradyrhizobium; species Bradyrhizobium sp. McL0615. The sequence continues at coordinate 8,533,865 of NZ_CP188254.1, read as the reverse complement.
TTCGCCCTTCTTCGCGGAGGCTTGGGTTGCGTCGCCAACCGCGCCGCTTTCATGCAGGTCCTGCGTCTGCCACGCGAAGGGGACCGGCCGATGCGCCGACAGCCAGCGAAATTTCTGCTCCATGTCGATACTGGTGGGGCGAAAATCGGCGATTGCTTCCTTCCGCACGCTCTGCGGATAGCGCGCCAGCATGATCGACGTCTCGGTCGCGCCGCCATGAATGCCATGCCGCGTCTCTTCCTCGGAAAACAATCCATCCGGCATGCCGAAGCGAAACCAGCTTGTGGTGACGACGAGCATCTGATGATGCGCGCGCAGATCCTGCGCCACCAGCGACATCGCCGCACTGTTGCCGCCATGGCTGGTCACCATCACCAGCTTGCGGATTCCACATCGCGCGGCGCTTTCGCCGATTGCCATCCATTCCTTCAATGCGACGTCGGTCGGTAGCGTCTTCGTGCCGGGATAATCGATATGCTCGGTGGAGATACCGATCGGCTGTACGGGCAGAAAGGTGACGGGAAGTGATGCCGGCAACAGCTCGCGCACGCGCGCCAGATAGGCCTCGCCGATCAGGATGTCGGTTTCCAGCGGCAGATGCGGGCCATGCTGTTCGGTCGCCGCCAGCGGCAGCACCGCAATCCAGCGTGCGGCGTCACTTTTGGCGATGTCGGGCCAGTGGATCTCGGTCCAGTCGCGGGGCGGAACGGTTGAAGTCATCGAGCGAAGCGTTTCTTTGGATGAATTTGCGGGGTAGTTTGTTAGATGTTCCAGGTGCTGATCCCAACCCCTGAGTCAAACCCTCGGGGACGCTCTCAACGTCCATTGCCTCCCATCATGGGCCAGAACGATCGACGGAGTCCAACCATGAACCCGGCCTTTTTGCCGCGAGCGTTAACCGCAGGTCTTCTGGCGTTGGCTGCGGCGCTGATGCCGGCGCATGCGCAGACCCTCGACAAGGTATCGTTTGGAACCAACTGGGTCGCGGAGGCCGAACATGGCGGCTTCTTCCAGGCCGTCGCCGACGGCACCTACAATAAATACGGGCTCGACGTCACCATTGTGCCCGGCGGCCCCAACACCAACAACCGCATCCTCCTGACCGCCGGCAAGCTCGATTTCTTCATGAGCGCGAACACGCTGCAATCGTTCGACGCGGTCGCCAACAATGTGCCGCTGGTCGCGGTCGCCGCCATCTTTCAGAAGGATCCGCAGGTCTTCCTCACTCATCCGGAAGCCAAAAATGCAAAACTTGAGGATCTCAAGCCGCTGACGCTGTTGGTGTCCAAGGAGGGCGTCGCCAGCTATTTCCAGTGGCTGAAGTCCGAATACGGGTTCAGCGAGAGCAAGGTAAAACCCTACACCTTCAATTCGCAGCCCTTTATCGTGAACAAGCAGAGCGCGATGCAGGGCTACGTCACCTCCGAGCCCTACGCCGTCGAGAAGGCGGCCGGCTTCAAGCCGGGCGTGATCCTGCTCGCCGATCACGGCTTCAACGCCTATTCGACCTTGATCGAGACCCGCCGCGAGATCGTCGACAAGAAGCCGGACCTGGTGCAGCGCTTCGTCGATGCTTCCGCGATCGGCTGGTACAATTATCTCTACGGCGATAATGCGCCGGGGAACGCGATGATCAAGAAGATGAACCCGGAAATGACCGACGAGTTGCTCGCCTATTCCGTCGCCAAGATGAAGGAATACGGCATCGTCGATTCCGGCGACACCTTGCGGGACGGCATCGGCGCGATGACCGACGCGCGCGTGGCGAGCTTCTTCGACAAGATGGTGCGGGCCGGCGTGGTTCGCCGCGATATCGATTTCCGTCAGGCTTATACGCTTCGCTTCGTCAACAAGGGCGTCGGTCTCGACCTGCGGCCGAAGAACTGACGCGAGATGGCCGAGCCCGCTTTGTCCGAGACCGATCTGGATGTGGCCGGCCTTGCCGTGCGTCTGCGCGCGGTTACCAAGACCTATGACAACGGCGTGACCGCGCTCGGGCCGCTCGATCTCGATGTCGCCAAAGGCGAATTCGTATCACTGCTCGGGCCTTCCGGCTGCGGAAAATCGACCGCGCTACGGCTGATTGCGGGGCTCGGCGCGCCGAGTTCAGGCACGGTGAACGTTTCCCATCGCGCCAACAGGAAGGATGGGCGGCATCCCATTGGCTTCGTGTTTCAGGAGCCCACTCTGATGCCGTGGGCAAGCGTGCGCGAAAACGTGCGCCTGCCGCTGAAGCTTGCGCACACAGTGGCGGCTGATGCCGATAGCCGCATCGAGGAAGCGCTGGCCCAGGTCGGTCTTGCCGAATTTGCCGATGCATTCCCGCGTGAATTGTCGGGCGGCATGAAGATGCGGGTCTCGCTGGCCCGCGCGCTCGTTACCGATCCCGATATCCTGCTGCTCGACGAGCCGTTCGCGGCGCTCGACGAGATCACGCGCTTTCGGCTCAACAACGATCTGCTTGATCTTTGGCGCAAGCTGCACAAGACCGTCATCTTCGTCACCCATTCGGTATTCGAGTCGGTCTATCTGTCACAGCGGGTGCTCGTGATGACGGCGCGGCCGGGCCGTTTGGCCAGCGAATTTCAGATCTTGACGGCTGAGCCGCGCGGGGAGGCGTTTCGCACCTCGGCCGAATATGCCGGCCATTGCCGCGAGGTCTCCAGCGCGCTGGCGCCGTCCTATTCCGGGCAGCGCAGCGCATGAACTCGTTCCAGAATATCGGCCGCATGTTGATGCCCTTGGCCGTACTCGCCGCGGGCCTGACATTGTGGGAACTCGCGGTGCGCGTCAACGACATCCAGCCTTACGTGCTGCCGGGCCCTTATCTCGTGTTTCAGACGCTCCTCGGCGACTGGCCGGTGCTGTCGGAATCGCTCGGCGTCACCCTGCTCACCACGCTGGAAGGCTTTATCGCTGCGGCCATAGGCGGCGTCGCGCTGGCGCTGCTGTTCAACCAGTCGAAATGGTTGGAATATTCGCTGTTTCCCTATGCAGTGATCCTGCAGGTTACGCCTGTGATCGCAATTGCGCCGCTATTGCTGATCTATCTGCCGCAGCAGACCGCGGTCATCGTCTGCGCCTGGATCGTCGGGTTCTTTCCGGTCCTGTCCAACACCACGCTCGGGCTGAATTCGGTGGACCGCAATCTGGCCGGGCTGTTTCAGCTCTATGGCGCGTCGCGGCTGCAGACGCTGCGGTACCTGAAATTGCCGGCGGCGCTGCCGTATATCCTCGGCGGCCTGCGGATCGCGGGCGGCCTGTCGCTGATCGGCGCCGTGGTCGCTGAAATCGCGGCAGGCACCGCGGGCGCCGGCTCCGGGCTTGCCTTCCGGATCGCCGAATCCGGCTATCGCCTCAACATTCCCCGAATGTTCGCGGCGTTATTGTTGTTGTCCGTCGCCGGGATTGTCATCTATGGGCTGCTGGCGCTAGTTTCGCATCTGGTATTACGGCGCTGGCATGAGAGCGCGCTTGGAAAGGAAAATTGATGGCTGCCGCGAATGTTTCGTCCGAAAAGGTCGATCTCCTGATCTACGGACCGGTCCGGCCGATCCTGGAAAACGGCTTTTCGGATCAGTACGTCCTGCATATGGCGGAGAGCCGCGCCGACCTCGAACGGTTGACGCCCGATACGATCGCGAAGATCCGCGGCATGGCGGTGACCTATCACATGGTGCCGGCCGATGCGAAGGCGCTGTCGCATTTCCCCAAGCTGGAAATCATCGCGAGCTTCGGTGTCGGTTACGACCATGTCGATTCCGCTTATGCGCGGGAGCACAATATCGTCGTCACCAACACACCCGACGTGCTGACCGAAGAGGTCGCCGACGTCGCGATGGGGCTGCTGATCTCGACCGTGCGCGAGTTCGTCAAGGCCGACCGCTATCTGCGCTCCGGCCTGTGGCAGGCGCAGAACTATCCCTTGAGCGTCGGCTCGCTGCGTGACCGCAAGGTCGGGATCGTCGGCATGGGCCGCATCGGGCAAGCGATCGGACGCCGCCTCGAAGCCTCGCTCGTGCCGGTGTCCTATCACTCGCGCAATCCGTCTTCGGCCGTGTCCTACCAGCACTATCCGGACCTGATGGAAATGGCGAAGGCGGTCGACACGCTGATCGTCATCGTGCCCGGCGGCGCAGCTACCGCCAAGATGATCAATGCCGACGTGCTGAAGGCGCTTGGTCCGCGCGGCGTCCTGATCAATGTTGCGCGCGGCTCCGTCGTCGACGAGCCAGCGCTGGTCGCGGCGTTGAAATCCGGCACCATTCTCGCAGCAGGCCTCGACGTGTTCGCCAACGAACCGAACGTGCCGGACGAGCTGAAGGCCATGCAAAATGTCGTGCTGCTGCCACATATTGGCTCAGCTTCGGTAGTAACGCGCAATGCCATGGATCAGCTTGTCGTCGACAATCTGAAAGACTGGTTTGCCGGCAAGGCGCCGTTGACGCCCGTTCCGGAAACCCCGGTGAAGGGGCGCTGATGTCGTCAGGGCGTTCAGGCATCACGGTCGCAGCGCTGACGGCGCTGCTTGCGCTTGCGTCGCAGGCGGCGGCGCAGGATGCCTCGACCCTGAAGAAGGACATGGTCGGACAATGGGAGCTTGCCACCACCGAGCGCAGCAAGACCTGCGTCGTCACGCTCAAGGGCGATACGACGCCGCAGGGGCTCAAGCTCGAACTTGAGCCCGGCTGTGCCGCGGCGCTGCCGTTCACCAAGGAAATCACGGCCTGGAATATCAAGGGGCTGGATATCGTGCGGATGCAGGATGCCGCAGGCCAGCCGGTGATCGACTTCACCGAAGTCGAGAGCGGCATCTTCGAAGGCCTGCGAACCGGCGAGGGCGTCTACATCCTGCAGAACCTCGCCGCCGCCCGCTCGCTCGCCAAGTCGATGGACCAGATGATCGGCGACTGGTCGATGGTTCGCGGCAACGGCCAGACGATCTGCGGCCTGACGCTGACCAATACCGAAGCCACCGGCGATAATTTCCAGGTGTTCCTGAAGCCGAAATGCGATCCAGCGGTCGCGGCTTTCGCGCCGAACCAGTGGCGCCTCGATCACGGCCGGATGCTGCTGCTGTCGGCCAAGGGCGAAACCTGGCAGTTCGAGGCCGACGACAATGCGCAGTGGCGGCGGGTGCCTGACGCGGCCGATCCGCTGATCATGATGCGGGGACAGTAGCCCGGCGGGCCGCACTTTAGCGGCCAATGACTCCCGCGACCTGAGACGCCACATGCTCGGCGAGCATGTGGTAGCCTTCCGGCGTCAGATGCTGGCCGTCGGGCTGATGCGGCAATCCCCTGAACGTGCCATTGGCGATCATGATCACCGGGATGCCCCGCGCCCGCAGCCGGCTCTGAATTTCCGACGTTCGATCCGGCGAGCCCTTGCGGCGGTCGTTGCCGCCGGGCTGCAGGATGACGGCGCTGGTCCCGTTCGGCACCGTTCGATCGAGGCGCTGCAACATGCCTTCGGTGGTGTCGCCGTTGATGCCGGCGTTGACGACACGGACATTGGCGCCCTTGGCCCGCAATATCGCCTCAAGTTGCGCAGGATAGGCCTGACTGCGCGCGACACCCTTGCCGTAGGTGTTGCTGGCGCCAAGCGCCACGATGGTGGCTGCGCTAGCGGGTGCAGACGCGAAGATGAAGATGGCCGCCAGGATCGACAGAAAACCCGGGACGCCAGATCGATTGGTGCACGGTTTCATGCTTGTCCCCACGAATATCGGTTCGGGCAGCCTACAGGGCCGGCACGGCCTGCCGCAATCCATCCCGCCGGGCCGATCTCCTGCAAGCTGCCTTTGCGAAAATAATTGCAAAACGCCTGTCGATCCGCCTTGTTTCCGTTCGTCGTCTCCCATAGCGAGACAGTTTTGCGGGCGATCACCGCCGCAACTCGCCTCAACGGGAGTTCCACCATGCGCTTCATGTATATCGTTACCTCGTCCCAGCCCATGCGCGGCCCGACGCCGGCTTTGATGGAGGCGATGGCCAAGCTTGCCGATCGGGAGATCAAGGCCGGCCGCATGATCGACAGCGGCGGGCTGATGCCGGTCGCTGTGGGGGCGCAGGTGCGCATCACCGACGGCAAGCTCAGCGTGGTCGACGGGCCGTTCGTCGAGACCAAGGAAATGATCGGCGGCTACGCGATCTTCGAACTGCGCGACAAGGAAGAAGCGGTCGCGGCGGCGCGGGAATTCATGCAGCTGCACCTCGATCACATGCCGGGCTGGGACGGAACATGTGAAGTCCGTTCCTTTGCTACGCCGGGTGTGGACGATGCTTGCGAGGTCAATGTGCGCGCACACGCCTGATGCGCGCGTTCGGCAAGTGCAGTCGGTGGCGATGACGGCCGCCGACGTCCATCGCACCATTCTGGCGGTCTGGCGCATCGAGCAGCCGCGCCTGATCACGGGCCTGTCCCGGATGTTGCGCGATGTGACACTGGCCGAAGACCTGACGCAGGAAGCCCTGGTGGCGGCGCTCGAGCATTGGCCCGCCACTGGTGTGCCGGAAAGGCCGGGCGCATGGCTGATGGCAACCGCCAAACGCCGCGCGCTCGATGATCTGCGCCGCCGCGACATGCTCGGGCGCAAGCACGAGATGCTGATACGCGAGCTGGAGCAGGAGCAGCAGGCGATGCCCGATTCCGACGCGGCGCTCGACGACGACATCGGCGACGAGTTGTTGCGGCTGATCTTCACGGCTTGCCATCCGCGTCTATCGCGCGAGTCGCGCGCTGCTCTCGCACTTCGGATGATCTGCGGCCTGACCACGGAAGAGATCGCGCGCGCCTTCCTGCAGCCGGAGACGACGATTGCCCAGCGCATCGTGCGCGCCAAGCGGACGCTGTCGGACTCCGGGCTCGCTTACGAAACCCCGCGCGGCGAGGAACTTTCGGAACGGCTCGCCTCGGTGCTGGAGGTCGTCTATCTCATCTTCAACGAGGGTTATACGGCCGCCCGCGGTGACGAATGGCTGCGGCCGCAGCTCTGCAGCGACGCGCTGCGCATGGGCCGTGTACTCACGCTGGTTGCGCCGCAGGAATCCGAAGCCCATGGCCTGCTGGCGCTGATGGAGCTGAACGCCTCGCGCATCGCGACGCGCACCGATGCGGCCGGCGATCCGGTCTTGCTGATGGATCAGAACCGCGCGCGATGGGACCACCTTCAGATCCGACGCGGCTTGCTCGCGCTGACGCGAGCGCATGAGCTCGGCGGTGCGCGTCGCTTCTATGCGCTGCAGGCGGCAATCGTCGCCTGCCACGCCCGGGCCAGCACTCCTGCCGAAACCGATTGGCTGCGTATCGCGGCACTCTATGCCGAATTGACGGCACTGGTGCGTTCGCCGGTCATCGAACTCAACCGCGCGGTCGCGGTCGGCATGGCTGAAGGCCCGGCGGCTGCACTTGCTATCGTGGACGATCTCGCGCACGAACCTGCGCTCAAGAGTTACCATTTGCTGGAAAGCGTGCGCGGTGATCTGCTTTTCAAGCTCGCCCGTTTCGCAGAAGCGCGCGCCGCATTCGAAGCTGCAGCACGATTGGCGGGCAACAAGCGCGAGCATGAGCTGCTGCAACGGCGCGTTGTTGAAGCAGCCCGACGCAGCGAAATCGCGCGTTGATTTCTGAATGAGCAGCGCGTCTTGCGCACGCCATGATTGCTGGATCCACTGAAAAAAGCCCGTGTTTCTGCGATTCGTAGAACTACGGAATCTCGAGTGCTCATTCCGAACACAGTGATTAACCATTGACGATTATCGTCATGCCAACACTTGCGGAATTGCGCTTTCGCCCTCGTGCCGCGTTTTTCAGGCGGCCATTGGCACATCATTCGAGGACGCGGCATGTCGGCATTCTTCCCCCGTCGATCAACCCTGTTTGCAACAGCCGTTGCTGCTGCCAGCTTTGGCGCGATCGGCTTTGCCAGCATCGGCCTCGGCGCGGTCATCGTCGGCGAAACCCGCCGCATCGATCTCGGTGCGAAGGCGGCACCCGGGATCGATGCGATGAAGGCGCAGTACAAGCGGCCGGCAACGATCCCGTTCCCGAAAGAAAATCCCTACACGCCGGAAAAGGCCGCCCTCGGCAAGAAGCTTTATTTCGACACGCGGCTGTCGGTGACGTCGGCGCAATCCTGCGCGAGCTGTCACAGCCCGGGCTTCGGCTGGGGTGACGGCTTGGCGGTCGGTGTCGGTCACGGCATGGCGAAGCTCGGCCGGCATTCGCCCACCATCGTCAATGCCGCGTGGGGCGCGATCTTCATGTGGGACGGCCGGCTTGCGACGCTCGAAGAGCAGGCGCTCGGTCCGATCCAGGCCGCTGGCGAGATGAACATGCCGCTCGAGCAACTGATGGAACGGCTTACCTCCATCGGTGAGTACAAGCCGCTGTTCGCTACGGCGTTTCCGAACGAAGCGATGAGCTCCAAGACGCTTGCCAAGGCGATCGCGACCTATGAACGGACCGTGGTCTCCGAGCGTGCGCCGTTCGATTCATGGATCGAGGGAAATGAAAAGGCGATTTCCGAGGAAGCCAAGCGCGGCTTTGCCATCTTCAACGGCAAGGCGCTCTGTTCTTCCTGCCATGAGGGTTGGAATTTTACCAATGACGGCTTTCAGGACATCGGGCTGCCGAGCAAGGATGTCGGCCGTGGCGAGTTCATGCCCGGCGTGATCAAGATGCAGCACGCGTTCAAGACCCCCGGCTTGCGCGAAATCGCGCGCCGAACCCCCTTTATGCACGATGGATCGCTCGCCACGCTGGAAGCGGTGGTTGAGCATTACGATCGCGGCGGCGTCGACCGGCCGAGCCGTTCCGACCTGATGAAGCCACTCGGGCTCACCGCCCAGGAAAAATCCGATCTGGTGGCCTTCATGAAAACCCTGACCAGCAACCTCAGTCCGACCGCGGTGCCAGTCCTGCCGCGCTGATCCCAGCCCTCTCAATCCAAGGATATCCCATGCACAAGACCATTCTGTTCGCTCTCGTCATCCTCACCGGCCTGTCGGCTGGTGCGCTCGCCGCCAACCAGGTGATCCATCAGCAGGGCCGGGTGTTCTCCTCCGAGAGCGTCACGATCAAGAAGGGCGACGCGCTCACCTTCGTGAACGACGACAGCATTCCCCACAATATCATGTCGGCCACCAAGGGCAGCGAATTCAATCTCGGCTCGCAGGCGCCCGGCATGTCGACGGATGTGACGTTCAAGGAAACGGGCGACGTGCAGGTGATCTGCGCCATCCATCCGCGGATGAAGATGATGGTGAAGGTTACGGACTAGTCGCGCCAGACCGCGTTGCCGGAGATTTGTGATGTCTATTCGCTACAAGATTTTCGGCGCCTTCAGTGTTGTCATCCTGCTGGCCTGCGGGCTCGCATTCTACGGCATTCGGGGCATTTCCACCGCGGGCGACCAGGTGGTGCGCCTCTATGACGGCCCCTTGATGGGGATCAACCACGCGCGCTCGGCGCATGCCGGGTTGAACGAGGCGCGTCTCATCATGCAGCGCAGCCTGACCGACGGGGCGACGACCGAAGCCGTTGCCCGGTTCGAGAAGCTGGTTCGCAACATTTCCGAAGATCTCAGCGTGGTCCGGGACCGGGTCCAGAGCGCAACCGTCAAGGCGGCACGGGAGAAGGCTGAAGCCGGCCTTCGCGGCTGGTCGGGCGCCGGACTGAAAATCCTCAAGCCTATGCCGGGCGGCCTGACCGAGATCCCCACGACCTTCTCGCTGATGCAGCAGGGCGACGAGGCCGTCGCGGCGCTCGACGATCTCGTGGAGCTGGTGGCGGCCTATGGCTTCGACTTTCGCACCGAGGCGGAAGCGTCCGTCGCAGAGGCGCGCACCACCATGCTGGGAATCGCCATCGGCACCGCACTGATCGGATTGGTTCTCGCCATCGCCTTTGCATATTCGCTCAGCAAGCCCATCTCGGCCGCGGTGCGTGTCGCCGAACGCGTCGCGGCAGGCAATTTCGCTGACGACATCGCGGTCCGTCGGCGTGACGAGCTCGGCCGCCTCCTCAAATCGCTTGCCGTCATGCAGGCGAGCCTGAAGGCCCGCGCCGATCAGGATCTCGCGGTGATGTCCTCGAAGGACCAGACCCATGCGCAACAGGTCACCCGGCGGCAGCGCATCGAGGCCGAGATTGAAGCCTTCCGTTCCACGTTCACCGCAGCCCTCGCCAACACCGACCGGATGACGGGCGAACTGACCAACACCGCGCAGACCCTTTCCTCCATCGCGCACGCCGCCGGCAAGCAGTCCGTCGAGACCGCTTCCACCGCGGGCCAAACCTCGGCCAACGTTCAGACCGTGGCGACCGCCGCGAGCCAGCTCGGCGATTCCGTGCAGGCGATCAAGACGCAGGTCAACGACGCCACCACGATCGTGCAGCGCGCTTCCGGCATGGCCGGAACGGCCAACGAGACGATACGGGCCCTCGCCAGCTCGACGCAGCATATCGACGAGGTCGTGGGCTTCATCCGCAACATTGCCGGCCAGACCAATTTGCTCGCGCTCAACGCCACGATCGAAGCCGCGCGCGCCGGCGAGGCCGGCCGCGGATTTGCCGTGGTCGCCTCGGAAGTCAAGGCGCTCGCCACCCAGACCGCCAAGGCGACCGAGGATATTTCCTCGCAGATTGCCGAGGTGCAATCGGCGACGAAGCAGGCGGTCGACAATGTCGGCGCCATTGCTTCGATCATGGATGAGATCGATCGCTTCACGGCCTCGATTGCCGACGCCGTCAGCCAGCAGAACGCGGCGGCGAGCGAAATATCGCGGAGTATCGGCCACGCCGCCGCCGGAACGGAAAGCGTCGCCCGGAGCATTGCGGGTACGGCCACCGCGACCGAGAACACCAACCGTTCCGCCGACCTCGTGCTGGCGACCGCGCGCGACCTGTCGGACCAGGCCGCCGATCTGCGGGCGTCCGTGGATCGCTTCCTGTCGAACGTGGCGGCGTGACGCCACTCGTGTCCCGGCTCCGCCGTGCACCGCCAAAAGGCTTTGCGCCGCGACGGCGTTATGGCGGCCTTTGGCCATGCGGCAGTTCGGCATAATAAGGCGAACAACCGTCGACGTGTTCTGATCGAAGAATATCGCAACAACTGGACAGCCATTCGAAATCATGGCAATTGTGTAGTCATGACTATCGGCTCTACCCACACTCTGCTTCCAAGCACCATCGACTAGACGGTGGTGGGTTAGCGCGCGCTTTTTAGATGAAGCAACCCGCCGATGAGGCGGGTTTTTTGTTGCTGTCTCCTCGGCCAGATCAATGGATAGAGACAGAAATGGCTTACGACCCGAAGCGCATTGAGCCTAAATGGCAGCGTTACTGGCAGGAAAACGCGACATTTAGGACCAACGAGGATCGCGCCAAGCCGAAATTTTATGTGCTTGACATGTTCCCTTATCCCTCTGGCGAGGGTCTGCATGTCGGCCACCCGGAAGGCTATACCGCGACCGATATCATTGCTCGTTATAAGCGGATGCGAGGCTTCAATGTTCTGCATCCGATGGGATGGGACGCCTACGGACTGCCAGCGGAGCGCTATGCGGTGCGTACCGGCGTCCACCCCACGATCACGACATCGAAGAACATCGCCAACTTCAAAAGCCAGGTGCAGCGCCTCGGCTTCTCCTATGACTGGAGCCGCGAACTCTCAACTACTGACCCGGACTTCGTGCGCTGGACGCAATGGATCTTCCTGAAACTCTACGAGCGCGGCCTTGCCTATCAGGCGGAGGTGCCCGTCAACTGGTGCCCGGCGCAAGGCACGGTTCTGGCCAACGAAGAGGTCAAGGACGGCAAGTATGTGGAAACAGGTGAACCCGTCGAGCGACGCCTTATGCGTCAATGGGTGCTGAAGATCACTGCTTATGCTGACCGTCTGCTGGAGGATCTGGACGAACTGGACTGGCCCGAGGGCATCAAGACGATGCAGCGAAACTGGATCGGTCGATCGGAGGGAGCGGAGATCACTTTCGTTATTGATGGCAGCAGAGAGCTTCTGTCAGTTTATACCACGCGACCCGAGACAATCTGGGGCGCGACCTTCATCGTCTTGTCGCCAGAGCATCCGCTGGTGTCCATCATCACGACCCCGGCCCAGTGTGGTGCAGTGGATGCCTATCTTGCCCGCGCCGCATCGCTCAGCGACGTCGAAAAGTTGCAGGAGCGCGCAAAGACCGGGACGTTTACCGGGGCCTACACCATCAATCCAGCAACCGGTGCGCCGATCCCGGTCTGGATCGCGGATTACGTGCTGATGGGCTATGGCAGCGGTGCCATCATGGCCGTACCGGCGCATGACGATCGAGACCACGCCTTCGCGCGGGCTTTCGGCTTGCCGATCGTCGGCATCATCGACGCTCCCAATGGAATCGATATCCAAAAAGACGCCTGGGAAGGAGACGGCACGCTCGTCAATTCCGGTGCTTGGACCGGCCTCGGGGCGCCGGCCGCGAAGACGGCTGCTATCGCCTGGCTCGAAGAACACGGCATTGGGAAAAGCCGCATGCAATACCGCTTGCGGGACTGGCTGTTCTCGCGACAGCGATATTGGGGCGAGCCCTTCCCGATCCTGCACCGATCGGACGGCGCCATCGTGCCCCTGCCGGAGGATTCCTTGCCACTTCTGGCCCCGGAGTTGAATGACTACAAGCCTACAGAGGCAGGCGATCCTCCTCTGGCACGGGCAAAGGATTGGGTGCGCACCAGCGATCCGGCCACCGGCCTGGCAGCGCTGCGCGAGACCAACACCATGCCCCAATGGGCAGGCTCTTGCTGGTATTATCTGCGATTTGCCGATCCCGATAATCGCACGGCGACGATCGACCCCGAGCGGGAAAAATACTGGTTGCCTGTCGATCTCTATGTCGGTGGCGCGGAACATGCCGTTCTCCACCTGCTCTACGCACGCTTTTGGCACAAGGTGCTCTACGACATCGGTGTCGTCTCAACGAAGGAGCCGTTCCAGAAGCTGTTCAATCAGGGCATGATCCTCGCCTACTCCTATAAGGACAGTTCGGGGAAATATTACCGTCCTGACGAGGTGATCGAACGTGATGGTCAGTGGTTTGCCGGCGACAAGCCGGTGAGCCAACAAGTCGAGAAGATGTCGAAGTCGAAGTTCAACGTTGTCAATCCGGACGAGGTGATCGACATCTACGGCGCCGATTCCATGCGTCTTTACGAGATGTTCATCGGGCCACTCGATGTCGCCAAGCCTTGGCAAATGTCCGGCGTTGCCGGTGTCAGTCGTTTCCTTCACCGTGTCTGGCGAGTTGTCGCGGATGACAGGGATGGCCTGAATGAACAGGTCTGCGAGATCGAGCCACCGGCCGAAGTCACGCACCTCATGCACAAAACCATCCGCTCGGTCGGCGAGGATATCGAGGCGATGCGGTTCAACACGGCAATCTCCAAACTCATGGAGATGTCGAACGCGCTCACTGCGCTGGACCGAACGCCGCGTTCCGTCGTGGAGGTCTTTGTGCTGCTGCTCGCTCCCTTCGCGCCGCACATCTGCGAGGAATTATGGGGCTTGCTGGGTCACGAAACGTCGCTTGCCTATGAGCGCTGGCCTATATTCGATTCAGCATTGGCGGACGATGAGCGTCGTGAGTATGTGGTGCAGATCAACGGAAAACTGAGACACAAGGTTCTCGCTGCGTCAGGACTCTCAGGCGCCGATCTCGTTCTTATGGTTCGCGCTGATCCACGTGTGGCCAGCCTTCTTGATGGAAAGCAAATCGTAAAGGAGGTAGTGGTGCCAAACCGCCTGATTAATTTTGTCGTGAAGAATTGATTGCAGCAAAGTCGAGCGAGCTTTGCTGCAATCGCGCGGTATGGCGCCAATACCCTGACGATAGGAGCGACAGGCACCTGGTTCGACCACACCAAAAAGCCAAATCAAGATTCCCAATCCACATGGCCAAAAGCCGCCTAACTCGGCCATGCGGCATAATCCAGCTTACGGCATAACGGTCAGGCTCCCTGCATCGTCGGTCTGGTTCTGTGACCTCAGATGAAGCGGAACTGCTGCCGCTCGCGCTTGGCGAGTTTTGGGATCGCCTGACCGACGATGATGTTCTTGAAGTGGTCGGTCTGCTGATGATCGGCAAACGCGGCCTCGCCCGCGAACACCTCGTAGAAGAAGAACTCCCGCGGCCTGGCGACGTTCTGGTGGATCTGGAACGCCTTCACGCCGGGCTCGCGCTGCGCTTGCGGCAGAAAGTCTTTCAGAAGTGCGGCGATCGCGCCTTCCTCTCCGGAATTGACCTCCCAGAATGCGGTGACGATCAGGTTCTGGTTTGCATTGTCGATGGTTGCCATGATGCTCTCCTGTGAAGCCGGCGCCGGTTCGATTTCCGGTCGGCGACTGAAGCATCATCATGCCCGCTTCGATGACATGAATGTTTCGATGCGTGACGAAGTGTCGTATCCGTGATGTTGGAACTTCGCCGGTCATCGAAGCGTTGGCCAGAGCGATCTCCCACTTCGGAAATGGAGCAGGCGCATGGCGAAAACGACCGTGCTCGCGATCGGCATCGAGCCTTCCCTGGTTGCCTTCAGCGCCTTCCCGGGGCTCACGAGCGAACTGGTGACGAGCTACATCAATGCGCAGATCGAAAAACTTCGCGCGATGGGATATGAGGCCGATAGCTGCCTGATTGATCTCGGTGATACGGCCGAAGCCGTCGCTGCGGCGGCGCTGGGCGCAAAGCAATATGACTGCGTGGTGATCGGCGCGGGCCTGCGCGAACCGCGAGAGCGGCTGCAGCTATTCGAACGGATCATCAATCTGGTTCACCTCGCCGCACCGCAAACCCGCATTTGTTTCAACACCACGCCGGCAGACACGGCTGAAGCCGTGCGGCGATGGGTCGAGCCGTGAGGGGGGCGATCCAGCGATCGTTACATTGCGGATGAAGTTTAGATCAGCTTCAGCCCCTTCAAACTCGTATGCCCGTTCTTGCCGACGATGATGTGGTCGTGCACGGAGATGCCGAGCGGGTTCGCGATCTGGACGATCGCCTTTGTCATATGGATATCGGCCTGCGATGGCGTCGGATCGCCGGAGGGGTGGTTGTGCACCAGGACCAGCGCGGTCGCGGAAAGTTCGAGCGCGCGCTTGATCACTTCGCGCGGATAGACCGGGGTGTGGTCGACGGTGCCGGTCTGCTGGATTTCGTCCGCGATCAGCTGGTTGCGTTTGTCGAGGAAGAGCAGACGAAACTGCTCCTTGTCGGCGAAGGCCATGCCGGTGCGGCAATACTCGATCACGTCGTTCCAGGACGACAACGCGATCTTGCGCCTGATCTCGCCCTTTGCCACCCGACTCGCAGCGGCCGCGAGCAATTTGATCTGGTTGATCGAGGCCTCGCCGATGCCCTCGACCTCGCGCAGCCGCGCAACCGGCGCGTGGATGACTTCGGCGAACGAGCCGAATTTTTTCAACAGCGCTTTCGCCAGCGGCTTGGTGTCGCGCCGGGGCAGAGCCGGGAATAACGCCATCTCCAGCAGTTCGTAATCGCTCAGCGCTTCCTGGCCGGCGGTGTAGAAGCGCTCGCGCAGGCGCTCGCGGTGGCCGTGATAATGCGGCGTTTCGCTGGACTGATCAGGGGAGAGAACGGTCTTGGCTGGCATCGGTCGTAACCATGCCGCGGCTGCGCGTTTTTGCAACTCTAAAGTGCGTGCGCATATCGGAAAAAAGACCCCCGAGCCGAGTGCCACAAGCCCACGCCACATCGCGGTGTTCGATGTCTTTCAAAGGGGGTGATCAATAATCCGTCTCCGGGTCGAGGGTCGACGCGAAGCCCCGGCAACGGAACTTCGCGCCGGCCACTGCCGCAGGAATCTACCTGCTATGCCGTTGCCTTTTCTTGCTCCCTCGTCTTCGCTGGTTTGATGACCGTCGTCGGCACTCGGAGCCATGCCTCCTGGGTGATGGCGACCATGGAAGGCTGATCAATGATTCCGATCGTGTCCCAGGTAAACAGGGCGTAGCCCGGTTTGGTGCCATCGACCCCAGCCGGTACAGCGGTTTGGAGCTGCTTTGCAAGCCAACTGAGCGAACCGTAGCCGCAGAGGCTGACGCAATGATCCTCATTGGTATCCTTGTTGAAGCCGAGAGCGAACCATCCGGTCTTGCCGTTCGTTGAATGCCAGGCGGTTTCCAGCTGACCGGCGGCGACTCCAATCTTGACCGGGCCTTGATAGATCGCGCTGTTCAGCGTGGACAAATTGGTCCAATCCACAGACAGGATTCTTGGGCCGTCATCGTAGAGATGTTCGCTTTGATGAAAGCCGCTCTTTTGCATCCCCTGCATCACTTCGTGGAGATAGGCCCCTTCCAGCACGTTGTGGCTTTTGGCCCATCTGATCACCTCGTTGTCCGAAACGAAGATTTCCGGATGGTGACACGCTTTTGCAAACGCTTCCTCGGCGGTGACGCAATCGCCGTGGTCGAAGTTGCCCCACGAAGAGAGCTTCTTGGGCATCGTGATGAAATTTGGAGGCGCCGCCGCGAGGCCGATCTCGCTGTGGGGAATAGCGGCGGCCAGCACGCTTCGGGGGGAGGGCATCGCTCCACGTTTGAGGGTTCTACCTTGTCCACTTCCACCGAGCTCAATAGCCATGTTCGTTCTCCGTTGCTAAAATGAAGTTCGATTATTTCGGCTTTGACTGCTTCGCGTCATCCGTGGTGTCGTCATTCTGTCGGCGGTCAGGTGAAGAGCCTGTCTGTTCTCTTCCTCCATCGCCGGTGGAGCTGGAACGCTCAGGGACGTATCGAGGCGCCTTGTCGATAACCTTCTTTGGCGTCGGGAAAGCGCCTCGCTTGGGAGTCGGAGGTTTGTCGTTCATATTTGACCTCTTGCGAGAGTCTGAGCGTAATCGCTTCAGATGTGCGATCTACGGTTGGCGCTCGAAAATCGAACCACCATTCGGATACACGGCATGTGAACTCGTTCACACGCACAACCATTTGTTGAGCGGTGTCGTGCGAAAGACTGGTCGACATCCGAAATTACAGATAAGCGGCGTACAGAAGCTGACGCTCCTTGATGAAATCTGTTTGGGAAGCTTGATCCGTGCGGTGCGTGCGCATGTCGACAAAAAAGGCGCCGAAAATCGGCGCCTTTTGGACTCGCAATGTTGCCGGCTATCAGGCCTTCACGGCCGCGAACGCATAGCCGTTGCCGTCCTTTGACAACGTGCCGACGTTCGGGAAGCCGAAATGATAGCCGGCGATCATGCCCTTTTCGGCGATGACGCGATCGAAGAACGCGCGCCGCGTGGCCTCGGCCTTCGGGCCGTCGGCATCGAAGCCCGAGAACCAGCCGGGATTTCTGACGAACAGCTGGTGGATGCCGGTGACGTCGCTCTGGATGAACAGTTGCTGTCCTCCCGATGCCACGAGGAACGCCATATGCCCGACGGTATGTCCGGGAGTGGCAATCGCCTTCACGCCAGGGGCGATATCGGCGCCGTCACTGTACTGCTTGACGTTCTTCCAGGCCGGGAAGGTCGCTTGAATCCGCTTGATGAAGGGACGGTTGGCTTCCGGCACCTTCTCGACCAGCGCCGGATCGGTCGCGAACTTGAACTCCACCTCCGGCATCAGGATTTCCGCATTCGGAAACACCTGCGCGTCGGTCTCCTTCACCCAGAGGCCCGAGATGTGATCGGGATGGAAATGCGAGATCACGACGGTGGAGACCGTCGCCGGATCGAGGCCGGCCGCCTTCATGTTGTCGGCGAGCTTGCCGACGGTTGCCGGGCCGTTGCCGCCAAAACCGGTGTCGAACAGCACGACCTTGCCGCCCGTGCGGATCGCGGTGACGGTAAAGGGGTTGTCGATCTTGTCGGGACCGATGCCGGCCGCAGTCAGCGCCTTCTTGACCTCATCGAGGGAGACGTTCTTCACCATAGCCTCGGTGACCGCACGCTCGACGCTGCCCTCATGGAGGCTGAAGACCTCGATGTCGCCGACCTTGTATTTGAGGCTGTCGGCCGCCTTCTGCGCATGCGCGGCACCGATGAACGAAACCGGCCCCTTGAGGCCGAAAACGAGCGCCGCCCCCGTGCTCCCGAGGACCAGATCGCGACGTGAAATCTCGAACATGCCCTTGCTCCCTTTGGTTGAACCCTAGCCCGCCAGGCCCCTCGGTTCCGAGGAGCTCACGCTACGTGCTACACCACATGACCCCGGATATTCCGGTGCAACGACAGGGCGTGTTGCCGCTGGGCGGCGGGAGCCTCAGGAAGACGGGAGATAATGCGCCGGTCCCAAGTGTCCGGTCAGAAATGGCGTCCCGGCGGGTCGATGCTCCGCTGAGGAGGTCAGGCTGGAACGGTGTTCAACACCTCCCACAATTTCATCGGGGCTCCGCCCCAGTGCCAGAATGAGTAGCCTTGGTAATTCCGGGCGTTGCACAGCCGGATGAATTCCCGGGCGCGCTCGGCGCAGGCCGATGCCGAAGCACAGCCGCCTTCGGCGGTGCCGATGAAGCCCGCGCCGACGGGGACGAACGGAATCGTCAAATGGGCATTGCCCGTCACCGCGCGGTCGACGCGGTTGGTGACGCTGGGACTGGCGCCATAATAGGTTTGCGGGAAGTTGAAATGCGCCTTCCTGGCGATCTCGTTGAACTTGGGGAGCCAACCGGCGATATTTTGCGGAATGTCGTTGCTGGATATTCCAAGCGGTTTTTCCAGCCCGTCGGCAATTTCCCGCATCGCCGCGCCGTAAGCCTTCGCTGCCGCCAGGTCGCCATGAAAGTAGGCGCTCGTTCCCTCTGCATCCATGATCATGCCGTCGAGTTCGAACGCCTCGGCGAGATCGCCCAGCAGCTTCGCCTCCTTCTTCGCAATGGCAGCCGTCGCGCAATGGGGCACCTGCCAGCCCCAAATCTCGATACCGTTATCGTGCGCCAGGCGGATCAGTTCCTTGAAGTCGCGCGCAACATCATCTCTCACATTCGCATAATGTGAAGTTCCGTCGGCAACTTTCACCCACAGCGCTGAAAGACTGGCTCGTTTGGCTTTGACGATCATCTCTGCCGGGCTGCCTTCCGCGGCCACGACGTCACGAAGCTTCCAGATATACATGCTGCGCTGGCCCACTCTTCGTCCTTCTCCTCATGATGGCATCAAGACCGTTCAGCGGCTGCTTCGCGTTCAGGCCGCTCAGCACATGCCGGGCACTTGCAGGCATGGCTCGCGGCCGGGACGGTCGGCGCGGAACGCCTCTATGAAGCGGCCTTCCTTCTGGGTCACGAAGACGGTTCTGCCGTCGGGACCGCCAAAGGTGAGGTTGGTCGGCTGCTTTCCGATCAGGGGCACCTCGCGCTGGAGCGATCCATCGGCGCCGATGATGGCGATTTTACCGGCCGACAGCCGCGCGAGATAAATTCGGCCGTCGAGGTCGGTGCGCAGGCCGTCGACCTCGAAATCCGCAAAGCCCCTGACCAGCCGCGGGTCGAGCAGCTTATTGCCGTCGAGGCGATAGGCCCATACCTGCCGCGAATTCGACTCGCTGACATAGAGCGTCGCACCGTTCGGGCTCAGGTCGATCCCGTTGGTCACGCCGAGGCGCCTCGTGCTGGACATCACTTCGCCTTGGCCCTTGCCGTCGGCGCCGCGGGTAATGCGCCAGATCTGGCCGCCCGCTGGCGTCGCAAAGCGCGGGTCGCTGGCATAGAGCGTGCCGTCCGCCGCGATCGCCAGGTCGTTTGGCTGATTGAAGCGATCAGAATGAAAGTAGAGGCGCGGCGCGGTTTCGCCTGATGCGATGACCCAGATCGTGTGCTTCTTGAAATCAGCCACATACATCCGCCCCTGCCGATCGAAACGAATGCCGTTACCGATGCTGCCTGCGGGAAGCGACGTGAAGAGCTGGGACTGCGAGGCGCCGGCCGCCAGCTTGCCGATCGTGCCGCTCTGTTGAAAATTGACAACGTAGAGGTTGCCGGATGCGTCGACCGCAGGCCCTTCGATGCCGGACGTGTACTCGCCCGGCGGCGTGATACGCTTGCTAACGAAGAGGGCCTCGTCGGCCACACCGCTCCGGCTTGCGAAGAAAGCCGTAAACGCGATGAGAAAGGCTGGGATCAGTCGCATGAGCGACTGCTGCAAATCACTCAGCCCTCGTAGGGTGGGCTGAGCGAAGCGAGCCCACCACTTTGCAGCGTGCTCGGTGAGAGAGATGGTGGGCACGTCGCTTGCGCTCCTCTGCCCACCCTACGGCGTCTGGGAGCAGACGTCCGTGCCTACGCTGCCGTCAGTGGCTTCTCGCCATGGCGCTGCGACAGCGTGAAGATTTCGACGCCGGTCGCGGTCACGCCGACCGAATGCTCGAACTGCGCCGACAGCGAGCGGTCGCGCGTCACCGCGGTCCAGCCGTCGGACAGGATTTTTACATGCGGCTTGCCGAGATTGATCATCGGCTCGATGGTGAAGAACATGCCGGGCTTCAGCGCCACGCCTTCGCCGGGCCGGCCGATATGGATGATGTTCGGCTCGTCGTGGAACATGCGTCCGAGCCCGTGGCCGCAGAAATCGCGCACCACGCTCATGCCCTGCGGCTCGACAAAACTCTGGATGGCGTGGCCGATATCGCCGGTGGTGGCGCCGGGCTTCACCGCGGCGATGCCGCGCATCATGGCCTCATAGGTAACCTCGATCAGCCGCTCGGCTTTGCGGGCGATCGGCCCGATCACGTACATGCGGCTGGAATCGCCGTACCAGCCATCGACGATGAAGGTGACGTCGATATTGACGATGTCGCCTTCCTTCAGCGCGCGGTCGCCGGGCATGCCGTGGCAGACCACGTGATTGATCGAGGTGCAGGTCGAGTAGCGGTAGCCGCGATACATCAGCGTCGCCGGATAGGCGCCGTGGCTGAAGGCGAAGTCGCGGACGAATTCGTCGATCCGCGAGGTCGGAACGCCCGCCTTGACGATGTCGGTGAGCTCGTCGAGGCACTCGGCGACCAGCGCCCCCGCCTTGCGCATGCCGGCGAAGCCGCTCGCGCCATGCAGTTTGATCTGGCCGGTTTTCCGCAAGGAGGTGTCTGACGCTTCAATATAGCTCATGGGCGGTCATGCTTCGAAGGAACGGTACTGGGCTGATTTGATAGCCTAATTTAATGATCGGAACGCTCAGTGCAAGCCAAGGGTTTGCCACGGCGAGATTATAAAAGGCTTGCATCCTAGCCGGAAACTTCCACCACGGGCTCGACCGGCAGCGCCCCGCCGCGGACGCGGATTTCGCGGACCGGATAGGGAACACGGATGCCCTCGCGCTTGAAGGCGTCCCACAGCGCCAGCATCACATCGCTCTTCACATTGTCCATGCCGTCGGGATCGGCGATCCAGAAGGTCAGCGAAAACTTCATGCCGGCCTCGGCGAATTCGGTCAGGATGCAGTTCGGCGGCTTGTTCTTGATGGCGCGCGGGGCGGCCGCAGCGATCTCGATCGCCAGCTTGCAGACGAGGCGGGGATCGGCGTCGTAATTGGTGCTGAACAGCACCTTCACCAGCGTGTTCTTGTCGGTATAGGTCCAGTTCACGACCTTCTGCGTCACCAGATCCTCGTTCGGGATCAGGAACTCGCGGCCGTCGCCGGCGGCGACCGAGATGTAGCGCGTCTTCATCGCGCTGATCCGGCCCGAGCTGTCGCCGATGGTGACGAGATCGCCGGGCTTAACGGATTTGTCCGCCAGCAGGATGATGCCCGAGATGAAGTTGGCGACGATCTTTTGCAGGCCGAGACCGATGCCGACGCCGGCCGCGCCGGTGAAGACCGCCAGCGCCGAAAGGTTGATGCCGACGGCGCCGAGCGCGATCGCGATCGCCACCACCATCAGGCCGATGCGGATGATCTTGACCAGCAGCACCTGGATCGAGGGCGTCAGGTCGGTGGCGCGGGTAATCCGGCTTTCGATGAAGTTGCTGGCGATATTGGTCAACCACAGCGCCGCGATCAGCAGCGCGCCGGCCTTGATCAGCAGCAGCGGCGTCAGCCGCAGGCCCCCGATATCGACCGCAAACGAGTCGAGCGTGTCCGCCGCCGGATCGAGCTGGCCGAGGATGCTCAGCGCCGCTACGAACCATGCCGTTATCGACACCAGCTTGACGATAAAGGCGTTACGCATCACCGAGGTGATGAGCCGGATCACGAGCCAGGCCAGCGCCAGCTTGGCGGCGACCATCAGCAGATAGCTGCGGCTCGGCCATGTCAGGTGGTACATCGTGATGCGTTCGGCGATCACCAGGATCGCGAATATCGCGGTCGACGCGCTGGCGACCAGCACGCGGACGAAATGCCGCAGCGGCAACGGCCAGCGCATCGCCAGCGAGGTCATGTCGACCCGTGCGCGGATGGCGGTATCCGCCACATAGGCGATGCCGGCGGCGGTCAGGATCAGCCCGAACTGCAGATAAAACCATGGCGAGGCGATCTCTGCGCCGACCGATCGCGCGGTCGATTGCAGAAACTCGATGATCTCTTTCGGGGCCATGTCCATCGGCAAAATCTCGTCAGGCGCGGCGCAGTCAAATGTGATTCGACGTGGGCAGATTTCCACAAACAGGGCGGACGGACCATCGATACATGGGCCGGCGAAGCCAATTAAGCCCTTAAAACGGGGCAGATTGCCGCTAACGCAGAAATGGGTTGGCGTTCAACTGTGGCAACGATAAGGATGCAATTGCAAGTATTTGCGAGGATTGTAGGGGTTATCGCGGAGGTTCATGGCTTCTCTCGACTCGGTCAGCATCGCCATCTTTCTGGGCGCCGTTCTTGTCATGGCGGGCATCCTGTCGAGCCTGCTCGCGCTGCGCTTCGGGGCGCCGCTGCTGCTGGTGTTCCTCCTGATCGGCATGCTGGCGGGCGACGCCGGGCCGGGCCAGCTCAGCTTCAATGACGTCCGCACCACCTATCTGGTGGGGTCGGTGGCGCTGGCGCTGATCCTGTTCGACGGCGGCCTGCGGACCAAGTTTCAAAGTATCCGTGCCGTGCTGGCGCCATCGATGGTGCTGGCGACCATCGGCGTGTTGCTGACCGCGGTGGTCGCAGCGCCGGCCGCAAAATATGCGCTCGATCTGAGCTGGACCGAGGCGCTGCTGGTTGGTGCCGTGGTGGCCTCGACCGATGCCGCAGCCGTGTTCCTGCTCGTCCACACGCAGGGCCTGCGCCTGCGCCCCAGGGTCGGCGCAACCCTGGAGGCCGAATCCGGCACCAACGACCCGTTCGCAATCTTTCTCACGCTCATGCTGGTCGAGTTCATTTCATCAGGCGAAAGCTCGCCGTGGCATGTCGTGATGGAGCTCGCGCGCGAAGGCCTGCTCGGCGCCTTCCTCGGCGTGATCGGCGGCCGCCTGGTCGTGCTGGCGCTCAATCGCATGGCGCTGCCGCAGGGCCTGCACGCGCCCTTTGTCACCACCGCGGCGCTGGTGATCTTCGGCGTGGCGCAGATCTCGCACGCCTCCGGATTTCTCGCGGTCTATCTCGCCGGCATCGTCGTCGGCAACCGGCCGACGCGCGCGCATAATTCGGTGGTGACGTTTCTCGACGCCGCGACCTGGCTGGCGCAGATCGTGATGTTCGTTCTGCTGGGCCTGCTGGCGTCGCCGCAGCGCCTGCTGGACAGCGCTGGTGCTTCCGTGATCGTGGCGCTGGTGCTGATGCTGGTGGCGCGGCCGCTCGCGGTGCTGGTGTGCCTCATGCCGTTCCGGTTCAACTGGCGGGAAAAGGTCTTTATCGCCTGGACCGGCCTGCGCGGGGCGGTCGCGATCTTTCTGGCCTCGATCCCGATGCTGGTCGGGTTGTCGAAAGCCTATCTCTATTTCGATGTCGCTTTGGTCGTGGTCGTCATCTCGCTGCTGCTGCAGGGCTGGACGTTGGGCCCGGCAGCGCGGTGGCTGCACGTGGCGCTGCCGCGCGTCGACCGCGGTCCGCGGCGCGTCGAGCTGGATCTGCCGGGCCAGCTCGAACAGCAACTGGTCGGCTATCCGGTTCGGTCGAAAAGCCTTTATTTCCGGCGTGGCCTGCTTCCATCCTGGTCAAAGCCGACGCTGGTGATCCGCGAGGAGCGCATTCTGTCGCCCATCGAGGCCGATCCGGTCGTGCCGGGTGATTACGTCTATCTGCTGGCGCCGCCGGAAAAGGCCGAGGCACTGGATCGTTTCTTTGTCGACATGCCGCCGAGCTCGGCGCCCGATCCGCATCTGCTCGGCGATTTCATGGTATCGGGCGAGCACACCCTCGGCGAACTGGCCGCGATCTACGGCGTAGCGGCCGAAGAAGAGCAGGCGAAGCTGACGCTGGCGGATTATTTCGACATTCACCTCGACCATGCGCCCAAGGAAGGCGCGGAGCTCGTGCTGGATCCGATCGTGCTGGTCGCGCGCAGCATCAGCGGCGGGCGGGTCAGCGTGGTCGGCCTGCGGCTGCCCGAGGACGAGGAAGCGGCCGTGCCACTGACGCGCCGGCAGAAGTTCAAGCGTAAGCTTTCCGATATCTGGTCGTCGGTGGCGGGGGTCTGAGCGCGCGGTCGCACAGCGCCGCCGGTCTTTCTCAAGCGCCTTCGACGATGATGAAGTCCGCCTCAGCACATTGCTGGCGGATCGCTTTCGCTTCCTGATACTCGGCGCTCCGGTAGCAGGCCATTGCGGTTTCGCGATCGGCGAACTCAACGACGACATTGCGCTCGCGCGCCTGGCCTTCCATCAGCTCGAATGGGCCGCCGCGTACGATGAACCTGGCCCCGAATTTCTCGAACGCCGGTCGCGCCGCGGCGAGGTAGTCCGGGTAGCGTTCGGGCTGCCGAACGCTGACGCGCACGATCCAGTAGGCTTTGGGCATGATCAATCTCCGTGTTCAGGTTTGATCGACGGCAGGCATGGTGGATGGTTCAGCCGCGTTGCGAAGGCGGCAAACGCTGCGATCAACCGGGCAAACGCGGCCCGAATGGCGGTCGCCTGTGCGACCCGCGCTTCCCGAATGAGCTTTTCTTTCATTGCGGAATAGTCAGCGGGCGACCTCAGCCGGATTTCGGTGACGCCGGCCTCGATCCGGTTTGTCATCTGCATCATGGCGTCCATCGTTCGTACACGCGCTCCTCGAAGCGCTGGGATGCGATGGCTTTACGACGGAGACATAATCACATAAAATGAATTATAGTGATAAATATGATCTCTCAGAGAGATATCATGGACTTATCCGATTTGAAGATATTCAGCGCCGTGGTCCGCGAAGGCAGCGTGACCCGGGCCGCGCAGCGGCTGTATCGCGTTCAGTCCAACGTGACGACGCGTGTCCGCCAGCTCGAGGAAGATATCGGCGTTGCACTCTTCATTCGCGAAGGAAAGCGCCTGCATCTGTCGCCGGCCGGACAGGTATTGCTCGATTACGCCGACCGGCTCCTCGCGCTCGCCGAGGAGGCGCGCAATGCGGTGCAGGATCCGCGGCCGCGCGGTGTTTTCCGCCTGGGAGCCATGGAGAGCACCGCCGCCGTCCGCCTGCCGGGACCGGTGAACGAGTATCATCGGCTTTATCCGGACGTGGCCTTCGAACTTCGCACCGGGAATCCACCGATGCTTTCAAAGGCGCTGCTGGCCCATGAGCTCGATGCGGCGCTGGTGACCTTGCCGATTGCCGAAGCGCTGTTCGAGAAGGTGGCGGTGTTCAAGGAAGAGCCCGTCATCGTTTCCGCTGCCGGCACGCCACCGATCGGCAAGGGCAAGAACGCCTACTTCCCGCGCACCATCATCGCGTTCGAGCATGGCTGCCCGCACCGCAAGCGATTGGAGGATTGGTATGCGCTGCGCGATCAAATGCCGGAGCGCACCATCGAGCTGGGCTCCTATCACGCCATGCTGGGATGTGTCGTGGCGGGCATGGGCGTGGCGCTGCTGCCAAGAAGCGTACTTACGACATTTCCGGAAAGCCGGCGGCTGAAGGTCCATCGTCTGCCACCGGGCGAGAACCGTGCCGATACCTACCTGATCTGGCGCAAGGGCGCCGATTCACCCAAGGTGCAGGCGCTGCGGGATATCTTGACCAGGCCGCGCGCGAGGCGGCGCGATCTTGCGCAGGCCTGATGCAATGCTGTTACGCGTTCTGGGACACGACGGGTAGAGCTCGTCACAGAACCTTTCTGTTTAGCGCGAGGCGCTCAAGCGAGGCATTCTGGGTTGCTTTCTGAGGCCAAGCGGCGCATAACAGCACGACTACCAGAGATTGTTCTCTCTTTGATTGCTGGCTAGTTATATAATTTGATTTAGCATAGCTCGTCGCTCCTGCGCGCATATTGCTTGAAAAGCGCAATTGAGAGCGACATTGGTCGACAAGCTAGTCACCATTCATTCTGTGAAACTGCGCCTCGTTCGCCGTAACAGATAACTTGAAGGAGCGAGCGTTATCTAAGGGATTGCGGCAAATCTCTTCATCGCTGTTCAATCGATATGGGAGCGCCAAATGGAGCTAGCCAGTGGGGTTGCCACAATACTCGTCATCTTGTTCGGAGCTTATCTCGTCTGGTGGTTTGTGCCACCGCGTGTAGTTGGTCGCCTCGATATCACTAACACCAAAGACAGAGCCGATGTTACGGACAACTATCGTAAGACCATAGGTCAAGCACTCGGCGCAATTGTATTGATAGTCACCTTCGCTTGGACTTTCTACAAAGACAGAGAAACAATCGACCTTTCTCGGGCTCAGCTTAAGGCACAGGCAGACCAGTTCTTTGAGCAGCAGCTACAGACGCGTGATCAGTTTGTTAATCAGCAATTCATCGCGGCGTCTGGGCTGTTAAAAGAGAAATCGGTAGGCACCCGCATAGCCGGCTTGTACGCGATAGAGCAGATTGCGGAAACAAAGCAGGCTAGCGACGGAAGAAATAGATATTTGATTCCTGCTATCCGCGCTGCAATTGGATTCATCATGAGCTCTGGGGACGTCGGCCAAAGTGGAAATCCAATCGACCGCAAGATTCCAGCAGACGTTCAATCGGCGATCAGTATCCTCGCTAGTCTTAATATGAGCCGTCAGTTAGACGTTGATTTGCGAAAATCCTACTTGGTAGGGGGAGACTTCAGGCGAGCGAATACCAAAGCTTTCGTCGTGGCAAACTTTCAAGGGGCGAGGCTCTATGGCGCGAATATGAGCGGTTTAGATCTTACGAGTGCGAAGTTTGACGGCTCATACATGGCCGACTGGGAGGCATATGGCGCCGAGTGGGACGCGAAGCTTTCTGACCTCGAAGATTATGAAAACACTCGGCAGGACTACACCATTGACTTTACGGGTGCTATCCTCAATGACGCGGGATTTGATAATGTACGCATGGGAGGTGCTTCGCTTAAAGGAGCCTGCTTAGCCGGAGCTCGCTTCTACAACACCGATCTGTCTCGGGCGCATTTCCAGAACGCTAACCTGGGCAACACGGCGAGCTGTGATTTCAAAGGCAAGAAGGCCCACTTCTACAAGGCCAAATTGATCGACGCAGATTTTTCTGGTGTTGATGTTGCCGAAGTCAATTTTGAGAAAACAAATCTAGCGAAGGCGCGCTTCTTGAAAGCAATCAATGTAGACAGGGCAATCTTTACAGGAGCTTGCGTCGACGAAAAAACAGAATTGTCCCCCTCGATTTCAAACAAGCTTGAGCGATGTGCTTTGGCGAACTAAAGAACATACAAGTTGCGGTGATGCTGTCACCATAACTCGCGCACCATCATCGCGTTCGAGCATGGCTGCCCGCACCGCAAGCGATTGGAGGATTGGTATGCGCTGCGCGATCAAATGCCGGAGCGCACCATCGAGCTGGGCTCCTATCACGCCATGCTCGGATGTGTCGTGGCGGGCATGGGCGTGGCGCTGCTGCCAAGAAGCGTACTTACGACATTTCCGGAAAGCCGGCGGCTGAAGGTCCATCGCCTACCACCGGGCGAGAACCGTGCCGATACCTACCTGATCTGGCGGAAGGGCGCCGATTCACCGAAAGTGCAGGCGCTGCGCGATTTATTGACCAGGCAACGCTCCAGGAGGCGCGATCCTGCGCAGGTCTGATGCAATATCCGCAGTTGAGGAAACGGCGGAGTATCACTAGCCTGAGGCAAAGGCCGTCTAACGGCCGCCCGGTGGAAACGCAGGAGACACAACAATGTCCGCCCCCCTCGACGACCAGCTCGGCTTCGCGCCCGACTACGATTCCCCGGTCCCCTATATGCAGCGGACTCGCGACTACTACGCCGCGATCGGCTACACGACGCCTTATCGCTGGGCGCATTATGTCGATGCGCCGTTCCAGCCGCTGAAAAAGCCGCTGGCGAAGTCGCGCGTGACCATCGTGACGACAGCTGCCCAGCATGATCCGACCAAGGGTGATCAGGGCCCGGGCGCTGCGTATAATGGCAGCGCCAAGTTCTATCAGGTCTATGACGGCGACACCGCCAAGCAGCACGATTTGCGGATCTCGCATATCGGCTACGACCGCAAGCATACGACGGCCACCGACAGCGGCACCTGGTTTCCGTTAGCCTTGCTGCTGAAAGCCGCCGCCGCGGGGCGGATCGGCGAGGTCGCGCCGCGCTTCTTCGGCGCGCCGACCAACCGCAGCCATCGCGTCACCATCGATGTCGACGCGCCGGATATTCTCGCCCGCTGCCAGGCCGACAAGGTCGATGTCGCCGTGATCGTTCCGAACTGTCCGGTCTGCCACCAGACCTCCGCTCTGGTGGCGCGTCATCTCGAAGCCAACGGCATCCCCACCGTCGTGATGGGTTGCGCCAAGGACATCGTCGAGCACGCCGCCGCGCCGCGCTTCCTGTTTTCGGATTTCCCGCTCGGCAATTCCGCCGGCAAGCCGCAGGATGTCGCCTCACAGGCGCTGACGCTCGAACTGGCGTTGCGGTTGCTGGAGTCCGCTTCCGGCGCACGCACCACGATGCAGTCGCCGCTGCGCTGGAGCGATGATGCCTCCTGGAAGCTCGACTACAACAACGTCGCGCAGATGAGCCCGGAAGAACTGGCGCGGCGCCGCGCCGAGTTCGACAAGCAGAAAGAGATCGCGCGCGGCAACCGTGCGGCGTGATCGTTCACGGACATCAGATTTTCCGATGTGGACCGATGACCTACTGGGTGAAGCGGATCATGCTGCGGGACGGAGAGATAGTCACCGAACGCGAGCTAAGACATGACGAGAATCTATTTGAAGGCCCGGCGCCGGTCGTGGGTGACAAGATGACAGTGACGTGTCGCGGGCGGAAGTTTGAGGCGAGAGTGGTTTGGGGTAACTGGCCCGGACGTGAGACCAATGAGAATGCAATGATCATTCCGTTGCGTGTAGAAGAAATATAAACTGCGCAGGGACCCCAGGAGAAACTAACGTGACCCGACCGTTCGAAGGCGTGAAGATTCTCGACTTCACGCAGGTACTGGCTGGCCCCTATGCGAGCTACCAGCTCGCGCTGCTCGGCGCTGACGTCATCAAGGTGGAGCGTCGCGAAGGCGAGGACATGCGGCGCACGCCGCTGAGCCGCGAATGGGCCGAGCGCGGCCTTGCCCCCGGCTGGCAAGCCATCAACGGCAACAAGCGCAGCCTCACGCTCGACCTCTCGAAGCTGGAGGCGATCGCCATCGTCAAGCAGCTTGCCGCGCAAGCCGACGTGGTGATGGAGAACTTTCGTCCCGGCGTGATGGACAAGCTCGGCATCGGCTACGCGGCATTGTCGGCGATCAATCCCCGGTTGATCTATTGCGCGATTTCAGGCTTCGGCCAGACCGGCCCGGAACGATCGGGCGCCGGCTATGACGGCAAGATCCAGGCGTTGTCGGGCATCATGTCGATCACCGGCCATGCCGAGACCGGCCCGACGCGGGCGGGCTTTGCGGTCTGCGACGTCCTGTCCGGGGCCACCGCCGCGTTCGGCGTATCGAGCGCGCTGTTCCAGCGCACCCATACCGGCAAGGGTCAGTTGGTCGACGTCTCCATGCTGGAGGCGACGCTGGCGTTCTTGTCCGGGCAGGTCGCGGACTACTCGGTGGCTGGCCATCGCCAGCAGCTCTCCGGCAACCAGGCGGTAAGCCGCCGGCCGACCGCCAATCTGTTCAAGGCCGGCGAGGGCTATCTGCTGCTCGCCGTCAACAGCGAGAAACAATACATCGCGCTGATGACCGCGCTCGGCCGCGCCGATGCGCTGGAAGACCCGCGCTTCGTCGACTGGTTCGCCCGGCAGGAAAACGAGCCGGCATTGCGGGCCATTATCGAGGAGGCGCTGTCGAAGAAAGACCCGCGCGAGTGGGAAAAGCTCCTGGATGCCGCGGGTGCCCCCTGCGCCAGCATCTGGAAGGTTGAGGAAGTGATCGATCATCCGCAGATCGCCGCCCGCGGCGCCATTCAGGAGATCGATACGCCCTATGGCCGCCTGCGCTTTGCCGGCGGCGGGTTCCAGCTCGCCCATGGCGGCGGCCGGCTCGACCGCATGGCGCCCGCGCTCAGCGCCCACACCGACGAGGTGCTGGCCTCGCTCGGCTATGATGCGAAGGCGATCGCGGAACTGCGCGCCCGCGAAATCGTCTAGCGGTAGCCGGGGCAGGGCGCCTGCACCCTGTCCCGTTTTGGGTGGGCCAGCGCATGGCGACCCTGCGCCAAGGTACTGTAATCGCCGCTTTAATCGACAGAGCTCACCGTCTAAAAGACGCCATTCCCGATCCCGCAAAGGATAGATCATGCCCGCCTATCGCTCCCGAACCACGACCCACGGCCGCAACATGGCGGGCGCCCGCGGCCTCTGGCGTGCCACCGGCATGAAGAACGAGGACTTTGGCAAGCCGATCATTGCCGTGGTCAATTCATTCACCCAGTTCGTGCCCGGACACGTCCACCTGAAGGATCTCGGCCAGCTGGTCGCGCGCGAAATCGAAAAGGCGGGCGGCGTCGCCAAGGAGTTCAACACCATCGCGGTCGATGACGGCATCGCCATGGGCCATGACGGCATGTTGTACAGCCTGCCATCGCGCGAGATCATCGCCGACAGCGTCGAGTACATGGTCAACGCGCATTGCGCCGACGCCATGGTCTGCATCTCCAACTGCGACAAGATCACGCCCGGCATGCTGATGGCAGCGCTGCGGATCAACATCCCGACCGTGTTCGTTTCGGGCGGGCCGATGGAATCGGGCAAGGTCAACATCAAGGGCAAGCTCCGCGCGGTCGACCTGATCGACGCCATGGTCGCCGCCGCCGACAGCAATGTCAGCGACGCCGACGTCGAAGTGATCGAGCGCTCGGCCTGCCCGACCTGCGGCTCGTGCTCGGGCATGTTCACCGCCAATTCCATGAACTGCCTCACCGAAGCGCTGGGGCTGGCGCTGCCGGGCAACGGCTCGGTGCTGGCGACGCATGCAGACCGCAAGGGATTGTTCGTCGAGGCCGGTCACCTGATCGTCGATCTGGCGCGGCGCTATTACGAGCAGGACGACGAAACCGCGTTGCCGCGCAACATCGCCAACTTCAAGGCATTCGAGAACGCCATGACGCTCGATATCGCCATGGGCGGTTCGACCAACACCGTGCTGCATCTGCTGGCGGCGGCCTATGAAGGCCAGGTGCCGTTCACGATGCAGGATATCGACCGCCTGTCGCGGCGGGTCCCGGTGCTCTGCAAGGTGGCGCCGTCAGTGGCGGACGTGCATCTGGAAGACGTTCATCGCGCCGGCGGCGTGATGGCGATCCTCGGCGAGCTCGACCGCGCCGGCCTGCTCAACCGCGGCCTGCCGATGGTTCACAGCAAGACGCTGGAGGATGCGCTCAGCCGCTGGGATATCAAGCAGACCAGGAGCGAGAGCGTCCGCAAATTTTTCATGGCCGCCCCGGGCAACGTGCCGACGCAAACAGCATTCAGCCAGGAGCGTCGGTTCGAGGAGCTCGACACCGATCGCGCCACGGGCTGCGTTCGCGACGCCGAGCACGCCTATTCGAAGGACGGCGGCCTTGCCGTGCTGTCCGGTAACATCGCGCTCGAGGGCTGCATCGTGAAGACGGCCGGCGTCGATGAGAGCATTTTGAAGTTCGAGGGGCCGGCGAGGGTGTTCGAAAGCCAGGACGCCGCCGTCGAAGGCATTTTGGGCAACAAGATCAAGGCCGGCGACGTCGTCGTGGTCCGCTATGAAGGCCCGCGTGGTGGTCCCGGCATGCAGGAGATGCTGTATCCGACCAGCTACCTCAAATCGAAGGGCCTCGGCAAAGTCTGCGCGCTGGTCACCGATGGCCGCTTCTCCGGTGGTTCATCAGGCCTGTCGATCGGGCATCTTTCGCCGGAAGCCGCCGAAGGCGGGTTGATCGGCCTGGTGGAAGAGGGCGACCTGATCAAGATCGACATCCCCGCGCGCTCCATCAGCCTCGCGGTCGATGACGCCACGCTGGCGAAGCGGCGCGAAGCCATGCTGGCCCGTGGCGCGGAGGCATGGAAGCCCGCCAAGAAGCGGAGCCGCAAGGTGACGATGGCGCTGAAGGCCTACGCGGCGCTGACGACGAGCGCGGCGCGCGGCGCGGTGCGGGTCGTTCCGGAGTAAGCTTCTGACGTGAGGGTAGCCTCGTAGCCCGGGAGAAGCGCAGCGAAACCCGGGGAAGGTTGATCTGCGTTTGAAACTGTCCCGGATTGCGCTTCGCTTCATCCGGGCTACAGGCTAATGCGCCAATGCGACGTCCCCGGACGACTGCTCTCGCCGTACGTCAATGCGCAAGCTCATGACGACGGCGGCGCCAACAACGGCGCATCCGGCGAGCAGGAGCAGGCCGACCGTGAAGTTGCCCGTTAGATCCTTTAGATAGCCCATCGCAAAGGGACCGGCGAAGCCCGAGAGGTTGCCGAGCGAGTTGATGGCCGCGATGCCCGCCGCGGCCGAGGCCCCGGTAAGCATGCTCGCCGGCAGCGGCCAGAACATCGGCGGCACCGAAGAAACGCCGATCTGCGCGAAGCAGAGCAAAGCCATGACGATGATGGGATTCGAAACCAGCCCGGACAACCCGATCCCGATCGCCGCCATCAGCAGCGCCACGGCGACGTGACCCTTGCGTTCCATGGTGCGGTCTGAATGTCGACCGAGCAATACCATGCCGATGCCACCGAAAATAAAGGGCAGCGCAGCCAGCAATCCGGTCTGGGTATCGCTCACCCCAAAGCCTTTGATGATGGTCGGCAGGAAGAACGCAACTCCGTAGCTCGCCGCATTCAAGCAGAAGTAGACCAGTGCGCACAGCAGGATGCGGAGATCGGTGAGTGATTGAAACAGAGAAAGGTGTTCGACTTTCTCCTTGTTGCTCTTCTCGGTTGCCTGCACGTTCTCCAGCCACGCAATCTCATCCTTTTGCAGCCACTTGGCCTGCCGGGGAAAATCGGTGAGATAGAACAACACGCAAACCCCCACCACGATCGATGGTAGCGCTTCAAGAACGAACAGCCATTGCCAGCCTTCCAACCCCAAGCCAGTCAGGTTCAGCAACATTCCGGAGATCGGCGACCCGACAATGGACGAAATCGGGATTGCCAGCATGAAGTAGCTGACGACCCGCGCGCGATACACTGCCGGGAACCACAGGGTCAGGTAAAAGATGATGCCGGGAAAGAAGCCCGCCTCGCATGCGCCGAGCAACAACCGAAGGGTATAGAAAACCGTTTCGTTCGAAAATCCGGTCGCTGCTGAAATCGACGGGATAAAGGCGAATGCGGCCGAGACGATCCCCCAGGAGATCATGATCCGGGCAATCCAGACCCGTGCGCCAACCCGCTCCAGAAACAGGTTTGAAGGGACCTCAAACAAGAAGTACGCAATGAAGAAAAGTCCGGCGCCCAGTCCGAAGGCCGCCTCGCTGAAGCCAAGCGCCTGGTTCATATGCAGCTTGGCGAAGCTGACATTGACGCGATCCAGATATGCAACGAAATAGCACAAGATCAGAAACGGTATCAGCCGCCGCATCACCTTGCCGATTGCACGCCGTTCGACGTCTTCCATGGCAGGCTCCTCTCGGTCTTGTACCGTTTGGCATTTCCCGGAAAGTTTGCCCGGGTTTTTACATCGCACCCGTGGCGTAGCTAAACGCAATGCCTCGGTGGCTGTTCCCGATGCCGCTGCCAAAAGCCTTATATTGCGCTGCGGTTGAAGTCAGCGGTTATGTCAGTACCTTGACGCCGCCGAGCGCGGTCACCCGGCCGCGCTTGAGCATCACGATCTGCGTCGCGAGCTGACGCAGTTCGGCGGCGTCGTGGCTAACATAGACCATGGGAATACCTTCGTCGCGCAGCCGTATCAGATAAGGCAGAATTTCCTCCTTGCGGCCTTCGTCGAGCGAGCCCAGCGGCTCGTCAAGCAGCAGCAGGCGCGGCTTTGACAGCAGCGCGCGGCCGAGGGCGACGCGCTGGCGTTCGCCGCCGGAGAGTTTTCCGGGCCGGCGGTCGAGCAGCTGGCCGATGTCGAGCAGCTGGGTGATGCGCGCGTGATGCGCTGGATCGACAGCAAGGCCGTTCATGCGCCGGCCGTAGTCGAGATTCTGCCGCACGTCGAGATGCGGAAACAGCCGCGCGTCCTGGAATACGTAGCCGATCCGCCGACGATGCGGCGGCAAATGAATGCCCTTCATCGTGTCGTCCAGCGTTTCGTCGTCGAGCGCGATGACGCCGCGGTCGGGCCGCAGCAGGCCTGCGATCATGTTGATCAGCGAGGTCTTGCCGGCGCCGGATGCGCCGAACAGGCCGGTGACGCGGCCTTGGCTTTCGAACGCGGCTTCCAGCGAGAATTCGCCGAGCTGCTTTGTAATATCGACGCGCAGCATGCTCAGTTCCCGTGCAGGCGTTTGGTGGCGCGCCGCGCGAACCATTCGGAGGCGATCAGGGCGCCCATCGCGATCACGATGGAAATCAACACCAGCCGCGCTGCCGCAGTGTCGCCGTCGGGCGTCTGGATCAGCGAATAGATCGCGGAGGAAATCGTCTGGGTCTCGCCGGGAATGTTGGAGACGAAAGTAATCGTGGCGCCGAACTCGCCGATCGCCTTGGCAAAACCGAGCACCATGCCGGCCAGCACGCCCGGCAGCGCCAGCGGCAGGGTTACCGTCGCAAACACCTGCCACGGCGCGGCGCCAAGCGTGCTTGACGCCTGTTCCAGCCGGCGGTCGATCGCCTCGATCGACAGCCGGATCGGCCGCACCAGCAGCGGGAACGACATGATGCCGCAGGCCAGCGCCGCCCCGGTCCAGCGAAACGCGAACACGATGCCGAGATGGTCGGCGAGCCACGCGCCGACCAGACCCCGGCGGCCGAAGGTCAGCAGCAGCAGATACCCGGTGACGACCGGCGGCAGCACCAGTGGCAGATGCACGGCCGCGTCGAGGATAGACTTGCCCCAGAATTCACGCCGCGCCAGCAGCCACGCCAGCGCGATGCCGAACGGTG
Source organism: Bradyrhizobium sp. McL0615 (assembly GCF_049993905.1). Taxonomy (NCBI): domain Bacteria; kingdom Pseudomonadati; phylum Pseudomonadota; class Alphaproteobacteria; order Hyphomicrobiales; family Nitrobacteraceae; genus Bradyrhizobium; species Bradyrhizobium sp. McL0615. The sequence goes on along the minus strand of NZ_CP188254.1, from coordinate 8,498,394 downwards.
TCGCCACCAGCGTAGCAACGACGGCCACCCGCAGCGAAAGCAGAATGGCCGTCCATTCGGCGGGCGAGATATCGAACATCAGGTAGAGGGGCTGACGAGAAACTTGAAACCGTACTTCTCGAGGATGGTCTTCGCCGCGGTCGAGCGCAGGAAGGTGAGATAGTCCGCCGTCTCCGGCTTCGCGGTGGTCGTCGCTGCCACCGGATAGATGATCGCCGGATGGGAATCGGCAGGGAAGGTGCCGACGACCTTGACGCCCGGTTCGACCTTGGCGTCGGTCGAATAGACGATGCCGAGTGCCGCTTCACCACGCGCCACCAGCGTCAGCGCGGCGCGCACGCTCTCGGCCATCGCGAATTTCGGCTCGGCGGCCTGCCAAGCGCCGAGTTTCTCCAGCGCCGCCTTGGCGTATTTGCCGACCGGCACCGATTTGACGTCGCCGGTGGCGATCCTGCCGTCGCCGGCAAGCTTCGCAAGGTCGAAACCGGCGCCGATGTTCACATTGTCGATCTTGGAATCTTTCGGCGCGATCAGCACGATGCTGTTGCCGAGCAGATTGACCCGGGTCGGCTCATTGATGGTCTTCTTGCCGATCGCGTAATCCATCCAGTCGGTGTCCGCGGATATGAACACGTCGGCCGGGGCGCCCTGTTCGATCTGTTTTGCCAATGCCGAACTGGCGGCGTAGCTCACCGTGATCTTGACCCCGGTCTTCGCGGTGTAGGCGGCATCGATCTCATCGAGCGCGTTCTTCATCGAGGCGGCGGCAAAGACGGTCAGGGTTTTGTCCTGCGCGGCGGCAGGCGAATTTACGGCTCCCAGTAGAATGACGAATGCCGCAAAAATTCCGGTAAGGCGAGACATAATAGCGCTCCGTGCATGCTTGCAGGCGCGCTTTACGCGCGCCGCAGTCAGGCGTGGTTGAATTGATGGAAGCGATGGCGGAAGCGCTGTTCCGGCAATTCCGGCGGCTTACGGCCAGTCGGAATATCGCCAATGGGCTGACAATAGCAGGCTGGCGGTCGGGGTCAAAGTGGCCCTTCGTATCCTGGGCCAGCCGTTATTCCGCCGGCAGGACGGCAATCGAAACTGAATCCTCTTTCGTTCCGCTGACCTGCAGCGCGAACGGGCTCGCCGAGAGCTCGTATTTCATGGTCTTGCGGATGCCGTCGCAGTCGGTGGCGCCGCTGAAGGCCTTCGGTTTGAGGAAATGCCCGTCCTGCACCACATCGACCCAGCCGCCCGACGACAGGCTGATCGAGTAGAGACCGGCCTTGGGCGCCGTCTTGATGCTGGCGAAGCCGGCAAACGTGCCGTCCTTGGGCGCACGCTCGGGCGGCATCGGCAGTTTGGCCTCCGCCGGGCTGCGCAGGGCGAGGATCACGGCCTGCGCGGGTAAGACCGCGAGTTCTGCGCCCGAAGCAAGTTTGAGGCGACCCGGCGCCGTCAGCGCCGCGCGTTCGCGCTCGATTCCCCATTTGAACTTGTCGCAGCCGCTCGGTTCTTCTGCCGCCCAGGCGGGCGCGGCGCCGAGCAGCGCCAGCGCAACGAGAACTGAAGTGCGCATGTCAGTCGACCGCAATCATGACGTCGGAAGCTTTCACCACGACGATCGCCTTGCCGCCGGCCTTGATGCCGAGGTCGTCGACCGCCTCGTTGGTGATGGAGGAGGTAATGATCTGGCCGCCGCCGATATCGACGCGGACATGGGACGTGGTTGCGCCCTTCTTCACTTCGACGACGGTACCCTTGACCTGGTTGCGTGCACTGATCCGCATGGCAGTCCTCACAATGTCAGGCGCACACGGACCTGCCGTGCGCTGCTGGCTTCTGATTCAATGGAAATTCCGGACCGTCGTCCGCTTGGTGACGCGCGCTTACGGCGCAGCGACATCCGATAATAGCGCAATTTGCGGCTGCGAGGATAGCCCGTCGACGGCGCCTATGGCTTGGCATCCGGCGCATGCAATACGGTTTTGCAGGCCGGCGGCAGCGCGGCCATCGTCATCGGCGGTTTCGGCTTCGGCGGCACCTTGGGTGGCTTCGGGTGCAGCACCGCATCGCTGAACCAGTAGGCGAGATCGCTGGTGCTGCAGCCTTCGCCTTCGGTTGGGTCGGGCTGGCTCTCGCATTCGCCGGCGCCGGGCGGGCATTTGATGCGGATGTGGAAGTGATAGTCGTGGCCGTACATCGGCCGCACCTTGTGCAGCCAGTAGCGGTCGCCTTTGGCCTCACGACAGAGCGCCTTCTTGATCGCGGCATTGACGAAGATGCGCTGCACGGTGGGCTCCAGCGCGGCGGCGCGGATCACCGCGAGATGGGAAGGCGTCCAGGCGTGCGGATCGATGTCGAGCCGGTCGCTGCGCACCATCATCACGGCCGACGTCTCCTCGCGCTCGTTGCGCGATAGTTGCCGGTTCGGCATCGGCGTCAGCCAGATGTCGGCGTCGAGCCCAACCTGATGGCTGGCGTGTCCGGTGAACATCGGCCCGCCGCGCGGCTGCGACATGTCGCCGACCAATATACCCGGCCAGCCCGCATCCTTGCGCGCTTTGGCGGCAAGCCGCTTGACCAGCGCGACCAGGTCGGGATGTCCCCAGTAACGATTGCGCGACAGCCGCATCACCTGCCAATTGTCGCCGTTGATCGGCAGCCCTTCCGCGCCCGCGATGCAGCCATGGGCATAGAAGCCGTGCACGCGCGTCGGCATCGCCGCCGGCAGCACCTTGCGGCCGAACAGCTCCTTGGCGCCGATCTTGGGATCGTTGGGATTGGCGAGCGGCGGCAGCGGTTTTGGATTGACCGTGCCCTTGTCCTGCGCCCATGCGCTGGTGGCATAGACGGCGGCCATTACGGTGATGAGCGGAATCAGAATCAGGCGGGGATTCATCGGATCACTCTATTCGAATGAGCATAGCATGAAACCGGGAACACGGGGGCAAGGGAGGCCCTCGCAATTGATTGATCTCGCCGCAGCCGCTGCTCTCGTCGGGACCGGGCCACGCCGCACGCCGATCGAATCAATTGAGGCCTACTGCATTGAAACTATTGCAGCTCGATATTGGCCGACTTGATCACCGCGGCCCACCGGTCGACTTCCTCGCGCATGTAGGCTGATGTCTTGTCGACCGGACCGCCGAAAATCCCGGCGGATAATTTCTTGAGCTGGTCCTGCACCTCGGGCTGACGCAATACCTCGTTCACATCGGCATTGATCTTGTCGATGATGTTTTTCGGAGTTTTGGGCGGGGCCACGATGCCGTACCAGGCGGCCGCTTCAAAGCCCGGAAGCGTTTCGGCGATCGTCGGTACATTCGGCAGCGCAGGCAGACGTTCAGACGAGGCCACCGCGAGCAGTTTCAGCTTGCCGGCTTGGACCAGCGCCAGCGAGACGCCGAGATTGTCGAACATGACGTCGACGTCGCCGGCGACGAGGCCCTGCAGCGCAGGCGCCGAGCCGCGATACGGAATGTGCCGCAGCTTCACCTTTGCCATCAGTTGAAACAGCTCCGAGGTCAGGTGCGAGGTCGTGCCGTTGCCTTGCGTGGCGCAGATGGTTTTGTCGGAATTGCCTTTCAGGTATTGGATCAACTCGGGCACGCTCGATGCCTTGATGTTATCCGGATTGACGATCAGCGCGTTCGGCACATGGGCCATGACGATGACAGGCTCGAACTTCGTCGGATCGAAGCCTAATCTGGGATACAGATTGTGATTGATCACAAGCGGCGGCGGCGCTGACGAGAGCAGCGTGTAGCCGTCGGGCGCTGAATGGTAGACCTGTTCGGCGCCGATGTTTCCGGCAGCGCCGGTGCGGTTCTCGATGACAACGGGCTGGCTCCATTTACGCGACAGCCAGTCGGCGACAATCCGCGGAATCGCATCGGCCGTTCCTCCGGCCGGAAATGGAACGACGATTTTGACGGGACGGTCCGGGTAATCACCGGCCAGCGCCGGCGCGTGACCATGCGCGAAGAAAATCAGAAGCAGCGTCAGGACGGCCAACTTGCGGCGTACGGGAAGCGGAGCTCGTGCAGAGCCGGGCATTCAAACTCCTCCCGCTGCCATTGCTCCGTCCAGACTGAGCTGTCGGCGCTTGGTGTTTGCAGCAAGGAAGGATAGCTTGAACGCGCAAGCTTCCGAAGCATTTTTTGCGTGGGACAATGACGCAGCCGCAGCTCACTGTCGTGATCATTGGAGGCGGAATTGGCGGGCTGTTCGCTGCCAACGCACTGATCGCCCGCGGCCTCAATGTTTCCGTTTATGAGCAGGCCCCCGCGCTCGGCGAGGTCGGGGCAGGGGTGTTTCTTACGCCGAACAGCGTGCGGCAATTGCAGCGGGTGGGCCTTGGACATCAGGTGGAACAATGGGGCGCCAGGGTAGGCCACGGTTCGCACTATTTTCGTCACGACGGCGCGCCGATCGCCCCAGTCCAGGTAACGGACTCCGCGGGCTGGAACGCCACCTTCGGCATGCATCGCGCCGACCTGGTCGAGATGCTGGCGAGCGCATTGCCAACAGGTGTGGTGCGCACGGGACATCGCGGCACCGGCTTTGAGCAGACGAGCGAGGTCGCGCGTGTTTCATTCGCCAACGGCGCGGTGGCCGAAGGCGACGTCGTCATTGCGGCGGATGGCATTCACTCGGAGCTCCGGCCCTATGCGGCGCCGCCGTTGCGGCCGGTGTTTCACGGGTCCGTTGCCTATCGCGGCGTGCTGCCGCATGCGCGCATTCCGCACTGGCCGACCGATTGCTGGCAGATGTGGCTCGGCAAGGGAAAGCATTTCCTCAGCTTTCCGGTGCGATCGGGCGAGCTCATCAACTATGTCGGCTTCGTGCCGGCCGATGCGGAAATGAAGGAATCATGGTCGGCGCCTGGAGATCCCGATGTGCTGCGCCGCGAGTTCGAAGGCTGGGACCCGCGCATCGGGACCCTGTTGGGCCAGGTGGAAAAGACATTTCGATGGGCGCTGTACGACCGCGAGCCGCTGCCGGCCTGGACGCGTGGCCGCTTGACACTGCTCGGCGATGCCGCGCACCCGATGCTGCCGCATCTCGGCCAGGGCGCCAACCAGTCGATCGAGGATGGCATGGCGCTGGCGACCATTCTGGCGCAGGCGTCACGCGCCAGCGCACCGGCGGCGCTGCTGGCGTATGAGCGACTGCGGCGGGAGCGGGTGGCGGCGGTTCAGCGCGGTGCGCGTGAGAACGGCATGCGCTACGACTCCTCCTATGCGGATCTTGGCGTTCGCGATGCCGAGATTACGGCGCATGCGGCGTTCCGCAGGCGGCTTTACGATCACGACGTCGTGCCGGAAGCGCAAGCCGTGGCGGCTGCCTTGGGTTGATCGAGCGTTATGTCGCTACCGTCCTTAACCGCGCGATAACCCTGTCGGTCGTTGACGGATGCTGGTGCGCACGCGCGGCGTTTCGCGCATTCCTTGTGCATCCGGGACGGGCGTCGCCTGTCTGCCACACCGTGTGGCGATTTTGCCCTGTTAAGTTGCGATTTGTGTCAAAAGCGATGCACGCAAAGCGTGTGCCCGTTTTTCCGGCGGGCAGTGAATGTGACGGCGTGCGTGCCCTTTATGCGGCAAGAGATACCTTTTTTTCAGATACTTATCTGCAAACATTGCCCGCACAAAATGCGCGGGGTAGGCGTTGCGATGTCGACTAAGAAGCGAACAACGGCAGGGAAGCCCAAGCTGGCGGCGATTGTCCGCTTTCGCGGCCGGCCGATAAAATCCGGGCTTAAGCCTCCCGCCAAACGCGGGCGGAGCCCGCCCGCTGCGGCCGGCGAGGTCGTGCGCAAGCGCGCCGAGGTTGATGCCGCGCTTGCCGAGGCGCGCAAATCGCATGATCGCTTGCGGGAGGCGATCGATATCCTGCCGCAGGGCGTCGTGTTTCTCGATGCCGAAGGCCGCTACATTCTCTGGAACAAGAAATATACGGAGATGTACGCCCCCAGTTCGGACCTGTTCAAGCCGGGCGCGCGGCTGGAAGATACGATTCGCGTCGGCGTCGCGCGCGGCGACTATCCGGAGGCCATCGGCCGCGAGGAAGAATGGATCGCCGCGCGGCTCCAGAAGCTGTTCCAGCCCGGCGAGCGGCATGAGCAGACGCTGGCCGACGGCCGCGTCATCCTGATCGATGAACGTCTGACCGAGGACGGCGGCATCATCGGCCTGCGCGTCGATATCACCGAGTTGAAGCAGCGGGAGGCCTCGTTCCGGCTGCTGTTCGACAGTAATCCGGTTCCGATGATCGTCTGCGCGCTCGGCAATGAGCGTATTCTCGCCGTCAACGATGCTGCGATCCAGCACTATGGCTACAGCCGCGGCGAATTCGAGAAGCTGACGATCCGCAGCCTGCAGGCCTTCGACGCCGAACTGCCATGGTCCGGTGACGACCGCGCGGCACGCGCCTGGAGGCATGTCCGCGCCGACGGCACGCTGATCGATCTGGCGATCTATTCGCGCGAGCTCGTTTACGGCGACCGGCCTGCGGTCCTGCTGGCGCTGATCGACACCACCGAACGCAAGCGCGCAGAAGCGCGGCTGACATTCATGGCCCAGCATGACGGGCTGACCGGGCTGCCGAACCGCAATTTGCTGCGCCAGCAGATGGACGACATCCTGCTGCGCACCCGCCGCAACGCCGAGCAGGTGGCGGTGCTGGTGCTCGGCCTCGACCATTTCAAGGCGGTCAACGATACGCTCGGCCATGGCATCGGCGACAAGCTCCTGCGCGGCGTCGGCAAGCGATTGCGCTCAATGCTGCGCGACGACGATCTGCTGGCCCGGCTCAATTCCGACGAATTCGCAATCGTCCAGAGCGGGGTGACGCGGCCTGAGGATGCGGCGTTCCTGGCACGCCGCCTCCTCGACGCCATCGGCGATCCCTTCCTTCTGGACGGGCATTCCGTCGTGATCGGCGCCAGCATCGGCATCGCCATGTCGCCCGGCGACGGCGATGAATCCGAGAAACTTTTGAAGAACGCCGACCTTGCATTGTCGCGCGCCAAGAACGATTCGCGCGGCACCTTCTCGTTCTTCGAGGCCGGAATGGACGCGCGCGCCCAGAGCCGCCGGAAGATCGAAACCGAGCTGCGCGAAGCGGTCCAGGGCGATACGCTGCGGCCGTATTACCAGCCGCTGGTCGATCTTTCGAGCGGGCGCATCACCGGCTTCGAAGCGCTGGTGCGCTGGCCACATCCCGAGCGCGGCATGATCTCGCCGGCCGAATTCATTCCTGTTGCGGAGGAAACCGGACTGATCAACGCTGTCGGCGGTCTGATGCTGCGCCGCGCCTGCACGGATGCGGCGCAATGGCCCGACGACGTCCACGTCGCGGTCAACCTGTCACCGCTGCAGTTCCGCCTCGGCAATCTGCTGTCGTTGGTGACGGATACGCTGAAGCAGTCCGGCCTGCCGGCGCGGCGCCTGGAGCTCGAGATCACCGAGACGCTGCTTCTGGAGAAGAGCAGCGAGGTGCTGGCGACGCTGCATGCGCTGCGCGCGCTCGGCGTGCGCATCTCGATGGATGATTTCGGCACCGGCTATTCCAGCCTGAGCTACCTGCGCAGCTTTCCGTTCGACAAGATCAAGATCGACCAGTCCTTTGTGCGCGACCTCGCCGCCAATCCCGACGCCCAGGCGATCGTGCGTTCGATCATCAGCCTCGGCAAGGGCCTGGGCGTCACCATCACGGCGGAGGGCGTCGAGACCGAAGCCGAAGTGAACTGCCTGCGCAACGAGGGATGCCACGAGGGGCAGGGCTTTCTGTTCAGCCGTGCGCGGCCCAATGCGGAGATCGTGGGCCTGTTGAAGACGCAGGGCAACTGGAGCTCGCCCGCAGGTGCTGCGCTGGTGGCGTGAATCGGATGAGCACGTAGGATGGGTAGAGCGAAGCGAAACCCATCAATTGCGTGTGCAGAAGCATGATGGGTTTCGCTGCGCTCTACCCATCCAACACGGCCGCAATGACGCTCATATCGCCTTCCGCTTCCTTAAATGATACGTCAACGCCAGCGCCACGCAGTGGCGCAGCGCCGCCTCGGGCAGCTTCTCGCCGGCGTCGAGCAGGATGCTGCGATTGCCGCCATAGCGCAGCTCCGGATAGAGCTCGCGAAAGGTTTCGACCAGATCGGTCTGGCAGTGGAAATAGACCGCATACTGCCCGGCTTCCGCCTTCACCTGGTCGATGCGAACGGTGCTGCCGCTCTTGCTCTCGGCCGTGAGATAGCTCGGCTGCCCCCATTTCACGGCTTCCTCCAGGGCTCCGACGCCCTTGGTGGCCTTCGCCGTGTCGAAGATCAGCCGGCGCAGCGCCTTGAGCTTCGATCTGACCGGATTGGGATAGGCGTTGAAGATCGCATCGACTGCGGACGCTGGCGCGTCCGCGCGCTTCCTGCGCGAGGAAGTTGCTGTCCCCGGTGTTTTCGCCATCGCAACCTGCCCGTGTCATCTGCCGAACAGACTAGCGCAGAATCCGCGAAAGTGCATAGATGATTGCCATGTTCGAAATCCGCTATCTCAAATGAGTGCTCATTCCGATAGGCCTGCGGCGACTGTGCCGAGGTACGCTCGTTTTTCGCGCCGCTTTCGCGGAATCGTGCTCGACTGGATGATCGCCATGGCTATCCTCTTCGGCGCGGTGATGCTGGCGAGCGTGGTGCAAAACGACAATTTCTCCCGCGCACTCGGTGTTCTGGTGATAGCCGCGCTTCTGCTGTACGAGCCGGTTCTGGTGTCGTTTACGGGCAGCACGCTCGGGCATTACTTCACCAATCTGCGCGTCGTCGACGAGCGCAGCGGTGGTAACGTGAGTTTCCTCAAGGCCTGTGCCCGCGTCGCGATCAAGGGCGCGCTCGGCCTGTACTCCTTCGTAATTCTGGCGGCGACACGCCGCAATCAGGCGGTTCACGATCTCCTGACGAAGTCCACCGTGCAAATCCGCGATCTGACAAAAGCGTCGCCCGGCCAATATGTCAGCGAGAGGAATGACCCGGCAGACACGAACCTGCCGTCGCGATGGCGACGTGTTGCCGTGATTTGCGGATATGTTGTGTTGATCTTCGTTGGGCATGTGGTCGTATTGACAGGCCTCACCGAAGCCGGGCTGATATCCGATGCGTGTGTTCGTAACGCCAGCCGTTGCTCGACAGGCGAACGGCTCTTCGACGCTGCAGCAGCGGTTCTTGTTCTCCTGCTGGTGGCACTGATCATCGCGCGGGGCTGGAAGGGCAAATTATTCGGCGCCCGGAAGGCGCGTTAGTCCGATCGCCCTCGCTTTGCAGCAACGCCAGCCAGACTGGTTTTAATCGGACTGGGAATAGGCACACAAAGGCGCAACGACCCTTGGCAAGGGGGCCGAGGACGACCGGGAGTGACCGGCCGTTCCGAATGACTACGCGGCGTCGCGCAGGCCCGCCAGGAACGTGTCGACGCTCTTGTACAGCGCGTCGGCCTGCTGGCCGAGTTGGCTGGAGGCTGCCGCCACGTTGGTGGCCAGCGTGCGCGACTGGTCGGCGGACTGGCTGGCGCCGGTCACGTTGACCGAGACTTCGCTGGTGCCGGCGGCCGCCTGCTGGACGCTGCGGGCGATTTCCCGCGTCGCCGAATCCTGCTCTTCGACGGCTGCGGCGATGGTGGTGGCGATACCGCTGATTTCGCGAATGGTGTCGCTGATGCCGCCGATCGCGGTCACACAGTCACCGGTGGCGGACTGAATCGCGGCCACTTGTCCGGCGATTTCTTCCGTGGCCTTCGCGGTCTGGCTGGCAAGCCCTTTGACTTCGGATGCGACGACGGCGAAGCCGCGGCCGGCCTCGCCGGCACGCGCCGCCTCAATCGTCGCGTTCAGCGCCAGCAAATTGGTCTGGCTTGCGATCGCCCCGATCAGGCGAAGCACGTCGCCGATCTTTTCCGCTGCCGAGGCCAGGCTGCCCACCATCTCGGTGGTCTGTCCGGCCTTGACCACGGCGTTCTCGGCGACCTGGCTGGAATGGGTGACCTGACGGCCGATCTCGGCCACCGAGGACGCCAGCTGTTCGGTCGCTGCGGCGACCGCGTTGACGCTGCCAGACGCCTCGTCGGAGGCGGCCGCCGCCGCGGCGGCCCGCTGCGAAGTACCGTTCACGCTGGTCGCGATCTCGCCGGCCACGCGCTGCATGTCGGTTGTGGCATGTGCGACCGCGGCGACGACGCTCTTGACGTCCGCCTCGAAGCGGTCGGCCATCTGGCGTTGCAAGGCCTTCTTCTCGAGTTCGGTCTGATGCTTGGAGGCCTCCTGCGCCTCGCGCATGCCGCGCGCCTCGATCATGCTGCGGCGGAACACGTCGACCGCGCTGGCCATGGTGCCGAGTTCATCGCGGCGCTCGCTGCCGGGAATCGTGACGTCGATTTCGCCGCCGGAAAGCCGGTTCATGACCGCGGTGATGGCAGCCAATGGCCGCGACAGCCCCCGGCCGAGCAGCAACGCCAGCAGGATCGCGCCGATCAGGATGGCGACCGTGCCGAGGATCAGGCTGCGCTGCGAACTCGCCGCTGCCGCCTCGTACTCGGTCGTGTCCTTGATGATTTCGAGAATGCCGACCGGCTGGCCGGCGTAATTCTTGATCTGCCCGAGATAGAGCGCCGCCGGCCGGCCTGCGAGCGTCGCGTCGCGGCGCAGGGGCTGGCCGCCGAACACGCCCTTGAGCTCGTCGGCGGTGGTGACCATGCTGTCGCCGAAGGTCGAGGACAGCTTCTTGAAATCCTTGCCGTCGTACGAATAGACCGCAAGGTCGATGCCGAAGCGTTTTTTGGCGCGATCGACGAATTCCTTGCCGAAGGCGGCGCCGACGTCGACATTGGCTAGCGTCTTCCCGTCTCGCATGATCGGCGTCATGCCGAAGATCGACAGCGCCTCGCGACCGGGCTCGACGCCGACGATGGACTTGCCGGTCTTGATTGCTTCCACCACGGTGGTGCGCCGCGCCGAAGCATCGTCGTCGAACACCTTCGGTGCATGGACACGGTAAATCGAAGTCGCAGGCGCCCGCCAGAACGAAATCAGGGGAATGCCCTGTGCTTTCAAGGACTCCAGTGCCTCGCCAAGCAGCTTGCCCAATCCGTCGCGATCATTCTTTGCAAGGGCCTCGGCCACCGGCGGCATGGCGGCGATAAGGGAAGAGACCGCCAGTGCGGCGCGGCCTTCATAGTCAATCGCGGCGATTACGCTGTCATATTGCAGCTTGAGTTGCTGATCGAGCGCGAGCTGCGTCAGCGCGCGTTGCTGGGCGATCGAGAAGGTTCCAAGGATGCCGCAGGCGGCGGCCACGGTCAGCGAAATGGCGAGGATCAGCCGAACGGCGATCGAGCGAATCTTGAACATGAGGCGTACGGGAGCTCCAGGGGCGAGGCTCCCTCAGGCATTTCATGAATTGTTTAACAAACGGGGATCGCCGGCCGATCCGTGGAATTACGGATTAACAATTCATTACCGCATCGTCGGGGGCGTATCGAGATGGCCTGACAGGATCACCTTGCCGGCGTCTTCATAATGCGCATCGCGGCCCTGGATTTGCTGCGCGATCGCATGCATGTCGCGAAACCGGCGCTCGAACCCGTTGGCGTTGAACACGGCCGTGGCGCCGGCCATGTGATAGGCGGTGTCGACGACGGCGGCCGATTGATGGATGGTCCAGGTGGTGGCGATGCGAAGCGCGATGCGATGCGCTTCCGTGAGGGCCCCGCCGCTCGCCAGATCGCGCCAGACTTCGGCCGCGGTCGCATAAAGATAGGCCCGCGCGGCACGCAGGCTCGCCTCGGTGCGGCCGATCACGCCCTGCACGGCATTGTTGTCGCGCATCGCCTTCTGCGCCTGCGGCGTCTTGGCGCGGGCGAGGTCGATCGCCGCGTCGAGCGTGGCGCGGGCGACACCGAGCGAGGTGGCCGCAAAGCCCATGCCGAACACCATGTTGGTGGAGAGCTTGTACAGCGGCCCGTTTTCGCGCCGCGCCTGCGGTTCGTCGCGAAGTGCTGCGAATTTTTCGGGGATGAACAGATTATCGACCGAATAGGAATCGGTGCCGGTGCCGCGCAGTCCGATCACGTCCCAGACGTCGTACATCGTGGCGCTGGCCACCGGAAACAGGATGGTGCGGATCTCCGGCGAACCATCCGGCTTGCGCCGCGGCGTCCCATCGGCCTCGACGACGCGGACATGGGCGCCGAGCCAGCTCGCCTGCCGCGAACCGGAGGCAAAATCCCAGCGCGCGGTGGCCTTGTAACCGCCCGGAACCGCCTGCACCTCATGGTTGATCGCGCCCCAGGCCAGAATGCCGGGCGCGACATTGAAGATCTCGTTGGCGGCATCGGGATCGAGATAGGCCGCGGTCATGGCGCAGACGCTGCACTGGCCAAGGCACCACGCGGTCGAGGCGTCTGCCTTGGCGACTTCCTCCTGCATCTGCATGAACGCTTCCAGCGGAGCCTCCGCGCCGCCAAAGCTCTTCGGCAGCAACGCGCGGTAAAGCCCGTTCTCGATCAGCGCCTGTGTCACCGCAGGCGTCAGCCGCCGCGTCCGCTCGATCTCGTCGGCTTCGCGCACGATCAGGGGCGCCAGCGCTTTCGCGCGCTCCACCAGGTCGATGCCGGGATGTATGTTCATGCGCTTCCTCGCATTCTCTTGTTTTTTTGCGCGAGCGGGATGGTGGCCCATCCATGGCCGTCGATCAAGGCGGCGAGGGGGCCGCCTTGTGGTTTCACGCCGTCGCGCGCCCCAGATCCAGCGACGGCTGCGACGGCTGCTTGGCCGACGGGAAGCTCAGCGCCACGGCGACGGCGGCGATGCCGATGGCGAACGAGCCGACATAGAGCCAGCTGTAGGTTTGGTAGGTGTCGAACACCCATCCGCCGGCCAGCGGGCCCAGCGCCATGCCGAGGCTGGCGAAGGCGGAGACGGCGCCGAACATGCTGCCCATGATGCGCACGCCGAAATATTCACGCACCAGCACGGCGTAGAGCGGCATCACGCCGCCATAGGCGAGACCGAAGACCACCGACAGGGCGTAGAACTCGCCGAGGTGACCGACCGCGAGAAAGGTCGCGATCGCCAGCGCCTGCACGAACAGGCCGCCGACCAGAACGTGCTTGGCGCCGAGACGATCGGCCAGCACGCCGAGCAGCAGCCGGCCGCCGAGGCCGGAGAACCCGGCAAGGCTGTAGACGGTGACGGCGGTCAACGGCGCAATGCCGCAGACCATGGCGTAGCTCACCATGTGGAAGATCGGGCCGGAATGCGCCGCGCAGCAGGCGAAATGGGCCAGCGCCAGCGTGATGAATTGCGGGGTTTTGAGCGCCTGCGCGACGGTCCATTGCCCGTCAGGCGCACCGGTTCCATTTGCGGCCGCAGCGGTCGAGGGCGCCGGCGCGGGGCGCACCAGGAACGAGGCCGGTATCAACAGCGCCAACGCGACGATGCCGATCACCAGCATCGCCGTGCGCCAGTCATAGGTCGTGATCAGCCAGCTTGCGAACGGGGCGACCGTGAGCGGCGAAACCCCCATGCCGGCCGACACCAGCGCAACGGCGAGGCTGCGGTGGTGTTCGATCCATGCGCTCGCTGCCGCGACCATCGGCGCATAGAAACTGCCGGCCGCGACGCCAATCAAGACGCCGAACGTCAACTGGAACTGCCACAGGCTGGTGGCTTGGCTGGCCCCGATCAGCCCGGCGCCGAGCAGCAGCGACCCTGACAATACGACGATGCGGGTGCCGAACCGGTCGGACAGCGCGCCCCAGAAAAACGCCGCCAGCCCCATCGCAAGAAAGTCGATCGTCGCCGCCCCCGACACGCCACTGCGCGACCAGCCCATGTCTTGCGAAATCGGTTGCAGAAACACCGCCAGCGACAGCATCGACCCGAACGCGACGCAGGTCATCAACGCGCCGACGGCGACCACGACCCAGCCGTAGGAAAATCCGGAGGACTTGCTCATGCGTTTCCTCTGCTCTTTTTGTAGTTATGATTGAGCAGGGGAGATGGTGACCGATCCGGCGCCACAGGGCAAGGCGTAGGGTGGGCAGAGCGAAGCGTGCCCACCATCCATCACCGACCTCGCCGCAAGACGGTGGGCACGCTTCGCTTTGCCCACCCTACAAATCTTGGTTGTTAGCGAGGCGCCCTCAGCTATCCACCTTCAGCGCGGCAATGAACGCTTCCTGCGGGATGTCGACCTTGCCGAACTGCCGCATCTTCTTCTTGCCTTCCTTCTGCTTCTCCAGAAGTTTTCGTTTGCGCGTGATGTCGCCGCCGTAGCACTTCGCCGTGACGTCCTTGCGCAGCGCTCGGACGGTTTCGCGGGCGATGATCTTGCCGCCGATCGCGGCCTGAATCGGGATCTGGAACATGTGCGGCGGGATCAGTTCCCTCATCTTCTCGACCATGGCGCGGCCGCGCCCTTCTGCGCGGGTCCGGTGCACCAGCATCGACAGCGCATCGACCGGCTCGTTGTTGACGAGGATCTGCATCTTGACGAGATCTGCCGGCTTGTAGTCGGTCAGGTGATAGTCGAACGAGGCGTAGCCCTTCGAGACTGATTTCAGGCGATCGTAGAAATCGAACACCACTTCGTTGAGCGGCAGATCGTATTTCACCATCGCGCGGGCGCCGATGTAGGTCAGCTCCTTCTGCGAGCCGCGCCGGTCCTGGCACAGCTTCAGGACACTGCCGAGATATTCGTCGGGTGTGAGGATCGTGGCTTCGATCCACGGCTCATGGATTTCGGCGATCTTGACCACGTCCGGCATGTCGACGGGATTGTGGATCTCGATCTCCTGGCCGTCGGTCAGGTGCATCCTGTAGATCACGCTAGGCGCCGTCGCGATCAGATTGAGGTCGAACTCGCGCGACAGCCGCTCCTGGATGATTTCCAGGTGCAACAGCCCGAGGAAGCCGCAGCGGAAGCCAAAGCCCAAAGCGGCGGAGGTTTCCATCTCGAACGAGAAGCTGGCGTCGTTGAGGCGCAATTTGCCCATCGCCGCGCGCAGCGTCTCGAAGTCGTCGGCATCCACCGGGAACAGGCCGCAGAACACCACCGGGATCGCCGGCTTGAAGCCCGGCAGCATCTCCGTGACCGGCTTGCGGTCGTCGGTGATGGTGTCGCCGACGCGGGTGTCGGCGACTTCCTTGATCGCCGCGGTGATGAAGCCGATCTCGCCGGGGCCGAGTTTGTCGACCTGCGTCATCTTCGGCGTGAAGAAGCCGACGCGCTCGACATCATAGGCCGCGCTGGTGCCCATCATGCGGATACGGCCACCCTTCTTCATCACGCCGTCGACCACGCGAATGAGCACGACGACGCCGAGATAGACGTCGTACCAGCTATCCACCAGCAGTGCCTTGAGCGTCGCGGTGCGGTCTCCCTTCGGCGGCGGCAGCCGCGTGACGATGGCTTCCAGCACGTCGGGCACGCCGAGGCCGGTCTTGGCCGAGATCATCACGGCGTCGGAGGCGTCGATGCCGATCACGTCCTCGATCTGCTGCCTGATCTTCTCGGGCTCGGCCGCGGGCAGATCGACCTTGTTGAGAACGGGTACGATCTCATGGCCCGCATCGAGCGCGTGGTAGACGTTGGCGAGCGTCTGCGCTTCGACGCCCTGGCTGGCGTCGACCACCAGCAGCGATCCCTCGCAGGCCGCCAGCGACCGCGAGACTTCGTAGGCGAAGTCGACATGGCCGGGCGTGTCCATCAGGTTGAAGATGTAATCCTTGCCGTCCTTGGCGCGGTAGTTCAGCCGCACCGTCTGTGCCTTGATGGTGATGCCGCGCTCGCGCTCGATATCCATGGAATCGAGCACTTGTTCCTTGCCCGCCATTTCGCGATCGGTCAGGCCCCCGGTCATCTGGATCAGGCGGTCGGCCAGCGTCGATTTGCCATGGTCGATATGGGCGACGATGGAGAAGTTGCGGATGTTGGAAATGGGGGCAGTTGTCATGGGGCGCGGGATAGCATTCACATCCCCGTGCGGCAACCATATTGCTGTATTCTAAGGGGGATTCTTCACGCCAAGCCGATTTCACTTGCGCTGAAAACGCGCTACGCACGGGGGCATGTCGAGTACCTCCGTTTCGTCAGCATCTGCGCGCTCAAAGCGCATTCCCTCCGTCCGGCGGCTGGCCGCGTGGCTGGCCTCGCTCGCCAGCGATCCCAAGGCCGGCCTGTGGCTGGTCACCGGCTTTGCCGTGGTCCACGCCGCGCTGTGGACACTGATTCTGGTCAATCTGAAGACCGGGCAGGACGTCCATATGGACGTTGCGGAGGCCTACGCCTGGGGGCAGAAGTTCCTGCTCGGCTATGGCAAGCACCCGCCGCTGTCCGGATGGGTCGCCGGCGTCTGGTTCATGCTCTTTCCGGTTACCGACTGGGCGACCTATGCGCTGGCGATGGCGACGCTCGGTTGCGCCCTCGTGATCTGCTGGCTGTTGGCGTTGCGCGTGGTCGACCGCCGCCGCGCGTTTTTCGTCGTGGTGATGCTCGCGCTCTATCCGATCTTCAACTTCAAGGGATTCAAATACAATCCGGACCTGCTGCAGCTCGTGACGCTGCCGCTTGTCGTGCTGGCCTATCTCGACGCGTTCGAGAAACGCAGCATCAAATCCGGGGTGTGGCTCGGGCTGGCCGGTGCGCTGGCGCTGA
This sequence comes from Bradyrhizobium sp. McL0615, assembly GCF_049993905.1. Classification (NCBI taxonomy): domain Bacteria; kingdom Pseudomonadati; phylum Pseudomonadota; class Alphaproteobacteria; order Hyphomicrobiales; family Nitrobacteraceae; genus Bradyrhizobium; species Bradyrhizobium sp. McL0615. The sequence goes on along the minus strand of NZ_CP188254.1, from coordinate 8,481,710 downwards.
TGACCAAATACTGGGTGCTGACCATGATCGGCGCCGTCGGCCTGGCCGCGCTGATCCATCCGCAGCGGTTGCAATTCCTGCGTTCGCCGGCGCCGTGGGTCGCGATTGCCACGCTCGTGGTGGCGATGCTGCCGCATTTGATGTGGTTGAAGCAGGTCGACTTCGTCCCGCTCACCTATGCCGGCGATACCTACTCCCTCACCGACCGCGCGCAGATCGACGATCTCGCGCTCGGCTATGTCCTGCATAATCTGGCGCTGCTGGCGTTGCCGGTGGTGCTTGGCGCGATCGCGCTGTTCTGGCGGCCGTTCCGTTTGACGCCGTTTCCGTTCCTGGCGCGCGGCGCCAATGCGAGCGTGAACATGTCCCAGGCGCTCAATGTCTGGATCGTCCAGGCGATCGTCGCCGTCGGACCGCCGCTCGGCGCCCTGATATTCCACGTCTACATCAAGACCGACTGGGGCATTCCGCTGTTCTTCCTGGTGCCGCTCGCGCTGATCGCGATTCCAGCGGTGCGGGTCCGGAAAATCGCGCTGTTGAACCTGACGGCGACCTGGCTGGTGATTTCACTTGTCGTGCTGGCGGCCTCGCCAAGGATCGTCGCCTATGAACTGGGTGAAAAGCGCACGGCTGGCGCAACCTACCGGGCGCGTTCCGAACTCGCCCGCGGGCTGACGGAAGCCTGGCACACGCGCTTTTATTCACGCTGGCCGGTGGTCGTGGCCTATATGGATACCGGCCAGCCCATGACCTTCTATAGCCCTGATCATCCGGCGCCGCTCACGCCGAACGAGCCATGGTCGTCGGGTCTGACCTCGCTCGATGAGGCGAAGCGCTCGGGCTTCATCGGCATCTGTGAACCCGGCCACTGGAAGTTCGAAGAATGCGAGGCGTGGATGAAAGCCCATGCCGCCAATGGCGAGCGCATGGTGATGACCACCCGGCGATTCTTCCTGGGTCACCCCGGCCCCGCGACGGCCTGGAATATCTTCATCGTGCCGCCGGCCAAATAGAAGCAGCCAACAAGAAACTCGAAGGGGGTAACGCATGGATATCGATCTGACAGACAAGACGGCGCTCGTCACCGGTTCGACCCGCGGCATCGGGCTCGCGACCGCCATCGGGCTTGCGCAAATGGGCGCAGAGGTGATCGTCAACGGGCGCGACAAGGCGGCGGTCAGCGAGGCTGTGGCGAAAGTTCAAGGGGCCGCGCCGTCGGCCAAGGTGCATGCCGCTGTGTTCGATCTCGGCGCTGCCGCGGGCTGCGCTGCGCTGGTGAAGCAGTTCCCCGACGTCGACATCCTCGTCAACAACCTCGGCATCTACGAGCCGAAGGGTTTTTTCGACATCGAGGACACCGATTGGACCAGGATGTTCGAAGTCAATGTGATGAGCGGGGTCCGGCTGACGCGGCATTATTTGAAGCGGATGCTGGATAACAAGGACTGGGGCCGCGTCGTGTTCGTCTCCAGCGAGTCCGGCGTCTATATCCCGAAGGAGATGGTGCATTACGGCTTCTCGAAGTCGGCGCAGCTCGTCATCGCGCGCGGCGCGGCGGAGACGACCAAAGGCACCAACGTGACCGTCAATTCGGTAATGCCCGGTCCGACCTGGGTCGAGATGGCGCCGGTCCGTCTGGCCGCGCGCGCCGAGGCTGCCGGCACCACCGTCGACGATCTCGTCCAGCGCACCTTCACCGAGCGCCGCCCGGCGTCGCTGCTGCAGCGCTACGCCAAGCCGGAAGAGATCGCCAACCTGATCTGCTACGTCTGCTCAAAAGCCTCCAGCGCCACCAACGGCGCCGCGCTTCGCGTCGACGGCGGGATTGTCACGAACCCGTTTTGACAGATGTGAGGTGGCTCTGGTCTTAACCTCGCCCCGCTTGCGGGGAGAGGTCGGATTGCGAAGCAATCCGGGTGAGGGGGTACAGGTCTATCAACTCGCACCAACTTCGCGGAGAGAGCCCCTCACCCCGACCCTCTCCCCGCAAGAGCGGGGCGAGGGAGCTGAACAGTATCACACGCCTTCTTCGTTGAACTTGTCGGCGACCAGGGCTGCGATGGCATCGACGGCGGCCTGCGCCTCGGGGCCGACCGCGGAGACCGTAACCGAGGTTCCCGGTCCCGCCGCCAGCATCATCAGACCCATGATCGAGGTGCCGCCGACGGTCTCGTTGCCGCGCGTCACCCAGACCTCGGCGTTGAACTTTTCGACCATCTGCACGAATTTCGCCGAGGCCCGCGCGTGCAGGCCGCGTTTGTTGATGATGAGAAGTTCCCGCGAAATGGCGCCTGAAGGCACGCTCGGCCCGAGTTCCTTTTCGGGCGCGGCCTCGTCGCTCATTTGCCGGCGAGCACGCGGCTGGCGATGGTCACGTATTTGCGACCGGCTTCCTGGGCCATGGCGATGGCATCGGGAAGCGAACGCTCTTCCCGCACCTTGGCCAACTTCACCAGCATGGGAAGATTGATGCCTGCGAGCACTTCCACCTTGGGACGGCTCATACACGAAATCGCGAGGTTGGAAGGCGTGCCGCCGAACATGTCGGTGAGGATGGCGACACCGTCACCACTGTCGACGCGATTCACCGCTTCGATGATATCGCTTCGACACAGATCCGAGTCGTCCTCGGCTCCAATCGTGATGGCTTCAATTTGTTTTTGCGGACCCATGACATGTTCGAGCGCCGCCTTGAACTCGTCGGCAAGGCGCCCATGGGTCACAAGCACTAGACCAATCATCGGAAACTCCTCGCGGGTGCTTTTTGGTGCACCGCACGAACGCGCCACTTTCACCATCCAGAGGCCCCGCGCAAGAGGGCATCTTGGCTATTGTTCCAGTACTTGGCGGTAAACAGTGAGGCCTGTGCCGGTTTAATCAGTGGCGATATTGGGGCTTATATGGTTACCAATTCCCTTCGAGCAATCATCCAAAGGTTGGACGGAACCTGAACCGACGGTTGTCGTCAGCGCGGCTGCAATCAGGGGAAGGGGTTCATAACCGATTCCAATAGGGATTCGCGGTAAAAAAACACCGTTTAAGCGAATCGAGAGTGCTTCCGGCGGCGGCAGCCGATCCGCATCGTTGGCCGCCAGATCGACCACAATGCCGACAATAGCCTTAATGGCGAAGTCGCAGCGGCGGATTCCGAGGCCCCGGATCTCGATCAGGCCGGCCAGTTCCGGCGCCGGGCGGACCCACAATTGTTCGGCCACTGTGTCGAGATGGACACGGTCATCGCCCACCAGAACGGCCTGCGGAAGCTGTCCGGCGCGTCCGGCGAGAATCAGATCGAAGGCCAGCCGCGACTTGCCGGCGCCCGATGGCCCGCGGATCAGCACGGCGCGGTCGCCCACCAGCACGGCGGAGGCGTGCACGCTCCCGCCCTGCGTCATCATGGCGCTGGCAGCCGAACCACGAAGCGCGCGCCGACCACCGTCGGCCTGCCGTCGGCATCGGCCGCGCCGTGGCGATTTTCCGCCCAGATCCGTCCGTTATGCGCTTCGATGATTTGTTTTGAGATCGACAGGCCCAGTCCGGAGTTCTGGCCAAAGCCCTGATGCGGCCGGTCGGTGTAGAAGCGCTCGAAGATGCGTTCCAGCGCATCCTCGCCGATGCCCGGCCCGTCGTCATCGACGACGATTTCGATTTCCGAGCGCACGCGACGGCAGGTCACGCGCACCTTCCCGCCGGACGTCGAGAACGATTGCGCGTTGGACAGCAAATTGGAGATCACCTGCCCCAGCCGGGAATCATGGCCCGGCACCGAGAATGTGTCGCGCCCCTCGAAGCGCGTCTCGACGGCGACGTCATGACCCAGCCGGGTCTCGTTGGCGACGGAGGTCAGCGTCGTCAGCAGCCGGCGCATATCGACCGGCGCCATGTCCTGGCGCTGCAATTCGGCATCGAGGCGGCTGGCGTCGGAAATGTCCGAGATCAGCCGGTCGAGCCGCTTGACGTCGTGCTCGATCACCTCGAGCAGGCGCGCGCGGCTGGTGTCGTTGCGCGCCAGCGGCAGCGTTTCCACCGCCGACCGCAGCGAGGTCAGCGGATTCTTCAATTCATGGGCGACGTCGGCGGCGAACATCTCGATCGCCTCGATGCGGCTATAGAGCGCATTCGTCATGTCGCGCAGCGCGCCGGAGAGATGGCCGATCTCGTCGCGGCGGCGGGTGAAATCCGGAATCTCGACGCGGGTCTGGATGCGCCGGCGGACGCGCTCGGCGCCGTCGGCCAGCCGCCGCACCGGACCCGCGATCGTGCTGGCCAGCAGGAGCGACAGCACGATCATGACCGCGGAGGCGACGCCGCCGACCTTCAGGATCGCCAGCCGTTCGGCGGTCACCATCTGGTCGATGTCGTCGCCCTGCGTCGAAAGCATCAGCGCGCCGTGCACGGCGCGGAACCGCTGCACGGGAACCGCGACCGAGACGATCACCTCGCCGCGGTCGTTGACCCGCACCATGCTGCTTTTGACGCCGTCGAGCGCCTGCACGATTTCCTGATAGCCCTTGCCGTTCTCGGGGCCGAGTTCGCGGTAGAGCGGCAGGTCGCCGCGATTGAGCCAGGTGCGAATCGAGATCGTGGCGCGCTCGACAAAGCCGGGCTTCTCCGTCGACGGCGGCGGCAGTTCGAAACGCAGCACGTCGCCGCGGCCGTAAAGACTGCGGCTGTCGAGGATCATGCCGCCGTCGCCGCCATAGATGCGCGCACGCGTTTTGGTTGGCGAGATCAGCCGCCGCAGCACCGGCGCGACACGCTCCGGATTGATCGGAAAATCCAGCCCTGAGGATTCGTCCGGCGCGCCGTAGCTTTCGCCGGGCTTCAGATCGAGCAGGCGGTCCGGATCGATGGTGATGGTGTTGGTTTCAACGGTGGCGGAGGCGGCAATCGCGCCGGCGATGATTTCCGCCTGCACCAGCAGGCTCTGCGCGCGCGCGTCGATCAGGCCGGCGCGGAACTGCGAGAGATAGAGAATGCTCGCCACCAGCGCGACCAGGCCCGCCAGATTGAGCGAGACGATCCGGCGCGTGAGGCTGGAGAAGGAGAGCGCGAAGAAGAATTGGCCGGCCCGGCGCAACCAGCCGAGCGGTCGCCGCCAACCCTTCCCGCCCGCATTATCGTCGGCAACGCGATCCCGCTCGGGGAGCTCCGAAGCATCCTCGTGGTTCAGGCTGGGATCGGACTGCGTTCGATCTAGCAATGGTCGAGCTGCCGGTTGTGATGCGCCGTTTTGTAATTCTTAACGCTTCTGCGCCGAACGGGCGGATGTGTCGGTCGGCACTTCCGCCCGGAAAACGCAGATCAGGCTTCCTTGAAGCGATAGCCGACGCCGTACAGCGTCTCGATCATCTCGAAGTCGTCGTCGACCACCTTGAACTTCTTGCGCAGCCGCTTGATGTGGCTGTCGATGGTGCGGTCGTCGACATAGACCTGATCGTCATAGGCGGCGTCCATCAGCGCGTTGCGGCTTTTCACCACCCCGGGCCGGGTCGCGAGCGCCTGCAGGATCAGGAATTCCGTCACCGTCAGCGTCACCGGCTCGTTCTTCCAGGTGCAGGTGTGACGTTCCGGATCCATCCGCAACAGGCCGCGGTCGAGCGCGCGCGCGTCCGGCTCCTTCGGCACGGCGGTCGGATCCTTGGGCTGGCCGCGGCGGAGCACGGCCTTGACGCGTTCGACCAGCAGGCGTTGCGAGAACGGCTTGCGGATGAAATCGTCGGCGCCCATCTTGAGGCCGAACAATTCGTCGATCTCTTCATCCTTGGAGGTCAGGAAGATCACCGGCAGATCGGACTTCTGCCGCAGCCGGCGTAGCGTTTCCATGCCGTCCATGCGCGGCATCTTGATGTCGAGGATCGCGAGATCTGGCGGCGAGGTGCGGAAGCCATCCAGCGCCGAGGCACCATCCGTGTAGGTCATGATGCGATAGCCTTCGGCTTCGAGCGCGATCGACACGGAAGTGAGAATGTTGCGGTCATCATCGACCAGGGCGATTGTGGGCATGAGCCTGCTTTCGAATAAGAGAGTGGCTTAAACGGCGGGCAATCGAGCCAAACGCCGTATAAATGGGCTTCGTACACGGTCAACGAGCAATGCAAGCTGGGCTGAAGTGTGACCGAGTTCCGCAAAACGCTCCTGCGGAGATGCACCGCATCCCGTATAGCACCCCCTCTGGCCGAGAAAAGGCCTTTTTTGCAATAAGATGGCCCGGAAAATAACCATGCAGCCGAACGCTAATTTTGATGCTTCCAAACTCGCCCGTTCGCTGCTCCGGCGCAGCCGGCAAGGCGCGCTGGCCACCCTGATGCCCGAAAGCGGCGATCCCTACTGCTCGCTGGTTAACGTCGCCAGCCATGCCGACGGCTCCCCGATCCTGCTGATTTCGCGGCTCGCGCTGCATACAAAAAATATTCTCGGTGACGGCCGCGTATCGCTGATGCTGGACGAGCGCGCCGCCGGCGATCCCCTGGAAGGTGCGCGAATCATGCTGGCGGGCCGGGCCGAGGAGGCCATCGGGGAGGCCGCGAAAATCCTGCGCCGGCGCTACCTCAACGCCCATCGATCCGCCGAAGCCTTTGTGAATTTCAAGGACTTTTCGTTCTTTCGAATCGCCCCGTCGGGCCTGCATCTGGTCGCCGGTTTTGGCCGCATCATCGACCTCAAGCCCGAGCAGTTTCTGACCGATATCGGCGATGCCGCCGAATTGCTGGAAGCGGAGCAGGGCGCGGTCGAGCATATGAACGAGGATCACCGCGACGCGATGAATCTCTATGCGACCCAACTGCTGGGGGCCGAGCCCGCCGATTGGCGCTGCACCGGCTGCGACCCCGACGGTATGGACATGCAGGCCGGGAGCGCGACGCTGCGGCTCGATTTCCCGGAGCGGGTCGCCAGCGCCATGGCGTTGCGCAAGATGCTGGTGCGGCTGGCGGGCGAGGCGCGGGCCAAGAACTGACCAGCGCCCACGACGGTTAACGTTGTAGTTGCCGACGGGTGGACAGTTACGTCCGTTGTCATCACGATGCGTCAGGCCATCCTGATCTATCCTTCGCTGCGCAACGCTCATCTGGAGTTGTGGATGCCGTTTGCGCTGATCAGTGTGCTGCGCGTTATAAATTTCCAATTGTGCACCGCAACAATTTCGCCCAAGCCAGGCAGCGGCGGATGGTCGCGCAACCACGACGGCAAACCAGCGAAAAGCGCTGCACCAAGCGATTGATGCAGATCAACCGCCCGTGCTCGAATAAACCAAATCGCATGGATCGGCTTGGCAAGCAGGGCGTTCATCAGTATTAGGTCGCCGGACCGGGGCCGGAAGGCTATATTCAGGGGTCACCGCGACAGAGCGCGTCAAGCGACAGGCGCGCGATTTGAGTAACGCGGGTTCGAGGAGGAGTCTTCGTGCAAGAAACGGGTCTACGCAACGGTGCCTTCGGTGCCGATAAATTCGGTTTAAAAAATCTCAAAACGGTGCACTGGAATCTCGGTGCGCCGCAGCTTTATCAATATTCACTTGCGGCGGGCGAGGCTGTGTTGTCGGCCGACGGCGCGTTGTGCGCAGACACCGGTGAGTTCACCGGCCGCAGCCCGAAGGACAAGTTCACGGTTCGTGATGCGACCACCGAAAAGAACATGTGGTGGGCCGGCAACCAGTCGATCACGGCGGACCAGTTCTCCGCGCTCTATGCCGATTTCCTCAAGCATGCCGAAGGCATGACGCTGTTCGCGCAGGATCTCTACGGCGGCGCTGATCCGACCTTCCAGATCAAGACCCGCGTCTTCACCGAACTCGCCTGGCACTCGCTGTTCATCCGCACGCTGCTGATCCGCCCCGAGGCGTCGGCCCTGCGCGATTTCGCGCCGGAATTGACCATCATCGATCTGCCGAGCTTCCGCGCCGATCCGAAACGTCACGGCTGCAAATCCGAAAACGTCGTCGCGATCGATTTCGCCCGCAAGATCGTCCTGATCGGCGGGTCTTATTATGCCGGCGAGATGAAGAAGTCGGTCTTCACCACGCTGAACTATTATCTGCCCGCCAAGGGCGTAATGCCGATGCACTGCTCGGCCAATGTGGGACCTAAGGGCGACACCGCGATCTTCTTCGGGCTATCAGGCACCGGCAAGACCACGCTGTCGGCCGATCCGAACCGTACGCTGATCGGCGACGACGAACACGGCTGGGGCAATGACGGCGTCTTCAATTTCGAGGGCGGCTGCTACGCCAAGTGCATCAAGCTGTCGAAGGAAGCCGAGCCGCAGATCTTTGCCGCCAGCAACCGCTTCGGCGCCGTGCTGGAAAACGTGGTGCTCGATGAAGACACTCGCGTTCCCGACTTCGACGACGGCTCGAAGACCGAAAACACCCGTTCGGCCTATCCGCTCGAGTTCATCCCGAACGCTTCGCGCACCGGCCGCGCCGGTCAACCGAAGAACGTCGTGATGCTGGCCGCCGACGCCTTCGGCGTGCTGCCGCCGATCGCAAAGCTCTCGCCGGCGCAGGCGATGTATCACTTCCTGTCCGGCTACACCGCCAAGGTTGCCGGCACCGAGCGCGGTCTCGGCAACGAGCCGCAGCCGGAATTCTCCACCTGCTTCGGCTCGCCGTTCCTGCCGCTCGATCCGTCCGTCTACGGCAACATGCTGCGTGAGCTGATCGCCAAGCACAATGTCGATTGCTGGCTGGTCAACACCGGCTGGACCGGCGGCAAATTCGGCACCGGCAGCCGGATGCCGATCAAGGTGACGCGCGCGCTGCTCACCGCGGCACTCGACGGTTCGTTGCGCAACGTCGAATTCCGCACCGACAAATATTTCGGCTTCTCCGTGCCGACCGCGCTGCCGGGCGTGCCGAGCGAAATCCTCGATCCCGTCAACACCTGGAAGGACAAGGCCGAGTTCGACAAGACCGCGCGCGCGCTGGTCGGCATGTTCCAGAAGAACTTTGCCAAGTTCGAAGCCCAGGTCGACGCCGAAGTCCGCGCCGCCGCGCCGGACCTCAAGCTCGCGGCGGAGTAACGCGTCAGCGTCATTCCGGGGCGTGCGCAGCACAACCCAAATCAAAAGGGCGGCTCCATGAGCCGCCCTTTTCGTTTACGTGAAGCTGCTCACGCTCCGATCGCATGCATCCATTTCGGATCGTGGCGATCGACCGGCTTCATCTTGCGGATATGGCCGTCGAGTTCGATGTGCAGTTCGGTGAAGGCCGCATCGCGTTTGCCCAGCACCTCAAAGTGTTTCGGCTTGCGGCGCGGCTCGCCGAGCGTTGCGAAGCCAGCGGCTCTGGCAGCGTTCAACGCCACCTTTGGATCGGCGTTGCCGAGATGGTCGTGGTGCTTTTCCTTGTGCGTGATAGTCACCGTGCGACCGTCGCGGGTGAAGATCGCGACCTTCAGCTCCGACGGTTTCTGTTCACCCGACAGTTCGACGTAGTCGCCGAGATGCAGCTCAATCTGTTCCAGTCCTCTCGGCGTGATGTCGGCGAGTACCGGCTCGCGATCCGTCTGCACGACGAAACGATGGCCGAAAATGTGTGTAACCTTGCCTGCGACCGTGACGGTCTGATGATCTGGCATGGAATGCTGTCCTTTCGAGAGTGATTTCAGAGATTGGATTCGTTATCGCGCGGGCGGCGGCGGAGGGGCGTCGCCGTCCGGGCCGACGCGATCGGCCGGGGGCGGTGGTGGCGGCGGGCCGCGATCAGCGCGGTCCCGCGGCGGGGGCGGCGGCGGTCCGTCGCGATCGGCGCGCGGTCCATCCTTCGGTCCCTTGGGCCCCTTCGGTCCGTCCTTGGGTCCTTCCTTGGGTCCGCCTTTAGGGCCGTGCCCAAACGCCTCGTTACGGCCGTCGGGATGCGCGATCAGTTGCGCGCGGATGATGCCGCCGTCGAATCGGCCCTGAACGGTCACCGCTTCACCTTTGGTCACGATCCTGCGGTCTTCGCCGCGCGGACCGGTATCGACCAGCGCGCGGCCGGAACCGTCCTGGATGACGAACTTGTTGCCGAAGACGTCGGTGACTTCGCCTTTGACCGCGACAGGGGTGTCGTCGCGCATGTCACCGATCGCAGCCGGCTGCAGCAACATCACGCGCTGCGGATCCCAGTTCTGCGCCAGCCTGGTGCCGCCGGCGCCCAGCGCTGCGCCCGCGGCCAGAATCGCGATCGCCCCGCCGATGCCTAGCGCCCGGGTGGATATACGCCGGCGCTCGGGCGGCGGCAGTGCGTTGGGTTGGTTGTTGTCGATGGTTTCGGACATCGTTGGTCTCCCTTTTCAGTCGATGCCTGCAATCTAGCGATGCCACCCGTCCCCACGCTGAACCGATCCGTTCAGGCTGAGTTAAGCTAGGTTCCTTACTCACGGCACATGGGAAATCCCGGGAAAGCGCCATGAAAGTCCTGCTGGTGGAGGACGACGGACCGCTCGCGCAGGAGATCGCGGGCGCATTGCGGCGCGAGAATTTTGCCGTCGATATCGCGGCTGACGGCGAGAATGGCCATCACCTCGGCGATACCGAGGCTTACGATGTGGCCGTGCTCGATCTCGGGCTGCCGAAGATGCCGGGCGCAGCGGTGCTGCGGGCCTGGCGCAAGAGCGGGCGTCAGTTGCCTGTACTGATCCTGACCGCGCGCGACGGCTGGACCGAGAAAGTCGATGGCTTCAAGGCCGGGGCCGACGATTACCTGACCAAGCCGTTCCGGATCGAGGAACTGATCATGCGCCTGCGCGCGCTGGTGCGGCGCGCGGCCGGCTACGCCGCGCCGAGCGTCACATGTGGACCGCTATCGCTCGACGCGCCGACCGGCGTGTTTGAGCTGGACGGATTGCCGCTCAAGCTCACCGCGCTGGAATGGCGCGTGCTGCAATGCCTGATCCTTCGCAAGGACGTGGTGGTCGATCGCCTCGAACTGATGGAAAAAGTATACGAAGGCGATGCCGGCACCGACTCCAACTCGCTGGAAGTGATCGTGGCCCGGCTGCGCCGCAAGATCGGCCATGATCTGATCGAGACGGTGCGTGGCCGTGGCTATCGCCTGGCGTCAGGCGGCGGCTGATGTTTCGCCATGCTTCCCTCAGCCGGCGGCTGCTGCTGGCGGCGATGGCGTTCATCGCAGTGGCGATTGTGGTCGCCGCCGTTGCCGTCGGCTTTGCGCTGCATCGCTTCGTGCAGGGCCAGATCGACCAACGGCTCGATACCCAGGTGACGTTCCTGTCGTCGCTGTTGCGCGCCGGCGATGACGGCAGATTGTCGTTGACGGGCAGTGCGGACGGGCCGCCGTTCGAGCGTCGGCGGCGCGGCTGGTATTGGCAGGTGACGGGTCCAAAAAATACGCTGCGCTCGCAGTCGCTGGATGGCGCCGATCTCGACGTACCCGATGCGGCGGAGATGGCCGCCCGGCCGCCGCCACCGCCACGCGGCGATCGCCCGCCGAAGGACGGTCGTCCGAAGGATCGCCCGAAGGCGGCCGACGGCCCGGGACCGGACGACGATCAGCTGCATTACCGCATCCAGCAGATCACCGTATCGGGGACGCCGGCCACTATCGTCGTCTCGGCACCGCGCGGCGCGGTGTGGGGGCCGCTGCGCGAGGCGATGACGACGCTCGCGATTTCCCTCGGTGCGCTCGGGATCGCGCTGGTGCTGGCGATGATGTTGCAGGTGAGGCTCGGCCTGCGGCCGCTGGAACGCTTGCGGCAGTCGGTGGCTGACGTGCGCGCCGGGCGCCGCGAGCGGGTGCCGTCGCGCCAGCCGCTCGAAGTGCAGCCGCTGGTGAACGAACTCAATGGCCTGCTCGACCAGAACGCGGCCAACCTCGAACGCGCGCGACGCCATGTCGCCAATCTCGCCCATGGTCTGAAAACCCCCTTGGCGACACTGGCGATCTCGCTCTCCAATCCGGACCGGACCAAGCCGGACCAATTTGTCCCGATGATCGATCTGATGGAGCGCCGCATCCGGCATCACCTCGGCCGCGCCCGCGCCGCGGTGTTGAGCGGTCCGGTGCGCACACAAACCATGATCGCGCCCCGGATTCGCGATCTCGGCGACGTCCTCACCAAGGTTCATGCCGAACGGAAGATCGCACTGATGATCGCGCTATCGGATGACGTGGTCGTGGCCTGCGAGCCGCAGGATTTCGACGAGATGGCGGGCAATCTGATGGAGAACGCGTTCAAATGGGCGCGCGGACAGGTCGCCATTCGCGCGATGTCGGATCTGGCCATGACGCGGCTGGTTATCGAGGACGACGGTTCCGGGCTGCGGCCGGAACAGATCGAAAAAGTCTTGCGGCCCGGCGAGCGCCTGGACGAAAGCGCGCCGGGCTTTGGCTTCGGCCTGTCGATTACGCGCGAGCTTGCCGAGCTCTATGGCGGCACCGTCGAGTTCGGAGCCTCAGAACTCGGTGGCCTGCTGGTGTCGCTGCGTTTGCCCAGGACGGTCTAGGAAAATCGTGAAATCCGCCAAGGCGGACCGTGAATGGTCGCCTTGTGCGTATCGTCATGACCCTCGATCAGCGGTAGGATGTGATCTCACGAGGGTGCCAGCCGGAGATTGAGATGGACGATCGAGCCGTGCGGGCGGCGTTGCAGCGCCACTGGGATGCTTCGGACGCCAACGATTTCGACGCCGAACATGAGATCTACCGCGAGGACGCGGTGCTCGATTATCCGCAATCGGGCGAGCGAATTCGTGGCCGGCACAACATTCAACAGAGCCGCTTTCTCCAGCCGAACAAGAAGCGTTTTACAGTCCGGCGGATTATCGGCGGCGGCGATCTCTGGGTCACCGAATTCGTACTCAGCTATGACGGCATACCGTCTTACGCGGTGAGCATCATGGAATTCCGCGACGGACTGGTGGCCAACGAAACACAATATTTTGCCGATCGGTTCGAGCCTGCACCTTCGCGCGCGCATCTGGTGGAGCGCGTTGGCGGAAACACATCCTTCTGAATGCGCCGTTCTAGTCTCGGCTCCAGGGATTGCCCGGCAACACCGCGTTGCTCGGCGTGCGGCGGTCGGTGATCTGCAGGCCGAACAGGCTGCTGACCAGTTCGACGGCAACGCGCGCCGTGCGGCCGCGTTCGTCGAGAAACGGGTTGAGCTCGACGATATCGACCGACCGCACCAGATCCGAGTCGTGCAGCAACTCCATGATGAGATGCGCCTCCCGATAGGTCGCGCCGCCCGGCACCGTGGTGCCGACGCCGGGCGCGACGGTGGGATCGAGAAAATCGACATCGAAGCTGACATGCAGCACGCCATTCCGCGCCCGCACGCGCTCGATGATCTTTCGTATCAATACGCCGACGCCAAATTCGTCGATGACGCGCATGTCGGCGATCGAAACGCGTCGCTGGAACACCAATTGCTTCTCCAGCGGATCGATCGAGCGGATGCCGAACAGATCGAGCTGGTCGGGGCCGATCGAGGCGCGCGGATGGTTGCCGAGCAGTCCGTCGAGGCCGCCTTCGCCGCACAGAAACGCCGCCGACATGCCGTGCATGTTGCCGGTCTCCGTCGTCTGCGGCGTGTTGTAATCGGCATGGGCGTCGAGCCACAATACGAACAGCGGCCGGCCCTGCTCCTGCCAATAGCGCGCAACGCCATTCACCGATCCCATCGACAGCGAGTGGTCGCCGCCCATGAAGATCGGAACGGCGCCGGAGCTTGCCAGTGAATAGGAACGCTCGCTGAGAGCGCGGATCCAGTTTTTGATGGTGTCGTAATATTTGGCGTTCGCCGGCGGTGGTCCCTCATCGGGAGCAATTTCAGGCTTGGCCATGTTGCCGTGGTCCTCGACGGCAAAGCCGAGCTGATCGAGGATGCGGCCAATGCCCGCGGTGCGCAGCGCGTCCGGTCCCATCAAGGTTCCAAGTTGCGAGGCCCCGATCTCGATGGGGACGCCGAGCAGGGCGATGCGGGGTGCGTTGGCGTCAGGCATGAGCGTAGCTCTCGATTCCGTAGGGTGGGCAGAGCGAAGCGTGCCCACCATTTCTTGCCGTGCTCGCGGTGGTGGGCACGCTACGCTTTGCCCACCCTACAAGACCGTCGCCGCGATGATTTCGCTACGCCTTGAAATACGCGATCTGCGTCGTGGTCGCCAGCAGCCGCCCCGACGGCGACCACAATTCACCGTGCTGGTCGCCGTAACTCCTGTGGAAAATCCGGGCGTCGGCTACCGCCAGCAGGTGGGTGATGTCCTCGGCGGCGAGTTCCTCGGACTCCGTATGAAAATACGTCGTGATCGACACCGTGCCGAACGGGATCAATTCCCGGCGCGCCAGAAACACCCGGCCGAAGAACGCATCCGACATCGACATCAGCGACAGCATGTCGATCTTTCGCGGCACATGGTCGCCGATCCACTGCTTGGAGTATGCGTCGAGCGGCGACGATGCCGGCGAGCCGTAGAAACTCGGCTCGCCCTCGACGAAGCGGAAATCATACTGGTGGGTCCACGTCATCGGCGTGTTTGGAAACCGGCGCGCCTGTTCGAACGGCGCAGCACCGGGAAAGGCTGCCTGCTGGTGCGACCAGGACGGGCGGCGCTCGGCGAACACGGCAGTCGCCAGCGTCGCGACGTCACCGCCGCCTTGCGTCATCTCCACGCACCAATGCTGGCTCGAACGGTTGGCCTTGACCAGGCGAACGTCCAGATCGAAGCCACCTTCGGCGACCGGCGCGCAGAAATTCACGGTCAGCGACAGCGGATCGCCCGCTCGCTGCGGATGGTCAATCAGCGCGCGCAGGATGGTCGCGGCCGTGCAACCGCCGAACGGGCCGACAAAGGCCCAGTAGTCCGGACTGGTCTTGCCCTGCCAGCAGCTATCGCCGGCGGTGACCCGCGTGGCGTCGTCGAAAAGATGAGGGGCTTTTGTCAGCATAATGATCCATCAAATCTTTATGGGCGTCCCGTCCCAGAGCCGAAATTCAATTGTCTCGTCGGCCTGACCGTATCTTCTGCAATCCCGGAGGGCTTCCTCAGGATCGTCCGTGACCCAAACACTTGTCAGTTCGCCTGAAATCCGCGTCAAAGCAATCACACTGACGTTGCCGATCAACCCGGCGAGGAAGCGTTCGACGGCAGGGACCTCATCCTGTCCCGACAACTCCGCAAGAATGCTTCCATGCGTATGCCATGGAAATCCGTCGAAGCCGATCGTCCAGTCACCATCGGGGCAGGTGACCAGGAATTTCAGCTGCCCATCCGGACTGACATACTCACCGATCGGCACGTCCATCTCAGCCCTTGTACTGCGTACATGCAGTAGCATTGTCGATCTCGTGAATTCAATGACGTCAGAGGTAATGGATTCCCGCACGGCGGGATTGGAGGCGCTCATTTATCCATGTGCTCGCAAAATTGATTGATCGCTTTGACCGCAGCTTCGGGATGGGTTGCCAGGAGCATGTGCGAGGAATCGAACCAATCCACCTGGCAGCGCGGCTGCGCCGTTATGATCTCGTTCGCCTGTCTCCTGTTCACCAGGTAGTCAAAACGCCCATGCAGACACAGCACGGGGCATGTGATCTCGCGCAGTCGCTTGCGCTTGTCTACGCGAAGCACTTCGCGGGCACGAAATTGAAGGATCTCATGAGGCAAGGCCGCCAATACCTGCTGAAGGCGGGCCGTGAGCTCAGGCGTCGCTGTCGATCCCATCAGGGCTTTCGCAATGATGCGCTTGGGTAGCCACCTGAGGTCAAGGAGCCGAGTGAACGCACCGAACTGGGCTGGTAGCGGGTGCCGCGCAAAGCTCGATGCCAGAACCAGTCCAACGGCGCGTGGGTCCGTGGCCGCAACCTCTATCGCGATGGGTCCGGAAAAAGATTCGCCGAGGACAACGAAGGGACGGTTCGGCGCGCGTTCAACGACGTAGGTCGTCAATTGAGCATAGCTTAGCGGTTTGTCGCGTGGGTACGCGAGCAGTTGAACCGGGCGATGCAAAGCCATTTGATCTGCCAGAGCTCTCAGGAGCTCTCCGGTTCCGTCCATGCCCGGTAGAATGATAATCGGCGTGGCTTCGGGCGTGCCCATGCGGGCGCGACCTAGCCCTTGGCCCCGCGCTGGGCGCCGGCCTCCGGCACCGGCGCGGCTGCACGCACCGGGACGTGCCAGATATCCGCGGCATACTCCCGGATGGTGCGGTCGGAGGAGAACCACGGCATCCGCGCGACGTTGAGGATCGAGGCGCGGGTCCAGGCCGGCACCACCTGCCAGCGGGCGTCGATGCCGCGCTGGGCCTCATAGTAAGAATCGAAATCGGCCGAGACCATGTAGTGGTCGAGATAGCGCAATGAATGGCCGATCGAGGCAAAGCGGGCAGGATCGTCGGGTGAGAACGCACCGCTTTCGATGGCGGTAATCGCCCGCGCCAGACGCGGCGAGCGGCTGATCACATCCGTTGCGTCCAGACCCTGCTTGCGCCGGACCATGACGTCGCCGGCTTCCATGCCGAAGATCGCGATGTTCTCCGCGCCGACCTGGTCGCGGATTTCGATATTGGCGCCGTCAAGCGTGCCGATGGTGAGCGCGCCATTGAGCGCCAGCTTCATATTGCCGGTGCCGGAGGCCTCCATGCCGGCGGTGGAGATCTGCTCGGAGAGATCGGCGGCCGGAATGATCACTTCGGCAAGGCTGACATTGTAGTCGGCGAGGAAGACGACCTTCAGCCGTCCGGCGACATCAGGATCGTTGTTGACGGCTTCGGCGACATCGTTGATCAGCTTTATGATCAGCTTGGCGTAGCGATAGCTCGCCGCCGCCTTGCCGGCGAAGATTTTTACCCGCGGCACCCAGTCGCGCTGCGGTTCGTCCTTGATCGCCTGATACAGCGCGACGGTCTCGACGACGTTGAGCAATTGCCGCTTGTATTCGTGGATGCGCTTGATCTGGATATCGAACAGCGCCGACGGATCGACCTTGATGCTGAGGCGTTCGCCGATCAGCCGCGCCAGCGCCAGCTTGTTGTGATGCTTGACCTCGCGAAAGCGCTGCTGGAATGCGTTGTCGCTGGCGCGGGCCTCGAGCCGCTCGAACAGCGAGAAATCGTCGAGCACGGCCTCACCGCAGGCCTCGCGTATCAGGTCGGTCAGCTTCGGGTTGGCAAGCATCAGCCAGCGGCGGAAGGTGATGCCGTTGGTCTTGTTGGTGATGCGGCCAGGATAGAGATGGTTGAGATCGTGGAATACGGTCTCCTTCATCAGGTCGGAATGCATCGCCGAGACGCCGTTGATGCGATGCGAGCCGACGAAGGCAAGCTGGCCCATCCGCACCCGGCGGCCGCTCTTCTCGTCGATCAGCGAGACCGAGGCGCGGAAATCGACATCGCCCGGGCAGCGCGCGTCGGCCATCGCGAGATGCGCGGCGTTGATGCGGTAGATGATTTCGAGATGCCGCGGCAACAGCCGCTCGAACAGTTCGACCGGCCAGGTTTCCAGCGCTTCCGGCAGCAGCGTGTGATTGGTGTAGGACAGCGTCTCCACCGTGAGCTTCCACGCTTCGTCCCAGCGGAAATTGTGCAGGTCGACCAGGATGCGCATCAGCTCGGTGACGGCAAGACTCGGATGGGTGTCGTTGAGCTGCACCGCGACCTTGGAGGGGAGGTTCCGCAACTGCCCGTCGGAAGCGAGGTGCCGCTTGATCAGGTCCTGCAGCGAAGCCGAGACGAAGAAATATTCCTGCCGCAGCCGCAGCTCGCGCCCTGCCGGGCTCTCGTCGTTCGGATAGAGGAATTTGCAGATCGATTCCGCGCGCGCCTCCTCGGCGACGGCGCCGAGGTAATCGCCGGTGTTGAAGACGTCGAGCCGCAACGGATCGGGCGAGCGCGCCGACCACAGCCGCAGCGCGTTGACGTGCTGGCCGCGCCAGCCGACGATCGGCGTGTCGTAGGCGAGCGCCTGCACGGTTTCCGCCGGCCGCCACGTCGCGCGGTCACGGCCGCGGTCGTCGACATGATCGACATGGCCGCCGAAATGAATGTGATAAACCACCTCGGCCCGCTGGAATTCCCAGGGGTTGCCAAAACTCAGCCATTCGTCCGGATATTCGTGCTGCCAGCCCTGCGAAATGATCTGGCGGAACAGGCCGAAATCGTAGCGGATGCCGTAGCCGATGGCGGGAATGGCCAGCGTCGCCATGCTCTCCATGAAGCACGCTGCGAGCCGCCCGAGGCCGCCATTGCCGAGCGCCGCATCCGGCTCGCATTTGCGCAAATCGGAAAGGCCGACGCCGAGATCGCCGAGCGCCGCCTCGAACACCGGCAGCAGGCCCATATTGTTCAGCGCGTCGGTGAACAGCCGGCCGATCAGGAATTCGAGCGAGAGGTAATAGACCCGCTTGCTGCCGGCGTCGTAGCTCTCCTTCTCGGCCGTCAGCCAGCGGTGCACGATACGGTCGCGCAGCGCCAGCGCGGCGGCCTTGTACCAGTCCCGCCTGGTCGCCATGCCGGCGTCCTTGCCGATCGCAAGCCTGAGCTTGGCGAGGATCGCACCCTTGATCTCGGCCAGCGCCAGCTCGTCGATTGGCTGGCCCAGCGCCGGATAGTTTGCCGGATGGTTTCCTGGGATTTGTTCCTGCAACACGGCGATCCCTGCGATTGAGACTCACACCAAAGATACGCGCCTTGCCCGACAATCCAAACGCCTGACTATGTTGTGCACTGCGCTGGTGTTATTTTATGCAAGGACCGGGCCGATTTCGCGGCACGGGGGGCCGGCTTTTGGTGATATAATCAGGCTACGAAAGCTCGATCGCCGGGGTTTGGTGACGGGGCGCCAGTGTGCGCCAACGAAATGCGTGCCGCCAGGACGGAGGCCTGCCATGAGATTGACAATCGAGATCGCCGCAGCGGCGTTGCTGGTCGTCTGCATCAGCGCGACCAGCGCCGCCGCCGGCAAGGCCGCCAGGAGCGCCGACGGCCTGAGCTGCTCCTTCAGTGTCGCACAAGGCGCTTCACCGGCCGCACGCTGTGCGGCGATCAAGCAGCAGTGCGGTGGAAAGTTCTACGCCAACACCTGCGGCGACAGGCTGTTGTCGGCGATGTAATGTCGCTTCGGTAGCCCACATCTCCATCTCCGGGTTTTGCTGCACGTCATCCGGGCTTCGACTGGTCACCCTCGACGAGGATTATTCCTTGGTCGCTTAGCGCTTGCATGACCGCTTCGATGTCTTCGGGCTCGGTTGTGGTTGACGGCAACAGTTCGTTGAGCTGATCGAAAGTGATGATCCCCGTCGGCCGCCCGAGCTCTATCGCCAGTCGGATCATGTCTTGCCGTCTCATTCCTCGGTCCTCCGGAATTGCCCTCTACCAGAAGGGCGAGAGTCTCGGTCTTTTTGTTCTGTGCGACTGGAACGAATTAAGAACACTTTAGCAAGTGTTTGATATATCATAGTGATTCGGCGCTCCGCCGACACAACATTTAGGGTCTATCCGAGTTTGTGAGGACTACATGTCCACTATCGCCCTCGATCAGTTCGCTCTCACCCGCATCGCTGACTTCGCGCGTTCGCTATCGCGCCTGCACCTGGCCTCGCGCCGCCAGCTCGTCGACGACGACGCCATCGACCGCGAGTTCAACGCGGTTTGCATGTCGGTGTGGGGTTACACCACGGATGATTTCAGCGACGAGCTGTTTTCGGTCGAGGACCACGCCTTTCTCGACGCGCTCGACGAAGCGCAGGCGCGGATCTTCGCCGCCGAGCAGGGCTACGACCTCGTCGACGATCAGGGCATGCTGACCGACTGGTGGGGCTATTGCTGGATGATCCTGGCCGAGAAGCGCGGCCTGCTGACGCCGGAAAACCGCGCCGCGGCGCGTGCGGCGATCGAGGACAAATATCTGTCGGCGCCAAACGTGATCGGCGTCATCGTCGGGCGGTAGTGCCGACGTCAGTCGCGTAGCCGTAGCCCGGTTGAGCGCAGGCGATATCCGGGAAAGGTGCGAGATTGGCCCCGGATGTCGCCTGCGTTCATCCGGGCTGCGAGACTGCGAGCCCCAAGCCCCAAGCCCCAAGCCCATTCTACTTTGCATGGGGTTGTTTTCGATATTTTGTGTCTGGGCCCTGTCGTGTACCGTCGAGGTCCTCCGCCTATGATGCTGGGCTCAGGTCATGCACCCGTCGCTTGCTCGTCTTTCCGAATTCCTGGTCGACGCCAAGCGCCAGACCTATGCCGGGCTTGACGACGATGCGACGGTTTCGGCACCGCTGCTTCCAGGCTCCAAGCAACTTGGATATCGGGCCGGCGATCTGAGCTACCGGGATATCTATTTCGGAATGAAGTTCTTCGTCGGTCAGGAGACGATGCAGGCCAGCGAGGGTGTCATCTGGTCGATGAGCTATGCCGGTGGCGTCGCTCCCACCGTCGTCGACCGCAATGAGTTTCTTGCGATCTACGCCTTCCTGCGCCAGGCGCTGCTGGCTGTTGGCGATGACCGTCCGTTTCGCGGTCCGCCGCAGTTCGAGAATGAAAGCTTCCGTTACGTCAACACGTCATCGGGAGACGTCGCCGAGTTTCATGGCGAGGAGCAGATTCATCGCGGCGGAGTCAAAGTTTATGGCTTGCGCTACAGCGGCGGCCTGCTGCGATAGAGACGTCAGCCCTAGCGTACTTCCGCCCGCTTCGCGGGCTTCGGCGCAGTCTTCGGTATCGAAGCGGTCGGCAGTTCGACGTCGCGGCCCGTCTCGGGAAGCGGCGCGTTGGCCGCGACCATCTCTGCGCTGACCGGGGCCACCTTCATTTCGCCAAGCCGGGCGCGGACATCGGCTGTAAGGCCGGGATAGGAGGCGACGGGGGTGAACTCCGCCGTCTGTTCGGTGCCTAAGCGAACGCCGGTATAGGCCACCAGGCCGTCGGTGGTGGCGACGACGTCGCCGGAGCGCAGCGAGGTGTCGAGCGCGAGATCGACGGGCGCCAGCCCGGACGGACTTCGGCCGTTGCAGGTGCAGTCGGCGCGCAAAGTCTTGCGATAGGCGTAAGCGTTTTCGCTATCGGCATAGCGCTCGCCGTTACCCGCGGCCGCGCTGTCGATGTTGCTGCCGTAGAAGACTTTGGTGACGCTTGCCGGGCAGAACGCCTGGCAGGTCTGAACCGGCGAGACGTTGCCGCGCATGGTCAGCGGAAAATATTTGCCGTCGCAGCTTCGCACACAGAAGGCAGGTCCGGAGCCCGCGACGCGCTGCGCGGGCGCCGGATGGGCTGCCTGATTGGTGCCGAACGGATCGGCGAAGAAGTTCGCCTGCGCAGGCGCTTGCCGCGCCTGCTTCTGGACGCCGCCGAACAGGAAGTCGAACAGGCCCTCGGCGGAAACGCTGCCGGGTACAAGCACAAGCGAGCCCGCAAGGGTCACGGCGGCCACAAACGTCGTGCGGCGCCGCACGCGCGAAAAAGCCAACTCTGTACGCAACGCTAACTCCACCCAACGCAACGAACGCGCTGAAGCGCCAAGGCCTCAGTTCGGGTAACCTTAACGGGCGATGGTAAATGAGCTTTTACTGGGGGCGAGAAGGCGGAAAAGAAATGCGGGCTTCAGCTTTCTTCTTACCTCGCCCCGCTTGCGGGGAGAGGTCGGATCGCACTTGCGATCCGGGTGAGGGGGTACAGGTCTGTCAACTCGCACTTGCTTCGCGGAGGCGGCCCCTCACCCCAACCCTCTCCCCGCAAGAGCGGGGCGAGGGAGCACAAAGCAACTACGCCTCCAAAAACTCACCCGCCTTGTAGAGAGACCGAAACTCCAGGCCCACCTCGGCAAAGGCCTCGGTCGCGCCTTCCTCGCGGTCGACCATGGTCAGCACCAGCACGATCTCGCCGCCGGCGTCGCGCACGGCCTCGGCCGCCTTCAGCGCCGAGCCGCCGGTGGTGGTGACGTCCTCGACGATGACGATGCGCTTGCCCTGCAAGGTCTCACCCTTGGCGAGCCCCTCCACCGCGAGGCGGGCGCCGTGCTCCTTCGGCTTCTTGCGCACGAAGAACGCGGCGATCGGGTGACCCTTGATCCAGGAAAGCTGCGCGATCGCGCCCGCCAGCGGGACTGCGCCCATTTCCAGCCCGCCGACGAAATCGAGATTGTCGTCCTTCAGCGCCTCATAGGTCAGTTCGGCAAGCAGCGCCGCGCCTTCAGGGTCGAGCATGGTCGGCTTGAGGTTGAAGTAGAAGTCGCTCTTGCGGCCCGAGGCCAGTGTGATCTCGCCGCGGCCGAACGAACGCTTGCGGATGATCTCGGCGAGGCGGGCGCGGGAGGCGGATTTGGACAAGGCGGTTTCCCCGGGGGTTCGAGCGGGGCGCAATCTATCGGCGCTTCCCCGGACATTCCAGCGCCGATCTCATGCCGTCAACAGCGGCGCATGCGTCCTGCTTTCGCAGGGGCGCCCCGTCGAAAGCGCGGGTTGTAAGGCCCGGAGGTTCCGGGGTACGGAGACCCAAGCCTTTGTGGGGGAAACCGTAAAAATGACGATCGAACTGCACACCTGGAACACGCCGAACGGCCGCAAGATCTCGGTCGCGCTGGAGGAAATGGGGCTGGCCTACAAGGTGATCCCGGTGAACATCACCAAGGGCGAGCAGATGGCGCCCGGCTTCCTCAAGATCAGTCCGAACAACAAGATTCCCGCGATCGTCGATCCCGACGGCCCCGGCGGCAAGCCGGTCAGCATCTTCGAGTCCGGCGCGATCCTGCTCTATCTCGGCGAGAAAACCGGCAAGTTCCTGCCGAAACCGCTGGCGGAGCGTATCCCGGTCTATGAATGGCTGATGTGGCAGATGGGCGGTTTCGGGCCGATGCCGGGCCAGGTGCACCATTTCATCGCGCTGGAGAACGAAACCGACCGCGCCTACGGCGTCAAGCGCTACATGGCCGAGACGCGCCGGCTCTATGGCGTGCTGGACCGGCGGCTTGCAGACCGCGAATTCGTCGCCGGTGCCCTGTCGGTTGCCGACTTCGCCATCCTCGGCTGGGCCTGGCGCCACCCGCGCCACAAGGTCGAGCTGAAAGACTTTCCGAACGTCGAGCGCTGGTACAACACGCTGATGGCCCGCCCGGCCACCAAGCGCGGCATGGAAGCGAAGCTGGATTGAAGGGCGTTGCTGTCATCACCCGCGAAGGCGGGTGATCCAGTACTCCGGGAAATTCGTAATCAGCCGAGAGCCCGCGGCGTACTGGATGCCCCGCCTTCGCGGGGCATGACGAGCCCGGTCTCACGCTCGCTTGGCCTCGAACGCCAATTTCACCGCAAGCCCCGCCAGCACCGTTCCCATCAGCCAGCGCTGCAGCAACAGCCATGTCGGCCGCGTGCCGAGGAAGAGTGCGAGGGAGCCTGCGGCAAGCGCGATCATCGCGTTGACGCCGACACTGATGACGGTCTGGATCGAGCCCAGCACCAGCGACTGCGTCAGTACGCTACCGACAGTCGGATCGATGAACTGCGGCAGCAGCGCCAGATAAAGCATCGCGATCTTCGGATTGAGGAGATTGGTGACGAACCCCATCGCGAACAATTTGCGCGGGCCGTCAACCTGCAGCTTCTTCACCTGAAACGGCGAGCGTCCGTTCGGCTTGACGGCCTGCCACGCCAGCCAGAGCAGATAGGCGGCACCGGCAAAGCGCAGCGCGTCATAGGCGTAAGGCACCGCAAACAACAATGCGGTGATGCCGAACGCCGCGCACAGCATGTAGAACACAAAGCCGAGCGCGACCCCGCCGAGCGACACGATCCCGGCCGCCGGGCCTTGCGTGATCGAGCGGGAGATCAAATAGATCATGTTCGGCCCCGGCGTCAGCACGATGCCGAGCGAGACCAGCGCGAAACCGAGCAGCGTTGCAATGTGAGGCATGGGAGACTCGCGGGAGGATGCGCGTTTTTCTAACTCGCATCAGGCCGCGATGTCATTTGGTATATTGCTCGGAGGACATTTCGTTGGAGCCGCGTCGGAAGTGCTCCCTCGCCCCGCTCTTGCGGGGAGAGGGTTGGGGTGAGGGGCTCTATCCGCGAGCTCTGCAAGCAGAGAGACCTGTACCCCCTCACCCGGATCGCAAGGGCGATCCGACCTCTCCCCGCAAGCGGGGCGAGGTTAAGGAGCAACTGCGCCTGGAAAACTAATGCGCCTCGTCCCAATTATTCGCCGCCCGCGCGTCGACCTGCAGCGGTAGCGACAGCAGCACCGCCGGGAACGGCGCGTCCTGCATGACGTGCTGCACCACCGGCAGCGTCGCCGCCACCTCGTTGTCGGGCACCTCGAAGATCAATTCGTCATGCACCTGCAACAGCATCTGCGCCGAGAGCTTCTTCTCCGCCAGCGCGTCTTCCATCCGGATCATGGCGCGGCGGATGATGTCGGCGGCGGTGCCTTGCAGGCGCGCATTGATCGACGCCCGCTCGTTGAAGGCGCGAACCGATGCGTTCGAGGCCTTGATCTCGGGGTAGTACATCTTGCGGCCAAACAGCGTGGTGACATAGCCGTTCTTGCGGCATGATTCCCTAGTCTCGTCCATATAGGCGCGGATGCCCGGGAAGCGCTCAAAGTACTTCTTGATGTAGGCCGAGGCTTCCTCGCGGGCGATGCCGAGCTGGTTGGCGAGGCCGAACGCCGAGATGCCGTAGATGATGCCAAAATTGATCGCCTTGGCGCGGCGGCGCACCTCGCCCGGCATGTCCTTGATCGGCACGCCGAACATTTCGGAAGCCGTCATGGCGTGAATGTCGAGGCCGTCGCGGAAGGCCTGCTTCAGCACGGGGATGTCGGCGATCTCGGCCAGGAGCCGCAATTCGATCTGCGAGTAGTCCGCCGACACCAGCTTGTGGCCGGGCGTCGCGATAAAGGCGCGACGGATTTTTCGACCGTCCTCGGTACGAACAGGAATGTTCTGCAGGTTCGGCTCGTTCGACGACAGCCGCCCCGTGGTGGTCGCGGCCAGCGCGTAGGTGGTGTGGACGCGGTGGGTCTGCGGATGCACGTAATTCGGCAGCGCGTCGGTGTAGGTCGATTTCAGTTTCGACACCTGCCGCCATTCCAAAATTTTCTTTGGAAATTCATGGCCCTGCTCGGCGAGTTCGTCGAGGATCTGCGCCGAAGTCGACCACGCGCCGGTTTTGGTCTTGGTGCCGCCGGTTATTCCCATCTTGCCGAAGATGATGTCGCCGATTTGCTTGGGGCTACCGACATTGATCGGTTCGCCCGCGATCTCCTGCAACTCGGCCTCGACGCGGGCTGCGGTCTGGGCGAAATCGCCCGATAGCCGCGACAGCACCTGCCGGTCGATCGAAATGCCGCGCCGTTCCATCCGCGCCAGCACGCTGACCAGCGGCCGTTCCAGGGTTTCATAGACCGTCGTCATGTGTTCGGCGGCGAGCCGCGGCTTCAGCACGCGCTGCAGCCTTAGGATCACGTCGGCGCTTTCGGCCGAATAGGCGGTTGCCCTGTCGATCGCGACCTGATCGAAGGTGAGCTTGTTCTTGCCGCTGCCGATCAGCTCGCCATAGTTGACCATGGCATGGGCGAACCAGCGCTCGGCGAGCGACTCCAACGCATGCGAGTTGCGCCCGGCGTCGAGCGCATACGACATCAACTGTGCGTCGTCGATGTTGCGCACGGTGATGCCGTGCTGCGCCAGCATCACGGCGTTGAACTTGATGTTGAAGCCGATCTTGAGAATGCCCCGCGATTCCAGCAGCGGCTTCAAGGCGGCGAGCGCGTCGCTTGCCTTGATCTGGTCGGGTGCAAGGCCGGCGTCGAACAGGCCCGCGCCGTCGCCGGACTGCCGGTGGGCAAGCGGCACGTAGCAGGCGTCGTTCGGCGCCAGCGCCAGCGCAATGCCGCAGATGTCGGCCTGCATCGGATCGTCGGAGTTCGCCATGGCGTCGATCGCGAAAGTACCGGCGTCCCAGGCGCGCGCGATCCAGGCCTTGAGTTCGGCGGCGTTGCGGATGGTCTGATACTTGCTGCGGTCGACCGGCAGTTTTCGCGCGGCTTCCTCGCGTGCTGCAGCAAGCGAGATCGGCGTTCCCTTGGGGCTCGCGGCCTTGTCCTGCTTGTCGGCATCTTTGCCGGGTGCCGCTTTACCCTTGCTCGAGGGCGCGGGCGGGGCATCGAACAGTGTCGCGCCCTCGGCATAGCCTTCCGGCCTCTCGCCGGAGGGTGGCACCGCGAAAACGCTGGCGCCGCTCTTGTTGCCCGCATCGGCCTCCACGTCGGCCGGATCTACTTGCGAATATTCGGCGACGCGGCGGGTGAGGGTGGAGAACTCCATCGCCTTGAGGAAGGCGATCAGCTTGCGCGCATCGGGCTCGTGCACGGCGAGCTCGTCGAGCGGCACTTCGAGATCGACCTTGTCGTCGAGCAGCACGAGCTGCCGCGAGATCCGCGCCTTCTCGGCGTTCTCGAGCAGGGACTCGCGCCGTTTCGGCTGCTTGATCTCGCCGGCGCGGAACAGCAACTGTTCGAGGTCGCCATATTCCACGATCAACTGCGCCGCGGTCTTGACGCCGATGCCGGGCACGCCCGGCACATTGTCGGTGGAATCGCCGGCCAGCGCCTGCACCTCGACCACCTTCTCCGGCGGCACGCCGAATTTCTCGATCACTTCGGGAATGCCGATACGGCGGTCCTTCATGGTGTCGTACATCGTGACCTTGTCGGTCACGAGCTGCATCAGATCCTTGTCGGAGGAGACGATGGTGGTGGTCGCGCCGCGCTCGCCGGCCAGTCGCGCATAGGTCGCGATCAGATCGTCGGCCTCGAAGCCGACCTGTTCGAGGCAGGGCAGGTCGAACGCGCGCACCGCCTCGCGGATCAGCGCGAATTGCGGGATCAGGTCGTCGGGCGCCGGCGGCCGGTGCGCCTTGTAATCAGGATAGAGCTTGTTGCGGAACGTGATCTCGGATTTGTCGAAGATGATCGCCAGATGCGTCGGCCGGTCATCCTGGGGCATGTCGCGGAGCAGCTTCCACAGCATGTTGCAGAAGCCGAGCACCGCATTGACCTGCAGCCCGTCGGATTTGCGGTTCAAGGGCGGCAGCGCGTGATAGGCGCGGAAGATGTAGCCGGAACCGTCGACCAGGAACACATGGTCGCCCTTGCCTGTTTGCTTGGCTGGCGGCTTCGCGTCAGCCTTGGCAGGGGGTTTGGCGGGAACGGGTTTTGCGGCGGCTTTGGGGGCTGATTTCGGCATGGCCGAAATTTAGGGATTTTTGAGCGGGATTGACAGCCTTGGGAGGCGGATTTTGGCCGCTACCGCACAGCCAAATTGTCGGTCCCGTAGCCCGGATGGAGCGCAGCGCAATCCGGGATTCTCGCCGGCTGCTAGACTTCCCGGATTGCGCTGCGCTCCATCCGGGCTACGAAGCAATTCTATTCCGCGGGCTGCAACGCCGGGGCGGCCTTTTTCGGTGCGATCCAGAAGGCGGCGGGGCGCTCGAACAGGAAGTCGGCGCGTAGCGCCAGCGCCAGTCGCCAGATCACCACAGCGCCCACAACGCCCGCGACGGTGACGATCAGGGAAATCGTCCCGATATCGGTGATCACGCCGGTCTTCAGCAGGAGCGTTCGGGTGACCGCCATCGGCAGGAAGAAGGCGAGATAGATGACGATGGAATGTTCGCCGCAATAGCGCAGGAAGTTGAGCCACTGCATGCGCGCCAGCAGCGTGCCCATCACGATGATGGCGCACGCGCCCGCAAACCCAAGCGCGAGTGAGACAAGCGGCCAATGGCTGAAGTCGCCCATTACGAGGCCGCCATTGACGAGCGTCCATAGCGCCAGCCCGGCCAATGCCAATGCGGGCTTCTCTCGCGAACGATCCGCCAGCGCGAACACGTAGGAAGCGAACAGATAGCCGGAATAGAAATAGACGAAGCGCGCGCAGAACTCGTCGATGACCGTCCAGCCGGTCGCGACATGCGCCGTCTCCAGCGCCGCGGCGACAAGCCAGACCGCCATGGCGGGGGTGCCGCGTGACAGTTTTGTGACGACGAAGAACATCGGCAGCAGATAAATGAACCATAGCGTGCCGAACGGCTCGACGAAGGATTCCAGATACAGGAAGCCGACGTGGCTCCAGCCGCTCTCGGCGGCGAAGCCAGGTGCCTTGAAGCCGAACTGGATCGTCATCCAAAGCACGTAGAAGTAAGCGAAGTGGACGACCTTGCGGTCGAGATAGGTGCGCCAGTCGCGGTCGATCACGACGGCGAGAAACAGGCCTGAAATCAGGAAGAAATCCGGCATCCGGAACGGCTGCGCGAACATGACGAACGCATGCATGAAACCGGTGTCGCCGGCCGCCTTTTCCACGCCGAGCACCGAATGCATCATCACCACCATGATGATGCAGATGCCCTTGGCGTAGTCCACCCAGTCGATGCGGGTGGAACGCTCAGGTCCGGCGGCTGTACCGTTTAAAGTCATCGGTGTCCCTTTTCGGCGCGACGCGGCCGCATCTTCGGCCCGATCCGTTGCTTTCTCCTTTATCCATACAAACGACATGCCGGGTTACTTCGCTTTTTCCAGTTTCCCCTTTGCTGAAAAATGCTCTAAGACGCCCGCAAAATCGCGATTGTCGTTAACCATCAACAGAGCGTTTTCGAGCGAAGTGGATGCCGGTTCGCGTGAAGAAAATGCGTCAAAACGAAAGGCTGGCTATCTGGTCTTGACCAGATAGCTAGATACGGACTGTTTTCATGCGAATCGCCATGATTGGCACGGGCTATGTGGGGCTGGTATCCGGCGCCTGCTTTGCGGATTTCGGCCACCAGGTCACCTGCGTGGACAAGGATGCCGGCAAGATCGAAGCCCTGCACCGAGGCGAAATCCCGATCTTCGAACCCGGGCTCGACGCGCTGGTCGCCTCCAACGTCAAGGCCAAGCGGCTGGACTTCACCACCGACCTGACCGCGCCGGTCGCGGAAGCCGACGCCGTCTTCATCGCGGTCGGCACCCCGTCGCGGCGCGGCGACGGCCATGCCGACCTGAGTTACGTGTACGCTGCCGCGCGCGAGATCGCAGCTGCGCTGTCGGGCTTCACGGTCGTCATCACCAAATCCACGGTGCCGGTCGGCACCGGCGACGAGGTCGAGCGGCTGATCCGCGAAGCCAATCCGTCGGCCGACGTGGTGGTCGCCTCCAATCCGGAGTTCCTGCGCGAGGGCGCCGCGATCCGCGACTTCAAATTCCCTGACCGTGTCGTGGTCGGCACGTCGGACGAGCGCGGGCGCAAGGTGCTCGGCGACGTCTACCGGCCGCTGTCGCTCAACCAGGCGCCGCTGATGTTCACGGCGCGGCGCACGGCGGAGCTGATCAAATACGCCGCGAACGCGTTCCTCGCCACCAAGATCACCTTCATCAACGAGATGGCGGATCTTGCCGAAAAGGTCGGCGCCGACGTCCAGGAAGTCGCGCGCGGCATCGGGCTCGACAACCGCATCGGCACGAAATTCCTGCACGCCGGCCCGGGTTTTGGCGGTTCCTGTTTTCCCAAGGACATCCGCGCGCTGGTCAAGGTCGCACAGGACTATGACGTGCAGTTGCGGATCGTGGAGGCCGTGCTCGGCGTCAACGACAACCGCAAGCGCGCGATGGCGCGGAAAGTCTCCAACGCGGCGGGCGGCAGCCTGCGCGGCAAGACGGTGGCGGTGCTCGGCCTCACCTTCAAGCCGGACACCGACGACATGCGCGAGGCGCCGTCGATCCCGCTGGTGACGGGCCTGCTCGACATGGGCGCGAAAGTGCGCGCGCATGATCCGGTCGGCATGGAGCAGGCGCGCAAGGAATTGCCGGACATCGAATATTGCGACGACCCTTACGACTGCGTGAAGGGGGCAGACGCCATGGTGATCGTCACCGAGTGGGTGCAGTACCGGGCGCTCGATCTGGATCGGATCAGGAGCGAGATGGCGCAGCCTGTCGTGGTGGATTTGCGCAACATCTATCGTCCAGAGGACATGGCGGCCCAAGGTTTCACGTATGAGAGCATTGGCCGGACGTCTGAGCTGCAGAAGTAACTATTGTTGTCATACCCCGCGCAGGCGGGGTATCCAGTACGCGCGGTCTTAGTAATCAGAAACGTCTGCGTTTACTGGATCACCCGCCTTCGCGGGTGATGACGGATCAGAGATATTGCCTCTTACGTTCGACACACCCCTGCCGATCGACGTCGTGCTGGACCAGCTCGCGGACACGCTGACAGCAAACAATGCCGCCGTGCTGGTGGCGCCTCCCGGCGCCGGAAAGACCACACGGGTGCCGTTGGCGCTGCTCGACGCGCCCTGGCTGAACGGCAAAAAGATCATCATGCTGGAGCCGCGGCGGATCGCGGCCCGCGCCAGCGCCGAACGGATGGCGCGGACGCTCGGCGAGCGGGCAGGGGAGACGGTCGGCTATCGCGTTCGCTTCGGTTCAAAGATATCGCGCGCGACGCGCATCGAGGTCGTTACCGAAGGTATTTTCTCGCGGCAGATTCTGGACGATCCCGAACTGAACGGCGTCGCCGCCGTGCTGTTCGACGAATTTCACGAACGTTCGCTCGATGCCGATCTGGGCTTGGCGCTGGCGCGCGATGCGCAGACCGGCTTGCGCGAGGATCTGCGCATCCTGGTGATGTCGGCGACGCTTGACGGCGCGCGGGTCGGCAGATTGCTGGGCGACGCGCCGGTGGTTGCGAGCGAAGGCCGCGCCTTTCCGGTGGAGACGCGCTATCTCGGCCGCAAGGTGGATGCGCCGATCGAGCGGCAGATGGCGGATGCGATCGCTGTCGCGCTGCGCACCGATCCCGGCTCGGTGCTGGCGTTTCTGCCGGGCGCTGCCGAAATCCGCCGCACGCAGAATTTTCTTGGCGAGCGAGTGCATGATGCGAGCGTCGAGATCGTGCCGCTGTTCGGCGCGCTCGATGCTGCCGTGCAGGATCGCGCCATTGCGCCGGCGCCAAAGGGCCAACGCAAGGTCGTGCTGGCGACCTCGATTGCCGAGACCTCGCTCACCATCGAGGGCGTCCGCATTGTGGTCGATTCCGGTCTGGCGCGGGTGCCGCGATACGAGCCTGACATCGGCCTGACACGGCTGGAGACCGTGCGCGCCTCGCGCGCCGCGGTCGACCAGCGCCGGGGGCGTGCCGGCCGTACCGAGCCCGGCGTGTGCTACCGGTTATGGGACGAGCCGCAGACCGCCTCGCTCGCCGCCTACACCCAGCCTGAAATCCTTTCCGCCGATCTTTCGTCGCTGGTGCTTGATCTCGCGCAATGGGGCGTCCGCGATCCTGCCACGCTGGCGTTTCTCGACCCGCCGCCGGCGCCGGCGCTGAAGGAAGCCAACAGCCTGCTTGGTGAACTCGGCGCGCTGGATTCCGACGGCCGCATCACCGCCGAAGGCCAGAGTCTCCGTGCGCTGGCGCTGCCGCCACGGCTGGCGCGCATGATCGTGGATTCGCATCGGCTGGGGGCGGGCGAGGAGGCGGCCGACATCGCGGCGATCCTGACCGAGCGCGGCCTCGGTGGCGACAGCGTCGATCTCGACCACCGGCTCGACCAGTTCCGCCGCGACCGCTCGCCGCGCGCTTCCAGCGCCCGCAGTCTGGCACAGCGCTGGGCACAGCAGGTGGCCTCGACGGAGGGGCCGCCGAGCGAGGATATCTCACCCACCACGGGCATCATGCTGGCACTCGCCTTCCCTGACCGGGTCGCGCGCAATCGCGGCAACGGCAGCTTTGTGCTCGCCAACGGCCGTGGCGCCGCCGTTGAGCAGACCTCGTCGCTGGCCCGCGCGCCCTATATCGCCGTCGCCGAGTTGACCGGCACGGCAGCCCAGGGGCGCATTCTGCTGGCGGCGCCGATCGCGCAGGAAGATATCGAAACGCGCTTCGCCGACCAGATCGAGGACAGGGAAGAGATTTCGTTCGATCGCGGCGCGATGGCGCTGCGCGGGCGCCGCAAGCGGACGCTGCACGCGATCACGCTGTCGGAAGCGCCGGTCGCGCTGTCGCCGTCAGCAGAGACCGCGCGCATCTTCGCCGCGGGATTGGTCGCCGCAGGGCTCGACAAGCTGCCATGGTCGAAATCCCTGAAGCAATGGCGCGACCGCGTGATGTTCCTGCGCAAGGCGGAAGGCGATAGCTGGCCCGATCTGTCCGACGCGGCGCTCGCCGCCGACGGCGAGAACTGGCTGGTGCCGGTTCTCTACGACAAGACCTCGCTGAAGGAGCTTTCACCCGGTGATCTCTCCGACGCGCTGATCGGGCTATTGCCGTGGGAGTTGCGCGCGCGGCTGGAGCGCGAAGCGCCGACACATTTCGAAGCGCCGACCGGCACCATGCTCGCGATCGATTACGAGGCCGAGCAGGGCCCGACCATTGCGGTTCGCCTGCAGGAATTGTTCGGGCTCAATGTCCACCCCTCCATTGCAAAAGGCGCTGTGCCGCTGGTGCTGGAATTGCTGTCGCCGGCGCAACGGCCGGTGCAGGTGACCCGCGACCTTCCAGGATTTTGGCGCGGCAGCTATGCGGCCGTGCGCTCCGACCTGCGTGGTCGCTATCCCCGCCACCCCTGGCCGGAAGACCCGGCCAACGCGCTGCCGACGCGGCGGGTCAAGCCGCGCGGGACGTGACGGCTTTGCTCCCTCGCCCCGCTCTTGCGGGGAGAGGGTCGGGGTGAGGGGCTCCCTCCACGAGCTGATTTCTTTCGATAGACCTGTACCCCCTCACCCGGATTGCTTCGCAATCCGACCTCTCCCCGCAAGCGGGGCGAGGTTCACGACGCCGTCGTTAACGCTTCACTCATCCTTTTCGTCAAAATGACAGCCTCGGCCGCCACCGCTAAGTCGCGGCTTGGGCCCTGGCGTGGTGTTATCGGCGGTCTGGCAATCGAGTGTGGCGTAATGCGTAACCTGATGATTCTTGCCGCCGTCCTGGTCGGTCTTGGCACCTTTATGGGGCAGATGGCGGACAAGATGTCGCTGGCACCTGCCTCCGCCAGCACTTCGCCGAAAAAAGCCTCCACCGAAACGGTGGCGCAGGCCTCCGGCCGCAGCCTCGATATTCCCAGCGACGCCCGCGGTCATTTCCAGACCGATGGCCGCATCGACGGTCAGCGCGTCAATTTCATGATCGACACCGGCGCCTCGCTGGTGGCGCTGAACGAAAAGTCCGCGGCGCAATTCGGCCTGCGTCCCTCGCGCAGCGATTACAATTCCACCGTCACCACCGCCAACGGCACCATCAAGGCCGCGCGCACGCGGCTTCCGATGATCGAACTCGGCGGTCTCGTGGTGCGTGACGTTGACGCGGTGGTGCTGCCCGACGAGGCGCTGTCGGAGAACCTGCTCGGCCTGTCGTTCCTGTCGAAGCTGAAGCGGTTCGAATACGCCAACGGCAAGATGGTGCTGGAACAGTAAGGTTTACCAGTTACCAAGCTGCCTCAATTAGCTGCTACGAGGCGCCATTCCCGCCTATCGCCCGGCCCGCGTATTCGCTAAGGCTGCGGTGTTCCCGTAAGCATTTTCACGACAAGGCAGCCCATGTTCCCCAAGCCCAAATCCGTGCTGGTTCCAAATACCTATGAGTTCGAATCCGGACCCATGGTGAAGGCTACCGGCTTTCGCGAATACGACGCGCGCTGGCTGTTCGAGAAGGAAATCAACCTGATGGGCATCCAGGCGCTGGGCATGGGCCTCGGCGCGCTGATCAAGGAACTCGGCGTCAAGCAGGAGATCGTCACCGGCCACGATTTTCGCGGCTATTCGGCCTCGATCAAATACGCGCTGATTTCCGGGCTGATGGCGGCGGGCTGCAAGGTGCACGACATCGGGCTTGCAGTAACGCCGATGGCCTATTTCGCGCAGTTCGATCTCGACGTGCCCTGCGTCGCGATGGTGACGGCGTCGCATAACGACAATGGCTGGACCGGCGTCAAGATGGGCGCCAACCGCCCGCTCACCTTCGGTCCCGACGAGATGACGCGGCTGAAGCAGATCGTGCTCAACGCCGAGTTCGACAACAAGGCCGGCGGCTCCTATCAATTCCACGAGAATTTCCCAGCGCGCTATATCGCCGATCTCACCAAACGCCCGAAGCTCAAGCGCAAGCTGAAAGTCGTGGTCGCCTGTGGCAACGGCACGGCGGGCGCGTTCGCGCCGCAGGTGATGGAGGCGATCGGCTGCGAAGTGATCCCGCTCGACACCGAGCTCGACCATACGTTTCCGAAATACAATCCGAACCCCGAAGACATGGAGATGCTGCACGCGATCCGCGACGCGGTGCTCGCGCACAAGGCCGATGTCGGCCTGGGCTTCGACGGCGATGGTGACCGCTGTGGCGTGGTCGACAACACCGGTGAGGAAATCTTCGCCGACAAGGTTGGCGTGATGCTGGCGCGCGACATGTCGGCGATCCACAAGGATGCGCAATTCGTGGTCGACGTGAAATCCACCGGATTGTTCGTGACCGACCCGGTGCTGCAGAAGCAGGGCGCCAGGGTCGCCTATTGGAAGACCGGCCATTCCTACATGAAGCGCCGTACCAACGAGATGGGCGCGTTGGCGGGGTTCGAGAAATCCGGCCACTTCTTCTTCAACAAGCCGTTCGGCCGCGGCTATGACGACGGGCTGGTTTCGGCGATCGCGATCTGCGAGATGCTCGACCGCGCATCCGGCAAGTCGATGGCCGACCTGAAGGACGCGCTGCCGAAAACCTGGTCGTCGCCGACGATGTCGCCGCATTGTGCGGACGAAACCAAATACGGCGTCGCCGACGCCGTGGTGAAGCATTTTGAGGCGCTGCAGAACAAGGGCGGCATCGTCGCGGGCCAGAAGATCCGCGACCTCGTTACCGTCAACGGCGTGCGCGTCACCGTCGAAGACGGAAGCTGGGGCCTGGTGCGGGCCTCATCCAACAAGCCGGAACTGGTCGTGGTAGTCGAGAGTCCGGTGAGCGAGCAGCGGATGCGCGACATGTTCGAGGCGATGGATTCGGTGCTGCGCACGCATCCGGAAGTCGGCGCGTATAATCAGAAGATTTGACGCAGGCGACGTTCGTACAAGGTGCCGTCATTCCCGCGCAGGCGGGGATCCAGCAGCTTCTCGATTAGATCGCTGACGTCTCTGGAATACTGGATCGCCCGCTTTCGCGGGCGATGACAGCGTCTTCTAATTCTTATGCAACGCGCAGCGAGTTGAGGAAACTGCCGACCTCGGCTTTCAGGCGCTCGGACTGCGACGACAATCCGTTCGCGGCTTCCTGCAGGGTCGACGCCGCCCTGCCGGATTGCTCGGAGGCTTGCGAGACGCTGTGGATGTTGGCGTTGACTTCCTTGGTGCCATTCGCTGCCTGCAGCACGTTGCCGGCGATCTCCTGCGTCGCGGCGCCTTGCTGCTCGACAGCGGCGGCGATCTGGCTCGATATTTCGTCGATCTCGGCGATCGTGCCGCCGATGACCTGGATGGCGTTGACGGCTTCGCCCGTGGCGTTCTGAATATCCTGTACCTGCGCGGAAATTTCCTCCGTCGCCTTGGCGGTCTGATTGGCCAGCGCCTTTACTTCACTCGCCACCACGGCGAATCCCCTGCCATGCTCGCCCGCACGGGCCGCCTCGATCGTGGCGTTCAGGGCGAGCAGGTTGGTCTGGCTGGCGATATTCTGGATCAGCGTCACCACCTCACCGATCTTTTGCGTGCCCGACGCAAGTCCCTCGACCACGGTATTGGTGCGGCGCGCTTCATCCGCGGCCTTGGCCGCGATTTCCGCCGAACGGGTCACTTGCTGAGCGATGCTGTTGATCGACGCGGTGAGTTCTTCCGTAGCGGATGCGACCGTCTCGACATTGGTAGAAGCCTGGTTCGAGGCGGTCGCAGCGGCAGCCGTCTGGCGTGTCGTTTCCGCATTGCTGCCGCTCATGGTCGATGACAGGCCCTGTATTTTCGTTGCGGCAATCGTGACCGCCTCGACGATGCCACCGATCTTGCGCTCGAAGCCCGCGGCGAGTTCGCGGCGCGCCGCGTCGCCGTCCTGCTTGGCCTGCCGCTCGGCGGTCATCCGGTCGATATTGGCTCGGGCTTCGGCGGCATTTGCCGCTTCCGCCTCGGCGGTCTTCTGAGCGGTCGTCTCGAACAGGCCGGACAGCTTCACCGCCAGCCAGCTCAGCACGCCGGCTTCGATCAGAAGAATGACGGCGTGAAGAACGACGCGGCCGAGATCGGCGCCGCCGGGATAGACCGCTGCCGGAAGCAGGAAGTTCAGCACCAGTGATGCAGCGCGACCGCGGCCGCGCCGGCGAGGATCGGGCGGTAGTCGCAATAGGCGGCCAGACAAGCCAGGGCGGCGAAGAAGTACATATGCGTATCGGGCTGCCAGGGATGTCCGGCCAGTTGGTAGGTGAACACCGAAGCGCCACCCATCAGCGCGATCGCGAAGGTCAGGCGGGTCGAGAGACCGTTGCCCGAGCTGGCCCATGATACGGTCGCCGCAATCGCCATCGCAGCCATGAATGCAGTTGGCGCCAGCCAGCCATTATCGCGCATCAAGCCGATGGCGAGCGCGATAGGGACATGAAGCCAAAGCAGTCCGAGCAAGGCCTTGCTGGTGGTTTCGCGCAAAGCCGCGAGATCATCGCTTTCAATGGTCATTTCCGTATTCCCCAATATGCATTCATCAAATGGCCGGTCTATTCGTGAAACAGGCCGCGACCGCTTGCGGATCGATCGCGAACCAAGCCCCGGCCTCGTGCAGCCGTGACAATCCCTCAGCGCCGTCGGGCCGCACCACCAGCAGCGATGGAACGGCGGTCACGCGGACGATGGCAGCATTGGCTGAAGCGGCGGCCGAGAAGGCCTGCTGAGAATCCCACCAAACGGGAAATGCGACGGCCACGACTTCGGTACCTGGACGGGCCTGAAAAGACAGCGCTGCGACGCCGATGAAGCTGGCGATCAGCAACAGCACGGCGTTGAGCCATGCGGGCCATTGGTAGCTGAGTGTGACATTCCGACCCATCCCCCGTGTCTATGGACACAGGGCTAATGTTCGGTGAACGGACCGGCTCCGTAGAATTACGGAGGTTACTTACGCCGCCGGCACCGGCAGTGCGGTCACCGACTTGATCTTCTCCATCGCAAAGCGCGAGGTCACGTTCTTCAACGGCACGGCGCTGATCAGCTTCTTGTAGAACACGTCATAGCTCGCCATGTTGGCGACCACGACGCGCAGCATGTAATCGACGTCGCCGGCCATTCGGTAGAACTCCATCACCTCGGGCATGGCGCTGACCGCGCTGGCGAAGGTCTTCAGCCAGGCTTCCGAATGGTCGGAGCTCTCAACCGAGACGAACACGGAAATGCCGAGCCCGATCTTGTTCTGGTCGACCAGCGCGACCCGGCGCAGAATCACGCCGTCGGCTTCCAGCCGCTGGATCCGCTTCCAGCACGGCGTCGACGACAGCCCGACCCGGTCGCCGATCTCGGCAACCGACAGGGAGGCGTCCTCCTGCAGCACGGTCAGGATCTTGCGGTCGATGGCGTCCAGGCGGCGGTTGGCTTCAGGGAGCTGAATGGCTAGGTCGGTCATGAGAAGAAAGTTCCATACAGGAGGTTTGATACCCTCATATATAGAAAATTCTTCTATAGCAAGCCCATCTATTGGCCAGTCGAGGCCCGGTCCGCAACCTGGCCGTGGCTCAAAAGCTCTTCAACTTCAGCACGTTGCGGAGCAGCGAAGGCACCCCCGAAGCGCGTGCATTTCAGCGCTGCAGCAGCGGAGGCGAATCGCAGCGCCTGCCGCAATTCCTGCTTCTCGGTGATGGCCAGCGCAAACGCGCCGTGGAAGACGTCTCCGGCGCCGAGGGTGTCCACCGTATGCACCGGGAAGGCCGGGGTTTCCTGGATCTGCCCGTTCTGGTCGAGCCAGATCGTGCCCCTTGGACCCCGGGTCCCCGCCACGAACGACGGGGTCAGTTTGGCGATCTTCTTCAGCGCCTGGGCGTCGTCGGTGACATCAGCGGTCTCCTGCAGCGGCTCGCTTGAGAATATCAGGTGGGAGGAAGCGTTCAGCAGACCCTCGCGCAGCGACATCGCGCGATCGACGTCGACGATCACGGGAATACCGCGCTTGATAGCCTCGGCGCAAAGCTCGGTGCAGAATTCGGCGCAGCGGCTCTCGGTGAGAATGGCGGCGCAGTCGTCCAGCAGCGTGTCGAAGTCGGGCAATTTCACGTGCCACAGTTCCGGATCGCGGAAGGTCACGATGGTGCGCTCGCCGGAAGGATCAATCATCACCGCCGAGATCGGCGTCACCAGCCCCGGCATGTGAATGAGATGTTTCGTCTCGATGCCCTCATGCGCCATCTGATCGAAGATGAAGCGGCTCGATGTTTCCTTGGCATCGCCCATCGGCCCGCAGATCGAGGCGCGGCCACCGAGCCGAACAATGCCGATCGCGCCATTGAGCGCGTTGCCGCCGCAGATTTCGTCGAAGGCGGTGGCGTTCTCCTTTGAACCGCGCCCGGGAACACCCGGCGTATGAAAGGTGAGGTCGCGCACCGGCATGCCGATGCAGAGAATGCGCGGCGCGATTTTGGGTGCTTTGTCTTGAAAGTTCATCCGGGAATCCGTCATGTTGGTTCCGCCTATAGCCGGAACCACCGTCCGGAGTTAATCGACTGGTCCATGGACGGTTCCCGCTATGCGCCCGTTTCGTTTCCTCCATGCACCCAGCGTCCGATCAGATGGTGCGCAATCGCAAACGGATGCGCCGCAAATAAGCCGTCAGGATGTTCGCGCCGGTGCATCAGCGCGACTTCGTCGCGATCGAACCAGCGGGCGTCCTCGAGTTCGGCGCGATCCACTACGATATCCTCGTTGAGGGCGCGCGCCGCGCATCCGATCATCAGCGATGACGGATAGGGCCATGGCTGCGTCATGTAATAGCTGACGTCCGTGCAGCGGATGCCGGATTCCTCGAAAATCTCGCGGCGGACCGCGTCCTCGATGGTCTCGGCCGCTTCGACGAAGCCGGCCAGGCACGACCACATCCCGGGCATGAACTGCTTCTGCCGGCCGAGCAGGCATTTCTCGCCCGATGTGACCAGCATGATCACGACCGGGTCGGTGCGCGGAAAATGCTCGGCCTTGCAGCTCGGGCACTCGCGCTTCCAGCCGCCTTCCTTCATCGCGGTGCGGGTGCCGCAATTGGCGCAGAAGCCGTGGCGCTGATGCCAGGTCACCATCGATTTCGCCATCGCGATGGCGGAGAGCTGTTCCGGCGGCACCGTGCCCTGCATCGCCATGCCGCGCAGCTCGGTCACGGCGACGTCGGCGCGCGTGATCAGCTTCTCGACCGCGGTGGCCGAAATGCCCATGCCGAAAACCGGCGCGCCGTCACGCAGCCCCAGAAAGACCGTACCGGGATTGGCGCCGAGTTTCACCGCCTCGTCGAGGCCGAGCAGCACGCGCGGCCCATCGGCTTCCTGCTTCACCAGAAGCGAGTCGCGATAGATCACATAGGCGCCGGCGTTGCGCTGGCCCTCCAGCGCGAACAGTTTTTCGTCATTGGTGCGCAGATGCGCGGCGCGATCCAGAATGTGGGTGACGAAAGCGGGCTTCCCCAGCGGATATTTGTCGAATGCGGACATCTGTTCAACCCAACCAGATCTTGCGGCGAAGCGCGTTGATGAAATTCTGTACTTCCTCGGCGTCATGCGCCAGCGGCGGCATCACGCCCCAGACCGGGCGCGGCCAGGCCACGTCGCTGGTGCGCCGCGCGATGACGTGGAGATGCAACTGCGGCACCAGATTGCCCAAGGCCGCGACATTCAGCTTGTCGCATTGGGTGATCTCTTTGAGGGCGCGCGAAACGCGTGAGATTTCCGTCATCAACTGCCCCTGCGCGACCTCGTCGAGGTCGATGATTTCCACTGCACCTTCCCGGCGCGGCACCAGCAGCAGCCACGGGTAATGCGCGTCCTTGATGACCAGCACCTTGCACAGCGGCAGGTCGCCGATGTCGATGGTGTCTTTTTTGAGCTGGGAGTGCAGCGACCAGGCGGAGGCGTCAGCGGGCATTAATGGTTTCTCTATTTTGGAGCAGCCTTGCAGAGAGTAGCCCCGCAAACAACTCCCCGTCATGCCCGGGCAGACGCGCGTTTTCGCGCCAAGGTGATCCGGGTATCCACGCCTTTTTTGTGCGCAGCTGAAAAAGCAAGACGTGGCTGGCCGGGTCAAGTCCGACCATGCCGAAAATGGGGTAGTTCCGGCGCATGGCATCCACCCGACCCCGCTTGCTTTCCGGCTCTTTTGGCCCCAAATAAGGACCGGGAGATTGGCGGTGGACGAGCCACTCGCCAACCGGGTCAGGTCCGGAAGGAAGCAGCCCTAACGAGGTCCGGATCGGGTCGCTCGTCAGTCTCCTACCTGTTTTTCGAGCGAATCGCGCGAGGTGGCGGCAAAGTACGCGCCTTGCGCCCGATTTCGCTCCTTTCCGCAAGCCGGCCCCGAGAGACAATCAATTGCGGATCGACCGATGAGTGATGCTGGCGCTCCCCCCGACAAATCAGACGGTGCCGGCCTTGGCAGCCCGGGTGAGGCTGCCAAGCCCTACCGGGTGCTGGCACGCAAATACCGCCCCTCCAGTTTTGACGACCTGATCGGCCAGGAGGCCATGGTGCGCACCGTCTCGAACGCGTTCGAGACGGGCCGGATTCCGCAGGCCTGGATCCTGACCGGCGTCCGCGGCGTCGGCAAAACCACCACGGCGCGAATTCTTGCCCGCGCGCTGAACTACGAAAAGCCTGATGGTTCGGTGAAGGGGCCGACCATCCACATGCCTGATCTCGGCGTGCACTGCCAGGCGATCATGGAAAGCCGGCACATGGACGTGCTGGAAATGGACGCCGCGTCCCATACCGGCGTCGACGACGTCCGCCAGATCAATGACAGCGTGCGCTATGCGCCGGCCAGCGCCCGCTACAAGGTCTACATCATCGACGAAGTCCACATGCTGTCGACGGCGGCCTTCAACGCCTTCCTGAAGACGCTGGAGGAGCCGCCCGAGCACGCCAAATTCGTGTTCGCCACCACGGAAATCCGCAAGGTTCCGGTCACGGTACTGTCGCGCTGCCAGCGTTTTGATCTCCGCCGGGTCGAGGCGGATGTGCTGATGGGGCACCTTTCCAACATCGCGAAAAAGGAAGGCGTCGAGGTCGAGCCCGAAGCGCTCGGCATCATCGCGCGCGCCGCGGAAGGCTCGGTGCGCGATTCGCTCTCTTTGTTCGATCAGGCGATCGCGCATGCCGCGGGTCTTGTCCGTGCCGACGCCGTGCGACAGATGCTGGGCCTTGCCGACCGCACCCGGGTGATCGATCTGTTCGAGCATCTCGCGCGCGGCGACCTTGCGAGTGCCTTTGGCGAATTCCGCGCGCAATATGACGTCGGCGCCGATCCGGTCGTGGTGCTGTCCGACCTCGCCGAGTTCGTCAATTTCGTCACCCGGGTGAAGATAGTCCCCGCCACCGCCGACAATGTCGCGTTTGGCGAGACCGAGCGCGTTCGAGCGCGCGAATTCGCCGCAAAATTGTCGATGCGGGTGCTGTCGCGGATGTGGCAGATGCTGCTCAAGGGCATTGCAGAAGTGCAGACCGCGACCCGGCCGGCGGCCGCCGCGGAAATGGTGCTGGTCCGCATCGCCTATGTCGCGGACCTGCCGACGCCCGACGAGGCGATCCGGATGCTCGATCAGAACGGCGGCGGATCGCAAATTCCCTCCGGTGGCGCGGCGCCGTCACGGGCTGCACCCTCCGCACCGGTATCTTCAATGTCTGCTCCGTCGCCGATGCGGACACCGGCTTCGCCCCGTTCCGGCGCCGAAGCGTCCGCGCGGCCGCAAATGGCGCCGTCGGTCCAAACCGAATCCGCGCCGGTCCTGCGGCTGAGCACTTTTCCGCAGCTCGTGGCTCTCGCCGCCGAAAAGCGCGATATCCTGACCAAGGCAGCGCTGGAATCCGACATGCGCCTCGTCCGTTTTGAGGACGGGCGGTTGGAAGTGGCGCTGGAACGCAACGCGGCGCGGGGACTGGTCAACGACCTCTCCCGCAAGCTGGAGCAATGGACCGGGCGGCGCTGGACCGTGATCGTCTCCAACGAGGCCGGTCAGCCGACGCTGCGC
The DNA here is from genome assembly GCF_049993905.1 of Bradyrhizobium sp. McL0615. Taxonomy (NCBI): domain Bacteria; kingdom Pseudomonadati; phylum Pseudomonadota; class Alphaproteobacteria; order Hyphomicrobiales; family Nitrobacteraceae; genus Bradyrhizobium; species Bradyrhizobium sp. McL0615. The sequence continues at coordinate 8,439,588 of NZ_CP188254.1, read as the reverse complement.
TCGCAGAATGAGCAGGCGAGGAACGAGCATGCCCGCGCCGCAGAGGCCGATCCGCGCGTCCAGGAGGTGCTGGCGCGATTTCCCGGCGCCAAAGTGGTCGAAGTGCGCCGGCTTGCCGCCGAGCCGCCGGAATCCAATATTAACGCTGAAGACCTGAACGAGAGTTCCGACGGCGACGACGACTGATCGAACTCTCAAGAGGACGAACGAATGGCTGATTTTCTCGGCATGATGAAGCAGGCAGCGCAGCTGCAATCCAAGATGCAGGCGATGCAGGACGAACTCGGCAATGTCGAGGTCGAGGGCATTTCCGGCGGCGGGCTGGTGGCCGTGCGCATGACTGCGAAAATGGAAGTGAAGGGCGTCAAGATCGATCCTTCGCTGATGAAGGCCGAGGAGCGCGAGGTCCTCGAGGATCTGCTGGTGACCGCGCACAACGACGCGCGGCGCAAGGCGGAACTGGCGATGCAGGAAAAGATGCAGGCGCTGACCGGCGGGCTCGGCCTGCCGCCCGGACTTGGCCTCACCTGAAATGGCCGCCAGCGTTGCCGGCCCCGAAATCGAACGTCTGATCCAGCTCCTGGCGCGCCTGCCGGGGCTCGGTCCGCGCTCGGCGCGGCGTGCGGCGCTGCATCTGATCAAGAAGCGCGAGGCGCTGATGACGCCGCTCGCCGGCGCGCTGCAGGTCGCGATCGACAAAATTCAGGTCTGCAAGACCTGCGGCAATATCGACACGCAAAATCCCTGCACGGTGTGCACCGATCCAAGGCGCGATCCATCGACCATCGTCGTGGTCGCGGATGTGGCCGATCTCTGGGCGCTGGAACGGGCGAATGCGACCAGCGGCCGCTATCACGTGCTCGGCGCCACCTTGTCGCCACTCGACGGCGTCGGTCCGCAGGATCTGACCATCGACGCGCTGGTGGCCCGCGCCCATGAATCACAAGTCAGCGAGATCGTTCTGGCGCTGAACGCAACCGTTGATGGCCAAACCACCGCCCATTACATCACCGATCTCCTCCAGGACGCCAACGTCAAGGTGACCCGGCTCGCGCATGGCGTGCCTGTCGGCGGCGAGCTTGATTATCTCGACGAAGGTACGCTATCGGCTGCCATGCGGCAGCGAACGTTGTTCTAACCCACATCGACGGAACTGATCGACATGACGAAACGACGATTCGGCAGACGCTCCCGCTTTGCGGTCATCATCATGGCTGCGGCTCTGGCGGCGCCTTCCGCATGGGCGCAGCAGGCCGAGCCGGCGCCAAAGCCCGGCAAGCAGATCAATGCCGGCGACGTGCTATCAGGCGAACTGAACGCCATGAAGGGCAGCAAGCGGAGCAAGCGCCCCCAGACCTACCAGATCACCAGCGAGCCGCGCCGGCTGCCACCGCCGAGCGGGCTGTGCAATCTCGAAACCGGACCTGAGACATTCCAACTGGTCACCTCAAGCGACGCCCAGGCGGCGCAGCTGAAAAATTTCATCGGCAAGGCAATTTCCGTCAAGGTCGACGAAATCGCCTGCGCGCAGGACGCCGGGCAGATGAGCGAAGCCGTCATCACCAAATGGAGCGTGGTGACCAAGCACTGAGTCAGTGCCGTCGGCCCCAAGCGCGGCTGTCATCGCCCGGCTTGCCGCCTCCGCTAAAGCTACGGCGGGCCAGGACGGAAGCCTTGGCGTAGCCGGGACCGGGCGCGCCAGTACGCCGCGGCCTATCGGCTCTATCGCAACTGCTCTGGAATACTGGATCCCCGCCTTCGCGGGGACGACGACAGAGTCTAAACCTTCACCGGTCCTAATTCGTCAAAATGCCCGCGGCGGTGCAGCCAGGCGAGCAGGATCAGGCTCGGGATTGCGACCAGAACGCAGATCGCAAAGAACATCGGCCAACCCACTGCCTTCGCCACATAGCCTGCGCCCGACGACAGGTAAGTCCGCCCTACGGCCGCCAGCGCGGTCAACAGCGCATATTGCGTGGCGGTATGCAGTGGATTGCGGCACAGCGCCGAGAGATAGGCGACGAAGATCACGGTGCCGATGGCGCTGGTGAAATTTTCCGCGGTGATCGCGAACGCCAGCGCCCATTGATTGACGCCGACAAACGCGAGCCACGAGAACGATAAATTCGCGACCGCCTGCAGCACGCCGCCGATCCACAGGCTCGTCGTCAGCGAATAGCGCCGCGCCACGTATCCGCCGGCGAAGCCGCCGATCAGGGTCGCGGCGAGCCCGACGCCCTTGACGATGGCCGCATAGTCGTTGCGGGTGAAGCCGAGGTCGATCACGAACGGCGCGGTCATGGTGCCGGAGAACGCATCGGTGAACTTGAACAGCACCACGAAGGTGAGGACCGCGAAGGCGTCGCGGCGGGTCAGGAATTCGGAGAACGCACCGATCGCGGCATGCAGCACGCGGGTGAACGCGCTTTCGCTGCGCGTCGCCTCCTCTGCGCGCGCGGATTGCTCGGGCTCGGTCGCGACGAGGGCCGTCATCGTGCCGATCAGCACCAGCGCAGCCATCACCACATAGCCCCACGTCCATGCCGCGCTGCGCGTGATGCCGGTGCTCTCGAACCCGCTGACGATGAACAGCGCGCCCGCGGTAGAGATCAGCATACCGATGCGATAGGCAGCGACATAGGACGCCATGCCGGCGGCCTGCTCACTTTCGGGCAGGCTCTCGACGCGAAACGCATCGACTACGATGTCCTGGGTGGACGACATCGTCGCGACCAGCAGCGCGCCGAGCGCCACGAACAGCGGCGAGCGCGCCGGGTCCGTCAGCGCCAGCAACAGGATCGCTCCGATCAGGAGCAACTGCGAAAACACCAGCCAGCCGCGGCGGCGGCCGAGCGCTCGGGTGAAGAGCGGCACATGCAGCGCATCGACCAACGGCGCCCACAGGAATTTCAGCGTGTAGGGTGTGCCGACCAGCGCAAACAGCCCAATGGTGCCGAGATCGACGCCGGACTCGCGCATCCACACCAGCAGGGTCGATCCGGAAAGGGCGAGCGGCAGCCCCGAGGAGAACCCGAGCATCAACACGATCAGCACGCGCGGCTGGAGATACACGGCGAGGCTCTCGCGCCAGGAGGGGGCGGTGGTGGCGGTTTTTTCGAGTGAAGCGGAGGCGGATTCTGGAGCGGTCATGGAGGGGTGTTAGCAGATTCTGCAACAAAAAGACTGTCATCGCCCGGCTTGACCGGGCGACCCAGTATCCCAGAGGCCTATCCGCCACCCCCGGCTATCTCAGGGTAAAGATCGATCCAATCCGGATTTTGTTTCTCGATTAGTGCGATTTTCCATGCTCGCGTCCATTTCTTAAGTCTCTTCTCGCGTTGGATCGCATGCTCAATATGGTCGAAGGCTTCGAAATAGACCAGCCTAGTGACCTCGTGCTTCTTGGCGAACCCCTCCGCCATCTTCAACTTGTGCTCACCGACGCGCCGGACCAGATCGTTCGTCACGCCGATGTAGAGCGTGCCGCCGATACGGCTGGAGAGAATGTAGACGTAGTAGCTGCGTGCTCCCATGTCTCTGGAATACTGGGTCGCCCGGTCAAGCCGGGCGATGACAGTTTGATGTGTGGCTGCAGGCGCCCTACTACTCCCCCGCCTGCAGCTTGCGCGGCACGGGGAACAGTTCGGGCGTTTCGCTCTTGACGAAGCGGGGCACTTCCACCGGCGCGTCGGTCTTGCTGAAATCGAGTTCCTCGATCCGACCGGCGCGCTTTTCGATCTTGTCGGCGGAGATCAGGATTTGACGCACGTCCTCGTTGACGTCGCCAAAATGCTTCTGCAGCTTCAGCACGCGCTCGCGCAGGCGGCCGAGGTCGTCGCCGAGGTTGAGCACCTCGGTGCGGATCTGGTCGGCGGCGTCGCGCATCCGCGCGTCTTTGAGGATCTGCTGCATCACCTGGATCGCCAGCATGAGCAGCGAGGGTGACACCAGCACGACGCGGGCGCGGTAGGCCTTCTGGATCACGTCGTCAAAGCCGTCATGGATTTCGGCGTAAACCGATTCCGACGGCACGAACATCAGGGCGGTGTCCTGGGTCTCGCCGGTGATCAGATATTTTTCCGAGATGTCGCTGACATGCTTCATCACGTCGTTGCGCAGGCGTTGGGTAGCGAATTTCTTTTCCTCATCACTGCGCGCGTCGTGCAGCGCGGTCATCGCCTCCAGCGGAAATTTCGCATCGATACAGAGCGGGCGCTGGTCGGGCAGGAACACCACGCAATCGGGGCGCTTCCCCGTCGAGAGCGTGTACTGGAATTCGTACGAGCCTTGCGGCATGCCGTCCTGCACGATCGCTTCCATCCGCGCCTGGCCGAAGGCGCCGCGTGACTGCTTGTTGGCAAGGACGTCGCGCAGCGTCGTTACCTGCGACGTCAGTTCGGTCAGGTTCTTGTGCGCATTGTCGATGATGCCGAGCCGCTCGTGCAGCACGCGCAGGCTATCCATGGTGTGGCGCGTGGTCGCTTCCATCGACTGCCCGACGCGGTGCGTCACCGAATCCAGCCGCTCATTGACCGCGCGCGTCATCTCGGACTGGCGGCCCACCAGCGCCTGCGCCATGGCATCGACCCGGCCGGTGGACTCGCTCTGCGCCCGCAGCATCTCGCTCAGGCGCTCCTCCAGCTCGTCGGCGCGAATCGCCTGGGCCATCGCCAATTCCGCGCCCCGGCGGCCGGAGCGGGCGATGATGATGGCGATTACCAGCAGCAGCACCAGAGCCAGCGCGCCGAACCCGATCAGCGCCTCGCCCACGTGAATCGGAAGGTCGCCGACAATCAAAAGAATTTCGTTCATGCGGCCTTGTAGCCCGATTCGCCGGCTTTCGCGAACGAAGAGGGAACATTTATGGTAAATGCCGGGTTAATTTTCATGGTTAACACCGCCTTAAAAATCATGGTTAAGGCCGCCTTAACGGGCACCCCGGCGCATTGACCGCGACAAATCAGCAGCTTAAATCGCGCGCTATGGCCCTTAGAGAAATCATCATCCTGCCGGACAAGCAGCTCCGGCTGGTCTCCAAACCCGTCGAGAAGGTGACGACGGAGATCCGCAAGCTCGCCGACGACATGTTCGAGACCATGTACGACGCGCCCGGCATCGGGCTGGCGGCGATCCAGGTCGCGCAACCCTTGCGGCTGATCACCATGGACCTCGCCAAGAAGGACGAGGACGGCGAAACCAAGCCGAGGCCGCGGGTCTTCATCAATCCGGAAATCATCTCGTCGTCGGAGGAATTGTCGGTCTATGAGGAGGGCTGCCTCTCGATCCCGGAATATTACGAGGAGGTCGAGCGCCCGGCGCAGGTCCGCATCCGCTTCACCGATCTCGACGGCAAGGTGCACGAGGAGGACGCCGACGGGCTGTTCGCCACCTGCATCCAGCACGAGATCGACCACCTCAACGGCGTGCTGTTCGTGGACTATCTGTCGAAGCTGAAGCGCGACCGGGTGATGAAGAAGTTTACCAAGGCCGCCAAGCGCGCGGCGGAGTAATTTGCGATTCTCGCAGCCGTCATGGCCGGGCAGAAGCGCGTCTTCGCGCTAGATGTCCCGGCCATCCACGTTCTTCGTGCCAGAAGGAAGACCGTCATGCCCGGGACAAGCCCGGGCATGACGGATAGACCTAGCTCACAATGGGTTCGTCCGCCTCATGCCGCTCCGCTTGATCTTCATGGGCACGCCCGATTTCGCGGTGCCGACGCTGCTTGAACTCGTGGCCCACGGCCATACGGTCGTAGCCGTCTACACCCGTGCGCCAAAGCCGGCCGGGCGTGGCATGAAGCTGCAGCCGACGCCGATCGAGCAGGAGGCGCGGCGGCTCGGGATTCCGGTGCTGACGCCGACGACGCTGAAGACGCCGGAGGCGCTCGAGGAATTTCGTGGACACCATGCCGATGCGGCCGTCGTCGTCGCCTACGGCATGATCCTGCCGCAGGCTATTCTGGATGCGCCGCCGCTCGGCTGCTTCAACCTGCACGCCTCGCTGCTGCCGCGCTGGCGCGGCGCCGCGCCCATCAACCGCGCGATCATGGCCGGCGACGCCGAGAGCGGCGTGATGGTGATGAAGATGGATATAGGCCTCGACACCGGCGACGTCGCGATGGCGGAGCGGCTCGCGATCACGGACACCATGACCGCCGCCGACCTGCATGATGCACTGGCGCCGCTCGGCGCCGATCTGATGGTGCGTGCGATGGGCGGGCTTGAGCGCGGCGGGCTGCGGCTCAGCAAACAGAGCGAGGACGGCGTGACCTATGCCGCCAAGATCGAGAAGGCCGAGGCGCGGATCGACTGGAGCAGGCCGGCGCGCGAAGTGCTGCGGCATATTCACGGCCTGTCGCCGTTTCCCGGCGCCTGGTGCGAGATCGCCCCCGATGGCGAGCCGGCGCGGATCAAGATTTTGCGCTGTGAACCGGCCAAAGGCGCGGGCGCGCCGGGCGAAGTGCTCGACGATCGCCTGACGATTGCCTGCGGCGACGGCGCGATCCGGATTCTCGAACTGCAGCGCGCCGGCAAGGCGCCGATGAAGGCCGCGGATTTCTTGCGCGGGACGCCGCTCAAGCCGTCGACGCGGCTCGGCTGATGCCCCGCTACAAGCTCATCATCGAATATGACGGCACGCCGTTTTCCGGCTGGCAGATCCAGGACAACGCGCCGACCGTGCAGGGCGCGCTGGAAACGGCCGTGAAGGCGATCTGCGGCGAGGACGTGCGCGTCCACGGCTCGGGCCGCACCGACGCCGGCGTGCACGCGCTGGCGCAGGTCGCACATTGCGATATCGAAAAGCCGTTTCCGGCGGGGCGGCTGCGCGACGGGCTGAACGCGCATTTGCGCCCGCATCCGATCGGTGTGCTCTCGGCAGAAATCGTCGCCGACGATTTCGAAGCGCGCTTCTCGGCCAGGAAACGCCATTACCGCTACCGCATCACCAACCACCGCGCCAACCTCGCGCTCGATATCAAGCGAAGCTGGCGCGTGCCGCGCCATATGGATACGGACGCGATGCACATCGCCGCGCAACGCCTGCTCGGCAAGCACGATTTCACGACCTTTCGCGACACCGAATGCCAGGCGAAATCGCCGGAAAAGACGCTCGATCAGCTCGATGTGATCAGGGAAGGCGACGAGGTGTCGATCCTCACTTCGGCGCGTTCGTTCCTGCACAGCCAGGTGCGCTCGATGGTGGGCTCGCTGGTCTGGGTCGGCGAAGGCCGCTGGACCGCCGACGATCTCGCCGCCGCATTAGCCGCCCGCAACCGCGCCGCCTGCGGCCCGGTCGCGCCGCCCGACGGATTGTATCTGGTGCGGGTGGAGTATTGAGCACCATCGTCATACCCCGCGAAGGCGGGGTATCCAGTACGTTGCGGCCGCAGTGATCGATCGGGACGTCCCGGCGTACTGGATCGCCCGCCTTCGCGGACGATGACGCCGAGTAAATATCACGGCTTGACCGGGCGACCCGGTGCTCCGAAAATTCCGGCATGCGCCCGAGACACTTCTACGTCTACATCCTCGCAAGCAAGATCGGCGGAACACTCTACATCGGGGTGACCAACGATCTTATCCGTCGGGTTGCCGAGCATAGGTTGAAATTGGTTGAGAGCTTCACCGAGAAGTACGACGTCGCTAGGCTGGTGTACTACGAGCAATTTGACGATGCCGAAAATGCTATCAAGCTGGAAAATCCGGCTGATTGAGGAGAACAATCCGAATTGGGAAGATCTCTATCCCGGGATTGCTGGGCCTCCATAAAAGCCGTCATACCCCGCGAAGGCGAGGTATCCAGTACGCTGCCGCGCTGTGATTGAATCGAGACGTCACGGCGTACTGGATCGTCCGCCTTCGCGGACGATGACGCCGGTGGCTCACGCAAAATACCGATCGAGGATCCCCCGATACACCTTCGTCAGCTTCTCCAGATCGGACACCGGCGTGCGCTCGTCGATCTGGTGCATGGTTTGGCCGACCAGGCCGAACTCGATCACCGGGCAATAGCTCGAGATAAAACGCGCATCCGAGGTGCCGCCGGAGGTGGAGAGTTCCGGCTTGCGTCCCGTCACCTCCTCGATCGCGCTGACGGCGAGGTCGGTGAAGGCACCGGGCTTTGTGACGAACACGTTCGAGTTGGAATATTCCCATACGATGCGGGCGCGGATGCGATTGCCGCAAGCTTTTACCAGCCGTTCCTCGACTAGCGCGCGCAACGTCTCCTGGGTGTGATTGTCGTTGAAGCGGACGTTGAATTTTGCGCGCGCCTGGCCCGGGATCACGTTGCTGGCGGTGTTGCCGACATCGACGGAGGTGAATTCGAGATTGGACGCCTGGAACTGCGCGCTGCCGTGATCGAGCGGCTCGTCGGAAAGCGCCACGATCAGCCGCGAAATATCCGGTACCGGGTTGGCGGCGCGATGCGGATAGGCGACATGGCCCTGCACGCCGTCGACATAAAGCGTGCCCGATTGCGAGCCGCGGCGGCCGATCTTGATGCAGTCGCCGAGCACCTCGACGTTGGAGGGCTCGCCGAGCACGCAATGGTCGAATTTCTCGCCGCGCTCGGCGCACCATTTCAAAAGCTTGATGGTGCCGTTGACGGAAATGTCTTCCTCGTCGCCGGTGATCAGAAACGAAATCGAGCCCTTGCCGTCGTTTTGCGGCTTGCCGTCATGGTCGGCGAGATATTGCAGCACCGCGGCGACGCTGCAGGCGATGCCGCCCTTCATGTCGACCGCGCCGCGGCCATAGAGGAAGCCGTCCTTCACCTCGCCAGAGAACGCGCCGAGGGTCCATGCGGCCTCGTCGCCGGCCGGCACCACGTCGGTATGTCCGGCAAAGGTGATGTGTGGCGCTTCAGTTCCGATGCGGGCGTAGAGGTTGTCGATATCTGATGTGCCGGGCTCGCCGAAAGTGACGCGATGCACCTCGAAGCCGGCGTCTTTCAGGAGCCGTTCGAGGACGCCGAGCGCGCCGGCATCGGCAGGGGTGACAGAGGCGCAGCGGACGAGGTCGCGGGTAATGGAAACGGCGTCATTCATACCCCGGCTTAACACGCCAAACCGGCGGCGGGCCAGCCTTGTGCGGCACCATTTCGATCTCGCTCTGCTGGTCCCAGGGCGGGCGCGTGTCACGTGGCGGAGGCGGCGTCAGCGGGTCGGCGCCGAACCGGTTGGTCTTGCGCGAACCCCTCAGGCAATACATTTCGATGAAGCCCCAGACGTAGGCAATGAAGGCGATGGGGCCGTACACCATGTCCAGGTAGGAGTCTTCGGGCCACCATCCGCTGAGCGTGTTGTAGCTGCCTGGCAGCACAACAAACGGGATGATCCACCAGCCGCGCTTGTCGCGGTCGTGCAGGCGCTTGATCGAGGTTGCGAGATAGACCCACAGGCACAGCGTGGATCCGACGGTCTTGGAGGCGAGAGCCGGCAGATCGGCCCATGAAAACGAGCGATAGGTAGCGGGATCGAAGAGCTTGAAAACATCGCCGAGGCCGATGTTGAATTGCGCCGGCGGCTTGCCGCTGAGGAGAGCGATGATGCCAATCGTTAGCGCGACCAGGAAAATCATTCCCGACAGCATAATGAACCCCGCAAGCCACAATTCGGCGCGGTTGATGCGGCCGTCAAAGCGGAACAGGTACCAGGTCCAGTCCATGCGACAGAAGCTCCGGACGGCGGCGGAATACCGCCCATCCGGTAGATTGGTCGCAGGTACGTGATCTCAGGTTCGAACGGGGCTTTTTTCTCCGTTCGGGGCTTCATCCTTCGAGACGCATCGCTTTGCGATGCGCCTCGGGATGAGGTCTTGGACCCTCATGGTGAGGAGCGCGGCAACGCCGCGCGTCTCGAACCATGTGGCCGCGCTCTAATCCCGCAGCAGTTCGTTGATGCTGGTCTTGGAGCGGGTGCGTTCGTCGACGCGCTTCATGATCACGGCGCAGGCGGTGGACGGGCCGGGCTGGCCGTTTGGCAGCGGCTTGCCGGGCAGCGCGCCGGGAACCACCACCGAATATTCCGGGACCTCGCCGATAAAAATCTCGCCGGTGACGCGGTCGACGATCTTGGTGGAGGCGCCGAGGAACACACCCATCGCCAGCACTGCACCCTTGCGCACGATCACGCCTTCGGCGACTTCCGAGCGCGCGCCGATGAAGCAATCGTCCTCGATGATCACGGGCTCGGCCTGCAGCGGCTCCAGCACCCCGCCGATACCGACGCCGCCGGAAATATGCACGCGCTTGCCGATCTGCGCGCAGGAGCCGACGGTGGACCAGGTGTCGATCATGGTTGCTTCATCGACATAGGCACCGAGATTGACGAACGACGGCATCAGCACGACGTTGCGGGCGATGAAGGCGGAGCGGCGCACGATCGCGCCGGGGACGGCGCGGAAGCCCGCATCGCGAAAACGGTTCTCGCCCCAGCCCTCGAACTTGGACGGCACCTTGTCCCACCACGCGGCCTTGCCCGGGCCGCCGGGAATAGCACTCATGTCGTTGAGGCGGAACGACAGCAGCACCGCCTTCTTCAGCCACTGATTGACCTTCCACTTGCCGTCAGCCCCGCGCTCGGCAACGCGGACCTCGCCCTTGTCGAGCCGTTCCAGCGCATGATCCACGGCGTCGCGAACTTCACCCTTGGTCGCGGTCGAGATGCCGTCGCGGGCATCGAACGCGGTGTTGATCGTTGATTCAAGCAAGGTCTCGGACATCGGGATTTCCTCGGGATTTCTGGCGAAGTTGACCGGCTTTTTCGGGATTTGGGAGGTGAGAGTCAAGGCTCTCTCGTCGTCCCCGCGAACGCGGGGACCCATAACCACAAATACTCGTGGTTACGATGGGTCATCGAACACTGTTCTTGAATCGATAGATCACGCGGTATGGGTCCCTGCGTTCGCAGGGACGACGACGATCAGGTAGCCAACTTCTGCAAAAACCCGGTCAGATCATCCGTCACGTGATCCACATAGGCCGCATCCCGGCCTTCCAGCTCCCAATCCTCGCGCACCACTTCCCTCGCGCCGTCGGGCACCACAAGCACCGTGGTCATGCCGAGCCGGTGCGGCACCACGAGGTTGCGGGCGAGATCCTCGAACATCGCTGATTTCGCGGGGTCGACGCCATGGACGCGCAAAAATTTGTCGTAGGTCTGCGGCGCCGGCTTCGGTTCCAGTTCGGCGGCGATGATGTCGAACACCGCCTCGAAATGCTGGGTTATGCCGAGCCGTTCCAGCACCGCGCCGGCATGGTCGGTCGAGCCGTTGGTCAGGATCAGCTTGCGGCCTGGAAGCTTTGCGATCGCTGCACCCATCGTGGGATTCGGGTCCAGCGGCGAATGATCGATCTTGTGGACGTAAGCCAGATAGTCGTCGGCGTGTACGCCATGCTCGGTCATCATGCCGCGCATGCTGGTGCCGTAGCGACGGTAATAGTCCTTCTGGATCACGCGGGCTTCTTCCGCGGAGATTTTCAGGAATGCGCTGATGAACTCGCCGATCCGCGCGTCGACCTGCTGCCACAGATTGACGTGGTGCGGGTAGAGGGTGTTGTCGAGATCGAACACCCAGGTGTCGATATGGCTGAAGGGGCGGGCTGCTTTCATTTCACTGCTCTCTCAACTCGTCGTCCCCGCGAACGCGGGGCCCCATACGCCGCGGCGGCTATCGGTGAGCACGGTGTGTGTTGCCTTTGGCTGTGGTTAGCATCGCGATCAAAAACTCAATCCTGTGGTTATGGGTCCCCGCGTTCGCGGGGACGACGATAGAGTGTTTGTCCCATCACGGCATCGCAAACCGCAGCGTCTTGCCGCCGCTCGACATGTCGACCGGCGCGAAGCCGATCGGCGCAAGCCCGCGGCTGCCGCAATCGCCCTGTTCGGAAACTTCGAACTTGCTCTCGCGCGTGCACAGCTCTTTCGCCCCGCCCCAGCTCAGCGGCTTGTCTTTGAGCTTGATGGCGCGGTTCTCGCCGTCGACAGCCTCGGCAAAACTGTAGACTTGCTTCGGCTGGCCGGTCACGTCGGGATGCAGGCACTTGCCAGGATCGATGCGATACCAGCCGCGGCTGGTCACCGCCTTGCCGTCGTCGGTTGCGACTGCCGCCATGATCTTGTGCGGCGTGTCGTTGCACCAGGTCAGCCCGCTAGACGATGGCTTCTGCACGGCCTCAATCATGGTGGTGAAGAAAGTCTGCGACTGCACGATGTCGGCGCCGAGTCCGCGGCTCTTCAGGAACGCGCTCAGCGCGCTTTGCGTCTTCGGCCCATCGACGCCGTCGATCGGGGCGGCGTCGTAGCCTGCGATCACAAGCAGCCGCTGGATGCCCGCGAGCCGGGCCTGCTCGTCGTCATATTCGGAATCCTCGGCCAGATAGGCGACCAGATTGCCGTCGTCGGTCCGCGTCGGCGTGATCTGGGTGAAGGCGGCGGGGGTCTGGTTGCCGCGGCACTGGCGGGCGGCGGCGATGACGAAATTGTCCGGCGCGATGCACAGCGTGTCGCTGCCGTTCTGCGGGATCGGTGAAGCGCCGTAGACGCCGAGCGCGCGCGCATTCAAGAGGATGCGGTCGGCGGTCAGCGCGCCCTGCAGTACCACGCGGCAGGCGGCGGGATCGATCCGGAACCAGCCGCGCGTGGCGGTCGCGGATTTTTCATCGATGCCGATCGCGGCCTCGACCACATAGCTCATGCGGTTGCAGAGTTTTAGATCGGCGAAGGCGGGCAGCGAGGAAACGAACAGCGAGATCGCCGCGGCCGGTAGTGACATGAGAATCCGAACTAACGCAGAGCGAGGTCGCGGCCGCATTCCTCGCTCGTCCTGCCCGGGCGTGACCCGGGCATCCACGTTCTTCGCGCGACCGACAAAGGCGTGGATGGCCGGGCGGAGGCGAGCGAAAGCGACGCCGTCCTTTGGACGGCTATGACCGGCCATGACGAACCTTTTCTCGCGTCGCCGCTTGGTGCATCACTTGTGAATCAGCGTGCCGGTGCCCTGGTTGGTGAACAATTCCAGCAGCACCGCGTGCTGCGTCTTGCCATCGATAATGACGACGCCCTGCACGCCCTGTTCCAGCGCGTAGATGCAGGTCTCGACCTTCGGGATCATGCCGCCGGAAATCGTGCCGTCGGCGATCAGCTTTCGCGCGTCCTTTACCGACAGTTCCGGAATCAGCTTCTTCGACTTGTCGAGCACGCCGGGAACGTCGGTCAGCAGTAACAGCCGCTTGGCCTTCAGGGCACCGGCCACGGCGCCGGCAAAGGTGTCGGCGTTGACGTTCAGCGTCTGGCCGTCGTGCGAAGTCGCCAGCGGCGCCAGCACCGGGATCAGCTCATAGCCGATCAACTGGTTCAGCAGCGTCAGGTCCACCTTGTCGGGATCGCCGACGAAGCCGAGATCAATCGCCTTCTCGATGTTGGAATCCGGATCGACCATGGTGCGCGTCGTCTTCGACGCCTTCACCATGTTGCCGTCCTTGCCGCTCAAGCCGACCGCCTTGCCGCCGGCTTCGTTGATGTAGCCGACCAGCTGCTTGTTGACCGAACCCGCCAGCACCATCTCGACAATCTCGATGGTGGCGGCGTCGGTGATGCGAAGGCCCGCGGCGAATTCCGACTGGATGCCGAGCCGTTTGAGCATCGTCGCGATCTGCGGCCCGCCGCCATGTACGACCACCGGATTGATCGCGGTCTGCTCCAGCAGCACGATGTCGCGGGCAAAGGCTTTTGCGGTTTCCTCGGCGCCCATGGCATGGCCGCCATATTTGATGACGATGGTTTCCTCGTCATATTGCTGCATATGCGGCAGCGCTTCCGACAGGATGCGGGCCTGATCGAGCGGGCTGATATTCGGCGGTGATGTCATGAAGCGGGTCTCGCCATTCCAGATGTCGGGCCGGGTTCTATCTGATTGGCGGGCAGGGCGCAAAGTAGGGGTTTGTGGAGTTTGTAGCCCGGATGGAGCGAAGCGAAATCCGGGGACAATCTCGCCAGTTGAGCAAGTTTTCCCGGATTGCGCTTTGCCCCATCCGGGCTACGGAATTTACCCCCGCCTCGGCCAGGCTGCTGCTACCGCCAGTGCCAGCCAACTTGCGATCAGCAGCGTCCCACCGGTCGGCGCGGCCATCGGAAACAGCCCGTGGCCGGCATAATGCCGCAGCGTCAGGTCGCCGGCGAACAGGCCTGCCGCGATGACGAAGCCGAAAGCAGCTGTAATGCCGATTTTCGTGTGCACGATCCCGCGCTCCGCCAACGCGACGGCACCCAGTACCGCGCTGGCGTGAAACAGCAGCATCGACGAGGCGGATACCAGCCGCGATGCATCAGCGCCATGGGCGGAGGCCGCCGCCAGCGTGACGCCGTCGGCGCCCATGATAGCGGCCAGCACGATCAGGATGCGAGCCGTGCGGTTCATCAGGCGCGCTCGTGCAACAGGCGCACCATCGCGGCGCGCAATTCCGGCATGCCGTCGCCGGCGCGCGAAGATGTCACCAGCACTTCCGGAAACGCGGCCGGGTGCTTGGCGAGCGCGGCGGCGGTCTCGGCGATGGTCTTTTCGAGTTCGGCCTTCTTCACCTGGTCCGCCTTGGTCAGCACCACCTGATAGCTCACGGCGGACTTATCCAGCGTTTTCAGCACGTCCTGGTCGACATCCTTGATGCCGTGGCGCGCGTCGATCAGCACATAGACCCGCGCCAGCGTGGCGCGCCCCTGCAGGAATTGATGGATCAGCTTGGTCCACGAGGCGACCTGGGTCTTGGGTGCCGAGGCGTAGCCATAGCCGGGCATGTCGACCAGCCGCAGTCCTGCATTATCAGGCCCGTCGAAGAAGATCAGTTCCTGGGTGCGGCCCGGCGTATGCGAGGTGCGCGCCAGCGCGTTGCGGCCGGTGAGCGCATTGATCAGGCTCGATTTGCCGACATTGGAGCGGCCGGCAAACGCTACTTCCATGCCCGCCATCGGCGGCAGCGTTTCGATCGAGGGCGAGGCCCAGACGAATTTCCAGTCGCCGGCGAAGAGCTTTCGCCCCTCTTCGGTCAGCTTCGCATCGGTTTCGGCGGTCATGCGAAGATCCCACTCTGCGTCATGGCCGGGCTTGTCCCGGCCATCCACGTCTTTCTTTCGGTGTCCTAAAACGTGGATGCCCGGAACATCTGGCGCGAAGACGTGCTTCGCGCTTTTGCCCGGGCATGACGTCCTGGATGGAAGTGTGACTAAACGGTCGAGTTCTTAGTCTCTGTCTTCAGGCTTTTTTTTTGAAACGTGGATTTGATGTTGTCGAACAGCTCCACCTTCACGCCGTTCTTGCGCATGATGTAGCTCTGCTGCAGCACCGACAGCAGGTTGTTCCAGGCCCAGTAGATCACCAGACCCGCCGGGAAGCCCGCCAGCATGAAGGTGAAGATCAGCGGCATCCAGTCGAAGATCATCTTCTGGGTCGGATCCGGCGGGGTCGGGTTCAGCTTCATCTGGAACCACATCGTGATGCCCATGATGATCGGCCAGATGCCGAGCGCGAGATAATGCCCGAACACCGGCAGATGCGTCGGGTCGAAGCTGAGCAGGCCGAACAGGTTGAACAGATTGGTCGGGTCAGGCGCCGAAAGGTCCTTGATCCAGCCGTAGAACGGCGCGTGGCGCATTTCGATGGTGACGAACAGCACCTTGTAGAGCGAGAAGAACACCGGGATCTGCAGCGCCACGGGAAGACAACCGGCGATCGGGTTGATCTTCTCCTTGCGGTAGATCTCCATCATCTCCTGCTGCTGTTTCTGGCGGTCGTCCGGATAGCGCTCCTTCAGCGCGGCGAGTTGCGGCTGCACCGACTTCATCTTCGCCATCGAGGCATAGGATTTGTTGGCGAGCGGGAAGAACAGCAGCTTGACCAGCACCGTCACCAGCAGGATGGCGACGCCGAAATTGCCGAACAGATGGAAGAAATAGTCGAGCGCCAGGAACATCGGCTTGGTGATGAAGTAGAACCAGCCCCAGTCGATCAACAGGTCGAAATGGTTCAGATCGAGCTGCTTGTTGTAGCCGCCGTGGCCGGCCAGCGGGAAATTGATGCCGACGACGCTGGCTTCCTTGGCTCCCGCAAACAGCCGCGCATTGGCGCTCGCGGTGCCGCCGATCGGGATCGTCTGCGCATCCTGAAGATAGTCGGTCTGGTAGAAGTGCTTGGTGCCGACGAGTTCGGAAGAGAAGCGCACCTGCAGCTTGGCGGTGGTGTCCGGCAGCAGCGCCGATGCCCAGTATTTGTCTGTTATGCCGAGCCAGCCATTGGTGACGTTGAAGGTGACCAGTTTGGCGTCGTCGATTTTCTTGTAGCCGAACTCCTGCAGGCCCTGGTCGCCAAGATAGCCGATCAGGCCTTCATGCAGGATGTAATAGCCCGAGACCTCGGGCGTGCCGTGGCGCGAGATCAGCGCGAACGGATACAGCGTCACCGGCGCGGTGCCGACATTGCTGACATCGTCCCGGATGGTGAAGAGGTAGCGGTCGTCAACCGCAATGGTGCGGCGGAAGGTGAGGCCCTCGCCATTGTCGTATTTCAGGATCACCGGATTGGTCGGCGACAGCGCGCCGGAGCCTTCCTGTTCCCACATCGTGTTTCGGTCGGGAATGCGCGCGGTCGAGCCGGCGGCCGGAACCCAACCGAACTCCGCGTAATAGGGCTGCGCCGTGTTCGAAGGCGAAAACAGCACGATCGCGGGCGACTTGGGGTCGACGGTATCGCGGAATTTCTCCAGCGACAGGTCGTCGATGCGCGCGCCCCGCAGCGCGATGCTGCCGGAAACCCGCGGCGTCTCGATCTTGATGCGGGGGGAGGCCGCGATCGCAGTGTCGCGGCTGACGACCGGCTGGGCTGCGCCCGGCTGGCCGGCGGGCGTGGTGGCGGATGGCGCCGCGCCCGGTTGCGGGGTGCTAGATCCCGGCGCCGTCGATCCCGGCGCGGTCTGCGGCGACTGCTTGTTGAGCTCGGTCTGGATCTGGGTTTGCGCGCGCTGCCGCTCCATCTGCGGCATGTTGTAGAAATATTGCCACGCGATCAGCACAAGGCCGGACAGAATAACGGCGAGGATGGTGTTGCGATTGTCGGTCATCGTGTTGGGGTCTCGCCATTCAATTCGGACTGCGGCTCGCGCCGCTGTGGTTTCGGCTGCCGGTCGAGGCGATGCAGCGCCGAACGGAGATCGTCGAGCATGGTTGCGAAGTCGCGGGAGAGCGCGGTCCGGCGGCCTACCAGCACATAGTCATGGTGTGGTCGCATGGATATGACGTCCAGCCGCTTCACGAGTTCGCGAAGCCGGCGCCGGATGCGATTGCGTTCGGTGGCGGTACCGTTCTTTTTGGTAACGGTGAAACCGATCCGGATCGGGCCATCATCGTCGCGGGGGCGGCCCTGCACCACGAAGGCAGCACTGTTCGCCCGCGTGCCATTGGCAACGGCGAGAAAGTCCGCCCGCTGCCTCAGCCGATCCATGAATGAAATCTCCGGAAGATCCGGCTCAGGCGCTCAGACGCTTGCGGCCACGCGCACGGCGGGCGGCGAGAACCTTGCGGCCGCCGGCGGTGGCGAGGCGGGCGCGGAAGCCGTGACGGCGCTTGCGCACCAGTTTGCTGGGTTGATAAGTCCGCTTCACGGGTAGTTCTCCGCTGACCGGGCAATTTGCCTGTTGGATTGAGATCAAGTCCAGTGATGCGGGCCGGCCCGAAAACGGGCCATTTACGGCCCAAACGAGCCGCCCCCGGTGGAACCGGGCCATCGCGGACAGTTGGGCGGCTTATACGGGAGCGACCTGTTTCCGTCAATGTCGGGGGTTGTCGCAGACGCCGTTCTTTGAAACGTCGTAATTGGGGCGAATATATCTGTTTTCCCGGGGTTTTTAAGGGCGAGAAGCCGACGTGCCCGGGTCCCGGGAACGCCCGGACATTAGCGATCGGTAATTTGACCCGCCGGGGGCCGAAACGCATCCTCGGAATCAGTGCACGGGTAAGGACCACGCTGGTCTTTTGTCCGGCGGGCTCCAAATACAACGATTATCAAGGCGGATATTCGTGTCAGCGACCGACGACCAGTCGACCCCTCAAGCACCGCGGCCATGTGGCCCGCGTCGGCTTGGCTTGTCCGGCAAGCTTTTGCTGCTGACCATCCCCCTGGTGATGTTCGCGCTCCTGATGATCTACGTGCCCTCGATCGCGAATTTCTGGACCAACCGGCTGAACGATCGTCTCGCGGCGGCCAACACCGCCGCGCTGGTGCTGGATGCCGCGCCGCTTGGCATGGTGCCGGATTCGCTGTCGCGGCAGATCCTGACCAGCGTCGGGGCGCGCGCGGTTGCCATCAAGATGGGACAGCAGCGCCGGATGCTCGCCAGCGCCGACCTGCCGGCGGCGATCGACCGCGACATCGACATGCGGACCCTGACGGTGTGGTCTGCGATCGTCGAATCCTTTGAGACCATGCTGGAGACCGGCAACCAGACCATCCGCGTGGTGGGGCCCGCGCCCGGGGCCGCGCAATTCATCGAGGTGGTGGTCGACGAAAAGCCGTTGCGGCAGGCGATGTACCGCTTTTCCCGCAATTTGCTGGTGGTCTCGCTGGGGATCGCGATGCTCGCCGCGGGGCTGGTCTATCTGGCGCTGCATTTTCTGTTCGTCCGGCCGATGCGGCGGTTGACCGCCAATCTCGTCGGCTTCCACGAAAATCCGGAAAGTGCTGCGCGCATCATCGTGCCGAGTCAGCGCGGTGACGAGATCGGCGTGGCGGAACGCGAATTGTCCGACATGCAGCGTGATCTCGTTTCGATGCTCTCGCAGAAGAGCCGGCTCGCCGCGCTCGGGCTTGCGGTGTCGAAGATCAACCATGATCTGCGCAACCTTCTGGCGTCCTCGCAATTGCTGTCGGATCAGCTCGCCAGCGTGCCGGATCCACGGGTGCAGCGCTTTGCGCCGAAACTGATGCGCTCGCTGGAGCGCGCCATCGATTTCTGCCAGTCGACGCTTTCCTATGGCCGGGCGCAGGAAGCCGAGCCCGACCGTCGCATGATCCTGGTCGAACCCGTGGTGACCGAGGTGCGCGAATCCGCCGGCCTTGCCGCCGACGCCTCGATCACCTGGATCAGCGCGATCGAGCGCTCGCTGTCGATCGACGCCGATCCTGATCAGCTGTTTCGTGTGCTGCTCAATTTGGTGCGTAATGCCGCGCAGGCGCTGGAAAGCGCCAAGGGCGATGCCGCAGCCTTGCAGATCCGCATCACCGGCCGCCGCGAAGGCTCGGTTGCGATCATCGAGGTCTCCGACACCGGCCCCGGCGTGCCGGCGAAGGCGCGCGAGCATTTGTTCGAGGCGTTCCAGAGCTCAGGTCGCCCCGGCGGCAGCGGGCTTGGTCTTGCGATCGCCGCCGAACTGATCCGCGCCCATGGCGGCGACATCCATCTGATCGAGGGCACCATCGGCGCCACCTTCCGGGTCTCGATCCCCGACCGCCCGGTGGAACTGCAGAGCGTCCGCAACGAGCGGGCGCGGGCGTAAGGCGCGATCCGCCCGTCATTCCGGGGCGATGCAAAGCATCGAACCCGGAATCTCGGTGTAATTACAGAGAGATTCCAGCTTCGCGCCGCCGTATGTCCAGGAATGACATCGGATTAACCGCCTCGGATCCGTCGTCAGAACCCGCTTTCTCCACCTTGCAAAGCGGGGCCGGAGCGGGTAGCTAAAGCGCTCTTTCGCGGCCGTCCGGACCCTATTCGGACGCATCCGGGCCCCTTAAGGCCCAAATGCACAAGCGAAAACGCGCCCGTAGCTCAGCTGGATAGAGCACTAGACTACGAATCTAGGGGTCAGGAGTTCGAATCTCTTCGGGCGCGCCAAATCGATACCAGTCAGGATAAAACCGCGAACTAACGGCGCGCCGCGTGCAGCGCTTACGGCGCGAAGGGGCATGGCATTCGCTCTAATTGCAGACCTCAAGGCGAGAACTGCCATTTTGAGCCCGAGCGAGTTGATCATGAGCTGAAAGGACTTCGCTATCGCCCGCGTCTTGCAGTCCATGCTCCCGCTCGACGCATCATTATTTCGAGTCGACCGCATTGAGGTCAACTTCGGCCAACGTCTCGCCAGGCTTGCTCCGCCTGGGAGGCGGTGGCTCGTGCTTGGTGCAATCGACCACCAATTTCGTGAAGGGCACGATGTCGAGGCCGCCGCTCGCATCCTCGAGCGCCCTCATGTATTCGTCGCGCCGGTCGACGGGAACGATGGTCCAGGGAATTCCTGCCGACGCCAGCATCGAGTTCATGATGAAACGACCGGTCCGCCCGTTGCCGTCGGGCAGCGGATGGATGAACGTAAAGACGAAGTGCCCCAGGATCGCGCGCACGCGCGGATCCTGTTCGGCTTTCAGACATTCGAAGAACGATTCCATCGCGTCCGGCACGGTCTCCCAATTCACGGGCGTGTGTCGGGAGCCGCGGATATGCAGAAAGTGCTGGCGGTACCCCGCCATGTTCTCCGGCTTGACGATGCCGGCCGCTAGAGACGGCTGGAAGAGAGCGCGATACCAATTGAGGTGTTCGAGCTCGACGACTTCCTCCGCAGGTTCGCCGTCGAGAATGCGGGCGACCGCGGCGCGTACTTCTTGGAATGCGTCCCAATATCCCTTGGCGGCGAGCGCGTCGCGCTGCTGCCGGTCGTCCGCGTCGCCGTCCGGATTCCAGGATCCCTGGCGGACCTTCTCGATGAGCTGCTCGGTCACCGTGTAGCCCTCGATTGACAACGAGTGGTATGCGTCCGAGGTGTACCGATCGTCGATGGAAGCCAGGTATCCGTCGCGATCGTTAATCCTCCGGGGCTCGACGTCGAAGTTCTGCAGCACCTTGTCGCGCATCTCCGCCCACATTAGCTTCACGCGGGTCGCGATGGGAGACACCGGGCGAGTGACGGATAGCTGCATGTTTACGGGGCTCTTGAAAGGATCGGCGTCCTCCCGGACTTCGTGTCCGGCGCGCTTCATGGTGGAGACGATTTCGTCCGCTGCGCGCGCATTTCCCAGAAGCCTGTAGGCACCCGCCAACCGGCCCGCCGCGAGCACGTAGCCTCCGGCCAGCAGGGCATTTAGGATCGTGGTAGTGCCTCTGATCGAACCGAGCAGGGCGATGACGTCGTCTTTGTTGTTCTGCCAGAACGTGGGCGAAGCCGAGCATAGGGCGTCAGCCTGCGAAAAGGCGCGCATACCCGCGACTTCGACGGCCGAGGTCGGAAGCTTCGGCACTCTAAGCATGTATAGAGAATTGTCATGCAGCAGATCGAGTCGTTGATTGTTCGCAGCCGGCGAATGCACGATGACCTGAGGCGGGACGTTCAGATTCTCGGCATGGAGGACGATCGAAGCTTCAGGAGATACCACCCAGTTCTTGTCGAACCGGTCGTCGAGGTACGCCCGGCAGAACTGCCAGAGCGACGAATACCACGAGGTGGTGTCGCCGGGCGTCTCGCCGGGGCGGACCATCATGACCCATCCGCGGATGATCTCACTCAGAAAACCCGCTTCCAACAGCCGCTCGCGGTCGGCTCGACCCAGCTCGGCGAGTTTGAAGACCCGCCTATCGCCGTTCTTGCTGAGTTCTCGCAGGTTACTCAGTGAGCCCGCGAGTTTTTCGTTGAGACTCGCCATGCGATTTTCTCCCAGGGTGATGACGATCATCGCTATGCATTCGGCGACATCGGCTCACACTAATTTCATGTCGTTCAATTACACTAGCTATATGCTGTGTGGTTGCGCTAATTTCATGTCGATTATTTACACTAATTTCATGACGTTCAAAAGCACTAATTTCGTGTTGTGTAAACACACTACTTTTATGTCGATCGATTCCGCTAATTTAGGGACGGAAAGGAACAAGGCACTGTAACTACTGCTTATAAGAGGCCGATTTTCGCTCCCGACGCATTACTTAAAGTAAAGCCTGCCAAGAATTTTCTCGGCGCGTCTTGAAGTGTCACACCATATGATACATATTGGAACCATGACGTTCAAGATACGGCAAGATTTGAAGATAGCCCTATCCGGCGAGGAGACGATGGTCCCCGAGCCGACGAAGGCTGCCGTATTCCTCAGCCACCATGACCAAGACCACCAGCACGCCGCCAACTTGGCGCGGCTCATCGCGGCGCTGACCGACGACACAACGTCGGGGCAGAAGCGCTTCTGGACGGCCATTAGTCATTCCGACATCAAGCCGTCGTCGCTGCTGGTGTCCGAAAAAGTCAAGGTCTGCGACGTCGCCCGTGCCGCAGCCACGCCGTTCTGGCGCGAGCACGCTCAAGTCGACGAAGCGTACCTTTCGCGCAAGAAGATCGATGCCATCCGCGACGAGGTCATCGACCTCTGGAAGAACATCCTACCGAGTCCAGCGATTGTCGCGGGACATCACGATGTCCCGGAATATGCTTACGCGGAGCCAGATCCGGAACTGCTCTTCCGTCTCTGTCACGAGATCGCGCACGTGCATCTGTCCGAGACGGATGTCCAGCGCATCGAACTGGCGGTCAAGCAGGCCATCGAAAAGCGCGTCCGCCTCATTCAGAGGTTCGTCTTCAAATGGACCCGCGCATACCTGCGCGACGACGACGCAATGCGCGTCGCGATACATCGTTACCGCGTCAGAACCGGAATTTCTCCTCCCGGAATCGAGCCGAACCGGACGACGTGTTCGTCCAGTCCAGAATCGATCTCAATTTCCGAGGAGAACTACCATGAATACGTTCGCAGACCAGCGAACCGAAGACGTTTACCGCGGCCGACACCGGACGGATGTGCCCTCAAGCGTCGCACACAGAGCCGCCAGGCAAATCGATATCCTGCTTGCAGCCGCCAAGCTCGAGGACTGTCGAATTGCGGGACACGGACGCATCGCGAAGCGTCGCAACACGACGCCGCCCACCTTCTGCTGCAACACCGAAGGCCGGTGGTGGGTGACGTTCCATTGGCAGCATGAGAAGGCTGTCGACATCGCGCTCGAAGACACTGGCTAAGACCACCGAGGCCGACATGACTGAACGACGACCGACCAATCCGGGTGAGGTGCTCCGCGAGGACTTCCTCACCCCGAGCGAAATCACCCAAGACCAACTCGCGGAGGCCATGGGCGTGTCGCGCTTTCGCGTCAACGAAATCGTCAACGGCAAGCGGGCGATCACCGCCGAGACAGCGATCCTGCTGAGCAAGGCGCTCGGCACGTCGGCGAAATTGTGGATGAACCTGCAGATGGCGGTCGATCTGTTCGATGCCGAAAAGAAACTGGGCGGCGCGGCCGATGCGGTTCGCTGCCTAGTGCCGGCGACCGATTTCATAACGGAAACGCCGGCCTGATCGACGCGTTCGAGCCAGATGAACTCCAGCGCGTCGCGGGTGCCCTTCGGAATGTCGTCGAAGTCGCTCTCGTTGCGCGCCGGAGCATGACGCGCATCAGGCTCGCCGCGGCCGCCGCGACCACCTTCTCCTTGATGCCGCCGACCGGTAGCACCAGGCCATGCAGGGAAATCTCGCCGGTCATGGCGGCGTCTTTCCATACGGTCTGTTGGTCAGCAGCGAGGTGAGCGCCGTAAACGTCGCGAGCCGTAGGCAACCTAAAGTTATTGGTAGGTCCGCAAAGGGGGGCGTGCACTCCCAAAGGGCCAGCGGCATGGCCGCTGGTAGCAAACCCAAGAAAATCATATAGTGATTTCAATAATATACGAGTTCGTAGTTTTATTCTGAATGGCGCGCCATTCTTTTCAATGCGTTAGTCGGACGATAACAATATCCGTTTCGCTACCACAGCGCTCGCACCAATGCCCGATTGCGCTGCCGTCCGCGACGGTCACAACAAAGGCGATCTCGCTGTATTTTTACGCCAGTGCGGGTCGCGGCGCCCTATTAGTAACGTTCGGGCGCCGGGCTATCGCTGCGCATCTCTTCGTGATCGACGCGCTGATCGTTGCTGCTTCGCTCGTTGACGTTCCATCGCGCGACGCTGCTGCCGGGTCATGCCTTTAGGCGCGGGATCGGCAGGAAAGCTTATTGCCCGGATGGACCTTGTCTTCAGCTCAAGAGGCTTCTGCAGAACTTCGAAGTTCTCCCTATCCGTGCGCAAGTCCTGGACCATTTCCAGTGTCCAATCTTGCTGCGGATAGGCAACGAGATCCTCCGAGTCACCCATGTCGGAGATTGCCATCAGGGCGATTCCAACGCAGAGTTGCAGATCACGGTCGTCGTGCAAGACAGAAAGGCAGTACGTTTGGAGCATAGTTGCTCTGACTCGGCGATAGTCTTCCTGCGCCATCTCATCGGCGCCGGCGAGAATAAGAAAGACATAGGCAACCTTGTCACCCGTGGACCGATCGTGTGTCACAGCAATGCGGGCAAGCCGTCCCATCTTCTGCGCCTCTAGCGCTTCCCGCGCACCTATGATCGCCTCAGAGAGCACTCGGCGCCGCACGCGATCTTCTCGCGCCATTATGCGCAACGCTCGTTCCGCGTGTTCGACGGTGGGATCGGTATCCAAGATTCGGAATTGGTTGTCGTTTAGGACTCCGTCGCTAAAAAGGCCTATCAACTTATCCCACTCATAAGAGATACGGTTCGCCGTCGATCGCCGTTCATACTCCGGAGACCGGATAAGATAGGCGTACTCGCCCTGCACGAACGCTATCGCCGCATCAGCATCCGCGTTAGCGCCCATGACATCCGAAGTCGTGGGGAACCGATGCTCCCCATTCGGATCCACCATCAATAGATAGTTGGCTACCAGCTCCGCTTCACTCGGTGAGAATGACAACTTTCCTAATCGGATCAGATCTGCCCGCGCGTTTAGGTACTTCGTGAAGTCGGTAATCGTGTCGAATTCTTGCATGACGACATCAAGAGTTGCCATGTTGAAAACATGGACAAAGGGGCCATCGGGGTCGACGTCGCCAATGCAGAAGGCCCGATGATCGGGTAGGGTGAAGTCAACATGATCC
This sequence comes from Bradyrhizobium sp. McL0615, assembly GCF_049993905.1. Lineage (NCBI taxonomy): Bacteria > Pseudomonadati > Pseudomonadota > Alphaproteobacteria > Hyphomicrobiales > Nitrobacteraceae > Bradyrhizobium > Bradyrhizobium sp. McL0615. The sequence continues at coordinate 8,414,582 of NZ_CP188254.1, read as the reverse complement.
TTCCTGCGAAGATTCGGAAGAATCATGAATGTACCGTCCGGGTCATCGAAGTAGGATGAAGCGGCCTGCTCTCCGCCGGAGGCGACGCAGATGCCATGGACGCGCCTTTGCCCGACTGGCGGCAAAGTCAGCGGGATGGGTTGCTCGCATTTGCCATCCGCGAATATCGCTTTCGGGCTCTGTTTCAGCCAGAGATCCGCTTTGCGGATCTGCTCGGCGGATTCGCCGATCGCCCGACTGTACCAGCGTTTCCAAGCGATTTCGAAGGGCGCATCCGACCAAGCGATATGCTTGTCGCTAAATATCAGCACGTCGTCACCGCAGACCACGAGAAGGTCACACAGTTCCTTGCCCGGCTTCTTGAACACGTTGGGCCAAGACCAGAGATCAAGAAACGTATCATTAGCCAGTTTGGCTAGATGCCTTTCGGTGGGCGTGAGGCCTGACGCTTTCTTTATCGGCGGCATGATAGGCACCTCCGGCGGCTGCTGAAATATTTGGTACTAGTACTTATAGAACATTCCCGTTTGCGCGCGAAAATCGGCAGAATGCCGCTTGTTGCAGAAAAATGACGAGGGGGCGATGGACGACTTCGCGATAACGCCCATTTCACTGACCCGCTTCAATGCCTTGGGCGGGTATGCGCGCCATCCCAGATCGTTCCTAATCATGGACGAGCTTGAATATTTCGAGACTGGAAACGGTGATGTACTGGGTATAGCGACCCTCGACATCACGGATCACGATTTTGGCGGAATCGTGCTGGCTCGAGACAGCAAGCTCTGCTTCCGCAGCGTCGATGTCAGCGAATTTTGCGCGACCGCCGACGAGGCACGGGAAGCGCTGTTCGCGGGGATGGTCAAGGCTGCCCAGGCAAATGCGGAGGAGCACCATCAGGGCGACGAAAAGGGCGCTCCGGTCGATTTTTTCACCCATCTGCATGAGGAGAGTCGGCTGAATCGGGCCTTCGTGCAACTGACGACCAATGAAGGATACTCACCGGCCCGACAGATCATCGGGCCGATGATGCGCTGGCACGAGGATGCCGATGGCAATTTCGTCGAGCAATTCCAGACTACCGGCTTCGACCAGCGGATCTGGGAGCTTTATCTGTTCGCCACACTGATTGAGGCGAACTACTCCCTCTCGCGTGTACATGCGGTACCTGACTTCTGCTGTTCAGGCATGCTGGGAGAGCTCTATATCGAGGCCGTGACGGTTGGACCAACCCTTAAGGACGGCAAGGTCGTGCCGTCCCCACCGATGGATACACCGGAGGATATGGAGCGCTATGTGAAGGAGTATATGCCAATCAAGTTCGGCAGCGCGCTCTTCTCCAAGCTAAAAAAGGAATACTGGAAGCAGCCGCACGTAGCCGGGAAGCCGTTCGTCTTTGCAATTGCCGACTTCTCGGCGCCGATGTCGATGGTGCATTCGCAACCGGCGTTGCCGCGTTACCTATTCGGTTACGAGCACACCGGCGCGCTCGATGATCAAGGCAAGGTGGTAGTTTCGCCGGTGCGGATCGAAACGCATCAATGGGGGGATAAGGCGCCGATCCCTTCAGGCTTTTTCCGTTTGCCGGAGGCCGCGCATGTGAGTGCTGTGATTTCGAGCAATGGTGGCACGATCGCCAAATTCAACCGCATGGGCGTTCTGGGAAAATTCGGATCAAAGCAGGTGCTGATCATACGTGAAGGCCTGATGTTCGATCACAATCCCGATGCGCTCCAGCCTAAGATCTTTCGAGTGATCGTCAATTCGGCTGGTTACGAAGAGGACTGGATCGAAGGGCTGAATGTTTATCACAATCCCAATGCCGAAATCCCTCTGCCGATGGAGATGTTCCCGGGCGCGGCTCACTATTTCTGCGATGAGACGGGCCAAGTCACGAGCCACACGCCGCATTTTCATCCCATAACGTCCATCACCAAACATTTCTGTCCCGTAGACGTGAACGAGGTGTTGGCCGAGGCTGGCGACAAGACGCATGCGGTTTGGACGGCGAGGCCTGGACAAGCGGAGTGAGCTTGCCCGCAGTCTGTTAATCCGGTTCCCGGCAATTGCCGACATCTCGAAACCCTCGTGCCCCGAAGACAGCGATGCCGCCCGGAACAAGAAGCCGGGCGGCCGAGCCGAAGTCAGGTCGAGCGTGTAAAATATAGAATTATATTGCGATTTCAATAATGTATGAGTTCGCAGTTTTATTCTGAGTGGCGCGCCATTGTTTCCAATGTTCTGAATGCATTTGGAGGGCGAATCTCTCCTGTTCGACTCCACATAAAAGCACCCGTTCCCTGTCGCCTCGCGCCAAGGGTCTTCGACGACAATGGGGTTAAGCTGGACCACGCCACTTCGCATTCTCCCCGACCACAAGCTGTGACGCCTCGTGGTCGAGCCAAAGAGCCCTACGATATCTTTTTGTGATGGCGCGCGGCAGTTCGATTTCAGGTGCCTGACCATTGCCCCCGTTGCGGCAACGACTGAGCGCTCGGTTCAGTCGGAAATCCCGACCACTTTCTTTTCGATCATGGAAGCCACGTCTTCGTCGGTGAAACCGGCCTCTCGCAGAATCGCTTGCGAATGCTCACCAAGCCGGGGCGGCATGCTGCGGATTTCCGCCGGGGTATCCGAAAAGCGGGCGGAGGGACGTGCCTGCCTGATCTTGCCCTCGCTGGGGTGATCGAGCGTGGCGATCATGCCGACGGCTTTCAAATGCGGTTGTTCGGCAATCTCGGTAATCTTCGCGAACGCGGCGTGAGGAACGTCGATGCGAAGCAGCAACTCCTCCCATTCGGCCGTGGTTCGCGTGATGGCGATCTCGGCCATCTTGTTGTAGATCCGATCGATATTTTTCGCGCGTGAGACCGCATCCCTGACCGCGAATTGTTCAATGCATTCGGGATGGCCGACGGCTTCGAAGAAGACGCACCAGTTGTCGCCCGAGTAAGGCAGCATGGTCAGCCAGCCATCCTTGGTGCGCACCGGCCGCCGCTCTTTCATGCGCTTGTAGCCGGCCGGTCCGATCGGCGGATCGAAGGCGTGGCCACCAAGCATCTCGATGCTGTTGAAGGCAGTAATGGTTTCAAGCATGGGGACTTCGACCATCTGTCCTTTGCCAGTGCGCTCGCGATGTACCAGCGCCGCCGATACCGCGCCCACGATCGTCAAGCCGCAGATCTTGTCCGCGACCAGGCTCGGCACGAAGGCCGGCTCATCGTCGCTGCCCATCGCGGAGGCGAAGCCGGAACTGGCCTGTATCACCTCGTCGAAGGCGGGGCGGGCGGCCCACGGTCCGTCCTGGCCGAAACCGGTGGCGGCGGCATAGATCAGTCGGGAATTGATCTGTTGGCAGGACTCATAGCCGAAGCCCAGTCTTGCCAATGCCGCCGGACGGATATTGGTGAGCAGGACATCCGCCTTGGCGATCAGGCGCTGCAATACGGATTTGCCGTCCGGCTGCTTGAGATCCAGCGCCAGGCTGCGCTTGTTTCGATTCACCGCCATGAATTGCCCGGTCATGCCGCGATTGCGGAACTGACCGCTGTAGCGCCACGTGTCTCCCGTCAGCGGCTCGATCTTAATGACTTCCGCGCCCCAGTCACCCAAGGTTTGGCTAGCGTACGGACCGTACAGCACGCTGGTCAAATCCAGAACCGTGATACCAGCGAGCGGACCTGATGGCTGACTCATTGAAGATGGCCCTCTGTGGAGATGGAATTTATCGGTGCCGTGAAGAGGGGCCGCCAGGTTGCTGGTGGAGACCCAAGATCGAAGACTGACTTTCCAAATTGCCGCTTAGGCACGGCGCTTTCAAGTTGGTTCTTGCAATTGAGCGACACGTGTCGCCGTCCGCAGTGACGCGTTTGATGCCAAGTCGATTTGGCTGTGCCAAGTCTGAGCGCGAAAAAAATTTCGGGCGGAATGCCAGCTATTGGCGGGCGGGCCGTGATGTGAAATCCTGCCGTGCAAGTGTGTGGAAAGCCGATGCCGGAAGAAACAGTTGACGTCGTAGTCCTCGGTGCCGGCATCGTCGGCGTATCAACAGCCTATGCCGCGCGGGAGCGCGGGATGTCGGTCGTGCTCGTTGATCGGCGCGAGCCCGGTAGCGAGACCTCCTATGGCAATGCCGGTATCATCAGCAGCGGCTCGATATCGCCGCTCAACAATCCGTCGCTGTGGAAGGCGCTGCCGAAATATTTGACCAACCGCCACGCCGCGTTGCGCTGGAATCCGGTCTGGGCCATTCAAAACGCGGGATGGGTCGCACGCTTTCTGGCCGACGCGGCCGCGTCGCGTTTCAAGCCGCGGGCGACCGCCCTGCATGGGTTGATCGGCGCATCGGCAAAACTGCACCGGGAATGGATCGTGAAAGCGGGAGCAGGGCATCGCATCCGCGAGACCGGCTGGCTCAAGGCATGGCGCGGGGGTGCGGTCGCGTCGGCGGAGCAGGAACAGGCTCTGCTCGCCGAATACGGCATCGCCAGCGAATTGCTCGATCGTCAGGCGATCTCCGCGCTCGAGCCGGGTATCGTGCCTGTTTACAAGGTGGGCCTGCTGCACACGGAGACCGCCTCGGTCGATTCACCGGGGGCCGTGGTCAAGGCCTATGCGCGCATGTTCGCCAGTGCGGGCGGCGACATCAGGCAGGCGGATGTCAAGGCGATCGTTCCCGATGGCGATCGTTGGCGTGTGGCGCTGGCTGGTGGCGAGATTTTGGCGCGCCATGTCGTGGTCGCGCTGGGACCGTGGTCCGCCGATATTTTGCAGCCGCTCGGTTACCGCGTTCCGCTCGCCTTTGAGCGTGGCTACCATCGCGAATTCAAGCCGAACCCGTCGCGTTCGTTGCGGCGTCCGATCTATGACATCGACGGCGGTTTCATCATGACGCCGATGGAGCAGGGCATCCGCGTCACCTCGGGCGTCGAGTTGACCGGCCGCGATGCGCCTTCCTCGTTTGCCCAGCTCGATCAGGTCGTTCCGCTCGCGCGCGGCGTGGCCGAATTCGGCGATGCCGTCGGCGAAACGTGGCGCGGCTCGCGACCGACGCTGCCCGACAGCCTGCCGATGATCGGTCCCGCGCCCCGGCATGCCGGGCTGTGGCTTGCCTTCGGAAACCAGCACATCGGCTTCACGACGGGGCCTGCGACCGGCGCCGCGATTGCCGCCATGATCGACGGCGCGGCACCGCCATACGACGTTACGCCGTTTGCGCCAGGCCGCTACATTTCCTGACGCCGCTGCCGCACGCGCGCCAACGATTCCGCATGAATGCGGAGCAGGCCGCCGGGGAGCATCGCGAGCACCGCAAGCAAGAGACCAGCCCGGACCAGTTCGCTGCCGATGAGCCTTGACGCCGCGCAACCGGCACCCGCGTGGAGCTCATCTCGGCTCAGATCGCTCGAAAAATGGGCGCAGGCTTGAGGCGGCGGACCTCGGTGTCAGGCGCGGTCTGCACGTGGCCCGGATTCCGGAACCATAGACATTGAATTCGCTCGAACTTTTTGCGGCGGTTAACTCCCTGCCTGGGCTTGGCTTCTGTCGTGAGACTTGGCGGGCGTGGCACGCACATTGCACTCAATCGCGATGGGGATTGCCGCCACGGGCAATCGTGGCAATCGTCAACTCGCTCTTGCATGGGACGACAGTTTGGTGACACCGTTGCAGTTGCTTGGCTGGCCTGAGAACGTGGGGACGCGCTCGTCGGTCCCTGGGGTTTTGTAGATGTTGCGTCTGATTGCCCGGCGTCTTGCCATCGGTGTGCTGGTCGCGTTCACCGTGATGACGCTCGCATTCCTGCTGACGCGGCTGTCGGGCGACCTTGCGGTTTCGATCGCAGGCCCCTCGGCGACGCAGGCCGACGTCGAAATCGTGCGCAAGGCTTATGGCCTCGACCGCCCGCTCTATGTTCAGTTCTTCGCCTGGACCGGCCGCGCTTTGGTCGGCGATTTCGGCCAGAGCTATTTCTTCAAGGACAGCGTGGCGAACCTGATCCTGAAGCGCCTGCCGATCACGGTCACGCTCGGGCTGGTCGGGCTTACCCTTGCGTTGGTCATCTCGATTCCCCTCGGCATTTTGGCGGCGCTGCGCGAAAACACCTGGGTCGACCGCGGCGTCACCCTGTTCACGATGGTGGGGCAGGCGGTGCCGAGCTTCTGGCTGGCGCTGATCCTGATGATCGTGCTCGGCCTGCAGCTCGGTATCCTGCCGATCTCGGGCACCGGCACCTGGCAGCATTTCGTGATGCCGGGCATCGTGCTCGCCTTTACGGCGATCCCGGCGCTGACGCGGCTGACGCGCTCCGGCATGATCGAGGCGATGGCGTCAGACTACATCCGCACCGCGCGCGCCAAGGGCCTGTCGCGGGCGCGGATCATCTTCAAGCACGCGCTGCGCAACGCCGCCATTCCCGTCGTCTCGATTGCCGCGGTCCAGCTCGGCTTCATGCTGGGCGGCTCCATCGTCATCGAGACCGTGTTCGCGCTGCATGGCGTCGGCTATCTCGGTTGGGAAAGCATCGCCAAGAATGATTTCCCGGTCGTGCAGGCGGTGGTGCTGGTGCTGGCCGTGTTCTATATCGGCCTCACTTTGCTGGCCGACATCCTCAATGCACTGCTCGATCCGAGGCTGCGCACGGGATGAGCGAACCGATTGCCATTCAGGCGCCCCAGCCTTCGAGTGCGTCGCGCATCGGCACCGCCGGCTTTGCGATCGGAATCGCTATCGTCGCGCTGGTCGTCGCCGCCGCCGTCATCGGCAATGCGCTGGTGCCGCAGGATCCGTTTATTCAGGATCTCGGGAATCGATTGAAGCCGCCGTTCTGGATGGAAGGCACCCAGGCGGGGCATCTGCTCGGCACCGACCAGCTCGGGCGGGACTATCTGGCGCGGCTGGTCTATGGCGCGCGCATTTCGCTGCTGATCGGAATCATGACGGTGATCACCTCGGGCCTGATCGGCATCACGCTCGGCGTGCTCGGCGGATTCTTCGGCGGCCGCGTCGATGATGTCGTGCTGTTCGCCATCACGACGCGATTGTCTATCCCCGTGGTGCTGGTCGCGCTCGCGGTGGTCGGGCTGATGGGGTCGGGCCTCGGGCTCGTGGTGGCAACGCTGGGGCTATTGTTGTGGGATCGTTTTGCAGTTGTCGCGCGCGCGACTACCATGCAGGTCCGCAACCATGACTATGTCAGCGCCGCCTGGTGCGCCGGCGCCTCGATGCCGCATATCCTGATCAAGGAGATTTTGCCGAATATCGCGAGCCATCTTGCGGTGGTGGCCACGCTGGAGATGGCGCTGGCGATCCTGCTCGAAGCCGCTCTGTCGTTCCTTGGTCTTGGCGTGCCGCCGCCGCTGCCGTCGTGGGGGCTGATGATCGCCGAGGGTAAGGATTACATGTTCTTTTCGCCCTGGGTGATCATGATCCCCGGCGTCGCGCTGGCTGTTCTGGTGCTCGGCATCAATCTGGTCGGCGACGGATTGCGCAATCTGCTCGGCGCGGAGCGGCTGCGATGAGCGCGCTGTTGGAGGTCGAGGAGCTTCAGGTGAGTTTCGGCGGCCGCACCGCGGCGGTGCGCGGCGCCTCGTTCCGGGTCGAGAAGGGTGAGACCCACTGCCTGGTCGGCGAATCCGGTTGCGGCAAATCCGTCACCGCGCTGGCGGTCATGAGCCTGCTCGCGCGCGGCGGCCAGCGTACGGCGAAACGGATGAGCTTTGCCGGCACCGATCTCACCGCGTTGTCGGACCGCGAAATGGCGCGGCTGCGCGGCAACCGCATGGCGATGATCTTTCAGGAGCCGATGACCAGCCTCAATCCCGCCTTCACCATCGGCTCGCAGATGGCGGAAGTGCTGACGCGCCACAAGGGCGGCTCGCGCGCCGCGGCGCTGGACCGCGCCGCCGAACTGATGGGCCGCGTCGGCATCACCGCTCCCGGCATGCGGCTCGGCCAGTTCCCGCACCAGCTCTCGGGCGGCCTGCGCCAGCGCGTGATGATCGCGATGGCGCTAATGTGCGACCCCGAACTATTGATCGCCGACGAGCCGACCACCGCGCTCGACGTCACCGTGCAGGCGCAGATCCTGCGGCTGCTCGCGAACCTCAAGCGTGAGCTCGGGCTCTCGATCCTCCTGATCACCCACGACCTCGGCATCGTCGCACGCGTCGCCGATCATGTGTCGGTCATGTATGCCGGCGAGGTGGTCGAGCGCGCGACGACCGCGGAACTGTTCCGTTCGCCGCAGCACCCCTACACGCGCGGTCTCCTGTCCTGCGTGCCGGTGCCCGGCCGGGTGCAGCGCGATCGGCCGCTCGGATCGATCCCCGGTGTGGTGCCGGCCATCGGCCCCGGCTTTGCCGGTTGCGCCTTCCGCTCGCGCTGCGCCCACGCCGACGAGACATGCGCGCGCGCGATTCCGCGGCGGCAGGCCGGCGACGCGCACGATTATCTGTGCCGGCTCGCGCCTGATAGTGCGGAGCTGCAACCCGCATGACCGCCGCGATCGAGGTCGAGAATCTGCGGTGCGAATTTCGCGTGCACACCGGTTTGATGTCGGCGGAAAAGCGCGTTGTCGCGGTCGACGATGTCACCTTCAGCGTGCCGGCCGGCAGCGTGCTCGGCATTGTCGGTGAATCCGGCTGCGGCAAATCCACGCTCGCGCGCATGATCCTCGGACTGCTCAAGCCGACGGCGGGCACCGTGCTGGTCGACGGCAAGCGCCTGTTCGACCTCGATCGCAAGGCACGCGCCCGGCTGATCCAGCCCGTGTTCCAGGACCCGTTCGCCTCGCTCAATCCGCGCCGGCGCATCAAGGACATCGTCGCCCTGCCGCTGGCAGCGCAGGGCACCTTCTCGCGCGGCGAGATCGAGCGCCGCGTTGGCGGCATTCTCGAGCGTGTCGGGCTGTCGGCCGCGATGGGCGAGCGCATGCCGGCGCAACTCTCCGGTGGGCAACGCCAGCGCGCGGCGATTGCTCGCGCCCTGGTGCTGGAGCCCAGGATCGTGATCTGCGACGAGCCGACCAGCGCGCTCGACGTCTCGGTGCAGGCACAAATCCTCAATCTGCTCGCCGATTTGCGCCGCGACCTCGGGCTGACCTATCTCTTCATCAGCCATAACCTCGCCGTCGTGGAACATGTCGCGAGCGAGGTCGCGGTGATGTATCTCGGCCGTTTTGTCGAGCGCAACGAAACCGACGCGCTGTTTCGCGAGCCCGGCCACCCCTATACCAAGGCGCTGCTGGAAAGCGTGCTGACGCCGGAGCCGGGCAAGGGCGTACCCGACATCGGCCTCGGCGACATCATGCCGGATCCGGCCAATATTCCGCCGGGCTGCCGCTTCAACCCGCGCTGCCGTATCGCGGTCGAGCGCTGCCGCCATGAGGCACCAACGCGCATGGTCCGGCCGCCCCAGGGAATGGTAGAATGTCATCTGGCATAGAGCGTGCTTCACGCCGCTTTGCAAAACACAGGTAATGGAGGGCGATATGCGTATGCAAAACAAGCTCGGCGCGGCCATTCTGGCGATGGCGCTGCTCGGCGCCGCCGCGGCGCCCGCGACAGCACAAAAATCCGCCGATACGCTGCGGATCGTAATGCGCGACGCGCTTCCCAACATCGATCCCTATTACAACAATCTGCGCACCGGCGTGGTGATGCACCATCAGGGCTGGGACGCGCTGGTCTACCGCAATCCCGATACCTTCAAGCTCGAGCCGCTGCTCGCCACCGAGTGGAAGCAGCCGGATCCGACCACCATCGAGTTCACGCTGCGACCGGGCGTCAAGTTCCACGACGGCAGCCCGTTCACCGCCGATGACGTCGTCTACACCATCAACCTGATCGCCGATCCGGCGAGCCGGCTGTCGACGCCGGCGAACTACAACTGGCTCGACAAGGCCGAGAAGACCGGCGATCTCTCGGTGCGCGTCACGCTGAAGCGGCCGACCCCCGCAGCGCTGGAATATTTCGCGCTCGTGATCCCGATCTATCCCAAGGCTTATCGCGAGAAGGTCGGCGCTGAAGGCTACGCCAAGGCGCCGGTCGGTGCGGGTCCCTACAAGATGACCAAGGTCGAGCCCGGCGTCTCCATCGACTTCGAACGGTTCGAGGATTACTGGGCCGGCAGCCCGAAGGGCAAGCCTGCGATCAAGAAGCTGAGCGTGCGCTTCGTGCCTGATGCCACGACCGAGATGACGGAATTGCTCGCCGGCCGCGCCGACTGGATCTGGAACATGAACCCTGACCAGCTCGATCCCGTGAACAAGATGCCGCATCTGCAGGCGGTTCGGAAGGAATCGATGCGGGTCGGCTATCTTTCGCTCGATGCGGCCGGCCGCACCGGCGCCGACAATCCCCTGACCAAGCAGAAGGTGCGTCAGGCGATCTGGCATGCGATCGATCGCAAGGCGATCGCCGACAAGCTCGTGACCGGCGGCAGCCGCGTGCCTTCAGCGCCGTGTTTCCCGTCGCAGTTCGGCTGCGACGCCGAGGTCGCGGTGCCTTACGACTACGATCCGGCGAAAGCGAAGCAGCTTCTCACTGAAGCCGGCTATCCCGACGGCTTCGAAGTCGAGCTAGCCAGCTACGTGCTGCCGCAATGGGGCTCGGCAGTCCAGAACTACCTGCTTGCGGTCGGCATCCGCGCTAAGCTCAACCAGCTCCAGACCGCGGCCCTGATCCAGCGCGCCAAGGCGGGTGAGCTGCGCATGTATCTCGGAAGCTGGGGTAGCTTTTCGATCAACGACGTCTCGGCGTTTCTGCCGAACTTCTTCGATGGCGGCGCCGACGACTATGCGCGCGATCCCGACGTGCAGAAGGGGCTGGTCCAGGGCGGGTCGACCATTAACCCGGAGGTGCGCAAGGAGGCCTATTCGGCGGTGATCAAGAAGATCACCGAGCAGGCCTACTGGGCGCCGATGCACACCTATGTGACGACCTACGGTTACGCCAAGCAGCTCGATTTCACGCCGTACCCGGACGAACTGCCACGCTTCTATCTGGCGCGGTGGAAGTAAACCCGGATCTCACTTGCCGTGGTTCGTCAAGTGCGCTGCGCGGGGCTTCGGCCCCGCGACGAATGTTGTGGGGCTCGCCTCTCCTGGCATGCCGAAAATTCCCGAATATTTAATCTTTCGGCGGCACAGTACTTGAATACTGTCTCCTTTAATGTCCGCCGGAATTTTTCGCGATGGTCGAAACCCGGATTGCACCGCGCGTCCGTGTCATGAAGGCCGCCAAAATCGAGTATGGCGGCGACAAATATGCTTGCACCGTTCGCGATCTATCCGCCACGGGCGCGGCGCTGGATTTTCCGGACCTGATCCGTATCCCCGATGAATTCACATTGGTCCTCCCCGAGGACGGATTGAAGCTGCTTTGCCGTGTCGTCTGGCGCAGGGAGTATAGGGTCGGCGTCACATTCGACTAGCCCAGCGAGCATCGCGTCCCACGTTCGTCGACGGTTCGCCCTGCGTCCGGGCTTACGTCAGCTCGCCGGCAAGCCCGCCGCCGCCATCAACTGCATGATCCGTTCGGCCGCCTCGAGATAGACCGGGCTGGAATTCTTTTTGGGCGTCGGGACGTTTTGCACGGTCGAGCCGGGCCGCAATTCACGGCCCTTTTCCATCGCCGCCCTGGCTTCGTCGGTCTTCCCCAGTTGCTGATAGGCCGCCGCCAGCAACATATGCGTGCGACCACTGGCCGCCGTGATCGCGATCGACTTCTGCAGCCACGGCACGGCGTCTTCGGCGCGGCCCATCAGCATGTTGGCCCAGCCGGCGCCGATCAGCCACGTCCAGCGCGAGACCTGCGGCGTATCGAAGCGGTCCGCCTGCTTGAACGTTGCCAGTGCGTCCTCAAAGCGTCCGGTCTGGATTTGCGCAAGGCCGACATGATACAGCGCGATCCCGTTCCACGGATCGAGGCTCAAGGCCCTCGCGCAGGCCACGAGGCTGGCGCTGAACTGGTTGGTGGCGTTGAGGAAGCGGCAATAGGCCTCGTGCGCCGGAATATAATTCGGCTTCGCCCGCAGCGTCTGCTGCAACAGCGCCTCGGCCTTAGTCTCCGCCGGCTCGCGCTGGGCCGGGCTCAGCCACACCATCTGCACGCCGCGCATCAGCAGCGCGGCCAGTGCGACCTGAACCTCGACATTGCCGGGGTCTTCGGCCAGCGCCTTCTCCAGCATGGCCTGCGCCGCCTGAAAACGCTCCGGCGAGGTCTGGTTGATATGGGCGGTGGCCTGCTCAATCACGACCTTGCTCTTCGCAGCTGACCGCGCGTCGGCATTCAGCAGTTCGTTGATGCGCAGCGCCAGGGCGTGACCGACGCCCGCCGCGAGCCGGGACTGCTGCATCTGCAGGTCCGTATCCGCAGGGTTGACGGAGTATGACGCGGTCCACGTCACCTCGCCGGTTGCCGTGTCGGTCATGCGCGTTCGTATCGTCCAGGCCTGCTCGCTCTTCTGCAGTTCGCCCTTCACCACGAAGTCGGCCTTCGGTGCACCCGTTTCCAGAGCCAGCACGCGGATGTTTTCGATCTTCGCCAGCCCGTCGGTCAGGCGGCCGCTCACATCGGCCGCCATCTGGGCGACGTGCGAATCGTTGTTCGCATCCGCGATCGGCATCACGGCGATGCTTGTCGGCCCGCGCGCAAAGATCAGGCCGGGACTCAACATCCACACGGCGACCGCCGTACACAGGATGGCGAACCCCGCGACAGCAGCGAACGCGACGCGACGCCGGCTGAAGTCGAGAACCCGTTTCGCGGGCTCACCGGTCGTCTCGGTGACCGCCTTCGTGTCTGATACTGCAGGCGACGGCTGGCTGACGGGCGCAATTTCCGGCGCCGCAGGGACGGGGACCCCCGTCACCTCGGCCTGGAACAGGTAGCCGCGGCCGGAGATGACCCGGACCACCTGGCGCTTGTCGTCGCCGAGCGCGGTGCGGATTTCACGGATGCACTGGAACAGGCTGTCCTCGCCGACATGGACGTTCGGCCAGGCGGCTTCCATCAACTGCTGCTTGCTCAGAACGCGGCCGGCATTCCCGGCGAGCAGCCGCAGTATCTCCAGCGCTTTGGGCCGGAGCCTGATCGTCCCGCCATCGGGGGCACGCAGCTCGGCGCGCTCGGAGTCAAGCTCAAAGCCAGCAAAGCGCAGCACGTCCCCTCCCACCGGCAGCTGTCCCCATTTAGTCCCCGGATCGACCGGAAAAATGTGCCCAAACGTACAGGCGCGCCGAATATCAGAAAAATTTCAGAATGTCTCAGCCGCAATCTCAGGACCTTTCTGACGCGAAATGAGAGGAAAGGGCGAAGTTGCTGTGGAGATTCGTGCCGAATGGGGACTGCGATGCCGGACCGGCGCGTGGACCTCTGCGGGCTGGGGACAGAAGATGTGTCGGCGGCAAGCGGGCTGCGCGCCGCGCCGTGGATGGGCCTCACGCCTTGAAATGGCGCAACGGCTTGCGGTCGGGGCCACCTTCGCGGGCGAGTTCTCCAATGTCACCCGCAGCCACGCCGGCAAGGGAATCGTGGGCTATGTGTGGTGAATTTCATAATCGGACCGGTATCCGCATGCTAAAATTAGTCTACCCCGCCCAGAACAGGCCTTCGAAGAAGCCGATCAGCCCGCAGAGCAAGGATTGAACAGCATGGACGATGTTCTGAACCTCGCCCAGGTCAAGGCTGAACTGTCCTATCTCAATCGTCTGGACGAAATTCGCGAGACCAATGTGGCGAGTTTGAAGCGTCTGAAGGAAGCCCGTGACGCTCTGCTTGGCAGGGGAAATGAAGTCGCAGGGATTCAACCTCACGAAGGTTCTAGGGCCGCCGACGGTTGAGATGATCAACCGTTCGTCACATGCACGCCGGGCTTCTCGCCCGCGTTCCACTTGCCGCCGATCGCGCGCTCGATCTGCGCCGCCAGTTGCAACAGCAGCCCGTCATTGGCCTGTTTCGCAATCGCCTGGATGCCGAGCGGCAGGCCGTGCTCATGGGTGGCGAGCGGCAACGAGATCGCGGGGATGCCGCAGAGATTGGCAAGCGGCGTAAAGGCGAAATTGCGCCAGAGGTTGCCGAACCAGTCCAGCACGTCAGGATTTTCGCTGATCGTCAGATACTCCGTGGTGCCGACCTTCGGCGTCGGCAATGCCGTGATCGGCGTCAGGATGATGTCCCATTCCTCGAAGAACGCGCCGAAGCCGCGCGAGGTCGTGTTGAACGCCGCTTGCATCCGTGCTCGGTCGGCATAGCTGGTGTTGCGGCCATGCTCCCAGATCCGGATGTTGATGGGCTCGATCAGATCTTCCGGCGGCTTCTCCAGGCCACGCGCCGCCAGCATGTTGGAGATGACGACGGCGAAATTGCTGATGTAGCAGGTGGTCTGCGCCGCAAAGGCTTCGCGGTAGTCCAGCTCCGGCAATGCGTAGTCGACGTGATGGCCGAGACCTTCGAGGAAGCGCCCGACCCTCTGCAACTCGGCCGCGATATGCGGCGTCGCGCTATATTCACCCCATTGGTGCGACAGCGCGATTTTGAGCCGCGCCGGATCGCGCGCGATCATCCGCGTATAGGGCTCTGGCGGCGACCAGAACGGCATGAATTCGCCGGGCGCCGGACCGCGGCAGGCGTCGACGAAGGCCGCAGTGTCGCGCACCGTGCGCGACTGGCAGCCCTGGATCGAGACCAGGCCGCTGAGGTCGGACAGAAGCGGCGACAGCGAGAACACGCCGCGCGAGACCTTCAGCCCGATATTGCCGTTGACCCCCGCAGGGATTCGGATCGAGCCGCCGCCATCGGTGGCATGCGCGATCGGCACTGTGCCGGCGGCGACCATCGCGGCGCTGCCGGCCGACGAGCCGCAGGTGGTGTAGTCGGTATTCCAGGGATTGCGCGTGACATAGACGGCGGGATTGTCCGCCGAGCTGCAGACGCCGAATTCCGGCGTGGTGGTGCGCCCAATCAGGTTGAGCCCGGCGCCGCGCATCTTCTTCGTCATGAACGTGTCGGCCGTGGCGCGGTTACCGCGCATGTAGCGTGAGCCCATTTCCTGCAGGCGGCCCTTCAGCGTCGGGCCGAGGTCCTTCATCAGGAATGGAAGTCCGGCAAACGGGCCATCGAGATTGGTGCCGTCGGTGCCGGGGTCGGTGACCGCATCCTCGAAGATTTCGACGACGGCTGAAAGCGCGGGATCGACCTTGGCGATGCCGGCGGCCGCCTGTGCGGCCAGTTCCGCGGCCGTCAGTTCACCCTTCGCAACGCGCGTGGCGAGCGCCACGCCGTCGTGGTCAGCCCATTCATCCCAGCTCATCGGCAAGTTCATGCAATCGGTCCCTTTGACAAATAGCTCGGACCTTAAAACATGATCGGGGAACAGGCGGAACTGTTTTTCACCGGTCCGCAGACCTGGTTCATCGTGACATCAGTCGAGCGGCGACGTTTTTCAGGAACGGAAATCGATGCCGCGCACGATGATGCCGGGGGGAGTGCCTTCGAACTCCCGCGCCTGGAATTTGCGGGACGCGCACGCCTCGATCCGGTCCCGCAACCGCGCGAACTGCTCCTCGCGCCGGGCTGCCGGCGTCCGCGGCACGTGTTCCAGTTCATCCATCGCCGCAGCGCTGACGGCGCAGGGCACTTCCCTGCCGTCGTCCATCATGGAAAACAGCAGGACCATCCGGTCGTCGTCATAGCCCCGGATGTTGCCGCGCGCGAACGTCATCAGGCATTTCTCCCGGCGCGAAACGATCCTCTCATCCGGCCACCCTCTTTTTTACGACCGGCGGCGGATTGATTTCCAGGATCCTGCGCAGGCAATCCGCTTCGGTAGAATGCGGGCCCGAGACGAAGGTTCCGCTGACCTTGGTCGAGTACCAGCCGGACTCGACGCCGAGACGGAGCGATTCTTCCGTCATGACGTGACGTGGCGAGAGATTTTGCATCAAGTGCTTTCGATTTGCGCCGTTCGACCTTGGTCGGGACGGCTGGATGAAGGGGGCAGTTCTTTCAGGCCGGATATCGGCTTGTTCAGGTCTCTTCTTTCGAGAGTCGGGTAAGGTCCGCAAGCACCGCAGCCACGAGGTCGCGGTGATGGGTGTCGGTCGCCGGCAGGCCGGCGGAATACAGGTTGAGCACGTAACGCGCCTTGGCCACCGCTTCGGGCCACGAGGTAGCCGGCGCGCCGAGGATCTCGATTTCGACAGCGCCCTGCTTGTCACGCAACTGTTTTGCGTTGGCCTCGACGTCGGCGATCACGCGACGGATATCGGTCGCCTTCTGCGCCGCCATGCCGCGATGCTTGTCGAGCTCGATCGGGGTATCAGTCACGCGGCGCGCTCGCGTCGATGCGTTGGGCGTCGGACAGATCGATCGAACTGATCGAGATCATTTCCATCGCGGAACGTTGCGGCGGCGCGCCGGGCACCATGATCATGGTGGCGACCCGCCGAAAGCACGGAAACGAAAGGCCTTCGATCATCTCCTCGTCGGAGACGATTTCATAAGCCCCCGGTGCCAGCTGCCGGTCGATACCTTTGATGCGGAACGGGTGCCTGAAGTGAACCGTTTCCCGTCGCGTGCGCATGGTCATGCGGGCAGCCCAACGAAGCTGCGCACCAAGTCATGATGTTTTGCGGACATCGTCGCAACCTGCGCGCTTTTGCGTCAATTAGCTATCGTTTTCTCCACCGCCGGCCGTATTTGGTCGAATGAGGTGGCCAAAGCCTTGTATTCGCCGGTTCCGTAGCCACTTCGAGCTCTTAGCAGCCGGAAAGGCGTTTCGAGTGAAGCTTCGCGTCGGATTCGAAATGCTCTACGATTTTCCGCAGCCGACGCCTATGATCATGGTGCTGGGCACACACTTCACCCGCGCATCCGATGTCATCGTGCCGGACTTCCTCACTACCGATCCCGCGGTCGAGATCACGCCCTATCGCGACATGTTCGGCAATTGGTGCAGCCGCATGGTCGCGCCCGCCGGCCGCGTGCGCCTTGCCGGCGATGGCGTGGTGCGCGATAGCGGCCTTCCCGATCCGGTGTTTGCTTCGGCGTTTCAGCATGCGGTCGAGGATCTGCCCGCGGACACCCTGGTCTATCTGCTCGGCAGCCGCTATTGCGAGACCGACCGGCTTTCGGAAATCGCCTGGCAATTGTTCGGGAAGACGCCGCCAGGCTGGGCGCGGGTCCAGGCGATCTGCGATTTCGTGCACCGTCACATCGCGTTCGGATATGAGCACGCGCGCGCCAGCAAGACGGCGTGGGAGGCTTATGAGGAAGGCAAGGGCGTCTGCCGCGACTATGCCCATCTGGCCATCACGTTCTGCCGCTGCATGAACATTCCCGCGCGCTATTGCACCGGCTATCTCAGCGACATCGGCACGCCAAAACCCTGGGCCGTGGGCGATTTCGCCGGCTGGTTCGAAGCCTATATCGGCGGGCACTGGCGCACCTTCGATCCGCGCAACAATGTGCCGAGGATCGGCCGTGTGCTGATCGCGCAGGGCCGCGACGCCTCCGATGTGCCGATCACCCAGACCTTCGGGCCCAACACGTTGGCTGGCTTCAAGGTCTGGACTGACGAGGTTGCGTGACGAGGGAATCGTCCGGCGTCGATCTGCTTGATTTGAAACTGCGACCAATCGCGAAGGAACTCGGATGAAAACGACGCTCGCCGTGCTGGCCCTGTGCATGTGTACGACGGGTGCTCTTGCCGCAGTGCCCGAATGCCGCGTGATCGAAAACGCCAATGCGCGCCTGTCGTGCTACGACGCCGCGTACCCTCCGAAAATGCAAAAGTCCGGCGTCCCTGAACAAGATCCATCGCGAGCCGCCGACAAAGATCCATTCAGCACAGAAGACGCCAAGACCAGCGCCAAGCTGAAGAATATCTGCCGCGGTTGCTGAGACGGAGGCGCCCGGCCGGCCTTGCTCCGCCGGTCGATAACGGGCTAGCTCAACAAGGTGCGCACCTTCAGGGCGGCATCGTAGACCTGGACCTGGAGCATCGGATAGGCGGTCTTCAGCTTTCGGCCGGAGACTTCGGCAGCCTCGGCCGTGTCAAACTCCGACTTGAAATGGCCGTCGACGATCGTCGCGAACCCTTCGGTCGGGGGCCTGTCGGCCCGCACCGCCTTCTTCTTCGGCTCCGGCTCTTCAATGGAAAGCAGGGGTTTTTTCATCGTCATTCCTTTCGCGTTCACCGCGATTATTCGATCTGTGTGGAAGCCCGCTTCAAAAGCCGCTGGCGCAATGTGATGCGCGTCTCGGTCGCTGCGAGTTAGCATTGGGCAATAACTGCTGCATCGATCGGGAGGCCAAGAAGAGCTGGCACCATGATTGAGGGTACCCGCCACTGCTCGCAGAGCGAATGGTTGGCTGGTGGACATAATAACCACCCGTCGTGTGGCGGGAGCACACGACTCTCAGTCACCGAGAAGGGCGGCGATGTGTGCAGCAGACGCTCTTTTCGTCACGATGTCGAGGGAAATTCCCAAAGCGAAGGCAAGGGTCAGCGTTCATGCCGCATCTGATCCGATCGCGATAGCAGTGTGATGGTTGCTATTGGGTACGGCAGTATCCATATGAGCAACAGCGTACCCGGTTTCGCAACAAGGCGTGTCCGGCAGACGCAACGCTTAGCCACACAATCCTGCAGACGATATCGACCAACGGCATGTCGCTTCGGCGTGCGCGTTACGGGTCAGGAGACGCTATGTCCATCGAACACGCGTCCCTGCGGGCCGTGCGCAAGCCCTGGGGCGTCAGCGATCTCCAGCCCTGGAGCAGCATCGACGGTACTGGAGATGCGGTGGGAGAGCTCTGGTTCGAACGCGCCGACAGCAATGCGCCGTCGCCTGCCTTGCTTCTCAAACTGCTGTTCACCAGCGCGCCATTGTCGATCCAGGTCCATCCAGACGATACCTTTGCGCGCGCGATGGGGATGCCGAACGGCAAGAGCGAGGCGTGGTACATCATCTCGGCTGAGCCGGACGCGCAGATCGGCGTCGGTTTAAATCGACGGGTCACACCACAGGAATTGTACGCCGCGATCACGAATGGCTCGATCGTCGATCTGATTCAATGGCGTTCGGTTGAGAAAGGCGATGTCATCTTCATTCCGGCCGGCACCATCCATGCACTCGGCGCCGGTATCGTGCTCGCCGAGATTCAGCAGCGCAGTGATACGACATTTCGCCTGTTCGACTATGGCAGGCAGCGTGAACTGCACATCGACAATGGCGTGGCCGTTGCAAACGCCTGGCCGCTTCGGCCGCCACGTGATCCCGTCGGCCTCACGCCTGAGCGGACGGTTCTGGTCGCGAGCCAACATTTCGTGCTTGAGCGGCTTGAGCTGCCCGAGAATTCAAGCTGGGCGCTGACGGCCGATTCGGAAACCTGGGTTCTCGCGCTCGATGGCCATGCGGCGATCGGATTGGCTGCACTGTCCATCGGGCAGGCGGTCTTCGTTGGCGGCGGTCGCGTCAGCATCGAAGTCGGTGCCAACGGGTTGAGCGCCCTGGTCGCGTATCCGGCAAGCAGTCCGATCGGCTCGCTTTTGCACAGGCTTTCCGGGCAATCGACCAGACCTGCTCAGCTCGCCGCCGCCGAGCTTACGAAACTCGCTGGCCTCGCCGAGGCACACACATGACGCCGCTCCGCAAGATCGCGGTGATCGGCAATTCGTTGCCTCGCCGCTGCGGTATCGCAACATTTTCGACCGACCTGCAACGCGCGATCTCGAATTCCCGGCCAAGCCTGCAAACCTGCATCGTGGCGATGACCGACCATGATCAGGTCTATGACTATCCTGCGTCGGTCGCTTTGCAGATCAAGGACGGCAGCATCGAGGAGTATGTCGGCGCCGCGGCGTTTCTCAACGCCGGCCGGTTCGACATCGTCTGTCTGCAGCACGAGTTCGGAATTTTCGGCGGCGAAGCCGGGGCTCATATCCTGGAACTGCTGTCACGCCTGACCATGCCGGTCGTCACGACGCTGCACACGGTGCTGGCGGCGCCGTCGGCGGGTCAGCGCGCGGTGATGGAGCGCATCGTCGAGATGTCCTCGAAGGTCATCGTGATGGCCAGCAAGGGCCGTGAACTGCTGCGCAACGTCTATCGCGTGCCGGATGACAAGATCGAGGTCATCGCCCACGGCATCCCCGACTTTCCGTTTGTCGCGCCGGATGTGGCAAAGGTCAAACTCGGATTCAGCAACCGGTCGGTGATTCTGACGTTCGGCCTGCTGTCCCCCAGCAAGGGCATCGAGGTCATGATCGACGCCATGCCCTCGATCCTGCAAAGGCGGCCGGACGCAGTCTATGTGGTACTCGGTGCGACACATCCCAATCTGGTTCGCGATCAGGGCGAGGCCTATCGCGGCAGCCTGATGGCGCGCGTGCGCAAACTTGGCGTCGAGGATCACGTCGTATTCCTGGACCAGTTCGTGGACCAGGCCACGCTGCTTGAATTCATTTCAATGTGCGACGTCTACGTCACGCCCTACCTCAACGAGGCGCAGATGACGTCGGGCACGCTGGCCTACAGCTTCGGTCTCGGTAAGCCGGTGGTCTCGACGCCGTACTGGCATGCGCGCGAACTGCTGGCCGACGGCCGCGGCGTTCTGGTTTCCTTTGGCGACCCGATAGAGACCGGCAACGAAATAGCGTCATTGCTGACTGATGGACCTCGCCGTCAGGCGATGCGCGAGCGCGCCTACGCCGCCAGCCGGTCGATGACATGGGCGCGCACGGCCGAGCGCTACATGACCGCTTTCGAAAACGCGCGGCATGGCCACCGGCTGAAGGTGATCGCGCGCGCCGCGCCGGACGCGATCGCGCCGCATGGCCCCGCGGTGCCCGATATGCAATTGGGCCATTTCCTGTCGATGTGCGACGATACCGGCCTGTTCCAGCACGCCGTGCATTCGGTGCCGGATCGCGCGCACGGTTACTGCGTGGACGACAACGCCCGCGCGTTGTTGTTGGCTTGCGCGCTCAATGAACCGGGCGAGCATCCGCTTTCGGAAAGCCAGACCGGCCGCTTTGCCGCCTTTGTGCAGCATGCGTGGAATCCCGATACCAGACGCTTTCGCAACTTCATGGGTTTCAACCGGACCTGGCTCGAAGATGAAGGCTCCGAGGACAGTCACGGGCGAACCCTGTGGGCCTTGGGTGAATGCGCGCGGAAGGATGCCAGCCGGTCACGGCGTCGATGGGCGGCAGCCTTGTTTGCCGAAGCCCTGTCGACCGCCGCGGCCTTTCGCTCGCCTCGCGCGATGGCTTTCACGCTGCTCGGTCTGGACGCCTATTGCGCCGCAGTTCCGGATGATCAGCGCGCCCGTGAGATCAGGCATTCTCTTGCCGACACGCTGGTGTCCGCCCTCGCTCTGGTTGAGACACCAGACTGGGTGTGGTTCGAGGAAGGTCTGGCATACGACAATGCGCGCCTGCCGCAGGCCCTGATTGCGACCGGCCTCGCAACGCAAACGTCCGCCTATGTCGATGCCGGCTTGAGATCCTTGCGCTGGTTGATGACGCTGCAAACGACGTCGACCGGGCATTTCCGCCCGGTGGGTACGATGAGCTTCGGCGAACTTCGAAAGCCTCCCGGGGCCTTCGATCAGCAACCGGTGGAAGCCACCGCAACGATTGCGGCGTGCCTGACCGCGTGGCGCGCGGACGGCGATGCCGAATGGAAGGCCATCGCGGCCGGGGTTTTCTTCTGGTTCTTCGGCGGCAACGACCTCTCGGTTCCGCTCGTCGATTCCGAGACCGGCAGTTGTCGCGATGGATTGCATCCCGATCGCGCCAATGAAAATCGCGGCGGCGAGTCGGTGGTGTCCTATCTGCTGGCGCTGGCCGAGATGCGCCAGCTTGCGCGCGCCAATATTAACCCGACCAACCCCGTGGCGCTTCGCGCCATCGGCGCTTGAGTTAAGCGTCCACTCACGCAAATACGAACAGAGGACATTTTGTTGCAAGCCACTTTTGTCAATCGACGTGCGCTCTATCTGCGGCCCGATCCTGCGCGTGTGATCGTGCGCCCGTTCAAGCCTGCGACTGAGCCACGCGATCTCAATCCGACCGACAAGACGCGCGCCAATCATATTGTCGAGCGCGTTCTCAATCTCGATTCCCAGGCCGCGGCCAGCCAACTGGCCGATGTGCTGGAGAATTTCCAGGGCCGGCACCGCAACCTGCTGGAGACGTTTGAGCGCCGGGCCGACGAAATGGAAGAGGCGCTGCTGGCGCACTGCACATTTTCCGAAGTGCAACGCCAGCTGATCGGCGCCTACTTCCTGCACGAATATTCCTTCGAAGCGTCGGCACTGTTCAATCCAAGCATCGTGCCGCACCCCGACCAGTCGGGAATTGCCAAGGGCAGCCTGCGCTTCATTCTGAGCCTGCGCGCCGTCGGCGAAGGGCACGTATCGTCGCTGACGTTTCGTGCCGGCGTCATCGCGGCGGACGGCAGCATCAGGGTCGATCCGACGGCCCGGCTCGCCACCAGTCCCCGCATCACGCATCGGACCGCCGGACCGGTCGGCGACGAAGTCGAAGTCGCGTTCGAGCCGGCGCCGGACATCAGCGAACGCGTGATCTTTCCGGTGACGGAATCGCAATCGAACGGCATCGAAGACGCGCGCTTCGTCCAATTCAGCGATGGCGGCCGGACGACCTATTACGCCACCTATACCGCCTACAGGGGCACTGCGATCCGATCGGAGCTGATCCAGACCTCCGACTTCCTTTCGTTTCGGATGACGCCGCTGCACGGAGCCGCCGCGCGCAACAAGGGCATGGCGCTGTTCCCGCGCAAAATCGACGGCAGGTACGCCATGATCGCGCGACAGGACAACGAGAACCTTTATCTGATCTATTCCGACGATCTCTACGGATGGGAAGGCGGTCAGGCGATTCTGAAGCCGCAATTTCCCTGGGAGTTCGTGCAGATCGGCAACTGCGGATCACCGGTCGAACTGGCGGAGGGCTGGCTGATGTTGACGCACGGTGTCGGCCCGGTTCGAAAATATTCGATCGGCGCGGCACTGCTCGACAAACGCGATCCCTCGAAGGTGCTGGCGCGTTCGAGCGAACCATTGTTGCGGCCCGAACCATCCGAACGCGAGGGCTACGTTCCCAACGTGGTCTATACCTGCGGGGCGATGGCGCACAAAGATCAGCTCATTTTGCCCTACGCCGTATCGGATACGTACTCCAATTTTGCAACGATTCAGATTTCCGCGTTGTTGCGATCGATGTCCTGAGCCGGAAATCGCTGTGCGGCCTGCATCCTCAAAGGAGAGCGCTATGGCTCGCGAAACAAGCTACTTTGTTCAGGCCTTCGATGCCGGCCGGGGAGGAAACCTGAAGGCGGGCGCTCCGATCGCCTGCAAGACGGCAAGCGGCGCGCTTCGCACCGCGGAGCGGCTGGCCTTGAGCAAGCTTGGAGTTGTGGCCTTCTCATCCACCGGCGATCCCGAGATCGGCGACTATGATGACGAGCCGACGGTCATCTTCCGCAAGGGAGAGCTGCCATCGGCCTTCGATTGAGACAGGCCCGGCCACTTTCCGCGCATCGGACCCGCTTTCGGACCGAACATTTCGATCTGCTTCGGGTTGGAGGTGGCGGGATTGCGTCAGCGATCCTTCCGTAGTCGCGACGGAGGTTGGGATAGGTCAAGTTCGAGCATTGCCGCCAGAAGGGCGCTCGCGACTGTCTCCGAGGCGTTTTAGCTCTCGCTATTCCCCCCACGCGAGCTTAGGGTCGATTATCACCGCGTTTCCCATGGCGTCTACGGTGACAGGAACACCGCCGCGACGGATGGAACGTCCCAATTTTGCTTGACGGACTGGATCGGCCCGCGGTTTCCTCCTTTATTGGTGCTGGCGGTGGCATTCCTGCAACTTGAAGGATAGCGGGGCGCCCTCAAGAGGCCCGGGAGGCAAGGCGTGAGCGTCAGGGCCTTCAAGACCGCCGATGAGCTCCAGGACATGATTGTCGAGCAGGCAAGGGTCCTCCATGGTCCCTGGCCTTCCGGAATGACGATGTTCGTGTTCGATGATGCTTACGGATGGAGCGCGAGCATCAGCCGGCCAATGTCGGAGGCGGACAATTTCTATCGCACCCGCACGCTCGATCTGATCAGGACGTTGAAGGTCCGATATGACCTGGACGCGCCTCGCCTCTAATCGACGAGTCTGTGTTAGTTTTGGCGTCACCATCAACTTAGGGGAGATCGACATGGCCAAAGGCGAGCAACGAAGCAACCGGGAATCCAAGAAACCCAAGAAAGAGAAGATCAAGGTGATTGCCGCAGCCCCTAGTCAGAAGACCGGCGGCTGGCAGCCGACCTTGGGCACCGGCAAGAAGAAATAGTGTTTGGTGCCGGCTGGCTGGGACGGCCGCACGTTGCATGGTCTATCTAAGCTGGGCTGATCGACGGCCGCTGACAGCATCAGACTTTGATGAGGCGCACCTTGGTGCCCCAGGGATCTGACGTCTCGATGCCGTTTTCGATCGCCACGGCCGGCGCGCTCGCCTGCCGCAGGCGTAGCGTTTGGGCCTGAAGAATCTCCTCCGCCGCGATCTCAAGCGAAAACCACGCAAGCCCGGTGGCTGCCTCGTCCCGCGGGCCGGCGCCGGCGCTCTGCCAGATGTTGAGACCGAGGTGATGGTGATAGCGTCCCGAGGAAAGGAACGCGGCGCCGCTGCGCTTGCGGGTCGGATCGAAGCCGATGGCGCCGCCATAGAAGCGGTCGGCCTGTTCGAGGTCGCCGACGCGCAGGTGCATGTGGCCGATGCGCAGATCATCGGGAGCCTTGGCATAGTTGGTCGTATGCGTGTCCGTCAGCGCCAGCAGGCCGTCAATGTCGAGCTGGTCGGTTGCCATCGCAACCGAGCCGCCATCCCATTTCCAGGTTTCGGGTGCGCGGTCGGCATAGACCTCGATACCGTTGCCTTCGGGGTCGTCGAGGTAAACGGATTCGCTGACGAGGTGATCGGCGAAGCCGGACAGCGGGATCTTGTTGGCGGCCGCGTGCACCAGCCAGCGCGCGAGGTCCTGGCGCGTCGGCATCAGGAATGCGGTGTGATAGAGCCCTGCCGCGTTGCGCGCCTCGCGCGCCGCGCCCTCGCGCCGTTGCAGATGGAGCAGCGCCACGCCGCCCGTGCCGAGCAGCGCGCCCATCATCGAGCGCGCCATGACGGTCAGGCCAATCGCGTCGCGATAGTAATCGGCGACCTTGTCGAGGTCTCGCACCCGCAGGTTCACCATGCCGATCCGCATCGGCGTCCGGTTGGCAAAGGTCGGCCCGCTGCCTGCCATACCTTCTGCCTGCGCTGCGACGACGGCTGCTGCCGTCAGCGATGAGGCGCCGGCGAGGTGAAGCAGCGTGCGGCGGGTCAGGTCGATGGTCATGAAAGCTCCCTTTGACGACCGGTTAAGGACGCAAATCTTGCGTCGATCTGATCGCTTGCCATAGTCCCAACATACGGCCTGACCGCCGGTTGTCGCAATGTCGCGATGACCATCCCGGAACCATCGTTGCGGCGGGACGTTTGCCCCTCGCAAGCCATTTCAACGTTTGGAGATCACCATGATGCGCGTCGCGGCAGCGATCGTCGCCGGGCTGTTGAGCGTGAGCGCCGCAGCCGCCCAGTCCACCGCGACATCGGACGCGAAGCCGGAGACGGCTTGCACGACGTCACCGGCGGCAACAACGGGAAGCGGCGAGGAGAAGACCGCGAATTCGATGTCCGTCGAAAAGAGCGCGATACTGCCGGAAGCCGGCGGCGCAAATTCCGCCGCGCCGACGGTGCAGAGCGGCGGCAAGCCGCTGAAGGTGTCTCCCGATTGCCCGCCGGACTCGAAGCCCAAGTGAAGTGAAGCTCAGGTGCCAACGCCTGACGCCGTTTCGAACGATGTCGGTGCCGCAGTTCGTTCATCCATTGACCATCTCAGGCCGGGCTTGCTGGGGACCTCCGAGCAGCTTGATATTGAGCTTGCCGCTTGCAAACAGCATGTCATCGAGCGCTTCGCCGAGATCGGCTGACCCGATTGTCGCGCCGCCATCGCGGCCGATACCGGCTTGTGCGGTGCGCCGCATCAACTCCTTGATGAAGGCGGCGCTGACGCCTCTGGTCCGCCGGACGGCCTCGTCGATCAGGGATTCGTCGAGCCGCAGACCCTTGCCGTAGAGCTTAATCAGCTTCCTTCGGCCGGTATCATCCGGCAGCGGAATTTCAATCGCCTGATCGACCCGGCCAGGTCGGTCGGCCAGTGCGCCCTCGAGTTGTTCGGGCCGGTTGGTCGTCAGGACAAACAGAATGTCCGCATCCTCTTTCAATCCGTCCATCTCGTTGAGAAGCATGTTGAGCATGGACTCTTCGCAAGGCCCCATCATCTCGCGGTCGGTTGCGATGAGATCGACGTCCTCGATGACCACCATCGCCGGCTGCAGCAGGCGAGCGAGGTTTGTGTAGGCTCTGAGCAACTCAACCTGCGCGGCCGTGATGATCAACGTCGTGTGCCCGGGCAGGTTGCTGGCGAGGTAGCGAATGGTATGGGTCTTTCCGGTGCCGGGCGGTCCGTAGAGCAGGATTCCCTTGCGGGTCGATTGACCGAGCTGGCGCAGCTTTGCGCGATGCTGCACGAAGTTCAGGATGTTGCGGTCGAGCAGCTTCAGTGTGGCGTCGGGCAGAATTACGTTGGCGCGTTCGACTGGCGGCAGCTTGTGAACCGTCAGGCCTCGCGACCATCCGCGATAATTCGTATCGCCGTCGAACGACAGGATCTTGCCCCGGTAGCAATTCGCGGCGTTGACGGCGTCCTCGATGTCGGCAAAGCTGCGTCTGACAAACTCCGCGCTTGCCGCTCCGGCGGCCAGCGTGATTTCAATGCGAACGCCTGCTTCCGCGCCATGTTCGCGATGCGTGGAAAGCAAGACCGTGTAGCGCATGTCGTCGGCGATACACAGCCATAATCCATTGTCGAGGCATTTGACCGGTTCGGCTTCGCCGACATCCACATCATGATATTGCGCCGGCGCAATGGCATGCGCGGCCTGTCCAGCACTCGTGAGCAAGGCGAAGGTGAGTGTTTCGTAGCGTTGGCGCTCCTGAATGCCGAAGAAGCGGATGGGCCGATCGGAAAATAGCTTGTCCACGGCAGCCTGAACGTCGGCGCGCATGTGGCCGGGAAACTGTCGCGATGTTGAGACCAGCCGATCGTAAGGGGTGCCGGCGAAATGCCAATCGATGGCTGTGCTGGCAAAGTTAAACCGCTTTGTTTCCGTGATCGCGCCGAGCTCCTCTGCAGTTGCCAACATACAGTCGTCGCACATCAACGCAGCCTTATTGATCAAACGAAGTGGAGTTGCGGAAAAATTGCCGCAGAGCTTGCAGCGATCGCTGTCTACGTCGTCACCGGCCTGGGCCGTCATCGGCAGTTGATGGCCCGATTCGCGAATGCGCTCCTGCGCAGCATGAAACAGCGCTTCGGCCACTGCGCGCGGATACGTGCCGCAAACCGCCTTTCCTTGCTTTTTGATGCTGACGATCATCTCAAAGGCGTCGGCCGGCGACTGACTGAATACCGAGCGGAGCAAGCCAATTACAAAATTCTGCGGAGTGTTTTTGTCGTCATGAAGAATGAGTTGAACGTAGCCGGGTTGAACGCGGTCCATCGAAAACTCCCATAATGAGCGTTTGCAGCCTGCCTGATCGAATAGAACAAATCAAGAACAATTTCAAGATAGCTCGCCGAGGTTGTTTTGTTCGAGGAGGCCGGCCATCTTTCGCGATGGTTAGGACCTCTTGTTTGATGGGTCGAACCGAGAGATTTCGCTGCGCGATCTGTGCATCAGTCTGCTCATCCGATCCCACTGAAGAGCGGGATACAATCAATGCGAGCGCGGCCGCATCGCGCAGACAACCATCGCCGCAGCGAGATGTTCGAGCCTTTCAATTTTGCGATAGAAGCCATGTCCACATTCAAATTCCTTGAATTCCCGACGCGATCTATTCTGCCTGCAACTTAAGTCAGAAATTGCAGAGGAAACGGAGCCCGATGGCGGAAGCAGCAAAATCACGGAGCGAGGCGGCGCCGGCCCTGCCGACGTGGCCGGACGAAATCTACTGCGTGCTCAAGGACGCCGGCATTCGCCAGATCGCGATGGTGCCGGACGCCGGCCACAGCCGCCTGATCCGTTCCTTCGAGGCCGATCCGGAGACGCGCGTCGTGACGCTCACGACAGAGGAAGAGGGCGTGGCGATGTTGGCCGGCGCCTGGCTCGGCGGCGAGCGCGGTGTGCTGCTGCTGCAGTCGAGCGGCGTCGGCAACTGCATCAACATGCTGTCGCTGCCGGTGATCTGTCACATGCCGCTGTTGATGATCGTCACCATGCGCGGCGATTGGGGCGAGTTCAATCCATGGCAGATCCCGATGGGGCAGGGCACGCGGCCCTCGCTGGAAGCGATGGGCGTGATCGTGAACAAGGTGGACGATCCCGATCTGGTCGCCGCCACCGTTCAGGGCGCGGCGCACCTCGCCTTCAACACCTGGAAGCCGGTCGCGGTCCTGCTCGGACAGCGCGTGCTCGGCGCCAAGAACTTCAAGGAGCTTGCCCGAAAATGACCAATCCGAACGCACTGCTGAATCGCCGCGATGTCGTCAACGAACTCGTGCGCGACCGTGCCGATCTCCTGGTCATCGCCGGCCTCGGCGCGCCGAACTGGGATGTCTCGGCCGCCGGCGATCATCCCAATAATTTTCCGCTCTGGGGCGCGATGGGTGGCGCCTCGATGATCGGGCTCGGGCTGGCGCTGGCGCAGCCGAAGCGCAAGGTGATGGTCATCACCGGTGACGGCGAGATGCTGATGAATGTCGGCTCGCTGGCGCCCATCGCGGTGGAAGCGCCGAAGAATCTGACGATCGCGGTCCTCGACAATGAGCGTTTTGGCGAAACCGGCATGCAGAAAACGCCGACGGCTTCCGGCGTCGACCTTGCCGCGATTGCCACAGCCTGCGGCATCCGCACCTCGCGCATCGTCCGCACGATGGCCGAAGTCACCGAACTGCGCGACCTCGCGCATGGGGGGCGGGGAACGGCCTTCGCCCAGATCAAGATCAGTCCCGAAGCGCTGGCGTTCGTGATGCCGCCGGCGGATGGCGTCATCCTGACGACGCGCTTCCGGCAATCGGTGCTGGGAGACGAGGCGCTGTTCAATTAAGGGATGCAGCTACGCCGTCATGTTGATCTTCCACAGCCCTTCCTTGGAGAGCTGCTGGATCTCGGACACGATCAGCGTCCCAATCGTCGTCGTCGCGATCGACGGCGGATGGGCGATCGGCGATGCCAGAATCAGTTCGCGCGACACCGAGGGGCTGACGGCCGCCATCTCCAGCCGTTTCGCTGCCACTTCGGTGCGGATCGCGGAAGGTGGCAGCAGCGTGTAGCCGAGCCCTTCCTCCATCAGGCTGATCTGCGCGCGATAGGAATCGACCTCGATCATCGCGTCGAGCTTCAATTTCTCGCGCGCCAGCGCCTTCTCCAAGAGTGCCCGCAGGCCGTGCGAGATGCTCGGCAGGATCAGCTTCTGCTTCGCCAGCCATTTGAGATCGACCTGTTTCCGCTTGCTGAGACCTG
Source organism: Bradyrhizobium sp. McL0615 (assembly GCF_049993905.1). Lineage (NCBI taxonomy): Bacteria > Pseudomonadati > Pseudomonadota > Alphaproteobacteria > Hyphomicrobiales > Nitrobacteraceae > Bradyrhizobium > Bradyrhizobium sp. McL0615. Next base: position 8,384,942 of record NZ_CP188254.1, on the reverse strand, counting down.
AGCCCGGCGGCCCGACGGCGACGATATCCTCGCGGCCGATCGACTGGACCTGAAGATGCAGATCGACCGCAGGGCCGTAGATGATCGCGAGATCCATTTCGCCGCGGTGCAGCCACTCGACCAGATGGCCGCCATAGCTCTCCACGATGCGCAGCGAGACGTCGGGAAATTCGTTGATGACACGGCGGGCGAACCGTCCGGACAGCACCGCGCTGACTGTCGGCACCAGCCCGAGGATGACGCGGCCCGACGGATTGCCGTTGGCGGACTTCAGATCGTCGCTGACCTGCTCAATCTGGCGGATCAGGCCGGTGGTGCGGTCGAGCAGCATCCGGCCGGCGCTGGTCAAGAGCATGCCGCGGCCATTGCGCACGAAAAGCTCGACGCGAAGCTCGTGCTCGAGCAGCTTGATGTGCCGGCTCAGCGCCGGCTGGGCGGCACGCAGCCGGTCCGCCGCCTTGCTGAGGCTGCCGAGTTCCGCGACGGCGCGGAAGGTGCGCAATTGTTTGAGGTCCATCGGATGCCTAAATACTCATGCAGCGAGCATCATACGCGGTTTCGGACAAGCCCGTGCAATAGATCAATGCTCCCATGACATGAGAGTTAATGGCGATGCCGGGCGTGACGGGCCGCGCGCGATGCTGCTAGTGATGGAAATACGATCCACACCTGGAATTCCCGATACATGACCTTGCCGTCCGTTACCCCGTCCGAAGTCCGCACCGCGCTGCTGCTGCGCCAGGAAATCGCGCTGCTCGATGTCAGGCACGAGGCCGCGTTCGCCACCGGCCATCCCCTGTTCGCCGCCAACATGGCGGCCGCCCGGATCGAGCTGGAGGCCGAAGCGCGGCTGCCGCGCAAGGATGCGCCGATCGTAATCTATGATGACGGCGAGGGGCTCGTGCGACAGGCCGCGGACCGGCTCACGGCGCTGGGCTACAGCAACGTCCGCCAGCTCGACGGCGGGCTGCGGGGCTGGAAGTCCGCCGGCTACGAACTGTTCCAGGACGTCAATTCCTATGCGAAGGCCTTTGGCGAACTGGTGGAACATCGCCGCCACACACCTTCGCTGGCCGCCGAGGAAGTCAGCGCCATGATCGCTGACGGCGCCAACATTCAAATCCTCGATGTTCGCCGGTTCGACGAATACGCGACCATGAATATCCCGGGCTCGATCAGCGTGCCCGGCGCGGAGCTGGTGCTGCGCGCCGGCCGGGCCGCGCCGGATTCCGAGACCACCATCATCGTCAATTGCGCCGGCCGTACCCGCTCGATCATCGGCACCCAGTCGCTGATCAATGCCGGCGTCACCAACAAGGTGCGGGCGCTGCGCAACGGCACCATCGGCTGGACCTTGGCCAAGCAGAATCTCGACCATGGCTCCAACAAGCGCGGCGAGATCGGTGCCATCGCAGGCGGCGAAGCGAATGCGCGCGACGTCGCCTATCGCGCCGGTGTCAGGCACATTGGCTTTGCGGAGATGGCGGCGCTGCAGGCGCAGGCCGATCGCACGCTGTACCGCTTCGACGTCCGCTCGGAGGAGGAATACACGGCTGGCCATCTCACAGGCTTCCGCCATTATCCCGGCGGGCAACTGGTGCAGGAGATCGACATGGCGGCTCCGGTGCGCGGCGCGCGCATCGTGCTGACCGACAATTTGAAAGTCCGCGCCGATATGACCGCGTCCTGGCTCGCGCAGATGGGATGGGAAACCTGTGTGCTCGGAGGCGGCTACGACGGCACACTCGAGATCGGCCTGCCGCTTGTGATCCCAAAGCCCGATCCGTCACACCGCTACCGCCGTCCCTATGAGGGCACCGACATCAAGGAAAGCGCGATGCAGGCCTATCTCGACTGGGAATACGGCCTCGTCGAACAGCTCCGCCGCGACGCCACGCACGGATTCTTCGTGATCTGAGCTTGCGCCAACCCTAGAAGTCGCCGCATGACAAGGTGTCGTCCCTGCGAACGCAGGGACCCATACCGCGTCGTGCTCTCGGTGGAAACGCGATGGCTGACAACTTGCAAAACAATTGCCGCCGCGGCGTATGGGTCCCTGCGTTCGCAGGGACGACGAGAGAGGGCGGAAGCGATACCCGCCGCTATTCGTCGCCGCCCACCATGCTCGCCAGCTTCTCCGCCGCATAATTTTCGCCGATCGACATCGCGCAGATCCGCGAAATCTGCACATAAGCGAGCCCGCTTTCGTCCGCCCATGCATTGAACTGCGCCTGCACCTTGGCGAGATCGCGCTTGGAGGTGACGGTCTCGGCGATGTCGAGCCCGGCATCGCGGAGGCACAGCACGACGTCCCTGGAGGTGACAAATCCGTCCCAGCCGAGGAAGCGAAGCATCATCTGCCCGGTGTTGCCGCCGAGCCGGCTGCCGCGCTTGGCCAGCAGTTCAAGCAGGCCGGTCTCCTCTGATGAGGGCCAGTTCGCGAGGAACTTGCCGAAACTGCCATGCTCCCTGGCGATGTCGCGGACGAAGCTGGCATTGGCGCGCACCGACATGATCTTGGCGCCGTTGCGGACGATGCGCGTGTCCTTCATCAGATCGTCCCAGAATTCGTCCGGCTTTAGCGACAGCGGCCCCGGTTTGAAGCCGACAAACGCCTTCTCAAAGCCCGGCCATTTGTTCTCGATCACGCTCCAGGCAAAGCCTGCGCAAAACACCCGCTTGGTCATTTCCGCGAGAATCCGGTCATCGCCGAGCCGGGCGAGTGCTTTCGGGTCGGGCTTGGCCGGCAGCAGCCTGGCGAGCGCCTTGGGCCCGCCCTTGCGCTTCTCGGCCCGGGCGCGAATGGTTTTGAACGCGGTCACGGTGTGTGGCCCCCTTGAACGACGGCTGATGCGAAAAATAGACGTAAAACGCCTCAAAACCGCAGTGTAGCCGATCATTCCCTGATTCCCAGCGTCGCTGCATGCCGCGTGAAAGGTTAACCGTCGCAGAAGTGATCGGCCGATCTGCAAAGAATGGATGGCGTATTGGCCGGTTTTCGCCTAAAGCACCTGCAACCTCAGTAAAATCGGTCAGGCCGTAGGGCTGCGCTTTCGTGAAACGCGCAGCTTCGAGCCATTTTCGGTTCGAGGCGGTATTCAACATTTCCGGCTGATAGAGCCAACCTAAGGTCTGACATCTCGTGACATTATTGCCCACCCATCCGCCGCTCGCCCGAGCTTTGGCGGAACGCAACTTCGATCGGCTGACGCAGGTCCAGACCGCGGTGCTGGCCGACGATGCCGCCGGCCGTGACCTGCTGGTTTCGGCGCAGACCGGCTCCGGCAAAACGGTCGCCTATGGCCTGGCGCTTGCGAACAACCTGCTGGATGGCGCCGAGCGGTTCGAGCGCGCCGCGGCTCCGCTTGCGCTGATCGTCGCGCCGACGCGCGAGCTCGCGCTTCAGGTGCATCGCGAGCTCGCCTGGCTCTATCAATATGCCGATGCGCGCGTGGTCTCCTGCGTCGGCGGCATGGATCCGCGCCGCGAGCAGCGTGAGCTCGCCGCGGGCGCCCACATCGTGGTCGGCACGCCCGGCCGGCTCTGCGACCATCTGCGGCGCGGCCGGCTCGACGTTTCGGAACTGACGGCGATCGTGCTCGACGAGGCCGACGAGATGCTCGATCTCGGCTTTCGCGAGGACATGGAATTCATCCTGCAAGCCACGCCGGAAGATCGCCGCACACTATTGTTTTCGGCGACCCTGCCGCGCGGCATCATCGCGCTGGCGAAGGAATACCAGCAGCAGGCCTTTCGTGTCGAAGTCGCGGGCGACGAGGGCGGCCACGCCGACATCGAGTATCGCGCGATCCGGATCGCGGCCGGTGATGTCGAGCATGCCGTCGTCAATATTCTGCGATTCTACGAATCGCCGAGCGCGCTGGTGTTTTGCAACACGCGGGAAGCCGTCCGGCATCTGCAGGCGACGCTGCTGGAGCGCGGCTTCTCCGTGGTCGCGCTGTCGGGCGAACTGACCCAGAACGAACGAACCCAGGCACTGCAGGCGTTGCGGGATGGCCGCGCCCGCGTCTGTGTGGCGACCGACGTCGCCGCGCGCGGCATCGATCTGCCGAACCTCGACCTCGTCATTCACGCCGACATTCCGAACGATCCGGAAGTCATGCAGCATCGCTCCGGCCGTACCGGCCGCGCGGGCCGCAAGGGTGTCAGCATCATTTTGGTGCCGCCGGCGCGCAGGCGGCGCGCCGAGGTGCTGCTGAACCTGGCCGGCATCGACACGGTCTGGGGCACGGCGCCCCAGCCTGACGAAATCCGCAAGCTCGATCAGGAGCGCATGCTGAAAGATGCCCTGTTGACGGAAGAGACGACGCCTGAGGATCTGGCGCTGGCGCAGGCCTTGCTCGCCGAGCGCTCGGCGGAGGACATCGCCGCGGCGCTGGCGCGGCTTTATCGCGCGCGGCTGCCGTCGCCGGAGGACATTCTCGATCCCGGGCAGGGCAGTGGCCGGTCCCGCGAGGATCGCGGCCGGGAAAGGGAAGGCCGCTCGCCGCGCGGCGACGATCGCAGCACTGCGCCACGACCGAAGAAGGGGAAGTCACCGGCGCGTCACGGCATGGGCGAAGGCAGCGTCTGGTTCAGCGCCTCCATCGGCAGCCGGAAGAACGCGGAGGCGCGCTGGCTGTTGCCGATGATCTGTCGACGCGGCGGCATCGACAAGTCCGATATCGGTGCCATCCGCATCATGGACACCACCACCGAATTCGAGATTTCCGCCCGTGCCGCGGAATCCTTTGCCGTCAAGATCCGCCGTCCTGACAAGGAAGACAATATCCGCATCGAGGCGATGAAAGATGCGCCGCGCGGGGAGGTCCGCGAGAAGGAATGGACGCCAAAGCCGCACGGCAAAAACGCAAGGACCTCCGACAAGCCGGCGTTTGACAAGAAGCCAGGTTACGATACCAAAAGGCGGGATCGGGGCGAGCCGGCGCACGCGGGAAAGCCGCGCCATGAAACTGGAGCGTCCGCAAAGCCCGCGTTCGGCAAGAAGAAAAAGAAGAAGTTTCGCGGTTAGCCGGCGGGATCTCCATCCAGAGCCGCTGCCGCCGATCTGACGGAGGCGCGTCATGGATGCCAGCTTCAAGTGGAACACGGGTTCACGCGGCGCCCGCGTGATCGACCGCCGCTCTGTTCTCGCGCTTTTTGCAACTATGCTGATGCCCTCTCTGGTCAGCGCCGCCCAGTACCCGTCCCGGCCGATCAAGATCATCGTGCCGTTCGGACCGGGAGGGTCGGGCGACATCACGGCGCGCCTGATAGGCAAGCAGATCGAGGAGAAAACCAAACAGGCGGTCGTCATCGACAACCGGCCCGGCGCCAACGGCATCATCGGCACTATGGCGGTGAAGATCGCCGAGCCCGATGGCCATACGGTGCTGCTGATCACCACCAGCACCCACGCCGCCAATGTCAGCCTCGTGCGCAATTTGTCCTACGATCCTGCCACGGACTTCACCGTGGTCGGCATGTTCCGTTCCAGCGGCAGCTACCTGATGGTGCGGCCGCAGGCGTCGTGGTCCGACCTTGCCGGCTTCATCGCCGCCGCCAAGGCCGCGCCCGGCAAACTCACCTTCGGCTATTTTAATGCCTCCTCGCGCACGCCGCCGGAGTATCTCGGCAAGCTCGCCGGGGTCGAGCTGCAGGGCGTGCCCTATCGCGCCATCGCAAATGCGGTGGCGGATCTGATCGGCGGTGAAATTGATTGCCTGTTCATGGATACGACTGCCTCCAATCAGTATCTGCAGAACGGCCAGCTCCGTCCGTTGGCGATTACGCGGTTGAAGCGCGCGCCGGCCACGCCCGATGTGCCGGCCATCGCGGAGACGTTTCCGGGCTTCGAGCTCACCGGCTTCCTCGGCATGGCCGTCCCGTCGGCCACGCCTCGCGATATTGTCGAGCGATTGAATGGACTGATCAACGAGGCTCTGGCCGCGGCTGAGGTGCGAAGGCGGATGGACGAGTTCGGCTTGTCCTGGGACATTACGGACCTTGCCGCCTGTGACGCTGAGGTGCGGGCGGAGCGCGAGCGCTGGACCGAATATACGCGCGTTGCTGGCATTCAGCCCGAGTAATGCATTGAAGCGAGGACGATCATGAGCGTCTACATTATCGCGCAACTGAAGTTCACCCGCCGCGAACTCTACGACCGATACCAGGCGCGCTTCATGGGCGTGTTCAAGAAGTTCAGGGGCAAGCTGCTGGTGGCGGACGCGCATCCGGTAGTGCTGGAAGGCGAATGGCCGCGCGACAAGGTCGTGGTCATGGAATTTCCGGATGACGCCGCGGCGCAAGAATTCCAGAATTCGCCGGAGTATCAGGAGATATCCGTCGACCGCAAGGCGGGCGCCGACGCCATCGTGCTCACGGTGAGGGGCCTTTCCTGAACCAGCCGGGCGGGCACGACTTCATATCTCCGTGAATTGCGGGCGAAGCTGCGCCCGGGTTTGGCCTGGAGCATTGTAGCAATGATGGTCGCCATATAAAAGGCTCTGCTGGGTTTAATCGTTGCAGGGAGCGGCTTCTATGGGAACGGCAATCGTCATCGGTGTTGGGCCGGATCAAGGCCTTGGCGCGCAGCTCTGTAAACGCTTTGCGGCTGAGGGTCTCAATGTTCTCGTCGCCGGCCGGACCAAGGCGGCGCTCGATGCCGTCGTGGCCGATATCGTCGCCGCGGGTGGGCGTGCAGTTTCCGTGGTCGCGGACGCGACCAGCGAAGCTGATATTGTCGCGCTGTTCGACCAGGCAGGCAGCGACCTCGAACTGGCGATCTACAACGCGGGCAACAATACGCCAGGCAAGATCATCGATATGGAGGCCGGCTATTTCGAGCAGAGCTGGCGCGTCGTATGCTTTGGCGGCTTCCTGTTCGGGCGCGAAGCCGTCCGCCGCATGGTTCCGAAAGGCGCAGGCACGCTGTTGTTCACGGGTGCGAGCGCGTCGCTCAGGGGACGTTCGGGCTACGGCGCGTTCAATTCGTCCAAGGCTGGGCTACGCACGTTGGCGCAGGCGATGGCAAAGGAGTACGCAGGTGACGGCATCCATGTCGGCCACGTGGTGGTCGACGGTGCGATCGGCGGTGAAAAGATAAGAACGCGTTTCCCTGACGCGGCCAGCCGCGAGGATCGACTGATCAGCATCGAGGGCATCGTCGACGGCTTCGTCTTTCTTTACAAACAGCCACGTCGGGCCTGGTCCTTCGAGCTCGACGTACGAACCTCGCACGAGAATTGGTAAATCCCGCCAGATATTTCGGAAGGGTTCAGCGCCTGAGATGGCGGACCAGCGCGCCGGCCGCGTCGAAGCGCTGAGTTGATATGCGCAGCCACGGCAAAAGCCGCGGTTTGTGTGCGGATGACGTCGGCGCGTCTCTTCTCAAGCGCTTCTCAAGGGTTCGTCAAGCCTCCTCACGTCCATTTGTTTCGCGCGGTACAGCTCCTGTGAACTATCTCACAGCGCTTCCTCGCGGCTGCTGACATTTTGCCCGCGCAAACACACAGCAACCCGCGGGGCATCAGCGATGCGTACCTCCTCCCAAGGCGAGCCCAGGCCGCGCGCGAAGCGCAAGGGCTTCTTTATGCGCCTGCTCGAATCGCTTCACCGTTCGCGGCGTCGCGACGCGATACGGGTGCTGCGCCGTTACCGGCATTTGATTGCCGGGCAGGCTCAGATCCGTCCGGCCAGCCTTGTGCCGGAATCCCGACAAACCGAACAAACCGAAAAGAGCAGCCGAAATGCCCACGGAAATAACGCGCTCGCCAGCGCCATCCGCCGAGCGCGTCAGAACGCCAGGAATGAATTCGCGTGACGTAAAGCCCCTCAGCATCACTGCACTCTCCATCATCGCCATCCTCGTACTGGTCCTCCATGTCGCAGGCGGCGCCGTGCTCGGTCACCCGCAGGCGCATGCTTCGGTTGTTGTGCAGGACGAAGAAGCGAAGTGCCCGGCGGATGCAACGCCGCCGGCGCCGTCACTGCCGTTTGACTGACCCACTTCCGAGGGGCGAAGCATATGCCGGATCTGGCAACCAATATTCTATTGAGCGTTGCCGTGTTCGCCGGTGCCTTTGTCTCGAGCCTTGCCGGCTTTGCATTCTCCGCTGTCGCGGGTGCGATCCTGCTGCGCATTTTTCAGCCGATGGAGGCGGTGCCGCTGATGATGGCCTGCAGCATCGGCGTGCAGGCCGCGAATTTGTGGGCGCTGCGCCGGAACATTCAGTGGGAAGGCAGCCTGCTTCTGGTTGTTGGCGGCGCGCTTGGCATTCCGATTGCAATCTATCTGCTGCAGAACGCGGATACGCACATCCTTCGGGTTGGCTTCGGGATCATCGTCGCCTTCTATGCCGGCTACATGCTGTTCCGGCCGACGCTGGCACGGGGCACCGCAACAACCAGCCGGCGGCTCACGGCGCTGGTCGGATTCGGCGGCGGCCTGGTCGGCGGTCTGACGGCGATGCCCGGCGCCATTCCGACCATCTGGTGCGACATGCGCGGCCTGCCGAAGAGCGACCAGCGCGGGCTGGTGCAGCCGTTCATCGCCATCATGCAGGTGCTGGCGCTGGCGCTATTGCTTGAGCGCCAAAGCCTGTCTCCCAGGCTCGTGATCGACATCGCCATCAGCCTGCCGGCGCTGCTTGCGGGTTCCGTGCTCGGCATTGTTGCATTCCGGAACATCAACGAGGTCGGGTTTCGAAGAACGATTCTTGTGCTATTGCTGATCTCGGGCGCCTCGCTCGCCTTGGCCTGATTCTGGTGGGCCGAGCTTCGGGGCCGCGATATCCATTTGGCCAAAGAGAATCATGACCGCACATCAGCGCAACGTTTCCGCCTCGATCGATCCCGTAAAACTTGACCGCCTCGCCGAAGTCGCGGTCAAGGTCGGCTTGCGTCTGCAGCCGGGACAGGACCTGCTCTTGACCGCGCCCTCGGTGGCGCTGCCGCTGGTGCGCCGGATTGCCGAACATGCTTATAAGGCCGGCGCGGGAATCGTGACCCCGTTCCTGTCGGATGAGGAGATCACGCTGGCGCGCTATCGCCACGGCCACAACGAGAGTTTCGACCGCGCCGCCGGCTGGCTCTGTGAGGGGATGGCGAAGGCGTTCACCGCCAACACCGCGCGGCTGGCCATCGTCGGCGACAACCCGATGCTGCTGTCGGGCGAGGACCCAACCAAGGTGGCACGCGCCAGCAAGGCCAATTCGATCGCCTATCAGCCGGCGCTGGAGAAGATCGTCAATTTCGACACCAACTGGAACATCATCGCCTATCCGAGCCCGTCCTGGGCGAAGCAGGTTTTTCCTGATGTTCCGGAGGACGTCGCGGTAGCAAAACTGGCGGATGCGATCTTTGCAGCCTCGCGCGTCGATCAGGATGGCGCGGTGGCGGCGTGGGAGAAGCACAATGCCGTGCTGCGCGAGCGGACCGACTGGCTGAACGGCCAGCGTTTTCACGCGCTGAAATATTCAGGCCCCGGAACCGATCTGACCATTGGTCTTGCCGACGGCCACGAATGGGAAGGCGGCGCCTCGACCGCCAGGAACGGCATCACCTGCAATGCCAATATCCCGACCGAGGAAGTCTTCACCACGCCGCATTGCCGGCGCGTCAGCGGCCACGTCGTCTCTTCAAAGCCGCTGTCCTATCAGGGCACGCTGATCGACAACATCGCGGTCAGGTTCGAGGAAGGCCGCATCGTCGAGGCAAAAGCCTCGCGCGGCGAGGAGGTGCTGAAGAAGGTGCTCGACACCGATGAGGGTGCGGCGCGTCTCGGCGAAGTGGCGCTGGTGCCGCATTCCTCGCCGATCTCCAAGAGCGGGCTGTTGTTCTTCAACACCCTGTTCGACGAGAACGCCGCCTCGCATATTGCGCTCGGTCAGTGCTACTCGAAATGCTTCGTCGGCGGCGACAAGCTGACCCCGGCGCAGATCGCGGCGCAAGGCGGCAACAAGAGCCTCATTCACATCGACTGGATGATTGGTTCGGCCGAGACCGACATCGACGGCGTTCACACCGACGGTAGCCACGTGCCGGTATTCCGCAAGGGCGAGTGGGCGTGAGACGATCTCAGGCCGGTGGCGCCGGATAGCGGCTGATCGCGCGAATGTGCGCGCGGCACTCAGCCGCGGGCGAAAGCGGCAGATAGGCGGTTGTGTGAGAAGTGTTTCACACGCGACCACGTCCCCTCGCGATATGTTTCCCTGGCAATTTCAAGTTGTCGGATTCATTCGCGAGGAGGTTGATATGCTTCAGACCCTTACCAGTGACGCAACATTCGGACCCGGGCCCACATTCAACACGGATGTCGGCTTCGATATTGCGCTTAGCCCGGACAAGAAAGCCTTCACGGCCCTGTTTGGCGGCCTCGAGGCCATCATCGACGGCAACTCCGCGCCGCCGATCGTGACACGCGTCTTTTCCTTCTCCATCCCGCTGAAAGACACCAAGCCCGGGCAGGAAATTCCGTTCTTCGTTTCGGGCTTTGCCACTGCTCAAAAGGGCGCGAATGCTCACCTGATATTCACCGTCAACGACCAGTCGATGGTTGCCTACCTGCCGGGCGAGTCGCAGGAGGGCTTCGTCCATCAGCTCAACTACAAGGCCACGGACGCGACGGAGGCCAAGGTTACCGTTTTCCTGCTCGCAAACCGGGATTCGAAATCGGACGCGGCTGTCCATCTGAATGTCACGGCGATCGACACCGACATCACCAAGCACTGATCGGCTGCAGCCTGCAGCGACGCGCCGTACAGGCGCCCATCGGCCGGATGCCGCGGCGACGCGGCATCCTCGCTACTCCCCCGCGATCAATCGAGCTTCAGCTTGTAAAACTCCGTCGCCGTTCCCGAGAACAGCGCGGTCTTCTCCGCTTCGCTATAGGGCGCGGCCAGCCGCTTGAAGGCGTTGAAGATCACCTGATAGCTGCACTGGCCCTTGTCCGGCGGAAAGTTGCTCTCGAACATGCATCGGTTGGGGCCGAAGGCCTCGATGCAGGTCTCGATGTAGGGACGCCACGCGGCTGCGGCTTCCTCGGAAGACGGCGGCTTGGGCCGCAGATGAAAGTCGTAGCCGAGCAGGCACATCGCCAGCCCGCCTAGCTTGACGACGACGTTTTCACATCTGGCGATTTCCTGGATTGATGCTTTCCATACCGGGAAGATTTCCTCGCGCCGACCGGCATAGCTGCCGATGCCGATCGGCCCGCCGCAATGATCGAGCACGATTTTGGTGTTCGGAAAGGCGCGGGCAAGGTCGGCGAGCTCGCCGATCTGCGGATGAAACAGCCAGGCATCGAAGCTCAGGCCCAATGGGGCGAGGCAAGCAAAGCCTTTGCGAAACGTGCTGTCGAGCAACAGGCCCTTCGGTCGCGTCGCATACATGCCGGCGACGTCAGGATCGGCATCCCACGCCGACGAGTGCCGGATGCCACGAAAACGGCCGTTGCCGGCAACGATCTCCGCCTCCAGCACCGCCTTGGCGCCGTCGCCGAGCAGCAGATTGACGTGGCTGACGATGCCGGCGCAGATCGCGGCCTTGCCGTAGCCACCGCTCGCGGCCATGGCGGCCACGCCGTTGGCGAACTCGACCTCGCCGACTGGCCGGAACGCCTCGGGGCCGCGCGCGCGGTACATCGAGCGGCAGTCGACATAGACGGTGGCGATGATGTTGTGGCCGGAGGCGATGTCCGCCGCCATCTCCTCGATCATGTAGTGTAGGCCGCCACGATCCCAGAGATGGTGATGCGGATCGACGATCGGGCGGGCGGGATCGATGATCTCCTCGGTGTACTGCGCCAGCCAGTCTTCGCGTGGATCGGCGTAGAGTCCGCTCTTGGAGGCGGGTGCAGTGCTGGCGGCCATGAGTTTCTCTCCCTGGGTGTTATTGGTTTTCTTTTCGTCATTGCGAGCACAGCCAAGCAATTCATTTCTCGGCTTGCGGGGCTATGGATTGCTTCGCTGCGCTCGCAATGACGGTGTGGCTATTTGCGCTTTCGGCTTACACCCCATCCAAAATGATCACCGTCGGCGTTGCCGGCAGCGTATCCCGCGAAACTTTCAACGTCCGCTCGCTCCGCTGGTCGATGGCGAATTGCTGGCCGATCAGGCGCATGAATTCATCAAGCGGGGTGGCGAAGCGGTGCATCGGCAGCACCACGGAGGCGCGCAGCCGTTTGGTGATCTCGGAGACACCGTCGAGCGACATCGTATAGGTGCCGTCGATCGGCACCATCACGATGTCGAGCCGGCCAATCGCCGCGAAATGCGTGTCGTCGAGCTTGTGATGCAGGTGGCCAAGATGGCCGATGCAGAGGCCGGCGACCTCGAAGATGAAGATCGAGTTGCCGTCCTTGATCATCGCCCCGCTGGTGCCCTCGCCATAGTAGCGGCGGATGTCGGTGGGAACGTTGCGGATATAGACGTCGCCGACGCGCGTTGAGACCTGCGCCGCCTGTCCGTTCTCGCCCCAGCCATGCAGGACGTGCGGAATCTTCGGATCGGGGAATAGAGTGTAGTGGGTCGAGTGGGCACGGTTCATGGTGATGACATCGGGCAGCCGCCCGGTCCGGTAGGCGCCGTTGAAGTCGGTCGCGATCCGCACGCCGCCGGGCGTGTCGATGTAGTAGGTGGAATGTCCGACATAGGTGATCGCGACGTCTTCGGCCTTGGCGGCGGTGCGACGAAGGCTGACCGGCAACGCGCGGGGCGGGGCGTTTGCCATCGCCAGGCACTCGCTGCGCAAGGGCTGCTGCTGGGCGGCCGCAGGCCCGATCAGCGAACCGAGCAAGGCAAGCACTGCCGCAAGGGATACGTTCAACGATTGCAGCATGGCATGACCCATCCGTGGCAAAGGCCGCTGCCGATACTGTATCGCCGAATTCCGTGGACGTCATGATGGCATTCGCGCACGGCAGCGCGCCGGAATTGCTTCATCGGGGGCGGACAAAATGCCGTATTGTAAAATTCACCTAAGGAGTTCGCCGTGACTGAAAAAACCGCCGCCTCGGCCCTGCATGCCCCGTCATCGAAACGTCTGGAGCCGTTGCGCCAGGTCGATGCCGGTGTCTTGAGCATCGCCTATTACGACGCGGGTCCCGCCGACGGACCGGCCGTGATGCTGATGCACGGCTTCCCCTATGACATTCACAGCTATGTCGACGTCGCGCCGCAGCTGGCGGCCCAGGGATGCCGTGTCATTGTTCCCTATCTGCGTGGCTACGGCCCGACCCGGTTTCGCGATTCCACGACGCCGCGCTCGGGCGAGCAGGCGGCGGTTGGCGCCGACATGATGGCGCTGATGGATACGCTTGGGATCAAGCGCGCGGTGTTCGCCGGCTACGACTGGGGCGGCCGCGCGGCATGCGTCGGCGCGGCGTTGTGGCCGGAGCGCTGCATCGGGCTCGTCTGCGTCAATTCCTACCTGATCCAGGATATCGCGAAGGCCACGGCGCCGCAGCGCCCCGAGCGCGAGGTGGCGCTGTGGTACCAGTATTATTTCCAGCTCGAGCGCGGCCGCGCCGGCCTTGCCGCCAACCGGCGTGAGATCGCAAAAATATTGTGGACGCAATGGTCGCCGAACTGGCCGTTCGACGATGCCTGTTTTGAGCGCACAGCGGTCGCCCACGATAATTCCGATTACGTCGATGTGGTGATCCACAGCTATCGCCACCGTTTTGGTCTGGCCGACGGCGATCCGCACTATGCTGATATCCAGCAAAGGCTGGCGGCGCTGCCTGCCATCACCGTGCCAACGATTACGTTGGACGGCGCAGGCGACGGCGTTGCGCCGGCAACCGATGGCACCGCCAGTGCGTCGAAATTCACTGGCCGCCGTGTTCATCGCGTGGTGCCGCGCGCCGGGCACAATCTGCCGCAGGAAGCGCCGGAGGCGTTTGCGGCGGCGGTGATGGAACTGGTCAAGGCGTAAGCAATGCCTGATTCCATCGACCGCGCGCGCCGTCTGCTGCTTGGCGCGGCCTTGTCGGGCGTAGCCGGCAGGGCCTTTGCCAAGGCTGATGCACCCGTGCGTCCGGCAGCCGCGCCGCCGCGGCGGATGGAGCCATTGAAGCATGTCGATGCCGGTGTCCTCAACGTCGCCTATTATGAGGAGGGGCCTGCGGATGGACCGGTCGCGATCCTCCTGCACGGCTTTCCCTATGACATTCACTCGTATGTAGATGTCGCCCCACAACTGGCGGCGCAGGGCTGCCGTGTCATCGTCCCTAATCTGCGTGGCTTCGGCGCGACGCGCTTTCGCGATCCGGCGACGCTACGCTCGGGCGAGCAGGCGGCGATCGGCGCCGATGTCATCGCGCTGATGGATGCGCTCGGCATTCCGCGCGCGGTGCTCGCCGGGCACAATTGGGGTGGCCGCGCCGCCTGCGTCGCCGCAGCGCTATGGTCGGAGCGTTGCCGCGGCATGGTGACCGTGAACAGCTACCTGATCCAGGATCTTTCCCGTGCCATGGTGCCGATCAGCCCCAAATATGAAGTCGCGCTCTGGTACGAGTATTATTTTCAGCTCGAGCGCGGGCGCGCCGGATTAGCCGCCAACCGGCGTGAGATCGCCAGGATATTGTGGGAGCAGTGGTCGCCCGCGTGGGATTTCGACGACGCCGTTTTCGAGCGCTCCGCCATGGCGCACGACAATCCCGATTATGTCGATGTCGTGATCCACAGCTATCGCCATCGCTTCGGCCTTGCGGCAGGCGATCCGCGCTATGCCGATTTGCAGCGGCGGCTGGCGTCACTGCCGCCGATCTCCGTGCCGTCGGTCACACTGGATGGCGACAAGGACGGCGTGCTGCCTGCAAGTGACGGCAGCGCCAGCGCGTCCAAATTCACCGGCCGCCGTATTCATCGCGTGGTGCAGGGCGCCGGACATAATGTGCCGCAGGAAGCGCCGGAGGCTTTCGCTGCCGCCGTCATGGAGCTGATCCGCGCCTAGGTCGAGTTTGCCGCATGGCAAGCCGAAGCGAAAACGATCATGCTTCCCGAGCAAGTCCTCCGAGAAGGACAGAATTTTACGGGGCGGAATTCCATGACCGCGCGTCACGTCTTGCTTGCAATCGTCTTTGCGTCCTTTGCCTCGATCGCATCGACCTCGGCCGAGGAATTTCCCAGCCGCCCGATCACGTGGGTCGTGCCCTTCGCGCCGGGCGGCATCACAGACACCACATCGCGCATCGTCGCCGAGGAAATGTCGCGGACGCTTGGTCAATCGGTCCTGATCGATAATCGCGGTGGCGGTGGTGGCACGGTCGGCACCGAACAGGTGGCCCGCGCCAAGCCCGATGGCTACATGATGATCTATGGCACGCAGGGCACCATGGCGGCCAATGTCACGTTGCGCAAAAACCTGTCCTACGATCCGCTGAAAAGTTTCCTCCCCGTGCATCTGGTCGGCGAAAGCCCGAACCTGTTCGTGGCCTATCACGAAGCGCCCTACAATTCGGTGCCCGAATTCATCGCCTACGCCAGACAGAATCCGGGCAAGGTGACTTTCTCCTCTTCCGGCGTCGGTACGGCGACGCATCTGGTCGCCGAATTGTTCAAGACAGTTACCGGAATCGAGATGCAGCACGTGCCATACCGGGGCAGCGCGCCGGCGCTGAACGACATGATCGCCGGCCGCGTCGACGTCATGTTCGATTACCCGGTTTCGGTCGGCCCGCATGTCGAGGCCGGCAAGCTGAAGGTGCTGGCCACCACCGCGCCGGACCGCCTGCGCGCCTATCCCGCTGTGCCGACCATGGCCGAACTCGGCTTGACCGATATGACGACCCAGAGCTGGTCCTCCATCATGGTGCCGGCCGGCACACCGGCGCCGGTCGTCGACCGGCTGGCGGAGGCCGCGCATGCCGCAATGACGTCTGAGCGCGTGCGAACGCATTTCGAAAGGTTCGGTACCCGGCCGATGATGCAGCAGAAGGCGGAGATGATCCCGTTCATCGAAAAGGAGATCAAGCGCTGGGGCGACGTGATCGAGCGCGCGGGGCTGGAGAAGCAGTAGGACTATTCCCGACGCGGGCTGATCTTCCACGTCGCGGCGAGAATGGCCGCGGTCATCGCGCCGCTGATCACGGCGGCGACCGGGATCGAGATCGCAAGCGCCGCGGTCGCGGCCCAGCCGATCGAGCAGAAGGCTTCCGCGAATGTCGCCAGCCGCGACGAGGTCTGGCGGCGGCGGAACTGACTGCGTTTGGCCTGCACGCGGAACCAGAGCTGGATCGCGCCCGCCGAGACGGTGGCGACGATGACGCCGAGCACGGTGACGATCGCCTGCGTCACGGAGGCAAACGCAAGCGCCGCGATCAGCGGCGCGAAGATGGCGCCGATCGAGAGAAGCACCACCTCGATCTTGGCGCGGATGATGCTTGACGGCGGCAGCGGCGCGGTCGCGACCAGATCGGCGGCGTCTTCGCCCGAAATCGTCAGCCAGGCGAGGCCGCCGGCAAGCTGGCCCGCCGCCATCACGATCACGGGCGTGATCAGGACGATCGCGGCCGAGCTCTCGGAAAAGCTTCGCCACAGCAACAGGGCTGGCGGCACCAGATAGAGCAGTTGCATCAGGCTTTGCGACAACAGCCACGGATCGCGCCGCAGCAGCAGGAATTCCTTGGCGCGCAGCGCCTGTTGCCGCGTGCCGCCACGAAACGCGATTGCGCGCGGTCCGCGACGGACGGACCGGGCGGTCGCGGCGACGCTGACGACGGTATCGGCAAATCGCGGCGAGAACAGTGCCATCACGACGCCGAGCAGCACGAGCCCGCCAGCCATCAGCCACGACAGCACCCTGCCGTCGCCGATCGCCGCGCGCGCCGGCCACCACAACGGACTGTTGAGATCAGGGGCGTAGGCTGCGGCGGCATCGGAGGTCAGCACCGCAAAGCGCGACAATGTACCGTAGGAAAGGATCGCGGCAATCTGGAGCGCGATGACGAAGCCGGCGCCGATGATGGCGGCCACGATTTGCGCGACGAGGCGGGTGCGGCTCGCGCCGATCAACCTGAACAGCGCGAGCGTGATCGCGATCGCAACGGCCGCGGCCGAAAGGCCGACGGCGATGACGACGCCGAACGCCGAAAGCCATCGGATGCCGCCGCCGATCACGAGCACGTCGACAAAGGGCGTCGACAGCAACAGCGCCATCCCGATCACGGATAGTCCGATCGCCGCGATCCGCACCGAGAACACGTTGGCGAGGTTCGCCGGCGACGACATGATGAGATCGAGATCGGCACGGGCGTAGAACACCCGCGTCACAGATTCGATGGCCTGCGACAGCATCAACGCCCAGGCGAGGAAGATACTCGACGTGATGACGATCAATTCCTGTTTGCCGAGCGGGGCTTGCAGATCGGCGAAGCGGCCGATCACGGCATAGGCCGGCAGGTGCATGAAGGCGACGAAGACGGTCAGGGCGATGATCGCGCGCTTTCGTTTTCCGCGTCTGCCGGCGATCATCGCCAGCCATTCGCGCCAGGCCAGACGGATCTCGTGCCGGGCAAACCAGCTGAGCGCCGCGGCCGAACTCATGCGGCGGCCGAGTTGGTGTCGACGAGGGCGATGAACATGTCTTCGAGGCTGGTGTCGTTGCGGCCGTTCTGCTGGCGCAGCTCGGTCAGCGTGCCTTCGGCCACCAGCCGGCCCTTGGTTATGACGCCGATCCGGTCGGCCATCCGCTCGGCAACTTCGAGAATATGCGTCGTCATGATCACGGTGCAGCCGGCACGGACGCGGTCTTGCAGCAATCCCTTGACGTGACGCGCCGACAGCGCATCGAGGCCGGTCAATGGCTCGTCCAGGATGATCAGCCGGGGATCGTGAACCAGCGCGCCGGCCAGCGCCACCTTCTGGCGCATGCCCTTGGAGAATCCTTCGCAGCGTTCGTGCAGATGCGGCTCGAGGCCAAGCGACAGCAGAAGCTGCTGCGCCGACGGGCCGGAAACCGCGGGGTCGATACCCCAGAGGCCGGCAACGAACTCGAGATATTCCAGCGGCGTCAGCTTGTCGTAGATCATCGGCTCGTCGGAGACCCATGCCGTGATCTGCTTGGCGGCGACGGGATCGGCGAGCGCATCGACGCCCAGAATGGATACCGAGCCGGCGTCGGGCCTGAGCAGGCCGGCGACCATCCGCAGCGTCGTGGTCTTGCCGGCGCCATTGGGGCCGAGCAGGGCGTAAAATTCGCCAGCGCGAATGGTCAGGTCGAGCGCGTCGACCGCCGGACGGTCAAAACGCTTCGTTAACCCTCGCACTTCGAGCGCCGATGGATCTGGCTGCATGATGATGGAACGGTCCGGTTTCGTTTTGTCGTCGGGGAAACATGGACCGAAACACTTTCGGCTCGGTGAATCGTGCGGCCCAAATCGTGCCGAACCACGCAACTTCCCGGGCTGCGGCATTTCTCCGCAATTGTTAACGATCGGGCGGCCAGCGTTTTGTTGACACCGGTCGGCGCTTTGGGCTCAATGCAGCGGGACATATGCGCCTACAGGCATCGCGGATGGTCGATAGCGTGTAGACACAAGATGCGGAAAAGGCGGTCGACAGAATCGCCTGGCATCGGGGAGGGATATGATGCTGGACTTCGTTCAGCAGCTGGTGAGTGGCATCGCGCTCGGCTGCGTCTACGGCTTGATCGCGCTCGGCTTTGTGCTCGTTTACAAGGCAACCGAGGTCGTCAATTTCGCGCAAGGCGATTTGATGATGCTGGGCGGGTTCTTCGCCTTCACCTTCATCGGCATGCTCGGTCTCAATTACTGGCTCGGATTCGCCGGCGCGGTCATCGCCATGGCGGCATTCGGCATGCTAGCCGAACGCGTCGTGGTGCGTCCGATCCTTGGCTACCCGCAGTTTTCGATCATCATGGCGACGATCGGCCTCGGATATTTCCTGCGCTCCGTGGTCGGCATGATCTGGGGCACCGATGATTTCAAGATCGAGACGCCGTTCAGCGACGGCGTGTTGCGGATCGGCTCGCTGGTCCTTGCCTACGACAAGCTCTCGGTGATTGCCGCGACCGTCATTCTCTGCGCGCTGCTCTATCTGTTCTTCAACCGCACCACGCTCGGCACTGCGATGCGCGCGAGCTCCGAGAACATGCTGGCCGCCTACTACATGGGCATTCCGGTCAAGCGCGTGGTGTCGATTGTGTGGGCGATCTCTGCGGCGGTCGCGACCGCGGCCGGCGTGCTGTTGGCGCCGATCACCTTCATTCACTCCAATGTCGGTCTCGTGCTGGGCCTGAAGGCGTTTCCCGCCGCGGTGCTCGGCGGCTTCGGCTCGATTCCCGGCGCCGTGGTGGGCGGCGTGCTGATCGGCGTGATCGAAAGCATGGCCGGCTTCTACCTGCCGCAGGGCTGGAAGGACGTCGCACCCTACCTCGTTCTTCTGGTGGTGCTGCTGCTCAAGCCCGAAGGCCTGTTCGGTGTTCATACGCGGAAGAAAGTCTGATGCGGTTCCTCTTCAAGACCGATTATGAAGACGACATCAGGCTGTTTCCGCACAGCGGCTACATCGTTTCCTACGGCATCCTGCTGGCGCTTCTTGTGATCGCGCCGTTCGTGCTGTCGAGCTATCTAGTCAGCCAGCTGGTGTTCGTCTGTATCTACGCTACCGTGGGCGTGGGCCTGATGATCCTCACGGGCTTCACCGGGCAGGCCTCGCTCGGCCACGCCGCCTTTCTGGCGATCGGCGCCTACACGGCCGCCTATCTGCAGCAATACAACGTTCCGTTTCCGGTCTACTTCCTGGCTGGCGGGCTGTTGACCGGCGTTGTCGGTGCGCTGGTCGGATTTCCCGCGCTGCGACTGACGGGCATCTACCTTGTGATCGCGACGATTTCCTTTGCCTTCATCGTCGAGGAAGTGCTGGCGCGCTGGGAAAGCGTGACCCACGGCAACGAGGGCATGCGCGTCAAGACGCTGAGCCTGTTCGGGCAGGCGGTGCCGCAGAACGGGCCGACCTTCTATTTCCTCTGTCTTGGCGTCCTGACCCTCACCATCGTCGGCACGCTCAACCTGCTGCGCTCGCCGACCGGCCGCGCCTTCGTCGCGATCCGCGACAGCGAAACCGCGGCGCGCAGCATGGGCGTCAACGTTTCGCTCTACAAGGTGAAGTCGTTTGCGATCAGCGCGGCGATCACCGGATTGGCCGGTGTGCTGTTCGCGCACAAGCTTTCCTTCATCTCACCGGAAATGTTCACGCTGCAGCTCTCGATCGAGTTCATCATCGTGATCCTGATCGGCGGCACCTTCAGCCTGCATGGCGCGGTGCTGGGCGCGATCTTCCTGGTCATGATCGATCCGTTCCTGACCTACCTGAAGGACGACCTGCCCGGCATCATCTCGGGGCTGGCCGCGATGTTCGGCGCCGACAGCGTGACGGCGGGGAAAGTTAACACCAACGTCGCCGCCATTGCCTCCGCCAACGGCCTGAAGGGCGCGATCTACGGGGTGATCATCGTGCTGTTCGTGCTGTTCGAGCCGCTCGGCCTGTACGGGCGCTGGCTGAAGATAAAACTCTTCTTCCAGCTGTTCCCGCTCTACAAGCGCGCCACCTTCAAACGTCAGAAGATCTACGTGAAATCGGAGCGGAACCGATGAGCTATTTCCGAGCGGATAACCTCTCGCTGCACTTCGGCGGCCTCAAGGCAGTCGATGCCGTCAGCTTCGCCGTGGAGAAGGGTGAGATCCTATCGATCATCGGCCCCAACGGCGCCGGCAAGAGTTCGATCTTCAACCTGATCTCGCGCATCTACCCGCCGACCTCGGGTAAGATCTTCTTCGAGGACCAGGACATCACCGAACAGCCGGCCTACGAAATCGCCGGCCTCGGCATCGCGCGCACCTTCCAGAACATCGAATTGTTCGAGAATGCGACCATGCTGAACAATCTCCTGGTCGGCCGTCACCGCCATTCGACGACGCAGCTTTGGCAGGAATTGCTGTTCATGCCGAGCGTGCGCGCCGGCGAAAAGATGCATCGCCGCCGCGTCGAGCAGGTGATCGAATTCCTGGAGCTCGAAGTCTATCGCGACAAGCTGATCTCGGGGTTGCCATACGGCGTCCGCAAGGTGATCGAGCTCGCACGCGCGCTGTGCTCTGAGCCGAAACTGATCCTGCTGGACGAGCCGTCATCCGGATTGAATGTCGAGGAGACCGGCGACATGTCGTTCTGGATCCGCGATCTGAAGACCGAGCTCGGCATTACCGTGCTGATGGTCGAGCACGACATGTCGCTGGTCAACCGCGTCTCCGATCGCGTGATCGCGCTCAACTACGGCCGCGTGATCGCGATGGGGTCACCTTCCGAGGTGCAGCGCCATCCCGACGTCGTTGCCGCCTATCTCGGCGCTTGAGGATGATGGCATGAGCGCTTCCGACATCATTCTCAAGCTCAGCAATATCGAGAGCTATTACGGGCCGATTCAGGCCATCAGAGGCATCAGCCTCGAGGTACCTCGCGGCCAGATCGTCACGCTGCTCGGCGCCAACGGCGCCGGCAAGACCACGGTGCTCAAGACCATCTCCGGCATTCTCGATCCGCAGAAGGGTTCGATCGAATTTCTGGGCAAGCCGATCCAGCGCATGGAGGCCGACAAGATCGTGCGGCTGGGCTTGAGCCACGTGCCGGAAGGACGCGAGGTGTTTCCGTTCCTCTCGGTGCGCGAAAACCTGATGATGGGCGCCTATCCGCGCAAGGACCGCGACGGTGTCGCGGAAGATCTCGATCGCGTCTACGGCTACTTCCCGCGGCTGAAGGAGCGCATCAACCAGCCGGCCGGGCAGCTTTCCGGCGGCGAGCAGCAGATGCTGGCGATCGGGCGGGCGCTGATGAACCGGCCGGCCCTGCTACTTTTGGATGAGCCGTCGCTCGGTCTTTCGCCGATCCTGGTGAAGGAGATCTTTACCATCATCAAGCGCGTCAACGAGGAGCAGGGCATGTCGATCCTGCTGGTCGAGCAGAACGCCAAGGTGGCGCTGGAAACCGCGCATTACGGCTATGTGCTGGAAATCGGCCGGGTCGTGATGAACGACACCTGCGAGCGGCTGATGAGTTCAAAAGACATCCAGGAATTCTATCTCGGCGCCAAGGAAGAAGGCGCCCGCGGCGAACGGCGCTGGAAAAAGAAGAAAACCTGGCGGTAAAGGTCGCAGCCAAAGAGCATGGCGTTCAGAGCGAGTTGGAGCTAAATTCAAGCCCTGCTTCGAGAAAACAGACCGGCCGCCAAGGCCGGCACGAGACGCGGGCCACAGAGGGAGGAAGACGCATGGCCAGACCGGCAGTGCTGACGGTCGCCGACACGATCGCGAGGAGCTTTCTGAAGTCCGTGGAAACCCGCGGCGACCGGCCGGCGATTCGCGAAAAGAAGTTCGGCATCTGGCAGCCGACCAGTTGGCGCGAGTGGCTGCAGATCTCCAAGGACATCGCGTTCGGCCTCCATGCCATCGGCTTCCGGCCCGGCGACGTCGCCTCGATCATCGCCAACGCGGTGCCGGAATGGGTCTACGCCGACATGGGCATCCTGTGCGCCGGCGGCGTCGCTTCCGGAATCTATCCGACCGACTCGTCGGTGCAGGTCGAATATCTGATCAACGATTCCTCGACCAAAGTGATCTTCGCCGAGGACGAGGAGCAACTCGACAAGATCCTGTCGTGCCGTTCGCGGTGCCCGACCTTGCAGAAGATCGTCGTGTTCGACATGGAAGGCCTGAGCGGCTTTGCCGACCCGATGGTGCTGTCGCTGGCCGAGTTCATGGCGCTCGGGCGCAATCACGCGCAGGGCAACGAAGCGCTTTGGGATGAGATGATCGGGAGCCGAAGCGCAGGCGATCTCGCCATCCTCGTCTACACGTCGGGCACGACGGGCCCGCCCAAGGGCGCCATGCATTCCAACCGCAGCGTGACGCATCAGATGCGCCACGCCAACGATCTGTTTCCCTCCACCGACGCAGAAGAGCGGCTGGTGTTCCTGCCGCTTTGCCACGTCGCCGAGCGGATCGGCGGTTATTATGTCTCGCTGGCGCTGGGCTCGGTGATGAATTTCGCCGAAAGCCCGGAAACCGTGCCGGACAATCTGCGCGAGGTGCAGCCGACCGCGTTCCTCGCGGTGCCGCGAATCTGGGAAAAATTCTATTCCGGAATCACGATCGCGTTGAAGGACGCGACGACATTTCAGAACTGGATGTACCGCAACGCGCTCGCCGTCGGCAATCGCATGACCGAATACAGGCTGCAGGGCGATACGCCGCCGCTGTCGTTGCGGCTCGCCAACCGCGCCGCCTACTGGCTGGTGTTTCGCAACATCCGCCGCATGCTTGGGCTGGACCGTTGCCGGCTCGCTTTTACCGGAGCGGCGCCGATCGCGCCCGATCTGATCCGCTGGTATCTCGCGCTCGGCCTCGACATGCGCGAGGTCTACGGCCAGACCGAGAATTGCGGCGTCGCGACCATCATGCCGCCCGAGCGCATCAAGCTCGGGTCGGTCGGCAAGGCCGCGCCCTGGGGTGAGGTCGCGATCTCGCCGCAGGGCGAAATCCTGATCCGCGGCGATTTCCTGTTCATGGGTTACCTGAACCAGCCGGAAAAGACCGCGGAAACAATCGACGCCAAGGGATGGCTGCACACCGGTGACGTCGGCTCGATCGACAATGAAGGCTTCGTCAAGATCACCGACCGGATGAAGGACATCATCATCACCTCGGGCGGCAAGAACATCACGCCGTCGGAAATCGAGAACCAGTTGAAGTTCTCGCCTTACGTCTCGGACGCGGTGGTGATCGGCGACAAGCGGCCGTATCTGACATGCCTGCTCATGATCGATCAGGAGAATGTCGAAAAATACGCCCAGGACCACGACATTCCCTTTACCAACTACGCGAGCCTGTGCCGCGCGCCCGAGATCCAGGACCTGATCCATCGCGAGATCGAGGCGGTCAACGTCAACTTTGCGCGCGTCGAAACCATCAAGAAGTTCTATTTGATCGAACGTCAGCTCACGCCTGAGGATGAGGAACTGACGCCGACCATGAAGTTGAAGCGTAGTTTCGTGAACAAGCGTTATGCCGTCGAGATCAACGCCATGTATGGCGAGCGGGCGGTGGCGTGAGCGGTTGCGGACACCGGGAGCGGAATTTTGAAAACGGCGAAGGATTGAGAAGGCCCCACCCTTCGCTCAACACGGGCCAACAAGGAGGATATTGCAATGTCGAAATCGTTTAGGGCGTTGGGCCTTGCGGTGAGCGCCCTTGCGCTGACTCAACTGCCGGCCGCGGCCCAGACCAAGGTTACCAATGAGGGCGTCTCGGCGAGCGAGATTGTCATCGGCACCCATCAGGATCTGTCCGGCCCGATCAAGGTCTGGGGCGTTCCGGTTTCCAACGGCATGAAGATGGCGGTTGAGGAAATCAACGCCGCCGGCGGCATCAACGGCCGCAAGATCAAGATGATCCTCGAGGACAACGGCTACGATCCGAAGAAGGCCGTGCTGGCCTCGCAGAAGATGGTCGAACGCGACAAGATCTTCGCGATGATCGGGCCGATGGGTTCGCCCACCGTGCTCGCCGCGCAGGACATCCTGTTCGACGCCGGCGTGCTGCAACTGTTTCCGCTGACGGCCGCCGAATTCACCTTCAAGTTCGATCCGGCGAAGCCGCAGGAGCGGTTGAAGTTCAACAATCTACTGCCCTATGTCGAGAGCACGCGCGCCGCGGTCAAATACATGATGGAGGCGAAAAACTTCAAGAAGCCCTGCATCATGCATCAGGACGACGAGTACGGAAAGAACGTGCTTGACGGCTTCACCCAGCAGCTCACGGCGATGAAGGTACAGCCTGCTTCGGTCACGAGCTACAAGCGCGGCGCCTCAGACTTCAGCGCGCAGGTCGCCAAGATGAAGTCCGACGGCTGCGACATGGTCGTGCTCGGCACCGTCATCCGCGAAACCATCGGCGCAATGGGCGAGGCCAAGAAGCTCGGCTGGGACGTCACCTTCCTCGGCGCCACGCCGACCAACGTGCTCGAAGTGCCGGCACTCGGCAAGGACGCGGTCGAAGGCCTCTACGCGGCTTCCGGTTTCGAAATCCCGTACGAAGACACCGCCAAGGGCAAGGTCAAGGATTGGCTCGCCAACTACAAGAAGATGTTCAGCTCGGACGCCAACACGCAGGCGATCATCGGCTACAACGCCATGATGACTTTTGCGTTCTACGCCAACAAGGCGGGCAAGGACCTGACCGGCCAGAAGATGATGGACGCGTTGGAATCCGGCGACAAGTTCCTCGACATCTTCAACTCGCCGCCGACCAAGTTCTCCAAGACCGACCATCTCGCCAACACGATCACCCAGGTCCAGCAGGTCAAGAACGGCCGCTGGGTGCTGATCAAGGAAGGCCTGATGTTCTAAGGGGGCGCCTTGCTGCAAACGGCAAAGGCTAGCGACAGAAGGGCTGCGCGAGACGATCGCGCAGCCCTTTTGCTTGTACCTTCAGTTCAGACCGGAAATGCCGTCATTGCGAGGAGCGAAGCGACGAAGCACTCCATCCCTCCCGCTTGTGGCGCTATGTATTGCTTCGCGGAGCCTGTCATCGGGCGCGCCTTCGCGCGACCCGTTGGCTCGCAATGACGTTGAACCAGTACGATCCACGCACGGTGCATTGTTATTTCTGCAGTACCTTCAGCAACTCGTCGCCGAGAATGGCGGGTTCTACGGGCGACAGATAGGTGAGGCCTGCGGCCTTCGCGAGATCGGCTATGGTTCCCGCCGCCTGCAAATCGGAGAGCGCCTTGTTGACGGTGGCGATAAGCGTCGGATCGCGGGCGAGGCCGACATAACCCCGGTTAACGCCGATGGGATAATAGTAACCGGATGCGGCGAGCCTGGAATCGGGATGGCCGGCGCGGTAGGCATCGAAGCGGCTCAGGTCGAGCAACGTCGCATCGAATTCACCGCCATTGAGCGCGCCGAGCAAGTCGTGCCGTCCCGGGACCAGATGCGTGATGTGGTCGATCAAGCGTCCGTTTTCGAAAGTCATCAGGATCGCGTCGCCAAGCGTGCCGCTTTCGATCGCGATGCGCAACCCTGCGAGATCGCCGACGCCGGAGATCTTGCGGCCGCGCGCCTTCTCGCCGAGCACGACGGTCAGTGGCGAGTAGACATAGGGCTGGCTCGGCGCAAGGACGCCGACCGGCACGCGGCGGCGGCGGTCGTCGCGGGAAGCGCCCTCGAAATCCGGCAGCTTCGCCGTCTTGACGCCGGGCACCTTGAGCGAGTCCCTGGTCAAGGCATAGCTTCCGACCAGCGCGCAGCGGCCGTCGGACAGCAACGCATTGGCTTCGAGGGCCGGGCTCGAGCTTTCGTCGAGTTTGCTTTCGAACCACTGGATTCTGAGCGGTCGGCCGAGCCGGCCGGCAACCGCCTGCGCCAGCGCGACGTCGAACCCGCTGTCGGGCTTTCCGCGTTGATGCAACGAAAGCGGAGGCAGGTTTTCGTCGAGACAGACTTTCAGCGGATCGTCATCCGCGCGCGCCGCGACCGCCGTCGCAAGCAGCACGGCAACGACTGCGAGCCAGCGCTTCATTGCTTCCTCCGGCTCGATACAAAGGCCCAGACCTCGATGATCTCCTGATCGTTCAGGATATCCTTCCACGGCGGCATGTTGTTCTTGCCGTGCTTCACCGTCATCGTGAACCGCGCGTTGTCATCCGGGAACGCGCGCAAGTCGGGTGCGACTGTGCCGGCAGTGACCATATTAGGGCCATGGCAGTGCGAGCACTTCTGCGCATAAGTGGTCTTGCCGGGACCGATCAGCGCCTGATCGCTGACGGCGGCTTGTTGCTGCGCGGTAGCCGGCATCGCCATCCACGCCATTGCTGCCACCGCGACGGCGGCGAGAGTCGCCGCCGTCCGCTTCGACACCTTCTCAGTCATCGGCGTTCCGCGATCAGTTCTTTACCGCGAAAACCCACAGCGAGCCGCCTGTCGGCACGTTGGCAAGCCGCTCATCGCCCGAGAAGATCGAGTAGACGCCGCCATAACCGCTGGTGACGGCGATGTACTGGACGCCGTCCTGCTGCCAGGTCACCGGTTGTCCTTCGATGCCCGAACCGGTCTGGAAGCTCCACAGCTTCTTGCCGTCGTTGGCGTCAAAGGCGTCAAACTCGCCGGTCAACTGCCCGGAGAACACGATCCCGCCGGCCGTCGACAGCACGCCCGAGAACCGCGGTATGTCGCTCGGCACTTCCCATTTGGCCTTTCCGGTCATGGGATCGATGGCCTTGAGATAGCCGCGCGGTCCGTTCGGCCACGCCCACGGATCCGTCAGGTCCATGCCGAGGTACCATTCGCCTTGCTTGAAGACGGCTGGTTCGGCCTTGTAGTTGCCGCCGATATTGAGCGTATTGGCGTAGGCAAGCCCGGTCTGCGGATTGTACGACATCGGCTCCCAGTTCTTGCCGCCGAGGATCGACGGCTGAACCAAGACTTTCTTGCCTTCGCGGGCGTCCTTGGAGACGTCGGTCTCGATCGGACGGCCGGTCTTCATGTCGATGCCGGAGGCCCAGTTCACTGTCACATAGGGATTGGCCGCGAGCAGTTTCCCGTTCGTCCGGTCAAGCACATAGAAGAAGCCGTTGCGATTGGCATCCATCAGCACTTTGGTGGGCTTGCCTTCGATCGTCATGTCGGCGAGCACCATCTCGGCGACCGCGTCATAGTCGAACGGATTGTTCGGCGAGAACTGATAGTGCCATTTGATCTTGCCGGTCTTCGGCTCGAGCGCCAGCACCGCGCAGGTGTACAGATTGTCGCCGGGACGCACGGCCGCATTGAACGGCCCGGGGTTGCCGACGCCCCAATACACCGTATTCAACTCCGGATCATAGGAGCCGGTGATCCATGTCGATCCGCCACCGAGCTTCCAGGTGTCACCTTTCCAGGTGTCGCCGCCGGGCTCCTCGGGGCTCGGTACCGTGTGGGTCCGCCACAGGCGCTTGCCCGTCTGCGGATCCCAACCATCGATGAAGCCTCGGGTCCCGAACTCCGCGCCGGAAATGCCCGTGATGACAACGCCGTCCGCCACGAGCGGCGCCACAGTCATCGAATAGCCTTCCTTGATGTCGGCCGCTTTCTGACGCCACAGTTCCTTCCCGGTCTTCATGTCCAGCGCGATGACGTGGGCGTCGAGTGTGGTACGGAAAAGCTTGCCCTCATGGATCGCGCCGCCGCGGTTGATAATGCCACAACACACGATTCGCGGCGTCTCTGCGGGATACTCGACCTTGGTCTTCCAGATTTGCTTGCCGGTTTTGGCGTCAACCGCCATCGTCGCGTTGTGGTTGGTGATGTATACGACACCCTGGTATACAATCGGCTGCGACTGTGCGCTTCGGTCATCTGCGAAGCTGTAGTTCCACACCGGAACAAGATTCTTGACGTTGTCCTTGGTGATTTGCGTAAGCGGACTGAACCGCTGCAGATTGTAGCCCATACCGTAGTTGAGAACGTTCGCTGTGTCGGTCGCTCCCTTGACCAATTGGTCGGTGGTTTGAGCGCTTGCACCGAACGGCGCAAGAATGATTAGGCTTGCGGCAAACGCAATGCACTTCATGCGGTCCCTCCCGTTGAACTCCCTGCGTGCCTATTTTCTGGCACTGTGGACCAACATCTTCCTGAAACGGGAAAGCGTCAATACGAAAGTCGAAGATGATGCGCGAGCTCGCTGCGAAGAGAAAACGAGAAACCTGTCTCGTGATTTTTTCGGAATGCGATCAGCATTACGGCTGCAGCGCACCATGGCCGTGAGGCGAGGGAAGATCAGGCAAGGAAAGCAGATTGTTGTCGGCCGCCGCTGCGCAATATTTGCACCGCGTCGTTCGTCAGTCGGCGCGTTCGGATGACCGGTCCGCGGAGGCGGCCAGAGAACTTACGACGAGCGGCGCAACAGGGGTGCTGCCTGAGATGTCGGCGAGCAGGGGGCCGTCGGCGTATCGCATTACGCCGTGTTCACCGATCACGAATGTCGGCCGGAAATTTCTGACGTCGGCATCCTCGACCATCGCCATGCGGCGGTTGTCGAGCGTCAGCCAGTGTCCGTCGAGCCGCGCGGCAGCCACCGCATGGTCCCCTCCATGGATGGTATCGCGCAGGACCACGATCCTGACATCGTCGGGCGTGAGGCCAGCGCGGCGCAAGGCTATGAATTTCGCAATCGCATAATCCTCGCAGTCGCCACCGCCAAGCGCGAGCGTTGCGAGCGGCGACGTCCAGACGTCGACCTGGCCGTGCTGGGCGAGGTCGCTGATCGGCCGGATGGCGAGATTGATGGCGCGGTTGATTTCGCCGAGCCGGGCGCGGCCTTCGCGCGACCGGGCGGCATCGACGATGTCGAGAAATTTCAGCGCGGCCGGAGACACGCAGCCGTCACGGTCGCCTTCGCAGAGTGCAAGCTGCACCATTTCATCGTCGAGCTGGCGTTGCACGCCAAGCCATTTGTCGCGCAGTCCGCCGCTTTGAAGGGGAGATGCCGCAAGCCCGAACGGCTCGGCCGATTGCTGGATCAATTCCGCCGGGGCAGACGGCTCAGCCGTCTCAGCCCGCAGGTCAACCGGCCCGAACCAGGCCAGGCCGCACGCGATGATGCCCGCACGCCATGCGCGCGCATAAACTGATAACCCCATCTGACGCCCCTTGTCCGGGCATCGGCTGGCTTGCTCTGCCTGCGCGTGTCCGGATCATTTCGGAATGGGCAGGATGGGCAAGGGATCTTTTGATCCGTCTAAAACGATAGGGGGTGAGCCGGGAGTTTGCGAAACAGCCTGAACGTGGCCTTGCCGGTTACAGCTAATTTTATCGATCCATTCAGATGGCGCTCGTCGAAGCTCGCTCGGTTAACCCGGCAAGGGCGGCGGGATGCGGCGCGAATTTTATGGTTGCGAAAGGGTCACAGCGTCGCCGAATTAACCCTGTCCGCAGAATCGGTCGGCAGGCAATTGCAGCCTGTCCCGATGCCTCGAAGGGATGGCGCGTTCAATAAGACCGGGGGAAGTGCTCAGCCTCCAGGCGGCTGCCGCTCCCCCAAGGAAGCTGCCCGCTGCGCTACAGCAAAGGGTAAAGTATTGTATCTGCTTATCTTTATGCCTTGGCGGGCCGGTGCCCATTTCTCAATCAGTGCTAGCGAAACCCGGCCTTTCCGTTGCCACACTTTCGCCCAACAGTTTTTCCGGACCTTTTCGGTCCTGTTGCAGACTTACCCATATTGAGGGTGTTCCACGGCCGCGTACTGTTGTGTTCCTTACCTGCGTGGTATGAAAACCCCGCAGGGAAATTTTATACTTCTTAACCATTTAAGTTGGTGACCATTGAACTACGCCGGCAAATTCCAAACGGGTGAACTCGACCCTTTTTCCGGTGGGGACATTGGCCACGGGCCTTTGCTGTCACCGCACGGCCATCTTTCGTCTCCCGGCCAGTTCCATGTCGACAAGGTTTCGACACATGCGCCGTCCGACGCCATAATTATTTCTGATGCTCATCTGCTGTTCCACGGGGATTTCAAGCGGTCGGGCGTCGACCTGATCCTCTCCAGTGCCGACCAGGAGCTCGTGCTGCGCGAGTACTTCAAGGGCGAGAAGCGCGCGGCGCTGGCCTCGCCCGACGGCGCCCACCTCACCGGCGACATCGTCAACGCGCTGGCCGGGCACACCCAGTTCGCGCAGGCCGACGGCAGCGCCAGCGTTGCACCCGCGGTGATCGGCCATGTCACCAAGCTGGCGGGCAATGCGACTGCGATCCGCAACGGTGTCTCGATCATCCTGAACCAGGGTGACAACGTCAACAAAGGCGACGTCGTTCAGTCCGGCTCCGATTCGACGCTCGGCATCACCTTCATCGACGGCACCGTGTTCGGCCTCGCGTCGAACGCCAAGATGGTGCTGAATGAAATGATCTACGACCCCAACGGGTCGGACAACAAATCGCTGCTCAGCCTGGTGGCTGGCACGATCTCGTTCGTCGCCGGCGCTACTGCCAAGAAAGGCGACATGAAGGTCGACACCCCGGTCGCGACCATGGGCATCCGCGGTACCGCGGTGCTGGTCGAGATCGATTTCGATGTGCCGGTGCAGGGCGGTGCGCCGCCGGCGAAATTCCAGGTGCTGGTCGAGCCCGACGGCACCACCGGCTCCTACATTCTGTTCGACAAGACGACGCTGACGCCGATCGCGACCGTCAGTCAGGCCGGAACGCAGACGATCATCAATGGTCAGGGCGCGGTCAGCTTCCAGTCGTCCGCGCAACTGTCGCCTGACGCGCAGCAGATCATCACCCAGGTGTTTTCGCTGAAGTTCAGCCAGAACAACCCGAACACCAAGCTCACGTCCAACTTCACCGACTCGATCGTTCCGGAAACGTCGTTCCTCAAGCTGGCGAGCAACGATGGCGGCCCGATCACGCTTCAGTTCCTCATAATCCCGGACAAGCTGACGGTCGCCCCTGCGTCGGGCCCCGAACCCAAGCTCGTGCACATTCCCGGCCCGCCGGAGGCGGCCGCATCTGGCGGCGCGTTGACCGAACGGGCCGGTATCACCGGCAATGCCGCCGTCAACAGCACGTCCGGCACGGTCAACTATGTCGACATCAACGCCGGCGACACGCCGAGCGTCAGTGCGCAGTTTTCCTCCTTCGCTTATCAAAACGCGCAGGGCGCCAACGTCACGTCCACTCTGACAGCGGAGCAACTGGCTGCGATCAAGGCGGTCGAAGTGCCGCTTTCCGTCGTGCAGGATCCCAACGGCCAGAACACCGGCCAGGCGACGTGGACCTACAACGCTGCCGATGGCGCGTTCGACTTCCTCGCCGACGGCGAGAGGTTGACGCTGACCTACATGGCGCGGGTCGACAACAACTACGCGCCGCACAACGAGACGACGTTCGTGCCAGTTACGATCGTCATCACTGGCACCAACGACAAGCCGACGCTGTCGGCGACCGGCGGCGCGGTCACGGAGCGGATCGGCACCGGCAATACGGCGGTCGATACCGTGACCGGCTCCATCACTTTCGCCGATGTCGACCTGACCGACCGTCCCGTTGTCAGCGCCGCGATCTCGGCGACCGATCCGTTCCGCTATTACGATGCGGAGGGCAACGACGTCACAGCCACGCTGACGCCGGCGCAACTGGCCGCGATCAAGGCCGTCGAAGTGCCGCTCTCCGTGGTGCAGGCGGCCGGCAACACCCACAACGGCTCGGCGAGCTGGACTTACAGTATTGAAGACAGCAAGTTCGACTTCATCGCCAAGGGCGAGACGCTGACGCTCAACTACGTCGCCCAGGTCGATGACGGCCATGGCGGCGTCGTCTCCACGCCGATCACGGTCTCGATCCACGGCGCCGATGTCGTCGTCACCGGCACCAATGACGTGCCGACCATCGCCACGACGAGCGACGGCTTTGCCGAGTTTTCAAACGACGGCCAACCGAATCCGACGGGCTCCGAGGCGCTCCATGCCGCATCCGGCACGATCAGCTTCACCGACGCTGACCTGACCGACCGGCCGGTGGCGAGCGCAGCTTTCGCCTCGTTCAGCTACCTGAACGCCTATAGCGTCGACGTCACCTCGCAGCTCACGGGCAAGCAACTCGCGGCGATCGCGGCGGTGGAAGCACCCCTGACGGTGGCGCAGGCCCCCGGCAATACCAATGACGGTTCGGCGAGCTGGAGTTACAGCGTCCCCGACAACGCGTTCGATTTTCTGGCCGACGGCGAGACCCTGACGCTGACCTACACGGCGACCGTCGATGACGGACATGGCGGCGTGGTGACCAAGCCGATCACAATCACCGTGACCGGCACCAACGACACGCCCGACATCGCCAGCGGAGCGCAGTCCGCGACCATCGCGGAACGCGCCGATACGCATCATTCGGCGACGCCGGATACCGCCGGCGGTGCGATCGCGTTCAGCGATGTCGATCTGACCGATACGCATGAGGTCAATATCACCGGCGTCCACGCCTCCGGCGAGATGACGGGCCTCGCCAATGGCACGGTGCAGCTCAGCTGGCTGTCGCTGGGGCCGTTGCATGATTCCACCAATGGTGCGCAAGGCTCGCAGAACTGGTCGTTCTCGGCGCCGGATAGTTATTTCGACTACCTCGCCGATGGCCAGTCGGTCACGCTGACCTACACGGTAGAGGTCGACGACCACCACGGCGGCGTCACCTCGCAGGACATTGTCGTCACCGTCAATGGCAGCAACGACGCGCCCGAGATTGCCAATATCGCGCAGCAGGGCCTCACCGAGCAGACCGATACCGCGCCGCTGACGACGACGATCCCCGTCACTTTCACCGATCGCGATTTGTCCGATGTCGGCCACAGCGCAGCGATTACCCACGCGGCCGCGACCGGCGCCACCACGGGCCTTGCGCTCGACGAGGCCGCGCTGATCGCGCTGGTGACGCCCGGCCTGGTGACCAAAGCCGCCGGCTCCACCGCGGGGACGGTCGACCTGTCGTTCTCGGCGGCCTCGTCCGCTTTTGATTATCTGGCGCAGGGCGAAGTCCTGACGCTGACCTACACGGTACAGGTCGACGACCACCATGGCGGCGTCACCTCGAAGGACATTGTCGTCACGGTCACCGGTACCAACGATGCACCTTCGATCGTAGGTGAGATAGATCCCCCCGTGCAGACCGTAGTCGTGGTGCCCGCGTCTGCGCCGATCGTCCTTGCGCCGGGCGTGAATGTAAATTCGCTTGGCTTGAACACGGAGACGTTTGACGGCGTAGCGGCGGGCTCGGTCTCGGACAATGGCGCCGGTTCGGGCAATTTCGAAAGCGCTGCACTCGGAGCCCATTTCTCGGCATTCGGCAATAGCGGGATCGTGGTTGGCTCGTCCTCGGTGACGGCGGCGCCGTTCGTCGGGCCGTTACCTGGAGCGCGGGACACGACCAACTATTTGAGCATCGGCGGCAATAGTCACGAGACCATCACCTTTGCTTCGGAGAAAAATAGCTTCGGCCTTTACTGGGGGTCGCTCGATTCCTACAACACCATCAAGTTTTATGATGGAACGACGCTTGTCGCTTCCTACACCGGCAATGATATTTTGCCACTGTTCCCGACGGGTAACCAGGGTTCGTTCGCCTCGAACGGATATGTGGAATTCACCGGACTGCACCCCTTCACCAAGGTCGAGCTCGGCAGCAGTGGGAACGCATTCGAGATCGACAACATTTCGGCCGGAAACATTCCTCCGCCCGGACTTTCAGAGCCGATCAAGGGTACGCTCAGCGTCCACGATGCCGACATCGGCGACGCCTTGACGGCGTTCGTGACCGGCAACGCCACGATCGAGTACAACGGCTCGTCGTCAGTGCCAGGTAACATCGACATATCGGCGTTGGTGAACGCCGCGGACGTGACGTTCGACACCGCGTCGAGCAACGGCGGAACAGTTGCCCTGAACTGGACCTATCACCCGATCAACGCCGATCTCGATTTCCTCCATGCGGGCGACATACTGAAGATCAAATTCCTCGCAGAGGTGAGCGACGGTCATGGCCATGCCGGCAGTCAGCCGCTGACGATTACCCTCGTTGGCGCGGGAAATACGGCAAACGCATCGCTCAACGTCGCTACCGGACCGGTCATAGACACCGATGCGGTCAGCCTCACCGAGAATGGCGACGGGACGACCACGGTGTCGGGCTTGCATGTCTCCGACGGCGGTGCCACCGCGCCGAACGACACGTTCACGGTCGGCGCGACCGTCAACGGTGCTGGCGGCAGTGTGATTCCGCCGGCCGCTAACGGCTCGCTCGCGGCCGTCAACGCCACGCTGAGCAGCGGCATTCATTACGATCCCGGCAACAATCCACCGCAAACCGACATGGTGACGCTGAAGGTGTCAGATGGCCTCGGCCATTCCGACACCGTCCATTTCGTGTTCAACGAGGCCGGACAGGGTCCCGTGACGTTGGTCGGCACATCCGGCAAGGACGTTATTTTCGCGACTGACTCCAACGACACGCTAACGGGCGGCGGAAGCGCCGATCAGTTCGTTTTCGCGCCGGGACTGACCCCGAGCGCCGACACGATTACGGATTTCGCGCCAGGCCAGGACCGCATCGATCTGCGGCTGTTTTCCGAAGTCGGCTCCGACAATATCAATGGCTGGCTGGCCACCCATGCAGTGCAGAGTTCGACAAACCCGGCGGATGTCCTGATCACGCTCGGCAACGAAGCTCTCACGCTGAAGAACGTCACGGTCACCAGCCTGCATGTCAGCGACTTCATCGTGTCGCCACATCACGTTACCTAGTGTTGCGGCTTGCGAATTCACACTAGCTCCGCGATATCGATGCTATCTTCTGACTTGTCCGGCGCCGTTGGCCGGGTCAACATTCGGAAGCCATGAAACGATTGCGGGTATTGCGGAGGTGGTTCGCGCGGCGCATTGGCTATGCCCGGCTGCTGTGCCTTGCGCTGCTGGTCGGGTTCGCCGCGCTACGCGCCGCCGACCCGGCTCCCGTCGAGGAAATTCGGGTCAGGACCTTCGATTTCTTCCAGCGCATCGATCCCCGCCAGAAGACCGCAAGGCCAGTGACGATCGTCGATATCGACGACAAGAGCCTGGAAAAATTCGGCCAGTGGCCGTGGCCGCGGACGCGGATCGCCGATCTCATTACCGAGCTTACCAGGCTGGGCGCCGTCGTGATCGCGTTCGACGCGGTGTTTTCGGAACCGGACCGGCTCAATCCCGCCGACGCGGCCGATACGTTCCGCAACCTCGATGAGGACACCCGCGCCAAATTGCGCGCGCTGCCGAGTA
Source organism: Bradyrhizobium sp. McL0615 (assembly GCF_049993905.1). Classification (NCBI taxonomy): domain Bacteria; kingdom Pseudomonadati; phylum Pseudomonadota; class Alphaproteobacteria; order Hyphomicrobiales; family Nitrobacteraceae; genus Bradyrhizobium; species Bradyrhizobium sp. McL0615. The sequence continues at coordinate 8,349,093 of NZ_CP188254.1, read as the reverse complement.
ACGACGAAGTCTTCGCCGAAGCGATCCGGAAGTCGCGCGTGGTGCTTGGTGAATCGGGGGCCGCGGAAGAGCTCGTCGCGCTCGACAAGACGCTACCGGTGACGGGACTGGCGATGCTGGGCGAGGAGCCGCAACGCTTCATGTTCGAATTCCCGGGCCTGCTGCGCAACACCAAGGTGCTGGAACACGCTGCCGCCGGGCGCGGCCTGTTCACGATTAAGCCCGAGCGTGACGGCATCGTGCGGCGCGTGCCGATGATCATGCTGGCGCAGGGCCAGACCATGCCCTCGTTGAGTTTCGAGATACTCCGGGTCGCCACCGGCTCGGGCACGATCCTGATCAAATCCGAAAAGACCGGCATCAAGAGTCTTCGCATCAAGGGCTTTGAGCTTCCGACCGACCGCAATGGTCAGCTTTGGGTTCGCTACGCCCGCCAGGATCCTTCTCTCTACGTTCCGGTCATCAACGTGCTGGAAAAGACCGTTGCGCCCGAAATGATCGTGGGCAAGCTGGTCCTGATCGGCACCTCGGCCGTCGGTCTCAACGACATCAAGACCACACCGGTTTCGCAAAACATGCCGGGCGTGGAAATCCACGCCCAGATTCTGGAGAGTGCATTGACCGGCGACGTGATCTCGCAGCCGATCTTCGGCGTCGCTGTCGAATTCGTGACGGCGCTGCTGTTCGGGCTGCTGGTGATCGCATTCGCGCCGCTGTTCGGGCCGGTCACGCTCGTCGCTCTTGGCGCGGCGTTCGCAAGCATGCTGGTCGGCATGTCGGTGTATTTCTATACGCAGAACCGTTTGCTGATCGATTTCACCTATCCCCTGATGTCGACCACGGCGATCTATCTTACGCTGATCTTTTCCAGTTTCGTTCGCGAGCAGGCGCAGCGCCGGCAGATCCGTTCCGCCTTTGGTCAGTATCTGTCGCCGGCGCTGGTCGAGCAGCTCGCGCAGTCGCCCGAGAAGCTGGTGCTCGGCGGCGAGGAGCGCGAGATGACCATCATGTTCTCCGACATGCGCGGCTTCACCTCGATCTCGGAAACTTACAAGAACGATCCGCAAGGCCTTACCGCGCTGATGAACCGTTTCCTCACGCCGCTCACCAACGCCATCCTCAACCGCAAGGGCACCATCGACAAATACATGGGCGACGCCATCATGGCGTTCTGGAACGCGCCGCTCGACGACAAGGATCATGAGCTCAACGCCTGCGAGGCGGCGCTCGACATGCTGGAGCGCGTCGACGCGCTCAACCAGGCGCGCGAGCAGGAGGCAAAGGAGGAGGGCCGTCCGTTCATTCCGCTCAATATCGGCGTCGGCCTCAATACCGGCATCTGCGTGGTCGGCAACATGGGCTCCGACCAGCGCTTCGACTATTCGGTGTTCGGCGACAGCGTCAACCTGGCCTCGCGCCTCGAAGGCCAATCCAAGGAATACGGATTTCCCATCATCGTCGGCTCCAGGACCGCGCTGGCGGTCAAGGACAGCTTCGCGATCCTCGAACTCGACTTCATCATGGTGAAGGGCAAGAAGGAGCCGGAGGTGATCTACGCCATCGCCGGTCGCGAGGAAACAGCGCAGTCCGGCCGCTTCCAGCGCCTGCGCAACCTGACCATCGAGATGCTGTCCTGTTATCGCAACCGCGACTGGGACGGCGCACTGGCGGCCATTGCGCGTGGCCGCAAGACCGATGAGGCAAACTCGCTGGAGCTGCTCTACAATCTCTACGAAGCCCGCATCCGCGGCTATCTTGAAAATCCGCCGCCGCAAGACTGGAACGGCGCCTTCGCGCTGCTGACGAAGTAACACCTCTCGATGGAGACGGCATGCGCGGTGGCAACTTGACCGCTCACCGGCCGCTCGTCATAGTTTCCGTGAAGGCGAGCCAGCAAGACTCGCCGGTTCAGGGAGACGAAAATGAGCAACATGCTGGCCGTCCTCGCGGGCGCGTTGATCTCTATTGTGTCGCTCATGCCCGCCGCCCTGGCTCAGCCGGCCTGCGTTACCCAAAACATGGTCGTTCCTCCCGGCGCTAACACGAGCGACAAGGCCGCGCCCTTCTTCATCGATACGACGGGCCTTGATTTCAAGACAACGCCGCCCACGCGCGACCCATCGAACCCGAATTATCCGCGCGCGACGGAGCTTCCCGACGGCACGCTGCCGCCGTCCGGCGCCGAGGGGAATTTCATCATCGGTCCGACCCACGCGCCGGCCCCGGAGACCGTCGCCAAGGACGGCGTGCCGCGCGGCACGATCACGTCCTTCACTTTGTCCTCAAAGGACAGCGTGATCTACAACCCCGGCCTGATCCGCGACGACACGCCGGGTTGCAACAACAGCTCGATCATGGTGACGACGACGGCGCCGGGCGACAAATCGAACATGATCGTCACCACCAGCCACCCCGGCACCTGGACGCGCACGATCGAGGTCTACGTCCCGCCGAACTATGTGCGCGGCACGGAGATGCCGTTCATCGTGCTGGGTGACGGCGGCTCGACGGCGTGGAAGGATATGAACACCACGCTCGACAACCTGATTCAGCAGCACCGCGTGCCGCCGATGGTCTCCATCCAGATCGGCAATGGCGGGCAGGATGCACAGGGCGCCCAGCGCGGGCGCGAATACGACACGGTGTCGGGGGCCTATGCGCAGTTCGTCGAGCGCGAGGTATTGCCGCTCGTCGAGCAGCATGCCGGCGTGAAGCTGACAAAGGACCCCGAAGGCCGCGCGACCATGGGGCTGAGCTCGAGCGGTACGGCGGCCTTCACCATGGCGTGGTTCCATCCCGAACTCTATCATCGGGTGCTGGCCTATTCGCCAACCATGGTCAATCAGCAATGGCCGTGGAATCCGGCGCTGCGCGGTGGCGCCTGGGAATATCACAGCCCGTGGACGGGCCCGGCCGGTCCCAACCTCACCGTGAAGGCCGGCGTGCTCACGCCGTCGGAGCCGCCCGGTGTGCCGCTAATACCCAGTGCGCCGATCAAGCCGATCCGTTACTGGTTCGAGATGGGCGATCAGGACCTGTTCTATCCCAACCCGACGATCCCCGACGGCATGCACGACTGGACGCTGTCGGCGGCGCTAATGGCCAAGGTGCTCGCCGAGAAGGGCTATCATTACCAGTATTTGTTCGTGCGCAACGCCAAGCATGTCGACCGACCGACCGTCGCGCAAACCCTGCCATCAGCGCTGGAGTGGTTGTGGAAGGGTTATCCGATTCCGTGAAGCGATCTATCGTCGTCCCGACCAGGCGAAGGAAGTAGTAGTTTCCCGTCGTCCCCGCGAACGCGGGGACCCATACGCCGCGGCCTATCGTTCGGTCACGGCAGCAGAGACCTTTTGCAACAACTACTGCCGCGGCGTATGGGTCCCGGCGTTCGCCAGGACGACAGCGGGATATTCCCGCTACTCCAGCCCGATCTGCGTTAAATCCTGAAACCAGTGCTGCGCCTGCACGAATTTCTTCACCTTCGGCGACAGTGCGTGCGGGTTGGTGTCGTGCACCACCCACACCAGCGTGGCGTCGTCGACGATCAGCGCATGCGCCTGCGCCAGCAGTTCGTCCTGCTTGGCGACATCAAACGTCTGCTTGGCCTCGTCGATCAGCGCGTCGACCTTCGGGTTCTTGTAGCCGCCCCAGTTGACGCCGACGGGTGCGATCTGGCCGGAGTGGAAGAAGCGCACGATGGCGTACAGCGGATCTGACGTGACGTAGGCGATGTTGTTGGAAGTGATGCCGGCGTTCATCTCGTCGGCCGCGCCCTTGCGCCACGCGGTATAGAGCGTTTCCAGTTCGACCACCTTGAAGTCGATCTCGATGCCGATTTCCTTAAAACTCTGCTGCAGGAATTCGTTCATCGGCAGCGACAACATCTGCCCGGTGCCGCCTTGCGCGATGACGAAGGTGGTCTTCAGCGGCTTCTCCGTGGAATAACCCGCCTCCTGCACCAGCTTCTTCGCCGCGGCGACATCATATTTGAGTTCGAAGTCCGGCTTGCCGAACCACGGGCTCGACGGGTCGACCTGGCCCTTGGCGGGTTTTGCCAGACCGTTCATCAGCCCGACGACGGCCTCGCGGTCGATCGCGAGGTTGAGTGCCTTGCGCAGCCGGATATCGGTCCAGGGCGAACCCGGCAGCACGCTCAGATGATAATTCCAGACATGCGGCGTGACGTTGTCGACAATCTTCATGCCGGCGGATTTGAGCTGCGGCACCGCATCCGGCGCCGGCGTCTCGATCAGGTCAACCTGCCCCGCCAGCAGCGCATTGGTGCGGGTCAGCGCTTCCGGCATCGGGATCAGCACGATCTTGTCGGCCTTCGGAATCCGCTTCTTGTCCCAGTAATCAGCGTTCTTCGTCAACTCGGCGAGTTCGCGCGGCACGAGCTTGGTCAGTTTGAACGGCCCGGTGCCGGAGGGCTGGCTGGCGAACTTGTCCCAGTCCTTGCCGAGCTTTTCATATTGCGCGGGGCTGGAAACCAGGAACCAGAGCATCTGGTAGGGAAAGAAGGAATCGACCGTTTTGGTGGTGATCTCGACCGTTCCGTCGTCGATCTTGGCGTAGCTCGCGACCGAGGGCAGGCGGGTTTTCACCTGCGCGCTCTGCCGCTTGTCGAACTGCGGTGCCTTATCGTTGAGCACCTTGTCCAGATTCCAGATCACCGCATCGGCGTTGAAGTCGCTGCCGTCATGAAACTTGACGCCCTTGCGCAGGGTAAAGCGCCATTTCTTCTTGTCGCCCTCGTCCACCTTCCATTCCGTGGCCAGGCCTGGCACCAGCTTGCCCGGCCGGTCGGACACGTCCATCTCCCAGGCGACGAGGGGATCGTAGATCGTATAGGCCGAGAACTGGTAGGCACCGGCACCGCGGTCGGGCTGGCCGGTGGTCAGCGGTATGTCCGCCATCGAAATGCCGTAGCGCACAACGGTCTCGGCCTGCGCTGAAATCATGGGCAAGCCAGGAGACAATCCGAGGGCGATTGCCGCGGCAGCAAGAAGCATCGAATATCGGGTGCGCATGAATTAAGCTCCTTCGGGCGGGGTTTAGAGCTGAAAAAATGCAAGCTTGATGCCAGATGGAGCACGAAAGGCGCGGTTGCATGCGCAATCACCGGGAGTTGTGCGGCTATTGGCCCCTGGCGAGGTGCCTTCCTTGGCACAGGCGTTGCATACCATTGCATAAGAATTAGTCATCCAAGTCGGGAAGGGATTGCTGCATATGCGTAATGACAAATCGAACAAGGCGGCCGCCGGGTGGCTGCTGGCGACCGCGCTGGTGGTCGGACTGCCGCAGCTCGCCAGCGCCGAAGCGGTGCTGCGGATCGGCATGACCGCCGCCGATATTCCGCGCACGCTCGGCCAGCCCGATCAGGGCTTTGAGGGCAACCGCTTCACCGGGCTGACGATGTACGACGCGCTGACGATGTGGGACCTGTCGTCGGCCGACAAGGCGAGCGTGATGATCCCCGGGCTTTCGACCGAATGGAAGGTGGATGACGCCGACAAGAAGAAATGGACCTTCAAGCTGCGTCCCGGCGTCAAATTTCATGACGGCTCGCCGTTCAATGCCGACGCCGTGGTCTGGAACGTCGAAAAAGTGCTGAAGCAGGACGCGCCGCAGTTCGACGCCAGCCAGGTCGGCGTCACCGCCTCACGCATGCCGACATTGGCTTCCGCCAGCAAGATCGACGACATGACGGTGGAGTTGACCACCAAGGAGCCGGACAGTTTTCTGCCGATCAACCTGACCAATTTGTTCATGGCCAGCCCGTCGAAGTGGCAGGCGTTTTACGAAAAGGCTGAAGGCGCCGACGCCAAGGCGAAATCGCAGGCCGCCTGGGCGGCGTTCGCCAAGGACGCTTCGGGCACTGGCCCCTGGAAGATGTCGCAGTTCACGCCGCGCGAGCGGCTCGAACTGGTCAAGAACGACAGCTATTGGGACAAGGCGCGCGTCCCCAAGGTCGACAAGATGGTGCTGCTGCCGATGCCGGAGGCCAACGCCCGCACCGCAGCTTTGCTCTCCGGTCAGGTCGACTGGGTCGAGGCGCCGGCGCCTGACGCGGTCAAGGAGATCAAGCAGCGCGGCTTCACGATCACTTCCAATGAAGAACCGCATGTCTGGCCGTGGCAGTTTTCGCGGATCGAAGGCTCGCCGTGGAACGACATTCGTGTCCGCAAGGCCGCCAATCTCTGCATCGACCGCGAGGGCCTGCGCGACGGCCTGCTCGCCGGCCTGATGGTGCCGGCGACCGGCACCTTCGAGCCCGGCCATCCCTGGCGCGGCAAGCCGACGTTTGAGATCAAGTATGACCTGAAGGGCGCGCAGAAGCTGATGCAGGAAGCCGGTTACGGCCCCAGCAAAAAGCTGACGGTGAAGACCCAGACCTCGGCGTCCGGATCGGGCCAGATGCTGCCGCTGCCGATGAACGAATATCTGCAGCAGGCGTTGGCCGAATGCTACTTCGACGTTCAGCTCGACGTCATCGAGTGGAATACGCTGTTCACCAACTGGCGCCGCGGCGCCAAGGATCCGACAGCCAACGGCGCCAACGCCACCAATGTCACCTATGCGGCGATGGATCCGTTCTTCGCACTGGTGCGCTTCCTGCAGTCGTCGATGGCGCCGCCGACGTCGAACAATTGGGGTTACATCAACAATCCCAAGTTCGACGAACTGGTGACCAAGGCGCGCCAGACCTTCGACCCCGCAGCCCGTGACGCGGCGCTCGCCGAACTGCACGCGGCCTCGGTGGACGACGCGGCATTCCTCTACGTTGCTCACGACGTCGCGCCGCGCGCGATGAGCTCGAAGGTCAAGGGCTTTGTGCAGCCGAAGAGCTGGTTCGTCGACTTCTCGCCGGTGTCGCTGGCGCCGTAAGAAAGACGCTTCTGCTCGCTCGCTTCCCCTCTCCCCTTGTGGGAGAGGGTGGATCGAATGAGCGAAGCTCATTCGAGACGGGTGAGGGGCTCTCTCCGCGGACGAGCATCTCTCATCGAAACTGTCTGAATCCGCGGATAGAACTCCTCATCCGGCGCGCATGAATGCGCGCCACCTTCTTCCACAAGGGGAGAAGGGAAGAAGAAAAAGTGACTCGTGTTTGCTTACATCGCCCGACGCATCGTCTATGTCATCCCGATCGTGATCAGCGTGGCGCTGGTGTGCTTCCTGCTGGTGCACATCACGCCCGGCGATCCGCTGGTCGCCGTGCTGCCGGCGGATGCGTCGCAGGAGCTCGCGGCGCAACTGCGCACGGCCTACGGTTTTGATCGTCCGCTGCCGGTCCAGTTCGGCCTCTGGATGTGGCGGGCGCTGCATGGCGATCTCGGCAATTCCATCGCCACCGGCCGCCCGGTGCTGTCGGAAGTGCTGCGCGCGGTCAGCAATACCGTGACGCTTGCGATTGCCGCCGCGCTGATCGGCTTCACGCTTGGGCTGCTGTTCGGCCTGATCGCCGGCTACTTTCGCGACACCTGGATCGACAAGGTCGCTACGTCGATCGCGATCGCCGGCGTCTCGGTGCCGCATTACTGGCTCGGCATGGTGATGGTCATCATCTTCTCGGTTCAGCTCAACTGGCTGCCGGCGGTCGGCGCCGGTCCCGGCGGCTCTGGTTCTTGGGGCTGGGATTGGGAGCACATGAAGTACTTGATCCTGCCGGCGATCACGACCTCGGTGATTCCGATGGGCATCGTCACCCGCACGGTGCGGGCGCTGACCGGCGACATTCTCAGCCAGGATTTTGTTGAAGCGTTGCGCGCAAAAGGCCTGCGCGAACTCGACGTGTTCAAGCACGTCATCAAGAACGCCGCGCCGACGGCGCTCGCCGTGATGGGCCTCCAACTCGGCTACATGCTCGGCGGCTCGATCCTGATCGAGACCGTGTTCTCCTGGCCCGGCTCGGGCCTGCTGCTCAATTCGGCGATCTTCCAGCGCGACCTGCCGCTGCTGCAGGGCACGATTTTGGTGCTGGCGCTGTTCTTCGTGGGCCTCAACTTGTTGGTCGATATCGCGCAAGCTTCGATCGATCCACGCATCAAGCGGGGCTGAACATGACCGTAATGTCGGATACCGCGCTACAGGCGGCGCCAGCGACCAAGGCCCGTGGCTATTGGGCCACCGTCGGCCGCCGCATCTCGCGCGACAAGGTCAGCATGTTCTGTGCTTTCGTCTTGCTTCTGATCTTCGCCTCGGCGTTATTCGCGCCGTGGCTCGGCCTCGCCGATCCCTATCAGGGCTCGATGATCCGCAGGCTCCGCCACATCGGTACGCCAAATTATCCGCTTGGCACCGACGAACTCGGTCGCGACATGCTGGCGCGGCTGATCTATGGCGGCCGGCTGTCGCTGATCATCGGCATTTTGCCTGTGATCCTAGCCTTCATGATCGGCACCTCGCTCGGGCTCGTCGCCGGTTATGTCGGCGGCAAGCTCAACACCGCGATCATGCGCACTATCGACGTGTTCTACGCCTTCCCGTCGGTGCTGCTGGCGATTGCGATCTCCGGCGCGCTGGGGGCGGGCATCGTCAACTCCATCGTCTCGCTGACCATCGTGTTCGTGCCGCAGATCACCCGCGTGGCGGAAAGCGTCACCACGGGTGTGCGCAACATGGATTTCGTCGAGGCCGCGCGCGCCTCCGGCGCCGGACCCTTCACCATCATGCGCGTCCACATGCTGGGCAATGTGCTCGGCCCGATCTTCGTCTACGCGACGGGGCTGATCTCGGTGTCGATGATTCTCGCGGCGGGCTTGTCCTTTCTCGGCCTCGGCACAAAACCGCCGGAGCCGGAATGGGGCTTGATGCTGAACACGCTGCGCACCGCGATCTATGTCAATCCGTGGGTGGCGGCGCTGCCGGGCGTGATGATCTTTGCGGTCTCGATCTGCTTCAATCTGCTCAGCGACGGCATGCGCAGCGCCATGGACATCAGGAACTGACGCGATGAGTGAGACAAGTCCGTCAGTCGAACTGCTGCAACCGATCGAAGACGTCGGCGGCGTGGCGCAGCCGCTGCTGCAGGTCGCCGGCCTGACAAAGCATTTCCCGGTGCGCGGCGATCTGTTCAGCCCCCGCAAAACCGTGCGCGCGGTCGATGATGTTTCCTTCTCCATCGCCAAGGGGGAAACCGTTGGAATCGTCGGCGAATCCGGCTGCGGCAAGTCGACCACCGCGCGGCTATTGATGCACCTGATGAAGCGCGATGCCGGCGACATCATCTATGACGGTATGCAGGTCGGCCGCGCGCTGTCGCTGCGCGAACTGCGCCGCGGCATGCAGATGGTGTTTCAGGACAGCTACGCCTCGCTCAACCCGCGTTTGACGATCGAGGAATCGATCGCGTTTGGACCCAAGGTCCATGGCATGGCGGATGGCGCCGCACGCGCGCTGGCGCGTGAGCTGCTAGGCAAGGTGGGATTGCGGCCCGAAACTTTTGCCAACCGCTACCCGCACGAGATTTCCGGTGGCCAGCGCCAGCGCGTCAACATCGCGCGTGCGCTTGCGCTGTCGCCGCGGCTCGTGATCCTCGACGAGGCCGTCTCGGCGCTCGACAAATCTGTCGAAGCGCAGGTGCTCAATTTGCTCGCTGATCTCAAGCGCGAATTCGGCCTCACCTACCTGTTCATCAGCCACGACCTCAACGTCGTGCGCTACATCAGCGACCGCGTGCTGGTGATGTATCTCGGCGAGGTGGTCGAACTCGGGCCCGTCGACAAAGTCTGGGATGCGCCGGCGCACCCCTATACGCGCGCGCTCTTGGCTGCGATGCCGTCGTCCGACCCCGATAACCGCACCGAGACGCCGCCGATCTCGGGCGATCCGCCCAACCCGATCGATCCGCCGCCCGGCTGCCGGTTTCACACCCGCTGCCGTTTTGCGGAGCCGCTCTGCGCAAATGCGACGCCAAAACTCAGCGATGTCGATACAATGGGTCATCAGGCGGCGTGCTACATGGCCATTGCCGGCTCCGGGCACAGCCGCGCGCCGGCCAAACAACACGACAAGGGAACAACCGCCGCATGACAAGACCCGATCCAAAACAGGTCAGGGCAATGACCGAAATCGCCGGCGTGCCGCAGGATACGGAAGTCTCCGCGCGGATCGCCAATTCAATCGGCCCGGCCTTTGATGGTTTTGCGCCCGTTAGCGGCACGCTGCCGATGGATCTCGAACCGGCGAGCTTTCTCGTGGTGCAACGCGCCAAGGTGTCGAAATGAGCGGCGAACCGGCTTTAATGTCGCTGGTCGCGGTCGCGAAAGCGATCGCCGACAAGAAATTTTCCTCACGCGAGGTCACGCAATCCTGTCTCGACCGGATCGCGCAATGGCAGCCGCGCGTCAATGCCTTCATGGCGATCGAGGCGGAGGAAGCGCTCGCCGCGGCTGACGCCGCCGACGCTGCGCTCGCCAAGGGCAAGATTTCCGGTCCGCTGCATGGCGTGCCGCTGGCGCACAAGGACATGTATTACGACGCCGGCAAGGTGGTGACCTGTGGCTCGAAAATACGCCGCGATTTCGTGGCGACGACGACCTCGACCGCGTTGCAGCGGCTGAAGGACGCCGGCACGGTCAGGCTTGGCTCGCTGCAGATGGTGGAGTTCGCCTACGGCCCGACCGGCCATAATGTGCATTACGGTGCGGTGCGCAATCCCTGGAACGTCGACCACATCACCGGCGGATCGTCGTCCGGCTCCGGCTCGGCCGTGGCGGCCCGGCTGACCTTTGCGGCGCTGGGCTCCGATACCGGCGGCTCGATCCGGATGCCCGCGCATTTCTGCGGCGTCACCGGCTTCAAGACCACCGTCGGCCTGATCAGCCGCGCGGGCGCAATGCCCTTGTCGCAGTCGCTCGATACGGTCGGCCCGCTCGCGCAATCGGTCGAAGACTGCGCCCTGCTGGTCGGGCTGATGGCGGGCGCCGATCCCGAAGATCCCACCACCTCGTCACTGCCGGTGCCGAACTACATGGCCGCGACCACAGGCTCGCTCAAAGGCCTCAAGATTGGTGTGCCGAGCGCTTTCTATGTCGACGATCTCGATGTCGAAGTGGCGCGCGTGCTCGACGAGACCATCGCAACGCTGAGACGTGAAGGTGCGGAGATCGTCAAGGTCGAGCTGCCGGACCAGCGCCAGCTCACCGCTGCGTGCCAGATCGTGCTCGCCACCGAGGCCGCCGCCATCCACAAGCGCTGGCTGATCGAGCGTCCCCAGGATTACGGCGCGCAGGTGTTGATGCGACTGCAGAACGGGCTCGCCATTCCCGGCGTGACCTATCTCGAGGCGATGCGCTGGCGCGGTCCGGCGCTCGCCGCCTATCTCGCGGCGGTCACCGGCACCGATGCCGTGATCGCGCCGGTGGCGCCGATGCCCGCCGTGACCATCGCCGAAAGCGATGTTGGCAACAGCCTCGATGCGGAAGCCGTGATCCAGCGCATCACAAAATTCACCCGCCCGATCAATTATCTCGGCCTGCCGTCACTTTCGATTCCGACGGGCTTCACCAAAAATGGCTTGCCCGTCGGCATGCAACTGATCGGCCGCGCCTTCGATGAGGCGGGGCTGGTGCGGATCGGCGCGGCGTTCCAGCGCGCCACCGATTATCACCAAAGGGTACCGAAGGCTGTATGAGCAACCTCGTCGAAATCCGCGACCTTAGCATCCGCTTTACAGGCGAGCGCACGGTTCATGCCGTCAACGATATCTCGCTCTCGCTGGGCGAGGGCGAGGTGCTCGGTTTGCTGGGCGAATCCGGCTCCGGCAAGAGCGTGACCCTGCGCGCGCTGATGCGGCTGTTGCCGCGGAAGCGGACGCAGATTTCAGGGACCGTGAAGGTTCTGGGCCGCGACGTGCTGGCGATGAACGAGGAGGAGCTTTCAGCGTTTCGCGGCCAGACCGTCTCCATGATCTTCCAGGAGCCCGCGCTGGCGCTTGATCCCGTCTACACGATCGGCCACCAGATCGCGGAAAGCGTGATGCGCCATGAAGGCAAGAGCCAGAAGGAGGCGACGGCCCGCGCGCTGGAAATGCTGGAGGTGGTGCGGATTCCCTCGGCCAAGCGCCGGCTCGAGGCCTATCCGCACGAAATGAGCGGCGGCATGCGGCAGCGCGCGATGATCGCGCTGGCGCTGGCCTGCAAGCCAAAAATCCTGCTGGCCGACGAGCCGACCACGGCGCTGGACGCCACCGTGCAGATCCAGATCCTGCTGCTGTTGCGCGAATTGCAGCGCGAGTTCGGCATGTCGGTGATTTTCGTGACCCACGATATCGGCGTCGCCATCGAAATCTGCGACCGTGTCGCCGTCATGTATGCCGGCCAGATCGTGGAGCAGGGCCGGTTGCGCGATATCGTACGCTCGCCGGTCCATCCCTATGCCAAGGGGCTTTTGGCCTCAACCGTCCACGGCGCCAAACGCGGCCAGCGGCTGGAGACCATCCCGGGCACGCCGCCTTCGCTGGACAAGGCGCCCGCGAGTTGTTCGTTCGCGCCGCGCTGCGGTTACGCGCAACCGCGCTGCAGCGAACGCTTGCCGCCCAATGTGCAGGTGTCGGAGGATCGCACCGCGCGCTGCGTGCTGGCGGAGCCGGCTAGGGCCGTTGAGTCGACTTGAGAGATTCCGATGCGCCCGGGACAAGCCCGGCCATGACGAATTTCACCCACCCAGCCCCGGATCGGCCCAGCGTTCGATCTGCGCCGGTCCCACGACCTGCTTGGGCTGATGGGGATTGAGTGTGCCTGCGCTGGCGGACCAGCCCTTGGACAGGATCTGCATCGCAAATAGCTTGGCGTCGATTTCCGATTTAAAGGTGCGAGTCGAGCGGGTCATGCTCTCCGCCGTCTTGTCCGTCTTGTCCGGACCAAAAGTCACATACCAAATATCGCCGTGTTTCATGCCGACATAACGCATGTGACGTAAAAAGGTTTCACTTCGCGGGCGTCGTTGGACGGTGCGCAGATTGCGGCTCGTCACGTCGGACAAGGATGGATAGGCTGTGATCCGGCCAGCGCCGCGAACCCCGGGGGGACTTCCAATGCAGATTTCCAACGAAGGCATTCTCGTCATTCTCTTCGTCGGCCTGGTGGCCGGTTGGCTCGCCGGCAAGATCGTGCGCGGCACCGGCTTTGGCATCATCGGCGATATCCTCGTCGGCATCGCTGGCGCATTGCTTGCAAGCCTGCTGTTTCCCAAGCTCGGCATTCGTATCGGTACCGGGCTGATCTCCGAGATCGTCTATTCCACCATCGGCGCCGTCGTTCTGCTGCTGATCGTGCGGCTGGTGCGGACCGGCGGGCGGTTGTAGCGCGCTATTTGGCGCGCGCTACCGCCTCCACGATCCAGCGCCGGACCGCGGCGATCCGGCGGTCGCGCGCCTGTTCGGTGCGCGAGACGAGGAAGATCGTCTCGCTCTGCGTGGCCTCGAACGCAAAGGGCGCGATGAGCTTTTTGCCGAAGCCCGGCCGCGCCCTGATAAGCGGCGACATGCCGAGCGTGACGCCAAGCCCCTGCTCGGCCGCCTCCAGCATCGCCGGCACGCTGTCGAGCCACAGGTGCCCGCGCGGGGTGAGCTGGGAAAGGCCGGCTTCCCGGAGCCACGCCGGCCAGGCGCGCGGCTGCGTCGTGAGATGAATCAGCACCTCGCCCGCCAAATCTTCCGGCTTCCGCAATCCGTCCTTAACCAGCGCGGGCGCGCAGACCGGCAAACCCTTCACCGCGACCAGCGGTTCGAATTTCAGTCCCGTGGAGTGCTCGCGGCCATAGCGGATCGCGACGTCGACGCGGGAGGCATTGAAGTCGGCATACTGGTGCGTCGCCTCGATGCGCAGAATAAGCGCGGGATTGCGCCGCTTGAATTCCGGCAGCGCGGGGATCAGCACGGCTGAGGTGAAGAACGGCAGCGAACTGATCCAGAGTTCGGCGTGCGCATCGCGGCGATGCCGCAGCATGTCACGGCTGGCGTCCTGCAACGCCGCCAGTGCCGCCGAGACTTTTGCGAAATAGCGCTCGCCATCGGCCGTCAGCCGCACCGAACGCGCACCGCGCACGAACAGCTTTGTGCCGAACTGCTCTTCCAGCCCGCGAATCTGATGACTGATCGCCGACGGGCTGAGCGAAAGATCACGCGCCGCGCGGCGAAAGCTCAGTTGTGACGCGGCGCGCTCGAACGCCAGCAAGGCGGTCAAGGGCGGGATCGCGCGCAACGGCGAGGGCGGTGCTTCCGAAGGGTGAGTAATATTCATCTGAGGTGAGGAAATCCCTTTTGCTGAATGCACCAGCTTCCGCCAGATTGGCCCGGCGTTCAACATTTCTCATCTTGGGATATCGCAACCTTGGCTGTCTTCGAGCCCCTCAAACCCAATCGCTGGCAACCCACGCCGCTTGCCGCCGGCCCCTTTGCCGGCCTGCAGGGCGGCGCGGTCGCAAGCCTGTTGACCGCCGAAGTCGAGGCGCTGGCGGAGAAGCGTAAATGGGGCACGGCGATCGCGTCGTCGGCCTGGTTCCTGCGGCCGACCCCGATGACGGAATTGCGGACAAAACTTTCCGTCCTCACCGAAGGCGGCCGCGTCAGTGTGATCGACAACACATTGTGGCCGGCCAATGAGGACCAGCCCTGCGCCACAGTGCGGGTGACATTGTCGCGCGAGCGTGCGGTGGAGATATCAGGCTTTACCGAGCCCGCAGGCGAGGCCGCCGATCCCACCCGGTTTCCGGTGCGCACGAGGCGGGCGGCGCACGGCCGGCCGTGGTTCATGGATGCCATGGAAGCCCGCGAGGGTGACGGCGTCGCCTGGTTTCGTATGAACCATGCGATCATCGACGGCGAAGGATCCCTGTCGAAGCTCCCGTTATCCTCGCTGCTGGGATCGGCGGACTGGACCCATGGCATCGCCCGGCCGCTGCAGGATGTGGTGGCGGATCCGAACCCCAATCTGACGGTTCAGCTGTTCCGCCAGCCGGAAGGCCGATGGGTCGGCATTCGCGCGGAGGCCAGATGGCGGCCGGCGGGCGGGTTGGGCGTCGGAAGCGGCATCGTCTGCGATACCCACGGCGAGATCGGCCGGGTCTCGATGTCGGTGATTCTGGTGCCGTTCCCGCGCCAAACGAAGCCCCAACCCGCCGCTGGGCTGGCGTCGGCGTCAAATTAACTGCCCAAAGGCGCGACTTCGGTCTCCACCGCTTTATGGCGGTGAACTGGATGAAGGTTAACGTGACTTAAAATAGACGGTGTCCGAAAACATCGGTAAAACCGCCACGTACCTTATCCGTTTGAAGAGATACGCATTAATGGCAGCTGCTCCCGTCCGGCGTTCCGAGCTCGGTGAAGCGCTGCGCGCCTGTCGCAACGCCTTCATTGGTGTCGGCGTCATGAGTTGCATGATCAATCTTTTGTACCTGACCGGCTCGATTTTCATGCTGGAGGTCTACGATCGCGTGCTTCCGAGTCGCAGCGTGCCGACCCTGGTCGGCCTGGTGATTCTCGCAGCGGGCCTGTACGCCGCCCAGGGCGGCCTCGATCTGATTCGGGGACGCATTCTCGGCCGCATTGGAACCGCGCTCGACGAAGCCCTCAACACGCGCGTGTTCGAGACCGTGGTGCGGTTGCCGCTATTGGTGGGCGCACGCAACGAGGGCCTGCAGCCGCTGCGCGACCTCGACAATGTCAGGTCGTTTCTCGGCAGCATGGGGCCGGGCGCGTTCTTCGATCTGCCGTGGCTGCCGTTCTATCTCGCGATCTGCTTTGCGTTTCACTGGCTGCTCGGCGTCACCGCTCTGGTCGGCGCCGTCATTCTGGTGACGCTGACGCTGATCACCGAGTTCCTGTCGCGCACGCCGGCAAAGGAGGCGATGACGCTGGCTGCGCGGCGCAACGATCTCGCCGCCACCAGCCGGCGCAACGCCGAAGTGCTGGTCGCGATGGGCATGTCCGGGCGGCTGACCAGGCGCTGGGGCGAGGCCAACGAGATCTATCTGGCGGGCAATCAGCGCGCCAGCGACATTGCCGGCGGTCTCGGTGCCGTCGCAAAAGTCTTGCGCATGATGCTGCAATCGGCGGTGCTTGCGGTCGGCGCCTACCTCGTGATTCACCAGGAAGCCACCGCCGGCATCATCATCGCGGGATCGATCCTGAGCGCCCGCGCGCTGGCGCCGGTCGATCTTGCCATCGCCCACTGGAAGGGTTTTGTCGCCGCGCGCCAGAGCTGGCATCGCCTGGCCAAGCTGCTGCAGCAAATTCCGGCGGCGAATGAACAGACGCTGTTGCAGGCGCCGTCGAAACGGTTGTCGGTCGAGGCCGTCAGCATCGTGCCGCCGGGCGACCAGCGCGTCATCGTGCAGGACGTCAACTTCGCGGCCGAGGCCGGTACCGGCATCGGCGTCATCGGCCCGAGCGGTTCGGGCAAGTCGTCGCTGGTCCGTGCGCTGGTCGGCGTCTGGATGCCGGCCCGCGGCAAGGTGCGGCTCGACGGCGCGGCGCTCGACCAATGGTCGTCGGACGTGCTCGGCCGCCACATCGGCTATCTGCCGCAGGATGTCGAACTGTTCGCCGGCTCCGTGGCGCAGAACATCTGCCGCTTCGATTCCGAAGCGAAGTCGGAGGCGATCATCGCCGCCGCCAAGGAAGCCGGTGTGCATGAGATGATCATCAAGATGCGCGAGGGCTACGACACCCAGATCGGCGAGCAGGGCACGGCGCTCTCGGCCGGCCAGGCCCAGCGCGTGGCACTGGCCCGCGCGCTCTACGGCGATCCGTTCCTGATCGTGCTCGACGAACCGAACTCCAATCTCGACAGCGAGGGCGACGAGGCGCTGACGCGCGCGGTGCGCAGCGCGCGAGAGCGTGGCGCCATCGTGGTGGTGGTGGCGCACCGGCCGATCGGCATCGAGGCGGTCGACCAGTTGCTGGTGTTGAAGGACGGCCGCATGCAGGCGTTCGGCCCGAAGGAAACCGTGCTCGGCCAGGTGCTGCAGCGCGTCGCGTCGCCGACGCCGATCAAGATCGTATCCGAAGCGGGAGCTGGGAAAAAATCATGACCGCCGAGCTGAAAGGCGCGCACCGCTCGATACGCGGGCATCTGATCTTCGGCCTCACGCTGATTCTGGTGCTGGCCGTCGGATTCGGCGGCTGGGCCTCGACGGCGCAGATCTCCGGCGCGCTGATCGCGCCGGGTTCGGTGGTGGTCGATTCCAACGTCAAGAAGGTGCAGCATCCGACCGGCGGCGTGGTCGGCGAGGTCAGGGTGCGCGATGGCGACATCGTCAAGGCCGGCGATATCGTGGTGCGGCTCGACGAGACCGTGGTCAAGGCGAGTCTCGCCATCGTCGTCAAGACGCTGAACGGCTTGTGGGCGCGCGCGGCGCGGCTGGAGGCCGAGCAGCGCGGCCTCGACCAGATCAAGTTTCCGCCGATGCTGACCGATCGCGCCGATGATCCCGATGTGCGGGATATCCTGGCGAGCGAGACCAAGCTGTTCGAGGTTCGCGTATTCGGACGCGCCGGGCAGAAGTCGCAATTGCGCGAGCGGGTGTTGCAGCTCAACGAGGAAATCGCGGGCCTGACGGCGCAGGAACAGGCCAAGGAAAAGGAAGTCGCGCTGGTCGAGAAGGAACTGATCGGCGTGCGCCAGCTCTACGAGCAGCGCCTGGTCCAGATCTCGCGCCTGACGGTGCTGGAGCGCGACCTCGCCCGGCTGTCGGGCGAGCGCGCGCAGTACATCGCCTCGCGCGCCCAGGCCAAGGGCAAGATCACCGAAACCGAACTGCAGATCATCCAGGTCGACAAGGACGTCGTCAGCGAGGTCTCCAAGGACCTGCGCGAGACCAACGACAAGATCGGCGAGTTCGTCGAGCGCAAGGTCACCGCGGAAGATCAATTGCGCCGCATCGACATTCGCGCGCCGCAGGACGGCGTCGTGCTGCAGTCGACGGTGCACACCGTGGGCGGCGTCATCACCGCCGGCGACGCCATCATGATGGTGGTGCCGCGGGCCGACGATCTCTCGGTCGAGGCCAAGGTCAATCCGCAGGACATCGACAAGCTGCAGATCGGCCAGAAGACGCTGTTGCGGCTATCCGCCTTCAACCAGCGCACCACGCCGGAATTGAACGGCGTCGTTACCCGCGTCTCCGCCGACGTCAACACCGACCAGCGCACCGGTCAGAGCTACTACACCATCCGCGTCTCGCTGCCGCCTGCCGAAGTCGCCCGCCTCGGCGACAACGTCAAGATCATCCCGGGCATGCCGGTGGAAGCTTTCGTGCAAACCGGCGACCGCACCATGTTCTCTTATCTGATGAAGCCGTTCAGCGACCAGCTGATGCGCTCATTCCGGGAGCGGTGAGTTACTGTCGTCCCTGCGAAAGCACTCTCCGCTGTCATCACCCGCGAAGGCGGGTGATCCAGTATTCCAGAGACGGCGGCTATAGAATCGAAAGGCCGCGGCGTACTGGATACCCCGCTTTCGCGGGGTATGACGGCCGTTGTGTGGGACTAAACTGCCCACTACCTCCTGTCATACTCATCCGGCCCCATCGCGTAAGCCCACTGCTCATGGCCCGGCGCGTAAGTGCGGTTGGTCTCGGCGGGGTTGCGGTTGACCAGCGGCCGCATGAACATCGGGTGCGTGGCGCTGCGGACCTCATGCTCGACGGTGAACAGATGCCTGCCGCCGTCGAGGTCGATGATGTCGCGAAAGCGGTATTGATACTGGTTGTCTTCCTGCGAGATCAGGCCGCGCTCTTTCAGGCGATGGTAGGGACCTGAAAAATCCGTGATGTAGATCTGCACGTGATGCCCGTCGAATTCCGGCTGCGCGCGGTCGGTCTCGCGGAACTGCAAAACTTGATCCTTGCCGACCTTGACCCGCGCCACGGCGGCATCGCCGTTCAGGAACTCGGCCTGCATCCCCATGATCTGAGGGTAGAACGCGCAGATCGCTTTCGCGGTGCCGACCGGCACGTCGAACTCGACATAGGGAATGCCGAGCGTGATGCGTCCGAAGCGCGCGGCGTCCGGCTCGTAGCAGCGTATCCGGTTGCCCCAGGGGCAGATCGCCTCGACATGGTCGTTATGCTCGGTGAACGCGAAGGCCGTTCCTTCCAGCTTTTTCGCCACCGACGCCAGCCGCCCCAGCAGCGCCTCGCGGCCTGAGATGACGAGGCCGGTATGGCCGCGCAGCACCTGCGCGCTGCCATCAGGCAGATGAAACTGGCTCCGGCCGACATTGACCCACATGTTGGTGTCCGACACCATCAGATAGGGATCGCGGGTCAGCCCGAGGCCGGCGACGTAGAACAGCGTCGCCAGCCGCTGGTCTGGGATGGTGACGTTGACATGCTCGAAATGGATCGAGTTGCCGAGATCCTCTGCGGCGCGGTCGAATTGTTGCATGACGATTCCTCGACATTCGTAGGGTGGGCAAAGCGTAGCGTGCCCACCATTCATTCGGCGGATCAAGATGGTGGGCACGCTTCGCTTTGCCCACCCTACAGTTCCACGGTCGTTTTACTTCGACAAATTCTCCAGCAGCAGGTTCAGCGCCGTCTTCGCAAACGCCTGCATATTGGCTGGCCGATCATTGCTTCCAGTTTCCAGCGTGAACACCGATAGCGCCGGCCCCGCCACCGCCATGCAGCTATGCCCGGCGGCGTCGCCATAGCGGTTGCCGGTCGGGCCCGTCGCGCCGGTTTCCGAAAGTCCCCAATCGGTCGCAAAGCGCTGGCGGACCTGGCCTGCCAGTAATTTCGCATAAGGCTCGGACGCCGAGCGGATGCCCTTCATCGCCTCGTCAGGAATATCCATCAATAGCCGCCGCGCGTCGCGGGTATAAACCACGGCGCCGCCGAGGAAATAGGCGGATGCGCCCGGCACCGACAGCAGCGCGGCCGAGATCAGGCCGCCGGTTGAGGATTCCGCAACCGCAATCGTCTGTTTCCGGGCGATCAGTTGCGCGGCAATCTTTTCGGCGATCGTCACGAGCTCGTCCATGTTCTCTCAACCCCGTCGCAACATTCGTTTCAGCACCGTCCGCTTGTCGGTTTTGTCCGCGAGCGAATGATAGACGACGCGAATGAAATTCGTGGAAGCCAACTCCGTCGGCGCCCATTTCTTGTCGAGATCGGCGAACGGCTTGGCCGCCACCACATCGTCCTCGCTCTTGCCTTGCTTGACCAGCGCCGCCATGCGGTCGCGCGCGGTAACGAGCATGGTGCGATATTCGGTCAGCGCCGCCTTGTCGGCGATCGGGCCGTGGCCCGGCACGATGCGGCTCTTCGCGTTGGTCAGCTTGAGATAGGCGTCGGTCGCCGCGATCATGCCCTTGATGTTGCCGCCATTGGCAAAATCGATGTTGGGATAGCGGCCGTTGGTGAAGGTGTCACCGGTCGCCAGCACATTGGCGGTCTTGAACCAGACATAAGTGTCGCCGTCGGTATGGGCGTTGGCGATGTGGTGGAGATCGGCGACGCGGCCGGGAATCCTGACCTTGAGCATCTTGCCGGCATAGGTTTTGGTCGGCAGCGCGCCTGCCGCGGCCGGTGGCGTCTTGACGCCGGTCAGGCCGTTGGTGGTGCCCTCTGCCAGGCGATTCTTGACGTTGATATCGGAAACGACGACGGCGCCGTCCTTGGCAAAGCCTTCATTTCCGCCGGTGTGGTCGCCGTGATAATGCGTGTTGATCAGATATTTGATCGGCAGGTTGGAGATGGTCGAGATCGCGGCCTTGATCTTGTCGTGCAGCGGCGCGAACTGGCCGTCGACCATGATAATGCCGGCCTTCCCCACCGCCACGGTGATGTTCCCGCCCTGGCCCTCGAGCATGTAGACGTTGTCGCCGAGGTCGGTGGTCTTGATCTCGACCTTGGAGAAATCGACCGGCGGGGGTGCTGCTGCAGGGGCAGGGGGCTGTTGCTGCGCGAAAGCGCTGCCGGCCAGCAACAAAGTTAAGACAACCGCCGTACGTCCAGTCCTATTCATCGAAAATCTCCCCAAAGCCCCTACCCATGTTTTCCTAGCACAGGGGACCAGCGTTTGCCGAGTTGCGGGCTGCAGAGCAGCCTGCTTGAATGCGTCTGAAGAGCCAAGCGGCGCAGCCTACAAGATGCCGTGAGGCCGCGCTCGCGAGCAAGGAAACATCATGACGTCGCCGCTTCCCGGCGGCGTGGATTGCGATCTGCATCCCGCCGTTCCTCATCTGACCAGCCTGCTGCCCTACATGAACGACTACTGGCGTGACCAGGTGACGACGCGCGGCATGACCGATCTGGTCTCGCAATCCTATCCGACCAATTCGCCGATCTCCTCGCGCCCCGATTGGCGGCCGGGGCAAGGCAAGCCGGGCTCGGACCTCGCCGACATGCAGAAGCAGGCGCTCGACCGCTTCGGCACGGCCTACGGCATCTGCAATCCCCTGTACGGCGTGCAGATGGTGTTCTCCGAGGACATGCAGGACGCGTTCTGCCGCGCGCTGAACGATTGGCTGGCCAAAGAATGGCTCGACAAGGATGCGCGGCTGCGCGGCTCGATCGTGATCCCCATCCAAAGCGTCGAAAAATCCGTCGCCGAGATCGAGCGCTGCGCCGCCGACAAGCGTTTCGTCCAGGTGCTGATGCTTGTCATGGGCGACATGCCGCTCGGCAAACGCGCCTACTGGCCGATCTATGCGACGGCCGAACGGCTGGGCCTCGCCATCGGCGTCCACGCCGGCAGCGCCTATCACAACCCGCCGACCGCGGTCGGCTGGGGCTCCTACCACATCGAGGACTATGTGGCGCAGGCCACCGCGTTCCAGACCCAGTTGACCAGCCTGATCGTGGAGGGCGTGTTCGCCCGCCACCCGAATCTCAAGATGGTGATGCTGGAATCTGGCTTCACCTGGCTGCCGGCCTATCTGTGGCGGCTGCACAAATTCTGGCGCGGCATACGGATGGAAACCCCGTGGGTCGATCGCGCGCCGCTCGAGATTGTGCGCAGCAACATCCGTTTCTCGCTGCAACCTGTCGATGCGCCGCCCGATCCGGCAACCCTGAACCGCTTGTTTGACCATATGCAGTCGGACGAATTGCTTCTATTCTCCACCGACTATCCGCATTGGCAATTCGACGGCGACGACGTGCTGCCGCCGGGGCTGTCGCCCGAATTGGTGCGCAAGATTATGATCGAAAATCCGCTCGCGACCTACGGCCGAATCAAGGAAGCGGTACTAACCGGGGCATGATCCGGAAAGAAATAAAGGAGACGACGCCATGAATGTGCAGTTCCGTCCCGAGCCGTCAGCGTCCGTCAGCGTCAAGACCGCGATCGCCGATTGCGACATCCATCCGGCGCGCGCCACCAACGCCGAACTTTTTCCATTTATGGCCAAGCGCTGGCATGAGCACCTCGAGGTCTATGGCAAGCAGGCCTATCACGGCATGATGGAGGGCCCGCCCTATCCGAAGGCGCAGCCGAACGCCTCGCGTCGCGACGCCTGGCCGCCGGAAGGCGGCCCGCAGGGGTCCTCGCTGTCCTTCATGCAGAAGCAACTGCTCGATCCCTACAACGTGGCGCTCGGCGTGCTCAATCCGCTCAACAGCGGACAGGGGCTGCGCAACCAGGATCTGGCCGGCGCGATCTGTTCGGCGATCAACGCCTGGCAGATCGAGAAATGGACAGCTAAGGATTCCCGCCTGAAGGGCTCGATCGTCGTCGCCAATGAAGACGGCCCTTCGGCCGCCGCCGAAATCCGCAAGCGCGCCGGCGATCCGAACTTCGTTCAGGTGCTGTTGCTCAGCCGTACCGTCGAGCCGCTCGGCCAGCGCCGCTACTGGCCGGTCTATGAGGCGGCGCAGGAGATCGGCCTGCCGATCGGCATCCACGCCTTCGGCTTCGGTGGCAATCCGCTCACCCCGTCGGGGTGGCCGAGCTTCTACATCGAGGAGATGGTCGGGCACGCACAGTGCCAGCAGACCGTGCTGGCGAGCCTGGTGCTCGAAGGCGTGTTCGAGCGCTATCCGAAACTGAAGATGGTCATGATCGAGGCCGGTTTCGGCTGGGCGCCGTCGCTCGGCTGGCGGCTCGACAAGAATTTCGATCGGCTGCACAGCGAGGTGCCGTATCTCAAGCGCAAGCCGTCGGAATATATCCGCGACCACATCTGGTGGACCACCCAGCCGATGGAAGATCCGGAGCGCCGCGATCATCTGTTCCAGGTGATCGAGTGGATCGGGTGGGACAAGCTGCTGTTCGCAACCGACTACCCGCATTGGGATTTCGACGAACCGTCGCGCGTGCTGCCCGCCGGCGTCAGCGACGCCAACCGCGAGGCATTCTATCTCGGCAACGCGAAGAAGCTGTACAGGATTGCTTAGCATGATCCGAAAAAGCATGCCCTCGGGCCACGACCCGATGGGTGGGAACCGGTTTTTAGAAAAAGATCATGCGGACTTAATATGACTCGGCACGTCATTGCCCCGGTGGAAGAACTTCCGCCGGGCACGCGAAAATTCCTCACCATCGATGAGCGGCCGATCGCGATCTTCAACATCAAGGGCGAGTTCTTCGGCCTGTTGAACCGCTGCCCGCATCAGGGGGCGGCGTTGTGCGAGGGCCCCCTGATCGGGCTCGCGCAATCCTCCGATCCCGGCGAGATCGAATATACAAGACTCGGCGAGATCATCCGCTGCCCCTGGCACGGCTGGGAATTCGACATCCGCACCGGCCAGTCCTATTGCGACCCCAAGCGCTTTCGCGCCCGTGCCTATCCGGTCAATGTCGAGCCTGGATCGGCCGTGGTGAAGGGGCCGTACGTTGCCGAGACGCTCGCCGTGTCGGTCGAAAGCGACTACGTAGTGGTGGATTTGTAGTCGGGCGAAATTCGTAGATTTGTAGGGTGGGCAAAGGAGCGCTAGCGACGTGCCCACCATCCATCACCGAGCACCCATCTCAATGGTGGGCACGCTTCGCTTTGCCGACCCTACGATGTTACGATCTGGCGAAGGAGCGGCGCGCGACGCTTGCTAGCTTGCAGCGAAAAGCGCCGCTCCGGAAGATGGTTCAACCGCTTCTGCCGAGACTCAATACGCGCCTTTCATGGGAGTCCAGTTAAACTGCGGCTGCTGCGGCGCTCCCTGCGTGGTTTCGGCCGTATTTGCAAACGGCGCCGGGGCCATCTGCGGATAAGGGGTTTGCGTCATGCTTTCATCGCGCAACGCCTGGCTTAGATGCATCGCGCATCCACCCATCTTGCCACTGAGCATCGCGTCTTGCGCCTGAGCAATTTCCCGTTCCGCCATGAACTTGGCGGGGCCGTCGGCCATGGTCTCGACCCCGCCTTCCGCTTTGGCGAAATTGTCGCCGCTACATCCGACACCGACGCGCATGGCGTGATGGACGTGAGCGGCATGTGCGGGCATAAACGCGAACGCACTTGCAGCCATCGCGGCTGCACCTAGCAACTTCCTGAGCATTGTTCGTCCCTTTTTTGTTTTGCTATCCGGCGTCATTGCCGGATCACCCATTAACACGACCTGCGTCCAATCGACGCGGGCGACCGGAATGAACTTCCCGCGATTTCGCGCGATCCAAATGTGATCGACGATAGGTGCAATGCCCTTATGCGCTCACCGCAGGTTCGGTCCTAAGAGGGCAGGCCCACTGCTCGCTATCGGCACATGGCGGCAATCGATCAAATCGCGCCGATCAAGCTCGATGAATGAGTAGGTGTTCTTGCGCGTTGTACGGCTCGCCTCACCTGCAGACAGGCTCCGCGTGCGAAGCGGGCAGCCGTGGGCCTGCGTGTTGGCTTCCGTGGCATTCCGCGCAGTGCTAGCGTCGATGCCGAACCCACTCATCTGGGGGAACATTCCATGAGTGGGTGGGCTGACATTGCTGTTTCCGACGGACCTGACCTCGTTCCTCGACCTCATCCGCCAGCACGGCGATGCGGCTTACAGCTTCATGTTTGCCTATGCGGCCTCGCATAGCCTGCTGCTGGCGTTGTTCGCGGGCTACGCGGCCATTCGGGCGCGCTTAATCTTGGCACGCTCATCGTGGTCTGCTGGTTCGGCAGTTTCACAGGCGACGTCATTCGCTTCTGGATCGGGCGGAGCTATGGCGCCCGCCTGCTCGATCGTTTCCCGCGGTTCGAGCGCCCGGTGCAGACCGTCGTCCGCCTGACGGACCGCCACTATGTCTGGATGATTCTGCTTCATCGCTTCCCGCACGGCGTCCGCGGGCTCGCGGGATTTGCCTACGGGATATCGCGGCTGCCCTGGTCCACGTTCCTCGCGCTCAACTTCGTTGCGGCAGGTCTTTGGTCCGGCGCCATCGTCTCGGCCGGCTATGCTTTCGGTCAATTCTCGGAGACGTCCATCAACAATGCCTCCTCGGGCCTGGGCATCGTGATGCTGGTCGCGTTCCTCGGCCTGTCCTGGCTGCTCAGCAGGAAGCTCGATCAAATCGTGGAACGATACTGAAGCGAACGCGAGCGGTTACGGATCGCCGCAGGGTGGGCAAAGGCGCATCTGCGCCGTGCCCACCATTTTGCGCATCACTCGGGATGGTGGGCACGCTTTCGCCTTCGCGCGTTGAGCTACGGCGGACAAGTAGCTTTGCCCACCCTGCATTTGCTACTCGTCCATCGGGCCGGTAAGGGTTCGACGAAGGCGCTGCGTTTCGCGCCACGTCTCGCGAACCTCATTGCCAAAACGAGCGAGCTTGGTTGCTATGTGGATGATGACGAGTGTGACCATGGCTATCGCCCCGCCTTGACCAGCAAGTGACTGATGTGACGCTCCGCATCATCAGACAGCTTTTGCAGTCCGTGGGTATTGATGTACTCCTCGGCAACGCGGTCCGCCCGCCGCTGATTGGACTCAGCGTATGCGCGCAATAATCGTGCGAAGAATGAGGGTTTTTTGGTCGGAGCAGAAAGCAAGGCTCCAGTGGTTAGTACGTTCGCCATAGATGGCTCCTTTTCGGAGTTGTCCTTGGGGCGAATTTCCTACCTGATCGTGAAATAGGTATTGGTGGGCGCCAATGCCAGATCAAATAGCGCGCATTCCTGCATCAATTTGCACCGCGCGATGCGCGAAGCAGTCACGTTCCGGTGACCCGAATCAACGGCGGAAGAATAGATGTAGCCTGACTGAAGTCGGCCAGGCTGCAAGCTTCACGACTTCGTCGGGATGGGATCCGCCGGACGGTCATTCGGGCTTTGCTCGGGATCGCGGTCACGCACGCTCAGCGAGAAGTATTTTCTGGCGACGGCATCAAACAGCGTCGCTATCAATTCCTGGTCTGACTTTTCCTCCTGCTGCTTGGCCTCCAGCAAAACCTTTTCAACATGCCGGTCGAAATAGGCAGCGGTGACGTCGTCAACCGCCGGCGCAATCAACGCCAGTCGCGCGCGCGCAAGGGCGCGTTCGTATTTTGCATTAGCCATGGCCGCCCTCAATGCTAACGGACTTCTGTTTGGCCCTCTGAGACCAGAGACGCTCAGGGCTAACCGGCTGATTTTCAGTCTGTTCCGGTTGCAACCGCGAAAACCGGGCCGTTGCCGAACGCGTTGCTGCGACGCGAAATGGCGGCGAGCGATTGGGCCGGCCTCCTAGCTGGAATTGCTGTCGTGTTCGCCGGGCGGGTTCTGATTGGTGGCTGGCGCCGGTGTAAGGGCGTGACACTTGTTTTGCGCTTGCCATCGTAGCGGTCGGCCAGGTCCAGAAGCCGCTTCTTGATGAATGGGTCGGCCTTGGCCGCGATATCCCGAACTTCCCGGGCCCGCTGCTTGTAAAAATCATCGTTCATGGCAAACCGCATTTTCCCTAAAGGCGCCCTCTATGAAGGCGCCCTCTATGCCATTTTTTCCCGAGTTTTTCCATGCCGGCGCTCGCCATGGTGAAGGACGACATTCCGGACCCGCCGAGGTTCTGCGCCGACATTGATGCCGTGAGAACAGGCGCTTCGTAGGAACCGGGCGATCATGATCACGTTTCCCTCTCGGCCAGGGAGAGACAGCAAGATGGACAACCTCACGAAGCGAGATCAGCCCGATCGCAGCAAGATCAACATGAGCGAGGATTTCGAGGTCAAGTATTGGCTGAAGGCACTCGGCGTTTCAAAGGACCAACTGCAGAGAGCTGTAGAGAAGGTCGGAAACTCGGCCGCTGCCGTTCGCAAGGAACTGGGAGCCTGACGAGCGAAAGCCGAACGGCGCGGGATGCCGCGGAGCCATTATCGCTCGGCGGAGCGGCGCTCACGCCGGGAACGGGTTAGATGTCAGCGCGTACCGATGCGTTGATGTCGCAACAAGAAGCCGGCAAAATTGCCGCGTCCATCGTTCTCCGTTATGGCCGGTTGTCACCCGGCGTGAGCTGTTGCTTCAACGCGCGGGCAGGCGTTTGTTTCCTGGCTTTCCCGCTGAAGTATTGGCTCCGCAGGAGCGGGACGGGCGAAATGACGAAAGCGTCGATCTCGTGGAACATTCACCATTCTGACCCGTTCTCCGAAAACACATTCACTTTTTCTGGAGGATCAACATGAAGAATTTCGTTGCCGTCGCCCTTCTCAGCACCGCGATCGTCAGCGGCGCGGCTTATGCGCAGACTACCCAGCCTGCCGATCGCGCGGCACCAGTCGCGACCACCAGCCCGGCTGCAAGTTCCGACAAGATGATGCTCAAGGGCAAATGGCGCGCGTCCAAACTCATGGGCCTCAACGTCTACAACGAGGCCAATGAAAAGCTCGGCGACGTCAATGAACTGATCCTGGACAAGGACGGAAAGGTAAGCGCCGTGGTTATCGGCGTCGGCGGCTTCCTGGGGATGGGCGAGCACGACATCGCCGTCACCATGGACAAGCTGAAATTCGTCGAGGAGCCCGTCCGTACCAGCTCCACCACGACCACGACGCGCGAAACCACGACCGGCACCGCCACGGCGCCGGCCAACTCCACCGCGACCACGACGGCACGCACCAGCACGGCGAATGACTGGACTCCCGATCATGCCGTGATGAGCGGCAACAAGGACCAGCTCAAGGCGCTGCCGCAGTTCAAATATTCGGACTACAACTAAGTCCCAGATATCGTTGGTAACGGAAAGGCCCCATTCCGGTGGGGCCTTTTTTCATAAGCCGGAGCGGAAGCATCTTTCCTGATCACCAGCAAAGGCGGGTGATTCAGCATTCCAGAGACAGCAGTGATTGAACCAATGGGCCGCGGCGTACTGGATCCCCGCCTGCGCGGGGATGACAGCGGGGCGGGCATCGCTATTCAGGGGCGTAGCGCAGGATGGGTAGAGCGCAGCGAAACCCATCACCTTCTGCTCCCGTGTAGATGGGTTTCGCTGCGCTCTACCCACCCTACGGGACTTCGCCCGGGGAGAGACCGCGCACCTTATTCCGCCGCCCCATGCATCGCCTTCCGCTCCATCGCATAACGAACCAGCGCGACGAAACGGTAGATGCCGTGCACGAACTTGCCATAGGGCATGGTGACGAACAGCGAGAACACCACGCCGAGATGCAGCGCCAGCAGCGGGCCCATCGCCGCCGTCTCGCGCAGGATCAACAGCGCCATGCCGGTCAGGCTGGTGAGAAACAGCATCACGATGAACGCGATATCCATGCCGTAGCGGGCTTCGTCGACCAATACCGGATCGCGCTTCCATCGCTCGGTGAGCAAGCCGATCGGCCCGATCAGCAGCCCGATGCCGCCGAGTGCGCCCAGCACCACGGGCAGATCCCACCACGCATACGGCGCCTCGCGCGCCAGCAGATAGTGATACAGCGTCGCCACGCAGGTCGAGGCGAAGCACAGCGCAAAGCCGTAGAACGTGAGATGGTGATAGAGCTTGCGGCGGTCGGTCGGGCGGTCGTCCTCGTTGAAGCAGCCGACGCCGCCGCCGTCGAGGTAGCGCAGTTTGCCGGCATCGCGGATCGCCTGAAACACGGCACCTGCATCGATCTTCATGCCGACCGGCTCGCCGATATCGCGCCAGAATGCGCGCACGCCCATGATCAGGGCGACGATCGCATAGAGAAACGCCGCGCCGAACAACGCGGCCATCGCGTTATGCGGCATCAATTTGTAGAACGCGCCGGGCCCGGTGTGGATGCCGAACAGCACCTGCCGGTCATTCAGCGCCGCGAAGCCGAAGATGAATGCGGCAACGCTGAGGGCAGCAACGAGGCTGATGACGAGCCCGTTGCGTGCGAACGCGCCGGCGAAGGCGCGGGGCCAGACATAGGCCGCGTAGGACTCGGCCCGCGCCACCGCGAGCGTCTGCGGCACATTGACGTTGAATTCATGCGGCGGCGAGAACTGGCAGTCGGTATAGCAGGCGCCGCAGGCGTGGCAGAGATTGGCGAGATAGTTGAGGTCGCCGTCGGAAAACGCACGGCGCATTTCCATCGCCGGAAACACCGCGCACAGCCCCTCGCAATAGCGGCAGGAATTGCAGACCGTCATCAGCCGGTCGGCCTCTTCCAGGATTTGCGTTCCGTGCATCCGTTGCTTCCTGCCCTTGAGCGGACCCGCTTACTTCGTCAGACCCTTGCCCTCGAGCCATTTCTGGATCAGGGCGGCGACCTCGGCATTGTTCTTGTCCATCATCACCATGTGCGAATTGCCCTTGATGCCGGCCTGCGGCAGGTCGACGACGTCGACGCTGCCGCCGGCGGCCTTGATGGCGTCCGCAAAGGCAATGCCGTTGGCGCGGATTTTCGGCCAGCGCGAATCCTTCTCGATGTAATCGCCGTAGACGATCAGCGTCGGGATGTTCTTCAGCGCATCCGTCTTGGCGGGATCGCCGAGCCCGGCCGGCTCGATCGCGATCAGCGCCTTCACCTTGTCGGGCCGGGCCTGCGCCACCTTGAAGCCAAAACTGCCGGCCTGGCTGTGGAACAGGATGATGGAGGGGCCGACGCGATCGATCTCGGCGATATAGGCGGCGATGATCGCGTCATCGGTGGTGGTCCAGCGCGGCACGTTCTGCTTGACGAAGTCCTCATATCCCTCGTTCGGAAACTGGCTGCCCGGCATCAGCTTCCGCTTGGCCGGATCGGGATCGTAGGAGCCCGCGCCATCGCCAATGCGAAACCGTTCGAACGGATTGGCGGTGGTGAGGAACACCGGCTCGCCCTTGAAGATATCGGGATATTGCGCCCAGCCGGCGCGGCCGCGCTCGACCGCATCCGAATTATAGACGGCCCAGCCCTTGCGCAGGAAATAGTTCAGCCAGCCCTCGCGTCCGTCCGGCGTCGTCTCGTACGTCACGCCGGTCAGCCCGCCGCCGTGCCACATCAGCAGCGGATACGCGCCCTTCTCGTTGGCGGGCAGAAAATACTGCACATACATCTGCTCGACCTGATAGGTGCCGTTCGGATCGACCTTTGCGGGTACGCCGCCGGGCGTGAACGTCACTTCCTTGACCGGCTTGCCGGAAATCTCGACCAGCCGCCCGCCGACATGAAACGAGCCCATATCGCGCAGCGCGATCGGCTCGGCGGCGTAGGCCAGCGTGGCGCTCATCAGCGTCGCCGCGATGGAAGCGGCAGCAAGGCGTGACATGGCTCCTCCCTCATTCTGTTTCATTCTGTTTCCGGTCGTTGCGCAGACCGCTATCAGGCGGCTGGCCTCTTCGAGGATTTGTCTTCCGTACGCACTGCTCAGGGCCTTTTCAAAAGGATGCTTCGCCGCAAAAGCAGAATATTACTCGGCCGCTGGCCGTCACTCCGACGATGTTGCTGCGAGCGCCGCGTTCGGCTTGGGGCAGAGCATAGATTGGCTCGACCTCGTAGCTTCCGTTGGGGTCGACCCGAAGTCGCTGGTAGCCAATGATAGTCCTCTGCTTGTCCGCATTGCCGTCAATCGCGACCTCGTCGACATGGAACGAGCCCATGTCGCGAACCTCGATCGGCTCAGCAGCGTCAGCCAGCGTTGCGTTCATCAGAACGGCCGCAGCAGAAGCAATTGCAAATCGCGACATAAAATCTCCCATGAATTCTTGCGGCCGTTAGTTCTTCGCATTTCTGGCCGCTTCCCGTCCTGCCACCCGTCCGAACACGCTGCCGATGGTCATGCCGATGCCGGCCGCATAGCCCTTGCCGAGCACGTTGCCGGCCATGATCTCGCCGGCCGCGAACATGTTGGCGGACGGCTTGCCGCCTTTCATCACCATGCGCGACTGCCTGTTCACGCGGGTGCCGAGATAAGTGAAGGTAATGCCGGGCCGAACCGGATACGCAAGATAGGGCGCATGCTCGATCTTCCGCGCCCAGTGCGTCTTGGCCGGTGCGATGCCTTCGGTGCGGCAATCATCCAGGATGGTGTGGTCGAAGGTGCCGGGCTGCACCGCGGCGTTGAAATCGGTGACGGTCTTTTCCAGCGCGGCAGGGTCGAGTTCGAGCTTGACCGCGAGTTCCGCGATCGTCGGCGCGCCGATCGGCGGGAACAGCGTCGGCATGAAGCTGGTGACGACACTCGAATCGAAGATGATGTAGGCGATCTGGTCCGGCTGCGCCGCCACCAGCCGGCCCCAGATCGCGTAGCGCTTCGGCCAGATGTCCTCGCCCTCGTCATAGAAACGCTGGGCATGCTTGTTGACGACGATGCCGAACACCACCGAGTCGTGACGGGTGATGATGCCGCCGTCGAATTTCGGCGCACGGGCGTCGATCGCGACTGCGTGGCATTGAGTGGGATCGCCGATGTCCTGCACGCCCTTGTCGAGCAACAGCTTGAGAATCGATCCGCGGTTATACGGCGTGCCGCGGATCAGGAAATTATCCGCCGCATCGCCCCAATATTCCTTCAGCCATTCGATGTTGGCTTCAAATCCGCCGGCCGCCGCCACCAGCGTCGAGGCGCGGATTTCGCTTGCCCCATCGATTGGCAGCTTCAGCTTGGCGGAGAGAAACATGCCGTCCTCGATCTCGAGGTCAGTCACCTCGGCGTCGTAGGCGACCTCGACGCCAAGTTTTTCGGCGGTGAGATAGAGCGCGTTCAGCATCGCCCGTCCGCCGCCGAGGAAGAACGAATTGGTGCGGCCAAGGCTCAGCGTGCCGCCGAGCGAGGGCTGCCAGCGCACGCCCTGTTCGACGATCCAGTTCAGGATGTCCTTGGATTCCCTGATCATGAATTTTGCCAGTTCTTCGTCGGTCTGCCCGCCGGTCAGGCGCCACAGATCGTCCCAAAACTCTTCCTCGGTGTAGGGGCCGGTGAGAATCTCGGTCGCGGCATCGTGGGCGCAACGCATGTTGCGGGTGTGGCGGGTGTTGCCGCCGCGATAGAATTTTGGCGCGCCTTCCAGCACCAGCACGGAAGCGCCCGCGCGCCGGGCGCTGATCGCGGCGCACAAAGCGGCGTTGCCGCCGCCGATCACCAGCACATCGAATTTCTTGGTCAGGTCGGCCATGCGCTCTTGTTATCGTTGTTGGCCTGGAAATCAAACCGGCGCTCGGCAGGCAAATCCATCCGCTTCCACGATTTTCTAGCCTGATGCAGCGGCCGCGTCACGCCTTCTCCTACTCCTACTCCCGCATACGTCATTCGCTGGTCTGCATGCGACGATGTCGCATCGTGTCACGCTGCGGAATATCCGGGGGCTGCAGGATGACTCTGTACGGAAGCGAGCAGCCATTTCCGGAACGCTGCGAGCTTCGGCGAATCCGCCCGGCCCGCGGGCGAGACAAGGTAGAAACCGGCATCGACAGGGAAAGTCATCTTGAAGGGAACGACCAGGCGTCCCTTGGCGATGTCCTGTTCGACATAGGCGGTACGGCCCATGGCGACACCCATCCCGTCGATCGCGGCCTGCACGGTCATGAAGATCAGGTCGAAGCTCAGGCCGGGCAGCATAGAGAAATTCGCCGGCAGTCCCGAAGCCGTCAGCCATAGCCGCCAGTCATCGTCGTATCCGCTGCCGGTGTGAAGGAGCACGTGGTCCTTGAGGTCTTCGGGACACTTCAGCGGCTTGTTGCCGTTGAGGAGTTCCGGGCTGCACACCGGGAAGAGTTCGTCCGCCATCATCCAGTCGGCGCGGACGCCCGCCCACTGGCCGCGGCCGTAGCGGATGGCGGCATCGACCTTGTCGCGTTGGAAGTCGACGAGACTGGTCGAGGTGGTGATGCGCACGTCGACGCCGGGATTGGCCTCCTGGAACGAGGTGAGCCGCGGCAACAGCCACTTGGCCGCCAGCGAGGCAATCGTTGATACCGTCAAGACATGGTCGTCATCCTTGCGCAGCAGGCGATCGGTGGCGAGGCGCAGGTCGTTGAAGGCGGCGCGGATGCCTGGGAGGTAGTCCTGCGCTTCCGCCGTCAGGGCCAGCGAGCGATTCTGGCGGATGAACAGGCGAACGCCGAGCTCTTCCTCCAGCCGCTTGATCTGGTGGCTGATCGCGGTCTGCGTGACGTTCAGTTCGGAGGCGGCCTGGGTGAAGCTCAGATGCCGGGCCGCGGCCTCGAAGGCGCGCAATCCATTCAGCGACGGCAGCCTGGCGGTCATCCCGGAATCCTCAAATACATGAGTTTATATCATCCGAAGCGGTACAAAGTGTCGTTTGTGGAAGGCTCTAATAGAGCAGATATTCCCTTTAGCAGAGTACTACAGGAGCCGAAAATGTCCACTTACACCCATGAATCGATGATAAATCATCATGAGCCGGGGATTTTGCGCCAGATCGGCGAAACTCTCCACGTCTGGCGCCAGCGTTACCGGTCGCGCCGCGAATTGGCTCAGTGGTCGGACCGGGAGCTCCATGACGTCGGCATTTCCTGGAGTGATGTCGCCTACGAGGCCGAAAAACCATTCTGGCGGGCTTGAATGGCAGCCAGGCCGGCGTCGCCCGATCTCGGGGACGCCGGCCGCTTTTTTTGCTCCACGGGAGCGACCCATGACCACGATGCGTCTCGACGATCTCAGGCAATATTCCGATGTGCTGCGTACGCGGAACGGCAAGGTGGTGACCGTGCGCTTCGTCGAGCCGCGCGACGCCGAGGCGCTGCAGAACTATTTCCGCTCGCTGACCACGCGGTCCCGCTACAACCGTTTCCTGGGCGCGACCCGCGAATTGCCGCCGTCGCTGCTTGAGGATTTCATCCATATTGGCGAAGCCGACCGCTTCAGCGTGGTCGCGACCAAGCTGGTCGAGGGCTTCGAGACCATCGTCGGCGAAGCGCGCTATGCCTTTCACAGCGAGACGACGAGCATCGAATTCGGCCTGTCGATCGACGACCGCTGGCAGGGCCACGGCATCGGCAAGGCGCTGATGAAAAACCTCGAATGCCGCGCGGCTTCATTCGGTGCCACGCGTCTGTTCGGCGATACGCTGCGCTCCAACGACGCGATGATCGCGCTGGCCCGCAAGGCCGGTTATGCCTTCACCAATACGCCCGATGACTGGAAGCTGACGCGCTTCCAGAAAGAGATCCCTGTCGAACCGCAGGAAATCCCATGCGCCAGTTGGCGGCTTGCCGCCGTCTCTCCCAGCGCAATATCCTCGCTTGCGGTTTGACAAACTAAGCCCGGTTCTGGCCGCACCAGAACCGGGCTATTTTCTCAATTGCCCCTGAAGACCGCCGTGCGCTTTTCAATAAACGCCTGCACGGCCTCCTTGTGATCGGCCGTCACCTGGGTTCGGATCATGCGCTCGGCCTCATGGTCGCGCGCTGTGGCGAAGTCGAACATCAAGGCTTCGTCCAGGTTGTCCTTCATGTAGCGGATCGCGACCGTCGGTCCTTCGGCGATCGATTTAGCGAGCGCGAAGGCTTCCGCCTGTAGCCGGTCGTCGGGGACCACGCGATTCACCAGACCGATCGCCTCGCATCTGTCGGCATCGACCCGCTCACACGTGAACATCAATTCCCGCGCCCGCGACGTGCCGACCAGCCGTGTCAGGAGCCAGGCGATGCCATAATCGCCGCTCAGGCCCACCTTGAGGTAGCCGGTGGAAAGGAATGCCGATTGCGCTGATATGCGCATGTCGCAGGCCATCGCCAGAGCTAATCCGGCGCCGACCGCGGGGCCGGGCAGGGCGGCAATGGTCGGCTTGCGCACCGAGACCAGCGCGCCGGTCAGGAGACGCTGTCGCTCCTGCAGGTCGGCGACCCGCTCGTCATGCGACATGGCGAGCTTTGTCTTGTCGCGATTAGCCCCCATGCCCTTGACGTTGCCGCCGGCGCAGAACGCCTTGCCCGCGCCGGTAAGCAGCAGCGCGCCGACACCCGG
This sequence comes from Bradyrhizobium sp. McL0615, assembly GCF_049993905.1. Taxonomy (NCBI): domain Bacteria; kingdom Pseudomonadati; phylum Pseudomonadota; class Alphaproteobacteria; order Hyphomicrobiales; family Nitrobacteraceae; genus Bradyrhizobium; species Bradyrhizobium sp. McL0615. The sequence goes on along the minus strand of NZ_CP188254.1, from coordinate 8,313,886 downwards.
ATTCTCGCCGCAGGCCTTGATCATGTTGCGCAAGGCCGGCGTCAGATTATCCGACATCGCGTTGCGGGCCTCGGGCCGGTTCAGCGTGATGATGGCGACGCGGTCGCGGATCACGCAGAGCAGTTCGTCGGTGCCGGTGTCGATCTTGGTTTCGGTGGTCATAGTTCCCCCTGTTGTTGTTCTTCAGTCATTGCGAGGAATCGTAGGGTGGGCAAAGCGAAGCGTGCCCACCATCTCATGGCTTGCTCGCGGATGGATGGTGGGCACGTCGCTTCGCTCCTTTGCCCACCCTACGGCTCTGTCAAAACTTCTCCACCCACGGCCGCAATTCGACCTCCCAGGTCCAGGCGCTGCGCGGCTGTTGCAACACACTCCAGTAGCTCAACGCAATTGCGTCCGGATCGAGCATCGAATCCGGCCGGTCGGCGGGTTCGGCACGAGCCGCGCTGCGGATGCCGCCGTCGATGACGAAATGCGCGACATGAATACCCTGTGGCGACAATTCGCGCGCCATGCTCTGGGCGAGCCCGCGCAGCGCGAACTTGCCCATCGCGAACGGGGCGGATTGCGCATAGCCCTTGACGCTGGCGGAGGCGCCGGTGAACAGGATCGCGCCTTGCTTGCTGGGTAACATCCGCGTGGCCGCCTGCTGCGCCACCAGAAATCCGCCGAACGCCGAAACGGCAATCGCCTGTGCGACATCCGCCGGAACCAGGTCGGTGAAGGCGCCGCGCGCCCGTCCGCTGGCATTGTAGACGACGATGTCGGGCGTGCCGATCTCACGCTCGACCATGCCGAACAGACGCTCAACTTCCTCGGGCTCGGTCGCATTGCAGGCAAAGGCACGGGCGCCGGTCTCGGTGCAGAGCGCGCCGAGCTTTTCGATCTTGCGGGCGGCGAGGGCGACCTTGATGCCTTCGCGCGCGAACAGCCGCGCCAGCGATGCGCTCAAACCTTCACCTGCGCCGACGATCAGGGCAATCTTGTATTTTGGAATTTCCATGAGCGCTCTCCAGAGAAGACCGGGACTTGATATCTAGGCACGCAATCCCACCAGGCAACCTGCGTGGAGCGGGGATAGGCCGTCGCCGATGATACGATATCCGCCCACGATAGGGTGGTCCTCCAATTATGGCTGTTGACGGCGCAACCGCCTGCGTTATCGGTAGATGATCAAGATCGGGCGGAACGAACAAGGCCTAAAAAATGCAGCCACACATGCATGAACGTGCGACAGCTTCGGCCAATCAGCCGGGATTGCTCGCGCCTGATACGACGGGAATGAATTTCTACCGGGCCGATCCGGCGTTGACCGATCTGCTGCGGCTGCATCTCCCCGAGGCGCTGTTCCGCCATATCGAGCCGCACCTCGATCGCCTCGGCGAGCTGGCCGGCGGCTATCTCGACGAATGCGCGAGGCTCGCCGACCGCCACACGCCGGTGCTGCACCAGCGCGACAAGTTCGGCCGCGACACGCAATACATCGAATATCATCCGGCCTATCGCGAACTGGAAAAAGCCGCATTCGGCGAATTCGGCATTCACGCGCTGTCGATCCGCAAGGGCATCATGGGCTGGCCGGACAAATACCCTGTCGTCGCCAAGCACGCCTTCACGTTCCTGTTCAATCAGACCGAATTCGGCATGGGCTGTCCGATCAACGTCACCGACGGTTGCGCCAAGCTGCTCAACAATTTCGGCAGCGAGGCGTTGAAGGCGAAATATCTCGACGGCCTGACCCAGACCGACATGAGCAAGCTGACCCAGGGCGGGCAGTTCATGACCGAGAAGGAGGGCGGCTCCGACGTCGGCACGCTGACGACGACGGCGGTTCAGGAAGGCGACCACTGGCGGCTCTATGGCGAAAAATGGTTTTGCTCCAATGCCGATGCCAAGGTGGTGATGTTGCTGGCGCGCCCCGAGGGAGCCGGACCCGGCACGCGCGGCGTTGGCCTCTTCCTGATGCCACGGTATCTCGACGACGGCTCGCAGAACCACTACCGGATCGTCCGCCTGAAGGACAAGCTCGGCACCCGCTCGATGGCCTCGGGCGAAATCAAGCTGGAGGGCGCGATTGCCTATGCGGTCGGCAAGCTCGATCGCGGCTTCGTACAGATGGCCGAGATGGTCAATTCGTCGCGGCTCTCCAACGGCGTCAAGTCGACCGCGCTGATGCGGCGCGCGCACCACGATGCGATGACGGTGGCGCGAAACCGTGTCGTGTTCGGCCGCCGCATCATCGACCTGCCGCTGGCGCGTCGGCAATTGATGAAGATCATGCTGCCGACCGAACAGGCGCTGTCGATGAGTTTTCTCACCGCGGACGCGCTTGATCGTGCGGAAGCCGGCAGCCAGGACGCCGCGGCGTTGCTGCGGATTTTGACGCCGACGCTGAAATTCCGCGCGACGCGCGATGCGCGCAAGGTCTGCGGCGATGCGTTGGAGATGCGCGGCGGCATCGGTTACATCGAGGAATTCGCGACCGCGCGGCTGTTGCGCGATGCCCATCTCGGCTCGATCTGGGAAGGCACCGGCAATATCGTCGCGATTGATGCGCTAACGCGCGCGGTCGGCCGTCACGGCGCCGATGCCGCGCTCGCCGCCGACCTGCACGCCCGCCTCGACGACAGCGCCAATGTGCCGCAGGCCTGGCGCAACCGTTTGCGCGAACTGGCCGACCGCGCCGTCGGTTTCGCCCGCGAGGTCGCCAACCGGAGCGACAATGAGGGCGACGCGCGGCGCGCCACCAGCCTGCTCTATCATGTCGCCAGCGCCGTTGCGCTGGCCTGGGAGGGCGGACGCATCCACGAGATGCGCGGCGACGCCAGGCGGGTGTTGCTGTCGCGGATGGTGATCGATCACCGCGTCGCGGCGGGCGACCCGTTCCGGCTGGCGGAAACAGCCACTCAACGCAAGATCACGGACCATTTGCTTGGCGAACATAGCGTAGGGATGGCCGAGGTTGGCGAACTGCTGAAGGTGGCCTAGGCTCGGATATCGCCCGAGCGCATTTGGGGCCGTACTACAACGATAAAAACTATAACGAAAAACAAAGAGGGGAAGCACCGATGAAGGCCGCCGTTCTGCATGAAGTCAATCAGCCGCTGGTGATCGAGGATGTCAGCGTGCCGAATCCCGGCCCGCGCGAAGTCCTGATCCGCACCCGCGTCGCCGGCCTCTGTCATTCCGACCTGCACTTCATGGAAGGGCTCTATCCGCACCCGCTGCCCGCCGTGCTCGGGCACGAATCGGCCGGCGTGGTCGAAAAGGTCGGCTCCGACGTCAACTATGTGAAACCCGGCGATCACGTCGTGACCTGCCTGTCGGTGTTCTGCGGCACCTGCGACAATTGCACCACTGGCCGCACCGTGCTGTGCACGGATACCACCGTGAAGATGCTGCCCGGCGCGTCCAACCGTCTGTCCTGGGCGCGGTCGGAGAAGCTCAATCAGTTCCTTAACCTGTCGTCGTTCGCCGAGCAGATGCTGGTGCACGAAAACGCCATCGTCAAAATCCGCAAGGACATGCCGCTGGAGCTGGCGGCGCTGATCGGCTGCGGCGTTATCACCGGCTATGGCGCTGTCGTGAACACCGCAAAAGTTCGGGCCGGCGAAACCGTGGCTGTCATCGGCTGCGGCGGCGTCGGCATGGCCGCGATCAATGGGGCGGCGATCGCCGGCGCCGGCCGCATCATCGCGATCGACACCAACCCGGTGAAACTGCAACTCGCCACCAAGCTAGGGGCCACCGACATCGTCGATCCCGCCAGGGGCGACGTGGTGCAGCAGGTGCGTGAACTCACGGGTGGCGGCGTGCACTACTCGTTCGAGGTGCTCGGACGCAAGGAAACCGCCGAGCAGTCCTTTGCAATGCTGGCCCCGGGCGGCACCGCAACCATCGTCGGCATGATTCCGTTCGGTCAGAAGATCGAACTGCACGGTTTCGACTTCCTGCGCGAGCGCCGGATCCAGGGCTCGTCGATGGGCTCCAACCATTTCCGCGTCGACATGCCCCGCCTCGTTGAATTCTACATGCGCGGCAAGCTGCACCTGGAGGACTGGATCTCGGCCAAGCTGAAACTCTCCGAGATCAACGAGGGTTTTGCGAACATGAAGGCCGGCAAGACGCTGCGCAGCGTCATCATGTTTGATAATTGAGGCACAGCACCAACCTACCCATCTCTGTCGTCCCGGCGAACGCCGGGACCCATACGCCACGGCCCGCGTAATGGGCACAAGCGGAGACGGCCTTCCTCACAACACCTGTCGGTGTTTATGGGTCCCTGCTTTCGCAGGGACGACGTGGAACCTGTGGCTCACCGCGACACGTGTGCGGACACCGCGAGCCACTTCCCGTTCTGCTTCGCCCAGCAGTCGGTATATCGCCCATGGGCCTGCTGGCCGTCGGCGGTCGTATAGCTGGTGGCGGCGTGGATGATGGCGAAGTCGCCGAGTATGCGAATTTTGACGTCATGTGCCGTTAGATTCTTGATCGTCACCGGCACTGCGGTTTGCTTCAGAAACGCCGCGCGGTCGACCAGCGATTTGTCGGGATTGGAGCAGTAGAAATCCTGCGCCAGAATCTCGGTGAAGCGTTTGACGTCGCAATTCTGCACCGAGGCCACATAGTCGCGGTTGAGGGCGGTGAGTTGTTCGATGTCGTTGCTCATGATATTTCACTCCGCTCTATCTGCCGTCATTGCGAGCGAAGCGAAGCAATCCATGGCCCGGCAAAACGGAAGGATGGATTGCTTCGTCGCTTCGCTCCTCGCAATGACGCCGTGGCACCAAGGCGGCTTCCTCAATCGTCAAACATCGGCGGCGGCTTGAAGCCGCCGAATTCGCGCTCGATGAGCTCAGCCAGCCTCAAGGGCGTGCGATCCTCCAGCCAGGGGCCGACGATCTGCACGCCGACCGGCAGTCCGTCCGGCGAAAAGCCGGTCGGGATCGCGGTGGAGGGCAGGCCGGGCAGGGTGGCGATGCCGGGCCAGGACAGCTGGTCGGGATAGACGTAATCCTTGCCGTCGATCTTGATGCGGCGCTTCTCCTGGTCCTCGGAATGATCGTGCGGATAGGCCGGCGTCGGCATGATCGGGCAGATCACGGCGTCATAGGTCTTGAACAGTTCGCGCCATTGCGCGCGCAGCCTCCCGCGCGCCCCATCATCCATCAGCCAGTCGCGGTGGCTCTGCGCCATGCCCCGCAGGCGTTCGGCCGCAAGGCCTGTTGCGCTTGCCGGCAATGCGGCAGCCGCAGCCTGCGCGCCAGCATAGGTTTCCGGCGGAAAGGACGCGGCCAGGAACGACATCAGCATCCGCATATAAAGCCGGGACGTCTCCGCAAAGTTCGGCAGCAGCGGGCTGTTGCGCTCGACGGTGACGCCCGCCTTGTCGAGATTGGCAGCGAGCGTGTCAATCGTGCCGCGCACCACCTTGTCGGTCGGCATCAGCGGATCGGTATCGACCACCAGCACGCGAAAGCCCTTTAGCGCCGCGTGACGCGGCGGCGGCAGCGCAAGCTGATAGCCTTTGCCGGCCTCCAGCGGATCGGGACCTGCGATCGTATCGAGCAGCAAAGAGAGGTCGGCGGCGCTGCGCGCCATCGGGCCGACCACGGCAAGGTCGCGGTCGAGCGGCAGCGGCTGGAACGGCGGCGGCGTATGGCCGCGCCCGGGCACCAGCGCGAAAGTCGGTTTGTGCGCATAGACGCCGCAATGAAATGCCGGCACGCGCAAGGAGCCGCCGATGTCGGACCCGAGCGACAGCGGGCCATACCCCGCCGCGAGCGCCGCCGACGATCCGCCGGACGAGCCGCCCGGCGTGCGGCCGAGATCGAACGGGTTATTGGTCGTGCCGTAGATGGCGTTATGGCTCTGCCAGTCGCCGAGGCCGAGCGGGACGTTGGTCTTGCCGAGGATGACGCCGCCGGCGTCCTTGACGCGGGTGATCGCCAGCGCGTCTTCGGCGGGGATAAAATCCTTCTGAGCCGGAATGCCCCAGGTCGTCGGCAGGCCTGCGACGTTATAGGATTCCTTGACCGTCACGGGCAGGCCGAGCAGCGGCTTCTTCACGCCGCGCGCAAGTTCGGCGTCGGCGGCGCGGGCGGCCGCAAGTCCACGCTCGAAATCGCGTACGCAGATTGCATTGATCTTGGCATCGTGCCGCTCGATCCGGGCGATCGCGTCCTCTGCCAGTTCGACGGCAGATACTTTTCTGGCAGCGAGGGCTGCTAACAATTCAACGGCGGTCTTGAAGCTCCATTGCGACTTGGCCAAGGCGTACTCCCGGTCTGGTTGTTCGATGCTGGCCGCGGATGATGCTCAGTTTGCGGCAGCACCGCAAGAGCAATGGCTGTACAGTGGCGGCCCGGCCGCGTTGCTACGCGCTTGGCGAAACGACCGGTCACGCGCTAGTCTCCCGACCAACAAAAAACGAAAACGGCGCGGGAGGCTCCGATGAGATCGGCGTGGATTGCAGGCGCGGTGATATCAGTCGCAATCGGTAGCGCGACGGCTGTGGCGGATGCCGCGGAAATCAGGTTGGCCGAACAGTTCTCGATGGGCTACCTGCAGTTCAACGTCATGAAGCGCGACAGGCTGATCGAGAAATATGCCACGCAACGCGGCCTGAAGGATTTCAAGGTTTCCTGGCAGCGCTTCAACGGTCCGGTGGCGATGAATGAAGCGCTGCTGTCGAATTCGACCGACATCGTCAGCGGCGGCGTGCCCGGCCTGATTACGCTGTGGGACAAGACGCAGGGCACGTCGTTCGAGGTCAAGGGAGTCTGCGCGCTGAGCTCGCAGCCGTTCCTGCTCAACACCGCCAATCCCGATATCAAATCCATCAAGGATTTCACCGAGCGCGATCGCATCGCGGTGCCCTCGATCAAGGTATCGGTGCAGGCGGTGCTGCTGCAGATGGCGGCAGCGGCCGCCTATGGCGAAGAGAACTACGCCAGGCTCGATCCGCTGACGGTGTCGATGTCGCCGCCGGATGCGACGATTGCGCTTCTGAGCGGTGCGGGCGGCGTCAGTTCGGCCTTCAGCGTGCCGCCATTCCAGTTCCAGCAACTGGAGCAGAAGAATATCCGCACCGTGCTGTCGTCATTCGACGTGCTCGGGCCGCACACGTTCACGGTGGCATGGACGTCGGCGCGGTTTCGCAAGGACAATCCCGAGCTCTACGCCGCATTCCTCGACGCCGTAAAGGAAGCGACTTCGATCATCGATGCCGATCCGAGTGGGACCGCGCAAAGCTGGATCAATGATTCCGGCTCAAAGCTGCCGCTCGAGATGGTGACCAAGGTCGTGACCGGCCCCGGAGTCGAATGGACCATGACGCCGGCGGCCACGATGAAATTCGCCAAATTCATGCGCCGGGTCGGCACCATCAAGCGCGAGCCCGCCTCGTGGAAAGACTTGTTCTTCCCGGAGATCGATGGGCTCAACGGCAGTTGAGGATCGCGACCCCCTAAGCCCCGCCGATCAATATCCCGACCGCGAGCACGATGCCGCCGCCGAGCACGATCTGGAACGCCGCCTGCAGGAACGGCGTGTCCATGTATCGCGCGCGAATATAGGCGATCGCCCAGAGTTCGAAGAACACGACGATGCCCGCGATCCCTGTCGCGATCCAGAAGGCGTTCGCCCAGGAATCCGGCACCAGATAGGGAAGCGTGTGGCCGAGGCCGCCGAGCGCGGTCATCACGCCGCTGGCGGCGCCGCGCAGCCAGGGCGAACCGCGCCCGGTCAGCGAGCCGTCGTCGGACAAGGCTTCGGCAAAACCCATGCTGATGCCGGCGCCGATCGAGGCGGCGAGCCCCACCAGAAACGTCTGCCAGTTCTGATGCGTGGCAAAGGCGGCGGCGAACAACGGCGCCAGCGTCGAGACCGAGCCGTCCATCAGTCCGGCGAGGCCCGGCTGCACATATTGCAGCACGAACATGCGCCGCCGCGTCTTGTCCTCTTCGGCGCGAACATCGGGGCTGAGGATCTCGTCCGTCAGCTTCACCGCCAATCGCTCGTGGCCCTTTTCCTCCTCGGCGAGATCGCCGAGCAATCGCCGGACGCCGACGTCCTCGGCCTGTTCGCTGGCCTTGGCATAGAAGCGCTCGGCCTCGAGCTCCATGGTCTCGACTTCCTTCCGGATGGTGTCGAGCGGCAGGTTCTTGGTCAGCCAGATCGGCCGGCGTTTCAGGAAGCCTTTGACGTCCTCGCGGCGGATCGGCGGCAGATGCGCCCCGAAGCGTTTTTCATAGAGTTCGAGCAGCCGGTGCCGATGGCCGCGCTCCTCCTCGGCCATCTCCTCGAACACCTTGGCCGAATCCGGATATCGCTCGGCGAGGTCTTCGGCGAAGGTCATGTAGATGCGGCTGTCCTCCTCCTCGGAAGAGATCGCTACAGCCAGCACTTCGCGCTCGGTCAGATCGGCGAAATTCTTCACGGGACAGCGCCTTTTCTTAATTTAGAATCATTCTAATGTTGGCTGCCGCCGTGGTCAATCGTGGTTCGCCTACGTCTTCGTCCTCGCCTCTTGCAGGAATTGCACCAGAAGCCGGCTCACTTCGACCGGCTGCTCCTGCTGCACCCAGTGACCGGCGCTGTCGACGAGGTGACAGCCGATCATGTTGGTGCAGGCCTTGGTCTGCATCGCCTCATAGACACCGGGGCGCTGATAGGTGCCCCAGTCCTGTTTGCCGGAGATGAAGGCGGAGGGCACGTCGATGGTGCGGCCCGACCACGTCTGCAATTCCGGCGTGAACGCGCCGGAGGTGCCGCAGCGATACCATTGCAGCCCGCCCTGGAATCCGGTGCGGGCATATTCGGCGCTATAGAACGCAAGCTCGCTGTCGGGCAGCCATTGGTTGGCGGCGATCTCGGCGGCTGAAGGCATTTCCTCCGCGACGGTCGCTGCCATGTTCTTGGCGAGGTCCATCACATAATAGGTCGGCAGTTTGGCGATTTCGTCGGCGGTCCATGACTTCAGCGGATAGGGCTTGTTGTCTTTCCAGTCCGCGCTCTTGTGATGGTAGTAGGCGCGCAGGAAATCATGCACGCCCTGCGGTGCGCGGTGCATGTCATTGTTCGCCTCGCGCGTCGAGTAATACCATTGGTAATGCTTGCGCGGCCGCGGCAGCGCCGCCAACTCGCGATGAATAGGGTCCGGGGCAGCCGGCCTGACCGGGGCGTCCACAGTATCCAACGGCAGCGCCGGTGGACCGCCGAACGGAGCGCTCATCAAGACGACCGATTGAAACACGTCCGGCCGGATCAGCGCACACCAGGCGGCAACGGACGAGCCGAAATCATGCCCGATCACGGCATCGACGCTGCGGTAGCCGAACGCCGCCACCAGTCCGATCGCGTCGCGCACGAGATTGGGGAGCCGGAACGCGCCGAGGCCGCCTTCGTAACTCGGATCCCATCCGGTGGTGCGGCCATAACCGCGCTGGTCTGGCGCGATCACGTGATAGCCGGCGGCGGCGAGAACCGGCATCACCTTGCGCCAGGAATAGGCGAGTTCGGGAAAGCCATGCAGCAGCAGCACGCAGGGCCGGCCTTTGGTCTCGAAGCCGGCTTCGAGCACGTGCATGCGCAGGCCGTTGATGTTGTCGACATACCGGGAGCGGATGGACGTCGGGAGCGGGATCTCGGGGAGGGTGGTCATGAGATTTTCCTTTTCATGGCCGGGCAAAAGCGCGAAGCGCGTCCTCACCACACTACCCGGCCATCCACGTCTTTTTGTGAAACGAGACTGTAAAGACGTGGATGCCCGGGACAAGCCCGGGCATGACGAAATCAATTGCAGCATTTCGTAGGGTGGGCAAAGCGCAGCGTGCCCACCATTCGCGCGGTGCATTCGAATTGGTGGGCACGGCGCAAGTACGCCTTTGCCCACCCTACGATTCGCGCGCTACGCCTTCACCGGCGGCTTCGGCCAGTACTTGTCCCGCAAATGCCGCTTCACCAGTTTCCCGGTCGGTGTGCGCGGCAGCTCCGCTTCGAAGTCGATGCTCTTCGGGCACTTGATCGGCGACAAATGTTTTCTGCAGAACACGATCAGTTCGGCTTCCAGCGCCTTGCCGGCTTTTGACATGTCGTGCGGCTGCACCACGGCCTTGACCTCTTCGCCCATTTCCTCGTTCGGCACGCCGAACACGGCAACATCGGAGACGGCGGGATGGGTGATCAGCACATCCTCGGTCTCCTGCGGGTAGATGTTCACGCCGCCCGAGATGATCATGTAGCTCTTGCGGTCGGTGAGATAGAGAAAACCCTCGGCGTCGAGATAGCCGACGTCACCGAGCGTCGACCAGCCTTTTTCGTTGTAGGCCTTCTTCGTCTTCTCGGGATCGTTGTGATAGGTGAAAACCGGCGCATCGGCGAAATAGACCGTGCCGATCTCTCCGACGGGACGCTCCTCGTCGTTCTCGTCCAGGATCTTCACCTTGCCGACCACGGCGCGGCCGACGGTGCCGCGATGGGTCAGCCATTGCTGCGAGGTCGAGACCGTGACGCCGTTGCCTTCGGAACCGGCGTAATACTCGATCAGGATCGGTCCCCACCACTCGATCATTTTTGCCTTCACGTCGACCGGGCAGGGTGCGGCGGCGTGGATCGCGCCCTTCAGTGTCGAGACGTTGTAGCGAGTGCGCACTTCATCGGGCAGCTTCAGCATGCGCACGAACATGGTCGGCACCAGCTGCGACTGCGTGGCCTTGTATTTCTCGACCAGTTTCAGAAATTCCTCGGCGTCGAAATGCTCCATGATGATCGAAGTGCCGCCGAGCGTGATCGCCATCATGTTGAAGCGCAGGGGAGCGGCGTGATAGAGCGGCGCCGGCGACAGATAGATGCTGTCGGACGACATGCCGCACATGTCGGCGCACAGGATCTTCAGGAACGCATTCGGCTCGTCGATCGCCTTGCCCTCGAAATCCTTCTTGATGCCCTTGGGCCGCCCGGTGGTACCGGACGAATACAGCATGTCGTAGCCCGCCACCTCATCCGGGATCGGCATGGCCGACTGCTCGGCGGCCTCCTTGTCAAAGGAACGGAAACCCGGCTCGGGCTCGTCCATCATGTAGAGCAGCGGTCCGCCGATCTGGCCGACCAGGCCCCTGACCTGTTCGGCGCATTTCGGCGTGGTGATGAAGACTTTGGCGCCGCAGTCTTTCACGATGTAGGCGATCTCGTCCTGCGTCAGATAGCGGCTGATCGCGGTGTAATAGAGGCCTGCGCGCTGCGCCGCCCAGCAGATTTCCATGAAGGCGAGACGGTTTTCCATCAGGAGCGCGATGTGGTCGCCGGCCTTGAGGCCGAGCGAACGGAACAGCTGCGCGCCCTGGTTCGAAAGCTCGTCGAGCTCGCGATAGGTGATCGCCTTGCCGGTGCCGGCCATCTGATAGGCGATCTTGTTGGGGTAGGTGCGGGCGTGGATGGACGGATGGGTCATGGGTGTTTCCTCAATATGAAAATGGCGAGCAGGAAGCGCACTCCCTGCTCGCCAGTCGTCATTCGTTTTTCTTGTTTTTAGAGACGTTCGACGATGGTCACGTTGGCCATGCCGCCGCCTTCGCACATGGTCTGCAGGCCGTAACGCTTGTTGTTCTGCTTCAGCGCGTTGACCAGCGTGGTCATCAGCTTGGTGCCGGAGCCGCCGAGCGGATGGCCGAGCGCGATCGCGCCGCCATTGACGTTGAGCCGCGCCGGATCGGCACCGGTCGTCTTCAGCCAACCCACCGGCACGGCTGCAAAGGCCTCGTTGACCTCGAACAGGTCGATGTCGTTGATCGACATGCCGGCCTTTTCCAGCGCCCGCTTGGTGGCGTGCAGCGGCGCATCCAGCATGATGACGGGATCGCCGCCCATCATGGTCATGTGATGGATGCGCGCCAGCGGCTTGACGCCGAGCGACTTCAGGCCGCGTTCATTGACCACCATGACGCCGGAAGCGCCGTCGCAGATCTGGCTGGCGCTGGCAGCGGTATGCTTGCCGTTCTCGGCGATCAGCTTGACGCCCTTGATGCCATCGAGGCTGGCGTCGAAGCGGATGCCCTCGTCGATGTGATGGGTGTCGGTCGAGTTGTCGGCGCGGGTGATCTGCAGCGAAACGATCTCGTCCTTGAACTTGCCGGCTTGCGTCGCGGCAATCGCGCGCTGGTGGCTTTCATAGGAATAGGTGTCGAGCTGTTCCTTGGAGAGCCCGTATTTCTCGGCCATCATTTCCGCGCCGGTGAACTGGCTGAACACGATGTTCGGATATTTCTGCTCGAGGCCCGGGCTCTTGTAATGGCCAAAACCGTTCTTGGCGGGGAGCTGCGAGGCAAGGCCCATCGGCACCCGCGTCATCGATTCCACACCGGCGGCGATCACAATGTCCATTGAGCCGGCCATCACGGCCTGCGCCGCGAAGTGCAGCGCCTGCTGCGAGGAACCGCACTGGCGATCAACCGACGTGGCGGGCACGCTTTCGGGAAGTTTCGAGGCCATCACCGCGTTGCGGGCGATGTTGTTGGACTGTTCGCCGGCCTGCATCACGCAGCCCATGATGACGTCTTCGATCTGGGCGGGATCGACGCCCGAGCGGTCGACCAGCGAATTCAGCACGGAAGCGGCGAGGTCGGCCGGATGCCAGCCTGCGAGACGTCCCCCCTTGCGGCCGCCCGCGGTGCGTGCAGCGGCGACGATATAGGCCTCGGCCATGTTTATTCTCCCTGATTGTTTGTTGGTGGGTGTTGGAAAGTTGGCCGGATTTAAGAGGCCCTCCGGGATTTAGTCAATCAATCAATTAACTCTTGAGTGCAGGCGCGGCATGCGCTTATGTGCGGCCCGGATTTCCGGCAGGTGAGGGAATGGCATCGCAGTTGAATACCAGCGTACCGACCAGGCCTCCGGGCGGTAAGAACAGCACCGCCGAGAAGCTGCTTGTCGCGGCGAGCGAGCTGATGATCGAGCGCGCCTCGATCGAGGTGTCGCTGTCCGACATCGCGCAGAAGTCGGGAGTCAACGCGGCGCTGGTAAAATACCATTTCGGTAACAAGGACGGGCTGTTGCTGGCGCTGCTGGCGCGCGACGCCGCCACCGAGATGTCACAGCTTGAATATCTGATCAGCCAGCAGATCTCGCCGACGGCAAAACTCAAGCTGCATATCGGCGGCATCATCCGTGCCTATTATCAGTTCCCCTATATGAACCGGCTGATCCATTATTTGCTGCATGAAAGCAGCACGGAAGCGGCCGACGAGGTGTCGAAGTTTTTCGTGGCGCCGCTTTTGGAGTTCCAGCGGCGCTTGCTTGCCGAAGGCATCAAGGCGGGCGAGTTCCGCAACATCGATCCTGTGATGTTCTACACCAGCCTGGTCGGCGCCTGCGATCACCTGTTCTTCGGCCGACACGCGATGTCGCGGGCCACCGGCGTCGGCCCCGTCACCGACGAGGTCTGCCGCGAATACATCAAGCATATGGAAGCGCTGATCTGCGGCGGAATGTTGAACGGAAAAGGTGCCGCCGGCGGATAAAGATCGCGACACTCAGTAGTCTACGAATCCAGAGAAGAAACTCCCAAGGAAAGGTTGTTACCATGCAGTTGCAAGACGTAGCCGTTCTCATCACCGGCGGTGGCTCCGGCCTCGGCGCCGCCACCGCCCGCGCCATGGCTGCCAAGGGCGCGAAAATCGGCGTCATCGACCAGAACAAGGAAAACGCCGAGAAAGTCGCCGCGGAAGTGAAGGGCGTTGCCCTCCACGCCGACGTCACCGACGAAGAGGCGATCAAGGCGGCGATTGCGAAAGCCGAAGCCGCGCACGGCATCGCGCGCGTGCTGATGAACTGCGCTGGCATCGGCGGTTCGCAGCGCACCGTCGGCAAGGACGGCGTCTATCCGCTGGCAAAGTTCGTTCGCATCATCAACGTCAACCTGATCGGCAGCTTCAACGTGCTGCGGCTGTTTGCCGAGCGCCTTGCCACTGCGCCGCCGATCGGCGAGGAGCGCGGCGTCGCCATCAACACCGCGTCGGTTGCGGCTTACGAAGGCCAGATTGGCCAGATCGCCTATTCGGCGTCGAAGGGCGGGATCGTCGGCATGACGCTGCCTGCCGCGCGCGATCTCGCCAGCCTCAAGATCCGCGTCAACACCATCGCGCCCGGCCTGTTCCTGACGCCGCTGCTGATGGGCCTGAACGAAGAGGCCCGCAAGAGCCTCGGCGCCCAGGTGCCGCATCCGGCCCGCCTCGGCGATGCCAGCGAGTACGGCAACCTCGCGGTTCACATCGTCGAGAACCCGATGCTGAACGGCGAAACCATCCGCCTCGACGGCGCCATCCGCATGGCGCCGCGGTAAAGCGACGCTTCTTCTTCCCTTCTCCCCTTGTGGGAGAAGGTGGCTTCGCGAAGCGAAGACGGATGAGGGGTTCTCTCGGCTAGCAACTCCTCACCGCATCGAATGCGCGGCCAATGCCGGTGATGCCCTCTCCCACAAGGGGAGAGGGCGCAGCAATGAGTGCCGCAATCCGCGGATGCAGGGAGCGCTTCGTGACTCAACCGCTGCTGATCGAACACAATGATGGCGTCGACCGGGTGACGCTCAATCGCCCGGACGCCCTCAACGCGCTCGATCCCTCGCTGATCGACGCGCTGAACACCTATTTTGAAGGCCTGCAGCGCAACCGTTCCACCCGCGTCGTGGTGCTGAAGGGCGCCGGCGCCTCGTTCTGCGCCGGGCTCGATCTCAAACAGGCAATGAAGCGCCGCGCCGGCCAGCAGGAGCCGCCCGGCGTGACCGAGTCGCTGGACTCGCAACGCCGCATTGCCGACATCGTGATGCTGATGCGACGCTGTCCGCAGCCGATCATTGCGCTGGTTCAGGGCGCGGCAGCCGGCGGCGGATTTGCGCTGGCGCTCGCCGCCGACATCCGCATCGCGACGAAATCTGCGCGGATGAACTGCGCCTTCATCAAGCTCGGCCTCGGCGGCTGCGATATCGGCACGTCCTATTTCCTGCCGCGCCTTGTCGGCGTGTCTGTGGCCTCGGAACTGATCCTCACCGGCCGCTTCATCGGCGCCGAACGCGCGCTCGCGGTCGGCCTCGTTTCCGAAGTCGTCGAGGAAGGCGGGCTCGACGCGGCAGCCGAGCCTTACGTCGATGCGATGATGACGGCTTCGCCGGTGGGCTTAAGGCTCTCCAAGGAATGCCTCAACATGAGCGTCGACGCCGGCTCGATCGAAGCCGTGATCGCGATGGAAGACCGTAATCAAGTTCTGTGCAGCCGCTCGGAAGAATTCAACGAAGGCATCAGGGCCTTTCTCGAAAAGCGAAAGCCTGTCTATATCAAGCGATGACGACAAGATCCGCAAAGGACTGAATTCCGGGAGACGCAATATGAGTGGGAGTGCAGCCGCAGTGCTGACCAAACCGGCCTTTCGGAAGATCGAATGGCTGGCGCGCGACATCGCGGTCGAGCGTCGTCCGGATGGCGTGGTCGTTCTGAAGTCGCGCATTCCGCTGCAGCCTTACGAGAAGCATATTCCGGCATCGCTTTCGAAATGGGCGAAGCAGGCGCCTGAACGCATCTGGCTGGCGCAACGCGGCGGCGCCGATAGGCAATGGCGGAGAGTCTCTTACCGCGAAGCCAAGCACCTCGTCGACGGGCTGACGCAGGGGCTGCTCAATCTCGGCCTCACTGAGGGTCGTCCCGTTGCGATCCTGTCAGGCAATTCGATCGAGCATGCGCTGATGACGCAGGCGGCGATGCAGGCACGCCTGCCGGCGGCGCCGGTGTCGCCGGCCTATTCGCTGATGAGCCAGGATCATCTCAAGCTCAAATACCTCTTCGAGCTGATCAAGCCTGCGGTCCTGATGGTGCAGGACGGGCCGACCTTCGAGAAGGCACTCAGGGCGATCGACCTAACCGGCGTCACCGTCGTCCACGTTGCGCGACCATGTGAGGGCATCAAGAGCGTATCTTTTGCCGATCTCGCCGCAACGCCGGTGACGAAAGCGGTCGAGGAGTCGATTGCGAAGATCACGCCCGATACCGTCGGCAAGCTGCTGTTCACATCGGGCTCGACCGGGATGCCCAAGGCCGTCATCAACACGCAGGAGATGATGTGCGCTAATGCGGCGATGATGATGCAGGTGCGGCCGCGCGATCCGAACGGACCGATCGCGACCATGCTGGACTGGATGCCGTGGAATCACACCATGGGCGGCAATGCCGCCTTCCATCCGATCCTGGTCGATGGCGGCACGCTGTATATCGACGACGGCCGGCCGATGCCTGGTCAGCTCGAAGAGACCATCCGTAACCTGCGCGAGGTGTCGCCGACCTATTATGCCAATGTGCCCGCCGGTTACGCGGCGCTGGCGGCTGCGATGGAGAAGGATGACGCGTTGTGCCGCAGCTTCTTCAGGAATCTGAGCATCATGGCCTATGGCGGCGCGCGGCTGCCTGACGATCTCTACGACCGCATGCAGGCGCTCGCGGTGAGGACCACCGGGGAGCGCATCGTGTTCTACACCGGCTGGGGTTCGACCGAGACCGCGCCGACCTCGACCGGCACCTATTGGGACACCGAGCGCGTCGGCCTGATCGGCCTGCCGTTCCCCGGCGTCGAACTGAAGCTGGTGCCGTGCGGCTCGAAATACGAACTGCGCCTGCGCGGCGTCAACGTCACCCCGGGCTATTTCGGCCAGCCTGATCTGACCAAGAAGATGTTCGACGATGAAGGCTTTTATTGCATCGGCGATGCCGGCGTGTACGTCGATGAAAACGATCCGCTGCAGGGCATCATCTTCGCCGGCCGCGTGGTCGAGGATTTCAAGCTGACAACCGGCACCTTCGTCCATGTCGGCTCGCTGCGCACCGATGCGATCGCGGCCGCGACGCCGGTCGTGCACGACGCACTGGTGGCTGGGCAGGACCGGGAATTCATTGGGCTATTGGCCTGGCCCAATCTGCACGCCTGCCGGCAGATGGTCGGCAATCCCGATGCGACGTTCGAAGATGTCGTCAGGCATCCCGAAGTGATCGCCTGCCTCGAGCGCGGGCTGGAAGCGCACAACGCGTCCGCCACCGGCAGCAGCATGCGGATTGCGCGCGCCATGCTGATGGCCGAGCCGCCCTCGATCGACGGCAACGAACTCACCGACAAGGGCTACATCAACCAGCGCGCCGGCCTAGAGCGCCGCGCCGCGCTGGTGGAGAAGCTATACGCCGACAAACCCGGCGAAGACGTCATCATCCTGAACTGAAAACGCTAGCACCAACGCGAGTAACCCGCCATGAACTTCGATTTCTCCGACGAACAAAAACAAATGCGCGACGAAGCGAGGAAGTTTCTCGCCGAAAAATGCCCGCCGAAGGCCGTGCGCGAGGTGCTCGACGGCAAGGCGCCGTATGACAAGGCGTTGTGGCAGGGGCTTGCGGAAATGGGCTTCCTCGGCGTCGCAATTCCCGA
Organism: Bradyrhizobium sp. McL0615; assembly: GCF_049993905.1. Classification (NCBI taxonomy): domain Bacteria; kingdom Pseudomonadati; phylum Pseudomonadota; class Alphaproteobacteria; order Hyphomicrobiales; family Nitrobacteraceae; genus Bradyrhizobium; species Bradyrhizobium sp. McL0615. The sequence continues at coordinate 8,296,432 of NZ_CP188254.1, read as the reverse complement.
GGCGTTCGGCGGCGCAGGCGCCGGCCATCTCGAGCTCTGCGTGATCGCGGAAGAAATGGGCCGCGCGAATGCGCCGGTGCCGTTCTCGTCCACCGTCTATCTCGCCGCCGAAGCGCTGCTGCTGGCTGGCTCCGATGCGCAGAAGCAAAAGTGGCTGCCGAAGATCGCGAGCGGCGAGGCGATCGGCACGCTGGCGCTGTTCGAAGGCAAGGGCAATCCGTCGCCGAAGGCGATCAAGCTGCAGGCCTCCGGCGGGACGCTATCAGGCGTCAAGAAACCGGTGCCGGATGGAGCGATTGCCGATTTTGCCGTCGTCGCCGCGCGCACCGGCTCCACCGGTCGCGATTCCGATATCTCGTTGTTTCTGGTCGACCTGAAGGCCGGCGGCGTCGAAGCCAAATCGCTGACCAATGTCGATCCGACCCGGGGGCAGGCGGAACTCACGTTCAAGAACGCCAGGGCCGAGCCGCTCGGTGCCGCCGGTGACGGCTGGAGCATTTTGACCCAGGTACTCGATCGCGCCGCCGTCTTGCTGGCGTTCGAACAGGTCGGCGGTTCCGATCGCGCGCTCGAAATGGGCCGCGACTATGCGCTGGATCGCATCGCCTTCGGCCGCCCGATCGGTTCTTTCCAGGCGGTGAAGCACATACTCGCCGACATGTATGTCTCGGCGACGCTGGCGCGCTCGAATTGCTATTACGGCGCCTGGGCGCTCTCGACCAACGCCTCGGAATTGCCGGAAGCCGCCGCTGCTGCGCGCATCAGCGCGACGCAGGCATTCCAGCACTGTTCCAAGAACAACATCCAGGTTCATGGCGGCATGGGTTTCACCTGGGAGTTCGACTGCCACATGTACTATCGCCGCGCCAACACCACTGCGCTGACGCTCGGCAGCCTGTCCTACTGGGAAGATCAGTTGATCGATCGCATGCGCAAGAAGAACGCGGCGTGAGGCATCACCATCCTTGTCGTCCCCGCGAACGCGGGGACCCATACGCCGGGAAGTTTCGATTGGATGACGATGCAAGAGCCCGGGTTAAGTTTTATAGGCCGGTGGTTATGGGTCCCTGCGTTCGCAGGGACGACCAGTAGAATTTGAAGGACCAAGCGCCATGAATTTCGACGACACCCCGCAGGAAGCCGCGTTTCGCGCCGAGGCCAAGGTGTGGATTTCAGCCAACGCGCCGAAGCAGTACGAGGAAGAACTGCGCGAGACCTCGCTCGGCCGCACCGGGCTAAAGAACGCCAACATGCTCGAGGTCGCAAAAGCCTGGCAGAAGAAGAAGGCTGACGCCGGCTGGGCCTGCCTGCACTGGCCGAAAGAATATGGCGGCCGCGGCTCATCGCCGATCGAGCGCGTGATCTGGCAGCAGGAAGAGGGCCCGTTCGGCAAGCTCAGCGGCATGTTCATCATCGGCCACGGCATGTGCGGGCCGACCATGATGGCGTTCGCAGGCGAGGAGCAGAAGCGGCAATATCTGCCGCCGCTGGCCTCGGGCGAAAAAGTCTGGTGCCAGTTGTTCTCCGAACCCGCCGGCGGCTCCGACGTCGCGGGCCTGCGCACCCGCGCCGAGAAGCAGGGCGACGACTGGATCATCAACGGCCAAAAGATCTGGACCTCGGGCGCGCACTATTCGGATTACGGCATCCTGCTGACGCGCACCGATCCGAACGTCGCCAAGCACAAGGGCCTCACCATGTTCTTCCTGGACATGAAGAGCCCGGGCGTCGAGGTGCGGCCGATCAAGCAGGCTAGTGGCCAGTCCGACTTCAACGAGGTCTACTTTACCGACGTGAAGATCCCGGACTCGCAGCGGCTCGGCTCGGTCAATGACGGCTGGAACGTGTCGCTGACTACGCTGATGAATGAGCGCATGTCGATTGGCGCAGGTGTTTCAACCGGCTTCCCCGAACTGTTCGACTTCTGCAACAGCCTGATGCTGGAAGATGGTCCGGCGATCGAGGACCGCAGCGTTCGCTCAAGGCTTGCGAACTATGCGGTGAAGGCCAGTGGCCTGCGATACACCAGCATGCGTGCGATCTCGGCACTGTCGAAGGGCGAGCGCCCAGGGCCGGAAAATTCGATCGGCAAGCTGGTGGCGGGATCCATGGTTCAGGAGGTCGCGATGTACGCGCTCGATCTGCAGGGCGCCGCCGGCGTGTTGAGCGGTCCGGAGGATGCCGAAGTCGCCGGAAAATTCCAGGCGATGCTGCTGCGGGCGCCGGGCACCCGCGTCGAAGGCGGCACCGACGAGATCATGCGCAACATCATCGCCGAGCGCGTGCTTGGTTTGCCCGGCGATATCAGGGTCGACAAGGACGTGCCGTTCAACAAGATCCCGACCAAGGGAAGAGCGTAAAGATTCGTAGGGTGGGCAACGCGCAAGCGTTGCCCACCGCGTCACACTCAGAGGTGGGCTCGCTTCGCTTAGCTCACCCTACGCAGAAAAAAAAGAGGTCCGCCATGAACTTCGACGACACCCCGCAGGAAGCCGAATTCCGCGCCACCGCCCGCAAATGGGTGGCCGCCAACGCGCCGAAGCAATATGAGGCGGAGCTGTCAAAATCCTCGCTCGGCCGCATCCGGCTGGAGAAAGAAGAGATCGTCGATGTCGGCAAGGCCTGGCAGAAGAAGAAGGCCGAAGGCGGCTGGGCCTGCCTGCACTGGCCGAAGGAATATGGCGGCCGCGGCGCCACCCCGATCGAGAAGGTGATCTGGCAGCAGGAAGAGGGCGTGTACGGCAAGCTGACGCAGCCGTTCCAGATCGGCGAAGGCATGTGCGGCCCGACGGTGATGGCGTTCGGCAGCGAGGAGCACAAGCGGCATTATCTGCCGAAGCTTGCCTCTGGCGAACACATCTGGTGCCAGCTCTTCTCCGAGCCGGCCGGCGGTTCAGACGTGGCGGGCCTGCGCACCCGCGCGGAAAAGAAGGGCGACGACTGGATCATCAACGGCCAGAAGATCTGGACCTCGGGCGCGCACTATTCTGATTACGGCCTTCTGATCACGCGCACCGATCCCAATGTGCCCAAGCACAAGGGCCTGACGATGTTCTTCCTCGACATGAAGAGCAAGGGTGTCGAGGTGCGGCCGATCAAGCAGGCCAACGGCATGCAGGAATTCAACGAGGTCTATTTCACCGACGTGGTGATCCCCGATCATCAGCGCCTTGGCGCCGTCGGCGACGGCTGGAACGTGTCGCTGACCACGCTGATGAACGAGCGCATGTCGATCGGCTCGCGGCTCGCCACCGGTTTTCCCGAAATGTTCGAGTTCTGCTCGAACCTGATGACCGATGACGGTCTTGCGATCGACGATCCCGCGACGCGCTCAAAACTTGCGAGCTGGGCGGTGAAGGCGAGCGGGCTGAAATACACCAGCTACCGCGCGATCTCGTCGCTTTCCAAGGGCGAGCGGCCGGGCCCGGAAAATTCCATCGGCAAGCTGGTCTCCGGCACCATGCTGCAGGACATCGCGAGCTACGCGATGGATCTGGAGGGGGCGGCCGGCGCGCTGACCGGCGCGGATGAGGAAGTGGCGCGCGGCCAGTTCCAGCAGATGCTGCTGTCGTCGCCCTCGATGCGCATCGCCGGCGGCACCGATGAAATCCTGCGCAACATCATCGCCGAGCGCGTGCTCGGCCTGCCCGGCGATATCCGCGTCGACAAGGACGTGCCGTTCAACAAGATCCCGACCAAGGGGCGCTGATCATGGATGTTGCGGCAAAGGCGCGTTACGCGTCGGAAGATCGCATCGGCGTGCTCGAAGAGCTGCTGAACGAGCGCTATTCCGTGCGCGCGTTCCTGCCGCAGGAGGTGCCGCGCGAGACCATCGAGCACGTTCTGAGCGTGTCTCAACGCACGGCGTCGTGGTGCAACAGCCAGCCCTGGCAGGTATTGATCGCAAGCGGCGAGGCCAAGGAAACCTTTCGCAAGGCGATCTATGCCGAGGCTGCGTCCGGCGCCAAGGATAATCACGACTTTACGCCACCGCGCGAATATCTCGGCGTCTATCTCGACCGCCGCCGCGAGAGCGGCTTTCAGCTCTACAACACGCTCGGCATCGCGCGCGGCGACAAGACGGCCTATGCGAAACAGGCACTGGAGAACTACAATTTCTTCGGCGCCCCGCATGTCGCCATCATTCACACCGACGAGCCGCTCGGCATCTACGGCGCGGTCGATTGCGGCGCCTATGTCGGCAATTTCATGCTGGCAGCGCAGGCGCTCGGCCTCGGCACCATTCCGCAGGCTGCTCTGGCGCGGCATTCCGGGCTGATCCGCAGCCACTTCAAACTGGCCGACGATCGCCGTGTGGTTTGCGGGATTTCGTTCGGCTATGCCGACCACGCCCACAAGGTGAACAGCTACCGCACCTCGCGGGCGAGCGTGGCCGATACCGTCACCTATTTCGATTGAGCCCGGAACAAAACGCCGACTAATCCGGACCATCGCGGGCTTGACCCGGGCATCCATCGGCTTCAAAGCAGGCTGCCATCCTTTCGATGGATTGCAGGATCATCCCCGACCAGGCCGGGGGCAGGCGCCCGGCAATGACGAGATGGAAAGAACGGAAGGCCTCCAATGAAATTTGGACCCGCAAAGCACTTCATCGCGCTGCTGCTGGCAGCCCCATTGCTCACCGGTTGCCTCGAACGCGGCCAGCCGACCATGGTCGACACCAGCGCCGACGATGACGCGTTCTGCCGCGCCAACAATGTCGCGGTAGGCTCGAACGATTATGTCAACTGCCGCAAGAACCGCGACGTGCAGCGCGGCAATTCCAATGCCCGCGCCGACCGTGCCCAACGCAATATGGCCGAGCAGATGCTGAACAATCCGGTCAGGCCCTAACCAGGAGGCCCTCATGAACGAAGACGTCTTCAATGCCAGCCTGCGCGGATTCCTCAAGAAGGTCGGCATCACCTCGCAGCGCGAAATCGAAAAGGCCGTGCGCGACGCCGTCGCGTCCGGCAAGCTCAAGGGCAATGAGAAGCTGCCGGCGAAAATGGTGCTGACGATCGGCGGTGTCAGCCTCTCGCACGAGATCACTGACGAGATCGAACTAGGCTAGGCGCGATCTCTTCCCCTCTCCTCTTGTGTGAGAGGTTGGATCGAATGAGCGTCAGCTCATTCGAGACGGGGTGAGGGGTCCTCTCCACGAGTGAATCTCTTGCATTATGCTTCGCGGAGAGAACCCCTCATCCGCCTTGCCTTCGGCAAGGCACCTTCTCCCACAAGGGGAGAAGGAAGAAGCGAGGGCCTCGCGATCATTCTAAATGAAAGCATCACATGGACGTGAAGGTCAGGGATTCCAACGGCGCGCAGCTTTCCGATGGCGACAGCGTCACGCTGATCAAGGATCTGAAGCTGAAGGGCTCATCCACCGTGCTCAAGCGCGGTACCGTCATCAAGAACATCCACCTCACCGACGATCCCGACGAGATCGAAGGCCGTACCGACAAGGTCAAGGGCCTGGTGCTGCGCACGGAGTTCTTGAAGAAGGCGTGAGAGTGATGGGTTTGACCGTCGTCCTTCGCAAATCCATCCTCGAATCGATGCTATAAGAGCGGCATGGAACAACTTGCTATCAAGCTGCTGGGGTTTGCCGCCGCCACGTGCACGACCCTCGCTTATGCACCGCAGTTCGTGAAAGTCTGGCGAACCCGCTCCACCGAAGACATTTCGCTTGGAATGTTCCTCGTCATGGTGCTCGGCATTCTGCTTTGGCTGGTGTACGGCCTGCTTTCCGGAGATGCGCCGCTGATCGTTGCGAATGCGATTACGATCGTCCTGGCCGGCGGGATCCTCTCGATGAAGCTGAAGTACGGTTGAAGCGCAGTCCGCAAACAAGAACGCGGCGGGTTGCCCCGCCGCGTTCGAAAGCGCTCCCGCCGTCGAAGCCGCCGGGAAATTCCTACTCTTCCTCGTCGTCCTGCTTCTTGCCGCCGATCGTCTTCAGCTTGGCGAACACGGCGTCGACGTTGAGGTCGTCTTCGGTCTTCTCGCTCGTCTCGAATTCCGGCTCCTTTTTGGTGGTCTCGGAGGCCGGCAGCAGCGTCGCGCCGCCGTAGGCTGCGGGCACCGGCTTTTCCTTGGCGGCGCGCTGCACCTCGAAATCGAGCTCGATCTGCGAGCACAGGCCGAGCGTCACCGGGTCCATCGGGGTCAGCGTCGAAGCATTCCAGTGGGTGCGGTCGCGGACGCTCGCGATGGTGGTCTTGGTGGTGCCGACCAAGCGCATGATCTGCGCGTCCTTCAATTCGGGGTGGTTGCGAACCAGCCACAGGATCGCGCTCGGCCGCTCGTGGCGGCGCGACACCGGGGTGTAGCGCGGGCCCTTCTTCTTGGCGGCCGGCGGCAGCACAACCTTGCTCTCGCCGAGCTTGAGGCGGTAATTCGAGTCCTTTTCGCCCCTTTCGATCTCGTCGCGGGTCAATTGGCCGGTCGAAATCGGGTCCATGCCCTTGATGCCCTGAGCGGCGTCGCCGTCGGCGATGGCACGGACCTCAAGGGGGTGCATTTTGGTGAAATCGGCCACCTGGTCGAAGGTCAGCGCGGTATTGTCAACCAGCCACACGGCAGTCGCTTTTGGCATCAGCGGTGCATTGCTCATGGCAAATCTCCTTTGTGCCTCGCCCACCCCTTTTTGGAGGGCGAAGCCTGTGGTCATCGGTGATGACGGGAATTAGGGCGCTATATACGCCTTCCCGGGGTATTGGCGCAATGGTCTGCTAAAGTGCCTTGACAGAGCCCGAAAGCAGTCCCAAGTCCTTATCCGAATTGGCCGTTCCCAGCCCGCCGGCTAGGGGTGATTCGGTCCCCGAGATAGCCCGATGCCAGCGAAACCAGACCTCAGAATCGTGCTTTGTTCTCCCCGCGGCTTCTGCGCCGGGGTGGTGCGGGCCATCGATACCGTCGAACGGGCGCTCGCCATCTATGGCGCCCCCGTCTATGTCCGTCACGAGATCGTGCACAACCGCTACGTGGTCGACAGCCTGAAGACCAAGGGCGCGATTTTCGTCGAGGAACTCGCCGAAATTCCCGACAATACCAACGCCCCGGTGGTGTTCTCCGCCCATGGGGTTCCCAAGTCGGTTCCGGCGGATGCCCGCGCGCGCAATTTCTTCTCGCTGGACGCGACCTGCCCGCTGGTCACGAAAGTGCACCGCGAGGCCGCGATTCATTTCAAGCGCGGCCGTGAAATCCTGCTGATCGGGCACTCCCACCATCCCGAGGTGGTCGGTACGCTCGGCCAGTTGCCGGTCGGCGCGGTGACGCTGATCGAGACCGCGGAAGACGCCAAGACGTTCGCGCCGAAGGATCCGGACAACCTCGCTTTCGTGACCCAGACGACGCTGTCGATCGACGACACCGCCGAGATCGTCGCATTGCTCAAGGCGCGCTTCCCGAACATCAACGGGCCGCACAAGGAAGACATCTGCTACGCCACCACCAACCGCCAGCTCGCGGTCAAGAAGGTGGCGCCGGTGGTCGATGCCCTGATCGTGGTCGGCGCGCCGAACTCGTCCAATTCGCAGCGGCTGCGCGAAGTCGCCGAGCGCGAGGGCTGCCCGGTCTCGGTGCTGGCACAGCGCGCCTCGGATCTCGACTGGTCACGCTTCGAAGGCATCAAGAGCCTCGGCATCACGGCTGGCGCCTCGGCGCCGGAAGTGATCGTCGAGGAAATCATGGGCGCCTTCGCCGAGCGGTTCGAATTGCATGTGGAGACGGTCTCGGCCGCGGAAGAGAACGAGTTCTTCCCGCTGCCGCGTTCGCTGCGACCCGACGCCGCCTGAGGTTTCTCATGGCGGTTTACACCGACGTCGCCGCCGAAGACCTCGCGGAATTCCTCAAAGGCTACGACATCGGCGAGTTGCTCTCCTACAAGGGCATCGCCGAGGGCGTCGAAAATTCCAACTTCCTGCTGCATACCAGCAAGGGCGCGTTCATCCTCACGCTCTATGAAAAGCGCGTGGCGGTGGATGATCTGCCCTATTTCCTGTCGCTGATGGCGCATCTGGCCGAGCGTGGCGTGCGTTGCCCGCAGCCCGCGCGGAATCGCAAGGGCGAGGTCTATAGCGAACTGGCCGGGCGTCCTGCGGCGATCATCAACTTCCTCGAAGGCGTATGGCCGCGGCGGCCCAACGCGGCGCATTGCACCGGCGTGGGCGAAGCGCTCGCCAAAATGCATCTGGCGGGGCGCGACTTCCCGATGTTCCGCAAGAACCCGCTGTCGGTCGAGGGCTGGCGGCCGCTGTTCGACCTCGCGGCGCCGCGTGCCGATAGCGTCGCGCCCGGCCTGCATGATTTCATCGCGCGCGAGCTCGATCACCTCGAAGCGTGCTGGCCGAAGGATCTGCCGCCCGGCGTCATCCATGCGGACCTGTTTCCCGACAACGTGTTCTTCCTCGGCGATAAATTGTCGGGGCTGATCGACTTCCCGTTTTCCTGCAACGACATGCTGGCCTACGACGTTGCGATCTGCCTGAACGCGTGGTGTTTCGAGGCGGATCATTCCTTCAACGTCACCAAGGCCCGCGCGCTGCTCAATGCCTATGGCCGCGAGCGGCCATTATCGGAGGCCGAAGCGCAGGCGCTGCCGCTGTTGGCGCGCGGCTCCGCGCTGCGTTTCCTGCTGACGCGGCTGGTCGATTTCCTCAACGTGCCGCCGGGCGCGCTGGTGAAGCCGAAGGACCCGCTCGAATATGTCCGCAAGCTGCGCTTCCACCAGAACGTCGCGAGCGTGCGCGATTACGGCCTGAACCAGCCAGGATGCGTCGCTTGAGCGAAATCCCTCACGTGACGGTTTTTACCGACGGCGCCTGCTCGGGCAATCCGGGCCCCGGCGGCTGGGGCGCGATCCTGCGGTTCGGCGACAAGGAGAAAGAACTGAAGGGCGGCGAGGCGCACACCACCAACAACCGCATGGAGCTGATGGCGGCGATCTCGGCGCTGGAAGCGCTGAAGAAGCCGTGCGTGGTCGACCTCACCACCGACAGCCAGTACGTCCGCCAGGGCATCACCGGCTGGATCCATGGCTGGAAGAAAAACGGCTGGCGCACTGCCGACAAGAAGCCGGTCAAGAATGTCGAACTATGGCAGCGGCTCGATGCCGCGCTGAAACCGCATCAGGTGAGTTGGCACTGGATCAAGGGCCACGCCGGCCACGCCGAAAACGAGCGCGCCGATCAGCTGGCGCGCGAAGGCGTGGCGATGGCGCGGTTGAAGACGTAATCACGGCCGTCATCACCCGCGAAGGCGGGTGATCCACTATCCCAGAGACGTTCGCGGTAAAATGAGAGAGCGCGGCGTACTGGATCGCCCGGTCAAGCCGGGCGACGACAGTTGCGGTTGGCCGGGTCGCCAACCATCGTCATTGCGAGCGAAGCGAAGCAATCCATCGTGCGGCAACGAAGAAAGCTGGATTGCTTCGTCGCTTCGCTTCTCGCAATGACGGGCTGCCCTTACAGCTGTCCCAGCAGCGTATCGCCGCCGGAAACCTCGACCTTGCCGGGTGCCGGCTCGAGGTTGAGCTTCTTCACGACGCCGTCTTCGATCAGCATCGAGTAGCGCTTGGAGCGGATGCCGAGCCCGTTGCCGGAGGCATCGAGCTCCATGCCGATCGCCTTGGTGAAGTCGGCATTGCCGTCGGCGAGGAACACCGCCTCGTCGCGCTGGTCGGTGTCGCGCTTCCAGGCGTTCATGACGAAGGCGTCGTTGACGGAGACGATGGCGATGGTGTTCACGCCCTTGTCCTTGATGGCGTAGGCGTTGAGGAAGATGCTCGGCAGATGCATCTTGTGGCAGGTGCCGGTATAGGCGCCGGGCACCGCAAACAGCGCCACCTTCTTGCCCTTGAAAATATCGTCGGTGGTTTTGACTTGCGGACCTTCCGCCGTCATCACGCGAAACTTGGCTTCCGGCAGCTTGTCGCCAACTTGGATCGTCATCGTCAATTCTCCCTCAATGAGCGGATGGTTTCTTATAGCGTTTTCGAGCGAAGTGGGTACCGGTTCGCGTGAAGAAAACGCGTCGAACAAGAAGCTAGAGCGAATGCTCTAGCCCGGGTGGGTGATCGGCACAATATTAGCGGGGGTTGAAACGGCAACGATAGCTGCCATTCACGCTTCCGTCATCAGGGGGAAAAGCCGCCTTCGTCCAGGAAGGCCTGCTCCTCCGGCGTGGTCGCGCGGCCCAAAAGGCGGTTGCGGTGAGGAAAGCGTCCGAACCGCCGGATAATATCGGCGTGGTGCTCGGCCCACTTGGCACTTTCGGCCAGGCCTGCCTCCCGCGACAGCTCGATGCAGCGCAACTGGTCGGCCAGATGCTCCGAGTGCATGAACGGCAGATAGAGGAATTCGCGTAAAACGGGATCGATCCGTGCGTCCACGCCGTTTTCGACAGCGCGCTGCGCCACCTCGCGCGCGAGGGCGTCGCTGGCGTAGGTCCTGATGTCGTCGCGGAACAGGTTGCGGGGAAACTGGTCGAGCACGATGACGAGCGCCAGCGCGCCGTCATCGCTCGTTTCCCACGAGGCCAATTCGCCGGCTGCCGCGCACTGCCACAGGCCGAGAAAGCGCCGGCACACCTCGACGTCGAAGACGTCGTCGCGCCGGTACCAGCGGTCGGGGCCGGCGTCACGCCAGAACGCCAGAATTGCGGCCGGCGTGACGGGAGCTTCAACCATCGCTGAGGGCGCCCGTACGCGCTTTACGCCGCGGCCTTCTTCTCGTCGCGCAATTCGCGGCGCAGGATCTTGCCGACATTGGTCTTCGGCAGGTCGGTCCTGAACTCGATCTGCTTGGGGACCTTGTAGGCGGTCAGTTGCGTGCCGCAGTACTTGATGACTTCCTCTGCCGTGAGGTTCGGATCCTTCTTGACGATAAAGGCTTTCACCGCCTCGCCGGACTTGGAATCCTGCACGCCGATCACGGCGCATTCCAGCACGCCGGCATGGCTCGCGATCACTTCCTCGATCTCGTTGGGATAGACGTTGAAGCCCGAGACCAGGATCATGTCCTTCTTGCGGTCGACGATTTTGGTGTAGCCGCGCGCGTCCATCACGCCGATGTCGCCGGTGCGGAAGAAGCCGTCCGCGGTCATCACGTTCGCGGTCTCTTCCGGCCGGTTCCAGTAGCCGGCCATCACCTGCGGGCCCTTGGCGCAGATCTCGCCGGCTTCGCCGAGCGGCACTTCCTTGCCGTCGTCGTCGCGGATCGAGAGATAGGTCGACGGCACGGGAATGCCGATCGAGCCGGAGAACTGGTCGGTATCGGCCGGGTTGCAGGTCAGCGTCGGTGAGGTCTCGGACAGGCCGTAGCCTTCCGACAGCGCGCAACCGGTCACCTTCAGCCACTTCTCGGCAACGGGCTTCTGCGTCGCCATGCCGCCGCCGAACGAGGTCTTCAGCTTGGAGAAGTCGACCTTGTCGAAGCCAGGCGAATTCAACAGGCCGTTGTAGAGCGTGTTGACCGCCGGGAAACTGTTGACCTGGTATTTCATCAATTCCTTGATGAAGCCCGCCATGTCGCGCGGATTCGGGATCAGCAAGTTGACGCCGCCGGCCCGCATCGCCAGCAGGAAGCACGCGGTCAGTGCGAAGATGTGATAGAGCGGCAGTGCGCAGACGATGAAGAGCTGATCGACATGCGGCGCCTTCTTCAGCGCCGGTTGCAGCCAGGCGTCGTTTTGCAGCACGTTGGCGAGAATGTTCTTGTGCAGCAGCGTCGCGCCCTTGGAGACGCCGGTGGTGCCGCCGGTATATTGCAGGAAGGCGACGTCATCGAGCGTAAGCTTCGGCTTGTTGAGCTTCAGGCCGCGGCCGGCGGCGAGCGCATCGTTGAATGAGATCGCGCCCGGGATCGACCAGGCCGGCACCATCTTCTTCACCTTGCGGATCACCAGATTGACGATCACGCCCTTGAAGCCGAGCAGGTCGCCCATGCTGCCGACGATCACATGCTTGACCGCGGTCCTCGCAATCACCTGCTGCACCGTGGTGGCGAAATTCTCCAGAACGACGACCGCTTCCGCGCCGGAATCCTTGAGCTGATGCTCGAGTTCGCGCGGGGTGTAGAGCGGGTTGACGTTTACTACCGCATAGCCGGCGCGCAGCACGGCGGCGGTCGAGACCGGGTATTGCAGCACATTCGGCATCATCAGCGCGACGCGCGCGCCCTTTTGCAAGCCCTTGCTCTGCAGATAGGCGCCGAGGGCGGCCGACATTTCGTCGAGGTCGCGGTAGCTGATCGACTTGTCCATGCAGATGAACGCCTTGCGGTCGGCGAACTTCGCAAAGCTTTCTTCCAGTAGCTCGACCAGCGATGAGTACTGGGTGACGTCGATATCGGCTGGCACGCCGGCCGGATATTGCTTGAGCCAGATCCGCTCCATGGTATTTCCCCTCTGGTTCCCGAGCCCGGCTCTGATTGCATCAGATCCGTGCTCTCATTTTTGTTTTGACGCGTTTTCTGCGCAGATAAGTCTACGCAATCTGCGCGAGCTTGATTGCTATGCGAACCGGTACCCACTTCGCGAAAACGCTATGGTCCTGTTTTCAGGCCGGGCACGCCTTGTTTTGGGGCAGTATTGTGAATGCCGCCGCCGATGGCAAGCGGCTGCGTGCTATCGACGCATTGCGGCGATCTGGAATAATTTGGCCGAACGGCAGGAAAATCGCCTAATTACGCGGCTTCGCGGCCCGTTAACCAGCCGGCTTGTTTTCGCCCTTGGGTTTAGCGGCAGCCTTCGGCTTGGCCGGCTTTGGCACGGTCTTGTCCGCGGCGGCGGGCTTGGCGGCTGGCTTCTTTTCGGCCGAGGCGGCCGGCTTGGCGGCGGTCTCGGGTCTGGCGCTCGCATGCCGGACCGCAGCAGGCTTGGCTGCCTTTGCGCCGGCTTCGGCCACAGCGGCGGGCTTCTTCGCTGCAACCTTCGATTTCTTGCTGCGCTTTGCCGGCGTCTGCTGCTCGACGTCCGCGGCAACGGCTGCGATCAAGGCAGGGCCGGTCTTGGTCGGGCCGGTATATACGGGAATGGGCTCGGACGGTTCCGCCGCGGCAGCAATCATTTCCGACGGCTTGCCCATCGGCGGCTGCAGCCCGGCGGTGAAGAACGTCACCGGGCTCTCACCGGTCGACGCGCTGCCGTTGGCGGCGACGATATCGGCGTCCTCGTCGGTGGCCGGCCGCTTGCGCTTGCCGCCGCACATCTCGTCGCGCAGGTTCGGCGGCGTCGCATCGATCGGAACCAGATTGTCGACGGTGCCGAGCGCGGGCTTCAGCCAGCCCAGCCCGTTGCCGCCGAAGCCGCGCTCCAGCAATTGCGCCGCGCGAACCGCGCGCGCCTGTCCCGACGATGAGCCGAGAACGACGGCGATCAGCCGCTTGCCGTTACGCGTGGCGGAGGCGACCAGATTGTAGCCGGAAGCGCAGATGAAGCCGGTCTTGAAACCGTCGGCGCCGGGATAGCGCCCGATCAGCTTGTTGAAATTCTGCGTCACCCTGCGCCCGTAGCGGATCGATGGGATGTGCATGAAGTATTCGTATTCCGGCAGGTCGCGAATGACCGCGCGCGCCAGGATCGCGAGATCACGCGCGGAAGTGATCTGTCCGTCCGCCGGCAGGCCGTTCGGATTGACATAGCTCGTCTGCGTCATGCCGAGCTTTTGGGCGGTCTGGTTCATCATCGCCGAGAAGCCGTCGATCGATCCGCCGACGCCTTCGGCGAGCACCACGGCCATGTCGTTGGCCGACTTCACCATCATCATCTTGAGCGCGTTGTCGACGGTGACCTGAATGCCCGGACGAAAACCCATCTTGGACGGCGACTGCGAGGCGGCGACCGGCGACACCGTCAGCACCGTGTCGAGTGTGAGCCGCCCATCCTTCACGGCCTTCAGCGTGACGTAGGCCGTCATGATCTTGGTCACCGAGGCGGGATACCAGGGCATGGTGGCGTTGTCGGCCTGCAGCACCTTGCCGGTATCGGCCTCGACGACCAGCAGCGCTTCGGCATGCACGGCGCCCGGCGTCACGACGGCAAGCGACGCCACCAGGAAAATCCAGTTCAACGAATGGCGAGGCAGCAGGCGAAGAAGGTGCACTTTTCCGTTCCGGTCCTTTGAGACCCGCCTTGAAAAAAGGAGGTCCTCTCGATCTAACGTTCGGGTTTCAAGCGTGTCCGGCGCCGTCGCGTTGCGGCAGGCGCAAACCTATACCGGCTTGGCGGGCCAGAACAGAGGCCGGGCGATTAAATCGTGGACGAAATCGCCGCAAAATCAGCGATATCCAAACCGTGATCGCGCTCACGCAGCCCTAGTTGGCTTCGATCCCAGCTCGCGCGTTCTCCTGCACCATGAACTGGGCCTTCGCGAGTTCCGCAAAGCGTCCGCCCTTGGCCACCAGTTCTTCGAAAGTTCCGCTTTCGATCACGCGCCCATTGTCGAACACCAGGATACGGGTGGCGTTGCGAATGGTCGAAAGCCGGTGCGCGATCACGAAGGTGGTGCGGCCCTTCATCACCTCGTCGAGGGCGGCGTTGACCTTGGCTTCGGTGACGGCGTCGAGCGCGCTGGTCGCCTCGTCGAGGATCAGGATCGGCGGGTCTTTCAACAGCGCGCGCGCGATCGACAGGCGTTGCCGCTCGCCGCCGGACAGCATGCGGCCGCGCTCGCCGGCATGGGTCTCGAATTTCTTGTCGCTGCGCTCGATGAATTCCAGCGCCTGTGCGCGGCCGGCCGCGATGCGCATTTCCTCGTCGGTGGCGTCCGGCTTGCCGACGCGCAGATTGTCGGCGAGCGAGCGGTTGAACAGCAGCGCTTCCTGGAACACCACGCCGATGTTCCGCCGCAGCGCGGTCAGCTTCAGGCCGCGGATATCCATGCCGTCGATCTTGATGATGCCGGATTGCGGGTCGAAGGCGCGGTGCAGCAGCGCGATCGCGGTGGATTTGCCGGCGCCGGTTGGGCCGACCAGGGCAATGGTCTGGCCGGGCAAAGCGGTAAACGAAACGTCCTCGACCGCGGGCCGCTTGCCGTCATAGGAAAACGAGACGTCGTTGAATTCGACCAGACCGGAAAGCCTGCCGGTGTCCATGGCGTTGGGCCGGTCGCGCACCGCGGGCACCGCGTCCAGTACGTCGAAGAATTCCTGCAGGCGCGGCGCTTCCATGAACACGTTGTTGATGAAGCTCACCACCTGTTCGAGCTTCTGGATCAGCATGGTCGCAAAACTCACGAACATCACGATCTCGCCGACCGTGGTCTCTCCCCGGCCGTGCAGGTAGATGCCGACGGTGAAGATCGCGAGCACGGTGATGGTGGTGGAGGCGCGGGTGATGACGGTGACCAGCGCCCACCAGCCCAATACCGGCATCTGCACCGCGAGCAGCTTGTCGGCGACGAAGCGCAGGCCCTGCACTTCGGCATCGATCTGCACGAAACTCTGCACCAGCGCGACGTTGCCGAGCGCGTCGGAGGCGCGCGCCGAGAGATCGCTGTAATGCGCCTCGACCTCGCTCTGCATGCCGTAGGTCTTGCGCACCACCAACGTGGTCAGCACGGTGAACACCACGCACAGCACGAACAACAGCACCGCCAGCCGCCAGTTGATGTAGAACGCCAGCGGCAGCAGCACCACCAGCGACAGGATCGCTGCAAAATGCTCGCGGAAGAATCCGAGCCAGAGCCGCCACAGCGCGTCGGTGCCGTTCAGCATCACCTTCATCAGCCGCCCGGAATGGGTGCCGGTGTGGAAGGTCAGCGGCAGTTGCATGATGTGCTCGAAATAATCGGTCAGCACCGCCTGGCGCTGGCGGTGCGCCAGCCTGTCGGCATGGAGCGCGACCAGCGCGCTGCAGGCGATGGTGAACAGGCCGAACGCCACCCAGGCCCCCAGCAGCGGCCAGGCCGAGTTCGAAGCCAGCGGGCCGGTCTGCGGCTTGCCGGAGAGCACGTCGACGATCTTGCCGAACAGCACCGGCTCGGCGAATTGGGCGCCGGCCAGCAGCAGATTGGCGAAGGCGAGAATCCAACCAAGCCGCGCCTCCTTGCCGAGCAGCTGGAGGACGCGGGAGTAAAGGCGCAGCATGGACATTCGGATAAGGACTCGGAAGGAAGCGATCAGCGGCACTATACTAATCAGGGATCGCGGTGGAGAGCCAGAGCGGGATGAATTTTGTTCCGATAGCGGTGGATATGCCCACCGACCTCATCCCTGCGCAACGGCTTTGCCGTTGTCGCTGGAGGAGGCGCGAAGCGCCGTCTCGAAGGATGGGCCACGGGCGTCACTGGGGCTTTATGGTTCGAGACGGCGCTTTGCGCCTCCTCACCATGAGGACCGGCTTTTCCTCAATTGATCAGTCGCCCATGGAGCGGCGGCAAAAACTGGTCGTCGAAGATGTCGGAGGCCTGCGGCCGCTTCTGAAACTTGAAGTCCTCCCCGACCTGATCGATCGAGCGTTCGAGTCGTGCCGGATCGATCGCGCCGATACCGTTGCGTTTCACTTCGCTGGTCAGGATGTTGTCGCGCAGGATGCTTTGCAGGCGTTCGAGTTCGAGGTCCTTTGAACCGCCGTCCATGCGATTGGCGACTTCGGTCGCCGCGGTCGCCGGGTCTTTGATCGTCAGATTCAGGCCACCGATCGCGGCCCGCACGAACGCCTTCACCGCCTCGGGCTTGGCGGCCGAAAGCTGCGGATTGACGATCACAGCGAAACCATAGGCCTCGCAGCCATAGTCGGCGAATTTCAGCACCGCCAGATCGTCGGCCGGTACGCCCCGGTCTTTCAGATTGATCGCCGACAGATAGGAGAATCCGGTCACGGCATCGATCTGGCCCGCCGACAGCATCGGCTCGCGCACCGCGGCGCTGATGCTGCTCTGCTTCACGGTCTTGAGCTTGATGCCGTTCAGGCTTGCCACCGCCGGCCACAGCCGGATCGACAGGTCGCCTTCGGCGACGCCGAGCGTCTTGCCCTCGAGATCGGTCAGCGCGTGGATGCCGCGGCTCTTGCGGGCGATGATGGCATAGGGCGCCTTGTTGAACAGCACGAACACCGCCTTGATCTTTGGGCCGCCCTGCTTGTCCTTATCGCGAAACCGCATCAGCGCATTGATATCGACCAGCGCAAAATCGCTGGTGCCGGCTGCGACGCGCGCAATCGCGTCCGCCGATCCGCTGGCGATGTTGGTCGTGACCGCCAGCGCCTCGGCGCCGAACAGGCCCCCGGCGGCGGCCATCACGAACGGGGCGGCTGCGGCATCGATTGGACGATCGAGCGAAAACTGGATCTGGAGCGGGGCCCGGGGCTCGTCCGCGGCCAGGACATTGCTCGCCATCAAGCCGGCAATCGCACACAACCCGGCAAGGGAAGCCAAGAGAACCCTCAAGAGAGCGCTGAGGCGAGAGCGGATAGCGTTGGTCCTGACAGCACGCATCGAGGTTACATCAGCACGAGGTGAGACAAGTTGCCGCGCCGGCGATGACTGTTTCGTGACATCGGCAACGGCATGAAACGCCCTCAGAAGAGCCTTGGGCGAGCCATTCTCCAGCATCTAACCTGAACGGCCGATGACTGCCACGATTTTGCCAAGGGATCGTTCATCTGCCGTTCGGATTGGGGAACCTAATATTCTCTCAGTGGTTAGCTATCCGAGGCCTGTCGTCAGGCCAGCTCCCACGGAGGATGTCGAGTATGTTTGCGCGAAAGGGTTTGTTTTCATCGATTGGCCGCGCCGGTGCAGTGGCAACGGTTGTGGCGGTGGCGCTGACGGCCGTCCAGCCGTCGATGGCCTTCGCCGGCTCCGCGACTTCAGGCAAGGGCGTCACGGCGTCCGCCGGGACCAGCGATGCGACCGATATTAGCGCGCGCCGCAGATACTATCGCGGTGGTGGTGGCGGAGCCGCGGCAGCGGCGGCTTTTGCCGGTATTGTCGGTACCGGGATTGCGATCGCAGCCACCCAGAACCGCCGTCACTACTATGACGATGGGTATTATGGCGGACAGGCCTATTACGGCGACCCGGCTCCGTATTACGGGCCCCGCGGTTATTATGGCGGCGGGCCCTACTATCGCAGCTGGTAAACGCGATCGTTAAAATCGCAACCATTAAAGATGAATCCACCGGCCGTCCGGCCGGTGGATTTTTTTATGGCTTCCGGGGCGGCCGTTAACACGCCTGCCGCGGCTTTGGAGTAGATTCGGAAGATGAGTGATTCGCTCGAACGGCTTTATCAGGCTGTCATCGCGGCCAAGGATCTCGATCCGGCCACGTCGCGAACGGCCCGGCTGTTTCAGCGCGGCCCCTCCAAGATGGCCAAGAAGCTCGCCGAGGAAGCCATCGAAGTCGTCATCGACGCCGTCAACGGCAAGACCGATGCGGTGATCCGCGAGAGCGCCGACCTGCTCTACAACCTGACCGTCCTGTGGGCGTCGGCCGGTGTGACGCCGGAAGACGTCTGGCGCGAAATGGAGCGCCGTGAGGAAATGCTTGGCATCGCCGAGAAGCTGCCGAAGTCGGTGGTCAAGATGCCCAAGGCGCTTGAAAGTAAGATCCTGGCAAGCAGGGCGGTAGCCGACAAGGCGTTGCCCAAAGCGACGGCGTCCCCTGCGGTCAGGCGGCGAATTGTCGCGCTGGAAGGCCGCTCGTTGCGTAAACGGCACTAATTCCTCCCGAATTCAGCCCTTTTCCGGCATGGACAAAACCGCCGCATGATGGTTCATGCGGCCATGCTGAAACGGACCTACGACTGGTGCATCGACGCCGCTGACAAGCCGTACGCGCTCTGGATCCTGGCGGCGGTCTCGTTCGCGGAAAGCTCGTTCTTCCCGATCCCCCCCGATATCATGCTGCTGCCGATGTCGCTGGCGCGGCCGAAGAAGGCATGGTGGTTCGCGACCGTGTGCACGATCGCTTCCGTCGCCGGCGGCGTGCTCGGATACGCGATCGGCGCGCTGCTCTACGATTCGATCGGGCAATGGCTCATCACCCTTTACGGTCTCAGTGACAAGGTCGAGACCTTCCGGACTTCCTATGCCGAATGGGGCGCGGTGATCATCCTGTTGAAGGGGCTGACGCCGATCCCCTACAAGCTCGTGACCATCACCTCGGGCTTCGCGGGCTACAACATCTGGCTGTTTGTCCTGTGCTCCATCGTGGCGCGCGGCGGGCGCTTCTTCATTGTCGCTGTCCTGCTCAACCGCTACGGCGACCTGATCCGGAGCGAACTGGAAAAGCGGCTCGGCCTGTGGGTCGCGATCGGCGCCGTCGTGCTGGTGCTTGGGTTCGTCATCGCGTTCAAGCTGATCTAGATCGCTTACAAGCTGATCTAGATCGCTTACCAGCTGATCCATATCGCGTTCAAGCCGATGTGGCGCTTTGCCGGCATCCCGGCTTCAGGCTAGGTTCGCGTCATGTTCAAACCGTTCGGCACGCAACTTGCGACCGCGGGCGTCGTTGCATCCATGCTGATGAGCGCTCCCGAAGCCGGCTGGCCGCAGGCCACGCCGCCACCCACGCTCGGCCTGCAGTCGCCGGCCCAGCAACCGGTGCCGGCACAGCCGGCGCCGCAGCAGATCGAGCCTTCGCCGCTGCCGCGCGACGAGAATCCAGGCCTGATCAACGAGATCGGCAAGTTGTTCGAGAAATCCAAATCGCTGCTGCCGCCGCTGAAGAGCCCGAGCGAGACCATCGACGATTTCAACGCGCGCACCAAGGACGCCGGCCAGAGCCTGTCGAACATCGCAAAACCCTCGACCATGGTGAGCGGGCGTGCGGCGTGTCTGGTGGCGGCCAACGGCGCGCCGGATTGCAAAGCGGGCGCCGACCGGCTGTGTCAGGGCAAGGGCTACAAGGAAGGCAAGAGCCTCGACACCGATGCGGCCGAGAAATGCTCGCCGAAAGTGTACCTGCCGGGCTACAAGCGCCAGCCGGGCGACTGCAAGACCGAAAATTACGTGACACGGGCGTTGTGCCAATAGCGCATCTCCAACGCCGGAAAAGGTCATGCTCAAACGCATCGTCGCCAGCGTCAAAACGCAATACTTGACACTGGAAAGATTGCCTTGTT
Source organism: Bradyrhizobium sp. McL0615 (assembly GCF_049993905.1). Classification (NCBI taxonomy): domain Bacteria; kingdom Pseudomonadati; phylum Pseudomonadota; class Alphaproteobacteria; order Hyphomicrobiales; family Nitrobacteraceae; genus Bradyrhizobium; species Bradyrhizobium sp. McL0615. The sequence continues at coordinate 8,276,363 of NZ_CP188254.1, read as the reverse complement.
GGTATGACGTCCGGCATCGCTAGAGCCGCCTCGCTCGCCTGCATAACCGAAGGATCGTTTCGAATGTCCATGCCTGCCTTGTTCAAGGGCCGCCTGTCGCTACCCGTGATCGGTGCGCCGCTCTTCATCATCTCCGTGCCGGATCTGGTGATCGCGCAATGCAAGGCGGGTGTGGTCGGCTCGTTCCCGGCGCTGAATGCGCGCCCACCGGCGCTGCTCGACGAATGGCTGGCGCGGATCAAGGAAGAACTCGCGGCGTACGACAAGGCGAATCCCGCGCGGCCGTCGGCGCCGTTCGCGGTGAACCAGATCGTGCACAAGTCGAACAACCGGCTCGATCAGGATCTGGCGCTTTGCGAAAAGCACAAGGTGCCGATGATGATCACCTCGCTCGGCGCTCGCGAGGAACTCAATCAGGCCGCGCATGGCTGGGGCTGCATCGTCTTCCACGACGTGATCAACCAGAAGTTTGCGCACAAGGCGGTCGAAAAGGGCGCCGACGGTTTGATTCTGGTCTCGGCCGGCGCCGGCGGCCATGCCGGCGAGATCTCGCCGCTGGCCTTCGTGGCCGAGACGCGGGCCTGGTTCGACGGTCCGATCGCACTGTCGGGCGCGATCGCAAACGGCCGCGCCATCCGCGCCGCGCGGATATTGGGCGCCGATTTTGCCTATATCGGCTCCGCCTTCATCGCCACCACGGAAGCCAATGCGGTCGAGGGCTACAAGCAGATGATCACGGCCTCGGGTGCGGAAGACATCGTCTATTCGAATTTGTTCACTGGCGTGCACGGCAACTATCTCAAGCCGTCGATCGTTGCGGCCGGCATGGATCCCGACAATCTCCCGACCTCCGATCCATCGAAAATGAGCTTCGGTACCGACGCGTCGGGGGAGCGCGCCAAGCCAAAGGCCTGGAAGGAAATCTGGGGCTCCGGCCAGGGTGTCGGCAGCGTCGCCAAGGTCTTGCCGGCCGCTGAACTGATCGCGCGGTTCAAGAAGGAATATGACGAGGCGGTCGACCCCGCATTGTAAGGCGTTTGGCGGGGCGCGCGCCGTCGTGAATGCGACGGAGGATCGATGATGGCCGGACAGGATCTGAGCGCGCATGTCGCGCTGGTGACGGGCGCATCCCGCGGCATCGGCGCGGCGGTGGCGCTGATGCTCGCGGAACTGGGCGCCGCGGTCTCGGTCAATTACCGCGCGCGGGCGGATGATGCCGACGCCGTCGTCGCCAGGATCAAGGCCAAAGGCGGCCGCGCCATCGCGGTCGCCGCCGACGTTTCGCAGTCGGCAGCCGTGGCCGGAATGGTGGAGCGTATCGCACGCGAACTCGGCCCGATCGACATCCTCGTCAATAATGCCGGCATCGCGATCGTGCGCGGCGTCGATGAGCTCAGCGAAAGCGATTTCGATCGAACCTTGTTGGTCAACCTGAAATCGGCATTCCTCTGCACGCAAGCTGTGTTGCCAGGGATGCGAGTGCGCAAATGGGGCCGCATCGTCAACATCACGTCGGGTGCCGCGCGCGGCGCCGGCGCCATCGGCCAGCATTACAACGCCTCCAAGGCCGGTATGGAGGGGCTTACCCGAGGCTATGCCGCCCGGCTGGTCAAAGAGGGCATCACCGTCAACAACGTGGCGCCGTCGCTGATCGAGACCGACATGATGAAGGGCCGCACTGACCTTGCCCGCAACATCCCGCTCGGTCGCATGGGCCAGCCGGAGGAAGTGGCGCAGGCCGTCGCGATGGTGCTCGGTAACGAGTACATGACCGGTCAAACCATCATCCTCAACGGCGGCATGGCGTTCATTTGATCGACAGGATCCCTCACTAATGGAAGCCATTTTTCGCGTTGACGGCAGCCACGTCGTCACCAGTCCCTATGCGGCGGGGCCGTGGCACCCGAGCATGCAGCACGGCTCGCCACCGGCGGCGTTGGTGGTGTGGGCGGCGGAGCGCATTCCAACCCCCGTTCCTATGCGGATTGCCCGCGTGACCGTCGACCTGATGCGCCCTGTGCCGGTGGCGCCGCTGACAATCGAGAGCGAGGTCTTGCGCGATGGGCGCAAGATCCAGCTATGTGCGGTCTGGTTGATCGCCGACGGCGTCGTCGTGGTCGAGGCGACCGTGCTGAAGATCAAGGTGCAGGCCAATGAACTGCCGCCCGAAGCTGCGATCCTGCCGATCGAGCTTCCGGGCCCCAATCAGTCGCGGGTTGAGCCCGTGGATTTTTCGTCCAGCCCATTCGTCACCGGCATGTCGCTGCGCGCCGCCCGTGGCCGCTTCGGCTCGCCCGGTCCCGGCGCGATCTGGTATCGCGTCGACCGGCCGATCGTTGAAGGCGCGCCGGTCTCGCAGGCGATGCGGACGATGGCGGCGGCGGATTTCTGCAACGGCACTTCGCCGGTGTTGGATTTTCGCGAATGGACGTTTCTCAACGCCGATCTTACCGTGAATTTTTCGCGAGAACCTTCCGGCGACTGGATTTTGCTCGATGCCGAATCCTGGATCGGGCCTGATGGCGCGGGGCTCGCCATGGCGCGGCTCGCCGATGAGCGTGGCTATTTCGGCCGCGCCGTGCAGAGCCTGGTCATCGAAAGGCGCTGACCGGCTCGCCTTCTATTCCAGGTCGACCGGCTGGAAACGGCCGCTCTCGTCGAGCGCCGTGCCCCAGATCTTGTGCGAGGCGGTGTGATCGGAACGGCCGAAATTGAGCGGCACGCCGAGACCCAGATCGAGACTGCGCGTGCTCTCCAGCGCATCGACCAGCTTTTCCGTATCGAGCTGCGCGCCGGTGCGCTTCAGCGCATCGATGAGGATGTTCGCCGCGACAAACCCTTCCAGCGACGCGTAGTCGGGCGCCTCGCCGGGGAAATACTTCGCCAGCGCGTTCTTGTATTCGAGCACCGCGCTCGAATAGCCGGAAACCGCCGGCACGACCTGCGTCACGAGGACGCCCGCCGTGTAGCGCGGCCCCAAGAGCTTCAGCTCTTCGGCAAGCGACGAGCCGCCGACGCCCGAAATGCTGGTGAAGATCATCTCGGGATAGAGGTTGCGCGTCTTTTCGATGAATTTGGCGGCGGCCCGATAGGAGGCGGACATGATGATTGCCCTGACCGGTAACTTCTGCACGCGCAGCAGGTTGACGGCTTCGTCGACCTCGATGGTATTGCGTGGGTAGTTGAGCCGCAGGATGGCGCTGTCGTTGATACCGAGTGCGCGATACGCCTTGGCGACGCCGGCGAAGCCGGCATCGCCGAGGTCGTCCTGCTGGGCGAACACCGCGATCTGCCGGACCGGGATGCGGCGCATCTTCACCAGATAGCGCACCGCGGCGTCGGCTTCCTCGGCATAGCTCGGACGGTAGTTGAAGACATAGCGGTCGGGAGGATCACGGCGCACGACGTTGCCGCCGGTGTAAGCCCCGAAGAACAGCATGCGCCGCTCCAGCGCGTAGGGAACCGCGACCGCCGCGGTCGCGGTGCCGATGCTGCCGACGAGGCCGAAGATCTGGTCCTTCTCGTAGAGCTGCCGCACGGCCTGGAGCGTGCGCGCCGGCTCGTTGCCGTCATCGGCGGCGATGATCCGCAGCTTGCGTCCCGCGACGCCGCCGGCATCATTGACCTGGTTGAAGGCGGTTTCGATGCCGAGCTTCATCTGGCGTCCACGCTCTCTCACCGGGCCGGTGAAGGCCGCCGTGATGCCGAACCGGATTTCGTCGTTGGATATGCCGCGGACCGCACTGACCGGATTTCCGAAGCTGACCGCGGGCGCCGGCGCCGCGGCGAAAGCCGGTGCGGCGGGGGCGGGGGCCGCGGCGGCCGGAGCCGGCGCGGATGGTGTCAGTGACTGCTCCAGATCTGCCAGCCGTCGGTCCGCCAGCCTGCAATCCGTCCTTCCCGACGCCACCGCGCTGCGGCCATCCGCAACGCTGCGGTCGAACAGTTGCGCGAGGTCGGAGCGCTGGGCCTCGTTGGAGGCGGCATCCCGGATCACCGCCGCAAATTTCTCGATCACCAACTGAATTCGAGGCCGCGTGATGTCGGGGCAGGCCAGCGCCGAACCGATCACCGGCCCGACGCGGCCTGCAAGGTCGCGTACGAGCTCTATTTTGTCGCCGGGGGCCGCTTCCGCGGCTGCTATGAAAAAGGCACTAAGTAAAAACGGAGTCCAACGCAGGTTCACTAAAATACGCACTACACAACTCTATGGTTTGACGTTTCTTGAAAAGTTTCTTGGAGAATTTCTCGGCAAATTTCTTGGAATTCCGGCGAGCCGCATCGAGGGCGCAAAAATTGCCCTGACGACGCGGCTGCACCGGTAGCATTTTGATCATTCGAGCTCGAGCGGCTGATAGCGGCCGCTCTCATCGAGCGCCGTGCCCCACACCTTGTTCGAGGCCTGGTGCTCGGAGCGGCCGAAGCTCAGTTGGGTCCCCAGACCGAGGTCGAGATTGCGCATCGTCTCCAACGTGTCGATCAGCTTCTCGGTATCGAGCTGTGGGCCGGTCCGCTTGATGCCCGAGATCAGCACGTTGGCGGCGACATAGCCCTCGAACGAAACGTAGTCGGCCGCTTCGCCTGGGAAATATTTGGCAAGCGCGTTCTTGTATTCGAGCACGGCCGATGAATAGCCCGACACTGCCGGCACCACCTGCGTCACGATCACGCCGTTGGTGTAGCGCGGTCCCAACAGCTTCAGTTCTTCGGCAAGCGCGGTGGAGCCGACGAACGAAACGTTGGAGTAGATCATCCCGGGATAGAGGTCGCGCGTCTTCTCGATGAACCTTGCCGCGGCCCGGTAGGTCGCGACCATGACAATCGCCTTGACCGGCGGCTTCGCGAGCTTCAACTGATTGACCGCGTCGTCCACGTCGACGGTGTTTCGCGCATAGTTCAGCCGAAGGATCGCGCTGTCGTTCACGCCCATGGTGCGGAACGCCTTGGCGACCCCTGCAAATCCGGAATCCCCGTACGAATCCTGCTGCGCAAAGACCGCGATCTGGCGCGGCTGCAGCCGGCGTATCTTGACGAGGTAACGAACGACCGCGTCGGTTTCCTGAACATAGCTGGCGCGATAGTTGAAGACGTAGCGATCCGGCGGGTCGTTGCGCAGGATGTTGGATCCGGTGAAGGCCCCGAAGAACAGCATCCTGCGTTCGAGCGCATAGGGGATCGCCACTGCCGAGGTCGGGGTGCCGACATTGCCGATGACGCCGAACACCTGGTCCTTTTCATACAGCTGCTTCATGGCGTCGAGCGTGCGTCCAGGCTCGTAGCCATCGTCGGCGGCGAACAGTTTGAGCATCCGTCCGTCCACGCCGCCGGCATCGTTGATCCGGTTGAAGGCGGTTTCGATTCCGAGTTTCATCTGGCGGCCCAGTTCGCGGGCCGAGCCGGAGAAGGGCGCTGCGATGCCGAAGCGGATTTCCTTCTCTCCCATGCCGCGCGGCAACGGCCCGGTCGGAACCGGGGCGGTCGGCGCGGTTGCCGCATTCGCGGCGGTCGCAGCGGCAGCAGGCGACGGGCCGATCACGCTGGAGAGGCTCGGTCCGGAGATCGAGCGTTCGAGATCGGCAAGCTGACGGTCGGCCCGGATGCAATCCATCCTGCCCGAGCTCACGGCAGCGCGTCCTTCGGCCACGGTGCGATCGAACGTCTGGGTGAGATCGGAACGCTCCGCCTCGTTCGACGCGGCCTCCCGGATCACCTGTGAAAACTTGTCGACAATGGTCTGGATGCGGGGACGCCCAATGTCGCGGCAAGCCTGTGCCGAGCCGATCACGGGGCCGACGCGGCTGGCCAAGTCGCGAACGATCGTAATGTCGCCGGCGGCTTGGGCGCCGCCCACGATGCCGAACAGCATGGCCCCGACCAGCGCAGTGATCCGGAATGATGTCATGGCAAACTCCTTGAGAACAGGTCCACCGAAAGTCGGTTCTCGGGCATTGTCGGCCCTCCGTCTGGATTATGGGTTGGTGCGTTGTGGTGCGGCCGGATCCGGCTTCTCGCGCCACTGCATGAACTGCTTGAGCAATTGGCTGTCCTGCTCGGACGCCGGCGGAGCGCTCGCCGGCGTGGCGGCAAGAAGGCCCTGGAATTCGTTGATCGCAGGCTTTTGCGAAGCCTCTCCGGATGGAGACAGTGCGCTCTTGATCGACTGTGCGACGTTGGAGAACGTCGACGACTGTTCACCATCGCTCTGCCGCGATCCGGGCACCGCGACGACAAAGAACAGCGCCACGAGAGCCGCGACGCCGACGGCGGCGGCGAAGCGCGCCGCGATGGTCCACAACGCCTTCTTCGACTCCTGGTCGGGTTCGTGCATGAGCTCGGGATCGAGCGGATGGCGCAGCGCATCGGATACCGCGCTCTCGAGCTGGGAGTCGAATGACACAGGAGAGAACTGGGTCTCAGTGCCTGCTCCGCGCGTCGCCGACCGCTCACGCAGCGAGCGCGGCGCGTAGTACAGGGGATCGCGGGGGTTGAGATGATCCTGCTCACTCATACTACTCATACGCGCACTCCTCATGACGCTTGGCGGATTAGCACTGGCCGGATCAGCACCTGGCGGACGATCCGGTGGATTGGTTGGCTGCGAAACGGCTGCGGGCGCATCGGACAGAATTTCCAGTTCATGGAGGAGGCGCGCGGAAGAATCCACGTCCGCTCCCCAGGCGCTGCTAGGTTCAACCGGAAGATTTGCATCAAAGTGTGGGGCGCCGTCTCCTCGTCCGACGCCACCTGTCCGCGAGATCATGTCTCGCGACCTCACCTTCCCCACGGCTTCCACTGCCCTCGTCCCCTGCCGGCAAATGTTCCGTCTGCCCGACGGAATGAGCTGCCCGGCCCCCTGGAGCCCGCCAGCACACATAAGTTTGTTGGAGCCGCGCGAGGACAAATTTAGGTCGGAAACGTGACAAAAGTAAGTTGAGGTCCTGTTAACTACAACTCACGAGATCCTTGTTTGCAAAGGCTTTGACGGGCGCGCTCCGGCCAGCAGCAAGAATTGGCCACAAATACGCCGGATTCGCTGTCAGTTGCGCCGTTTTCTGCGCGTAGCGCGCGTTGTCGCATTAATTACTCGTTAACCAAGTTGGCCGATGGTTAACCAATCAATAAGAAAGACGAGTCGAAACATCATGGACGTCCGAGCTGATCCCACGCGTCAATTGGTCCGGCTGCGCGGCCGTTCCTACGTCGCGTTCGTATTCAGCCCCGTCGTTCCGATCGTGGAATGGCTCGCCGAGATTGACGCCACGCTGGCGCGCTCGCCGGGCTATTTCGTCGGCAAGCCGATCGTGCTCGACCTCGCATCCGTCGACCTCTCCAGCTCCGCCATCGCTCATCTCGTCGGCAGCCTCAACGAGCGCAGCATTCGCGTCCTCGGCATCGAGGGCGTGGAGGAAGAGCGCCTTGCGGCGAACATGCCGCCCCTGCTGACCGGCGGCCGCGCCTGCGTGATCACGCGCAACGAGCCGGTGCAGAAGCCGGAGCCCGAAGCCAAGCCGAAGCCGACCTCGCTGTTGCTCGATAGCCCGGTGCGTTCGGGGCAGTCGATCGTCTTCATGGAAGGTGATGTCACCGTGCTCGGCTCTGTTGGGTCGGGCGCCGAGATCGTCGCCGGCGGATCGATCCACATCTACGGCACGCTGCGCGGCCGCGCGATGGCGGGCGTCAACGGCAATTCCAATGCGCGGATCTACTGCCAGAGAATCGAGGCGGAGCTGCTCGCGATCGACGGCTACTACCAGACTGCAGAAGAAATCGACGTCTCGCTTCGCAACCGTCCGGCGCAGGCCCGGCTGGAAGGCGACACCATGAAAATTACCCCGCTGAATTAACCGGCTAAGGAGATTACGTATGGCCAAGGTCCTGGTCGTTACCTCAGGCAAGGGAGGCGTTGGAAAGACCACCTCTACGGCTGCGCTCGGCGCGGCGCTTGCCCAGAGTGGGCAAAACGTCGTGGTGGTCGATTTCGACGTCGGCTTGCGCAACCTGGACCTGGTGATGGGAGCTGAACGCCGCGTGGTGTTCGACCTCATCAACGTGGTGCAGGGCGTCGCCAAGCTGCCGCAGGCCTTGATCCGCGACAAGCGGCTGGAAAATCTCTGGCTGCTGCCGGCTTCGCAAACGAGGGACAAGGATGCGCTGACTGACGAGGGCGTTGGCCGCGTCATCACCGAACTCAGGAGCCGGTTCGACTGGATCCTGTGCGACAGCCCCGCCGGCATCGAACGCGGTGCTACGCTAGCCATGCGCTATTGCGACGAAGCCGTCATCGTCACCAATCCCGAGGTTTCCTCGGTGCGCGATTCCGATCGCATCATCGGCATGCTGGATTCCAAGACGGTGAAGGCGGAGCGCGGCGAGCGCGTGGAAAAGCACGTGCTGATCAGCCGTTACGATCCGGCGCGCGCTGCGCGCGGCGAGATGCTCACGATCGACGACATTCTCGAAATCCTCGCCACTCCGCTGCTCGGTATCATCCCCGAGAGCCAGGAAGTGCTTAAGGCGTCCAACGTCGGCACTCCTGTGACGCTCAACAATGCCGAGAGCGCGCCGGCGCGCGCCTATATCGACGCCGCGCGCCGCCTGATGGGTGAGGAAGTCGCCATGGTCGTGCCGGCCGAGCGCAAGGGCTTCATGGATCGGCTACTGGGTCGGAGGGCTGCATGAGCATGAGGCTGCTGCGGCTGTTCGGCGGCCGCGAAGCGACTGCCCCGGTTGCGCGGGAGCGGCTGCAGATTCTGCTGCAGCACGAGCGCGGGCTGCTCGGCCAGTCCGACCTGCTCGTCACGCTGCGGGAGGAAATCCTCGCGGTGGTGTCGAAACACATACAGCTCGACCCCGACAAGGTGATGGTCAAGCTGGAGCGCGGCAAGACCGTGTCGACGCTGGAGGTCGATATCGAAGTGCCCAATAATTTCGACAAGAAGGCTGCCGGCGAGCGGCGCATGGCCGGCTGACACGGCGCATCGATAGTCAATCGATTTGCTGCGGGTAGGATGCGAGGGCAATTTCGTCCGAGCCCGATCATGAAATCGCCGCGACCTTCGCTCCCGATGACCGGTGGCTGCCAGTGCGGCGCGATCCGTTACGAGATCACGTCGTTTCCGTTGCTGCTCTACACCTGCAACTGCACCGATTGTCAGCGCCAGACCGGCAGTGCGTTCGCGCTGAACATGCCGGTGAGGTTTGCGGATCTTCGTGTCCTGCCCGGTGAGCCGAAGGGCTGGCATCACACCTCGCCCAACGGCACGCTGGTGATCTCGCGGTTCTGCGGCAATTGCGGCACGCGGCTCTATGGCGAACGCGACGGGCGGCCGGAAACCATCAGCCTTCGTGCCGGTACGCTCGATGACACCTCATGGCTGGCTCCGGTCGCGCATTTCTTCGCGCGCAGTGCGCAGCCGTGGGTACAGCCAGCACCCGGCGCGCAGTGTTTCGAAACCCAGCCGAACGGCTGGGGAAGCCTGCTGCCGGTATGGCGCGCCCGCTGGGCGGATTCGGCAAACTAGCGGCGGCTCTCAACCCACCATCCAATCGGCCTGACGGCGCAAAATGGCTAAAGTCATTCACTCTGGAAAATTGTTCCAGGACGAAGGAACCGTCTGAAGGTATGGGGCATTACCGTTGGTTTGGGAGGTTATTTTGGTCGAGTTGATTACGGAAAAAGCGAAGAGTGGAATTTGGGGCCTCGACGACATCCTGGCTGGCGGGTTCACACGAGAGCACATGTTTCTGATCGAGGGGGCGCCCGGGACCGGGAAGACCACGATCGCGCTCGAATTTCTGATGGAAGGCGCGCGGGCCGGCGAGAAGTGCCTCTACATCACGCTGTCTGAAACCGAGCGTGAATTGCGGCAAGGCGCCGCCTCTCACGGCTGGAAGCTCGACGAACTGATCGAAGTGTTCGAACTGTTGCCGCCGGAAAGCCTCCTCGATTCCGAGCAACAGCAGAGCCTGCTTTATTCCTCCGACCTCGAACTGGGCGAGACCACCAAGCAGATTTTCGCCGCCGTCGATCGTGCGCAGCCGAAGCGGGTGATTCTCGACAGCCTTTCCGAAATCAGGTTGCTGGCGCAGAGTTCGCTGCGGTACCGGCGGCAGATTTTGGCAATCAAGCACTATTTCGCAAATTTCGGCGCCACCGTGCTGCTGCTCGATGATATGTCGTCTGATCTCGCCGACAAAACCATCCACAGCGTGGCGCACGGCGTGCTGCGGCTGGAAGAGCTTGCGCCGGCATATGGCGCCGAGCGGCGCCGCGCGCGCGTCATCAAATATCGCGGCATAAAATTTCGCGGCGGCTACCATGACGTCACCATCGCCACCGGCGGGCTGAACGTATTTCCGCGGCTGGTGGCGTCGGAACATCGAACGAATTACGCCAGACGCACGCTCTCCAGCGGCATTGCAGAACTGGACAAGCTCCTCGGCAATGGCATCGAGACCGGATCGAGCACATTGATCCTGGGGCCGGCGGGTACAGGCAAATCTCTCCTCGCCATTATTTTCATCGCTGCGGCGGTCGCGCGTGGGGAGAGGGCGGCTTTCTTCGTTTTCGATGAAGAGCTGGGGCTTTTACATGACCGCATGAAAGGCCTCGGCATCGACCTCGAAGCCATGCAGCGCACCGGCAATCTCTTCATCGAGCAGGTCGATGCCGCCGAGCTGTCGCCCGGCGAATTCGCTCATCGCGTCCGCAAGCGGGTTGACGAGAATAGCGTCAAGACCGTGCTGATCGACAGCCTCAACGGTTATCAGGCAGCGATGCCCGAGGAGAATTCGCTGATTCTGCACATGCATGAATTGCTGCAATATCTCAATCGCCAGGGGGCGGCGACGTTCATGACGGTCGCGCAGCACGGATTGGTCGGCGACATGAAAGCGCCGGTCGACGTGACGTATCTTGCGGATACCGTGATCCTGCTGCGCTATTTCGAGGCGATCGGCAGCGTGCGCCGGGCGATGTCAATCATCAAAAAGCGTACCGGCGCGCACGAAGCAACGATCCGCGAATATCGCATCGACAATCGCGGTCTTACCGTTGGTGGGCCGCTTGTTGGATTCCAGGGCGTGCTGCGAGGCGTTCCGGTCTACGTCGGCGAGGGTAAGCCTCTGCTGGAGGATAGGCCTCTGCTGGAGGATCCGTTCTCGTGACGGCCGGTTCGTCGTCCGAGCGGGCCGTCATTCTCGCGCCGAATGGCCGCGACGCAGCGGTGGCCGCCGCCTTGATCCGCGAGGCGGGCTACCACGCGCAAGCCTGCGGTGATCTGTCCGCACTGCTGAGCGAAATCGAGGAAGGCGCTGGTCTTGCCGTGATCGCCGACGAGGCGATCAAGACCGCGGATCTTCGCAGCCTCGAAAACTGGCTCAACGATCAACCTGCATGGTCGGATTTTCCGATCATATTGCTGACGCATCAGGGCGGCGGTCCAGAGCGTAATCCCGACGCGGCGCGGATCGGGCAGGCGCTGGGTAACGTGACGTTTCTCGAGCGGCCGTTTCATCCGACCACGCTCGTCAGCATCGTCGGCTCCGCGGTGCGCGGAAGGCGCCGGCAATACGAGGCGCGCGCGATCCTTGCCGATCTGACCGAAAGCGGGGACCTGCTGCAAACCGCGCTCACGGCCGGGCAACTCGGCACGTGGGAGCTGCATCTGCCCGACCTCCTCTTTGAAGTCTCGGCAACCTGCAAATCGGCGTTTGGACGCGATGTGGATAGACCATTCACGTATCAGGACCTTGAGCGTGCGGTCCATCCCGACGATCGCGCGCGCCGCGATGAAAGCGTCACGCGCACGCTCGAGCAGGGGCACGATTATAGCATCGAGTTCCGCAATGTCTGGCCCGACGGCTCACTGCACTGGATCGACGTGCGCGGCCGGCCGGTATATCGCCCCGACGGCGGCATCAAGTCGCTTGTCGGTGTTTGCTCCGACATCACCGCACGCAAGACGGCTGAAATCGAGCGCGAAACACTGGTTGCCCAATTGGCGGCCGAGCGCACGGCGCTGGCGGAACTGACCGAAACCCTCGAGCAGCGCGTCGAAGAGCGTTCGTCCGATCTGATGAAAGCGGTGGCGGCCCGGGAGAAAGCACAGGAGCAACTGCGCCAGGCCCAGAAGATGGAAACCATCGGCCAGCTGACCGGCGGCGTCGCGCATGACTTCAACAATCTGCTGATGGCCGTGATGGGCAATCTCGATCTGCTGCGCAAGCGCCTGCCGGACGATCCGCGCCTGCAGCGGCTGGTCGAAGGCGCCATGCAAGGCGCGGAACGCGGCGCCTCGCTGACGCAGCGTTTGCTCGCATTCGCCCGCCAGCAGGATTTGCGCGCGGTGTCGGTCGACCTGCGCGTCCTGATCGAGGGGATGGTCGATCTGCTCGCAAGATCCCTCGGACCCCGTGTGGAGCTGCGGCTCGATCTTCCCCAGGGCCTGCCGCCGGCGCGGATCGATGCCAACCAGCTCGAGCTTGCGATCCTCAATCTGGCGATTAACGCGCGTGACGCGATGCCCGACGGGGGCAGGATCTATATCGGGGTGGCGGAGTATCAGGCGAAGGGCGATGCGGTGCTGGTTCCGGGCCGGTATCTCAAGCTCTCGGTCGCCGATACCGGGAGCGGAATGCCGCCGGAAATACTGAAGCGCGCGATCGAACCGTTCTTTTCGACAAAGCAGGTCGGGAAGGGTACCGGACTGGGATTGTCCATGGTGCATGGGCTTGCGGTTCAGCTGGGCGGCACGCTGCAACTGACGAGCACCGTCGGGAAAGGAACCTGCGCGACACTGGTGCTGCCGGTCGCGACCGTCGCGCCGGAAACGGAAAGTCCGGCGCCGCCAGCGGAAAAGATCAAGCGCAAGGCGGTTATCCTGTTTGTCGACGACGACCCGCTGATCGCGATGTCGACCGTGGAAATGCTGGAAGATCTCGGCCACCGGGTGATCGGCGCCAATTCCGGCCAGCGTGCGCTGGACATTCTCAAGAGCGATCAGCCGCTCGACCTGATGGTGACGGATCACATGATGCCCGGGATGACCGGACTGGAACTGGCCGCGGCGTCGCGCGAGGTGCGCCCGTCGCTGCCGGTCCTGCTGGCGACCGGCTACGCTGAATTGCCGGAAGGGACGCAGCTCGACCTGCCGCGTCTGGCAAAGCCCTATCATCAGGACCAGTTGCGCGATCAGCTCGACCAATTGCTGGCGTGAGACGCATCGGAGCGTTTTCCAGCGAAGTGGGGGGACCGGTTCGCGTCAAGAAAACGCGTCACGTCAAAAGGCTCTATCCCACCATCCGGTCGCGGCCGGTCCAGAAGCCGGCTTTCAGCACCTTCTTGTCGACCTTGCCGACGCCGGTCATCGGCAGCTCGGTGACGAACTTGATGTGTTTTGGCGCATGCGCCGAGCCCTTCTTCGCCTTCACCAGGTTGATCAGCTCATCTGCGTTCGGCCGGGCGCCTTCGCGGGCGACGATCACGGCGGTGACGGCCTCGCCCCATTTGTCGTCGGGCACGCCGACCACGGCGACCATCGCGACGTCGGCATGCTGCGACAACACATCCTCGACCTCGCGCGGAAAAATGTTGAAGCCGCCGGAGACGATCATGTCCTTCTTGCGGTCGAGGATGAACATGTAACCGCGCTCGTCCGATCGCGCGATGTCGCCGGTGTGCAGCCAGCCGTTCTTGAGCGTCTCTGCGGTGGTGTCCGGCCGCTTCCAGTACTCGGCCATCACATGGCTGGCGCGAACGCAGATCTCGCCGGCCTCGCCGGTGGCAACTTCCTGGTCGTCATTGTCGAGAATCTTGACCTGACAGGCGGCGATCGGGAATCCGCAGGACAAGAACAGCTCCGGCGTCTTGGGATCGTGGTCGGCCTTGCGCAACACCGACACCGGATAGCATTCGGTCTGGCCGTAAAGCTGCGAGAACACCGGCCCGATCCGCTTGATGCCTTCGACCAGCCGGCTCGGCGACATCGCGGACGCGCCATACAGCAGCAGTTCGAGCGAGGAGAGATCGGTCTTGTCGAGAGACGGATGATCCAGCATCACGTAGATCATCGTCGGCACGAACAGGGTAAAATTGATCTTCTCGCGTTCGATGGTCTTGAACACGGCTTCCGGGTCAAAGCCCTTCAACATGTGCACGGTGCCGCCGCGCATCAGCGTCGGCAGCACTTTGGTGCCCGCGACGTGGCTGATCGGCGCCACCGTCAGGTAACGCGGCGTGTCGGGAATTTCGAAATCGGCGAGGATCGCATTGGCAAAGCCGCCATATTCGCGGTGGTGGCGCAGTGCGCCCTTGGATTTGCCCGTCGTGCCGCCGGTGTAGTTGAGCGTGGCGATATCGTCGGGGCCGGCAAAGCTGCGCGCCGTGGCGCTGCCGGCCGCCTCGATTGCCTGCAGCAGATCGGCGCCGTAATCGGCCGGCCCGAGCGTGAAGACGGTTTTCAGGTTCGTGGCCTTGGCCGCGAGTTCGCGCCCGCGATCGCGGAAGGTGACGCCGTCGACGACGAGCATCTGCGCTTCGGAATCTTCCAGTTGAAACAATTGATCGTCGAGCGAACCCAGCGGATGCAGCCAGGTGATGGCAAACCGCGACAATTGCGCGGCGCAGCCGGCGCACCAGGTGTCGGCGCGGTTGGCGGTGAGAAACGCGACGCGGGTGCCGGGCGCGAAGCCCAGCTGCATGAAAATGCTTTGGATGCGGCCGATCATGTCGGTCGCGCCACGGTAGGTGATCGATCCGCCCGGCCAGCTGAACGCCGTCCGCTCCGGGTAGCGCGCCAGCGCCCGCAACGTCTGTTCGCATACCGCCGGAAACGCGTAGAGCGGATTGCCCATTCTTCTCTCCCGCCTGTTTTGTAATTGGCCTTCGCCCGTGCCAATGTTCGGTGAACGCTAGCACAACGAGAAGTCCACTCAAGCCGGGAACAAGCACCTTGCCCACAATCGACCTTCTCGCGCGCTTTCGCGACCGCCTCAGCCTGCCGCTGATCGCAGCACCGATGTTTCTCGTCTCAGGCGTCGAACTGGTGGTAGCCGCGTGCCGCAATGGTGTGATCGGCTCTTTCCCAACGGTGAACTGCCGCAGTCCCGAACAGCTTGAGCAATGGCTGACTGATATCGATATCCGGTTGAAGGCGCATGCGGATGCAAGCGGCAAACCGTCAGCGCCGGTCTGCGCCAACCTGATCGTGCATCGCTCCAACGCGCGGCTGGAGCAGGATCTGCAGGTGTTGCTGCGACGCGGGCCGGAGATGGTGATCACCTCGGTCGGATCTCCGGCGCCGGTGATCGAGCCGCTGCATGACGCCGGCGCGCTGGTGTTGGCCGATGTCGCCTCGATCCGCCATGCCGAGCGTGCGGTCGCCGCCGGCGCCGATGGGCTCGTGCTGCTGACGGCAGGGGCAGGCGGGCAGACCGGCTGGCTCAATCCCTTCGTGTTCGTGCGCGCCGTGCGGGCGTTCTTCGATGGACCTTTGGTGCTGGCGGGCGGCATTGCCGACGGCCACGCCTTGCGGGCGGCCGAGGCGCTCGGCTGCGATCTCGCCTATATGGGCACAAAATTCATCGCCACGCGCGAGAGCATGGCGGATATCAGATACAAGGAGTTGCTGGTTGCCAGCACGGCCGACGATGTCCTGCTGACCACGGCGTTCACGGGATTGCAGACCAACATGCTGCGGCCCTCGATCGAGGCTGCCGGCCTCGATCCCGACGATCTGCCGCAGCGCGGCGCGATCGACATCGGCAAGGACATCGACATCGGCGCGCGCGAGAACCGCCCAAAACGCTGGAAGGATATCTGGAGCGCGGGACACTCCGTCTCGGGTGTCACGGAGGTGTTGTCGGTCGACGAAATGGTCGCGCACACGCTTGCGGAATATCGCGAGGCCATCGGGCGCATCAGGCTTGGCTAGCGCACGATCCGTCCCAGGATGCGCGCCGCTTGGTCGATCTCCTTGTCGTTCCAGGCGGCGAAGCCGAGAAACAAGCCTCGCTCTTCGGTCTTGTGGTACAGCATTCTCGTCAGCGCCCGGCTGACGACACCCGCCTCGAGCAGCCGCGCCGATAGTTGCTGGTCATTGGTTCGGGGACGGCACCTTGCCAGCAATTGCATGCCTCCGGCTGGAGTTTCGACCGCGAGCCGGTTGCCGGCCTCGGTGGCAAGGGCCTGCAGCATACGATCACGCCGGCCTCTGTAGAGACGCGTCATCCTCCTGACGTGACCGAGATAGGCGCCCGCACTGATGAATTCGGCGAGCGCATCCTGAATCGTGATCGAGGTCAGTATTCCCATGTGACGTTGCGCGAGTTCAAAGAGGTCGATCAGAGCTTCCGGCACGACGACATAGCCAATGCGAATGTCGGCGTAAGTCGCCTTCGAGAAGGTGCCGAGATAGAATACGCGCGGTGACGGTGCGAGCCCCTGCAGCGCGGCCACCGGGCGTGCCTCATAATGGAATTCACCGTCATAGTCGTCTTCAATGATGCAAGCGCCCGTGGCTTCGGCAAAGCGAAGAAGTTCGAGGCGGCGGCCGATCGGCATCAACCGTCCGGTCGGATACTGGTGCGACGGGGTCACGAAGATCAGCCGCGGCGTTTCCTTGTGCGAGGAAATGACCATGCCCTGTGAGTCGAGCGGGACGGCGGAGACGATGGCGCCGGCGGCCTCAAATGCGACGTTGGCGCCGGCATAGCCCGGGCTTTCGACCCAGGCGTGATCACCCGGTTCGAGCAGCGCATTGGCGACCAGAGCCAGGCCGGCTTGCGCTGTGGGCACGAACAGGATCTGGTTGGCCACCGCCTTGATCCCGCGATGAACCACGAGATGCCTGAGCAAGGCTTCCTGCAGCGGCGGATGGTTGATGGGGCGGTCGCGGCGTAACGGAGCATTCCGCGCTGCGCGTCGCAGGCAACGGCTCCACTCATCGTGCGGAAACTCGCGCTCATCCGCTAGCCCCGGCTGAAACGGCCGGGGCCGCTCCTTATGAATCGGCGGCCAGACCGACCGTTGGAGGCTGCTCGCCCAGGCCGACACGCGTATCCGCGCGCCTCCGCCACGACCGCTTCGCGGTGGGCTCTTGCTGCGATCGAGCGACAGGCCTTCGGCCACGACCGGACGACGGCCGGCGGAAAGGGTGACATAGCCTTCCGCGGCCAATTGCTCGATCGCAAACGAGGCGGTGTTGCGCGACAGGCCGAGCGATTGCGCAAGCTCGCGGCTCGACGGCAGGCGTTGGCCGGGTGCGAGGCGGCCCTTGGTGATGAGGCCTCGCAACTGATCGGTGAGCTGGCGCGTCAGCGTCTCACCGCCGTCGCGCACCAGATGCAGCATGCCGGGCAGCAGGTCATCCATAACTGGATCCAACAAATCGCTGAGACTGGTCCTTTCATTAGGGCCAGTTCAGGGGCTAGGCAATGTGGAAACGCATCAGGATGGGGCGCATTCGGCATGGCCAGTGGACTTTCAAGCCGCAGCGCGGCGGTGCTGCTCGCCGGCGTCGTGCTGGCGTGGGGGACCAACTGGCCGGTGACGAAGATGATCGTGCAGGACGTGCCGCCGCTGTGGGCGACGGCGCTGCGCTGCATGATCGCCGCCGCGATGCTGGCGCCGATGTTGTGGGTGCAGGGGCAATTCATCGTCCCGAAGCGCGGCGACCTGCCCGTCGTGTTCTGCACCTCGATCCTGCATCTGGTGGCGTTTTCGGCGCTGGTCGCGGCCGGGCTGCAATTCGTGCCGGCGGGCAGGGCGATCGTGCTTGGCTACACCACGCCGCTATGGGTCGCGATCGGCGCCGCGATGTTCCTGTCGGAGCCCATCACGCGGCGGCGGGCGATCGGTGTCGGCTGCGGCCTGGCGGGCCTCGCGGTCATCTTCAATCCGCAGACGCTGAACTGGGGCGACCGCAACGCGCTATACGGCAGCGGAATGATTCTGCTCGCGGCCTTCTGCTGGGCCGGCAACATCGTTTATGTCCGGGCGCATAAATGGATATCGACACCCTTTCAACTGGTGTTCTGGCAGGTGTTGCTGGCAGCCGCGCTGCTCTCGACCATTGCCTGGATCACGGAAGGCGCGCCGCGCATCGTGTGGACCGCGCGTCTCGGCGCCCTGATGCTCTATAGCGGGATCGTCTGCACGGCGTTCGCCAACTGGGCGATGACGATGGTGAACCGGAGCCTGCCCGCCGTCACCACGTCGCTGTGCCTGCTGGCCACGCCGCTGCTCGGGATCATCAGCGCAACCGTGATGCTGAACGAGCCGATCGAGCCATCGCTGTTTCTGGCGATGACATTGATCATCGGCGGCATCGCGCTCGGCACCGTCGCGGGCGGATGGCCGCAGCGCGTAGCCCAGGCGAAGGGATAAGCCGGATAGATTCCACTTGCAGAAACGTACCATAATTGGTACAAGTCTTGTGGCCGATGAAACAACTGCCCGCTTTCTTCTACGCCCTTTCCTCCGGTCGGGAGCCGGTTCGGGAATGGCTGAAGGCGTTGTCGGCCGATGATCGCAAGATCGTCGGCGAGGACATCAAGGATGTCGAGTTCGCATGGCCGATTGGCATGCCGCTCTGCCGCTCCCTGGGTCGGGGGTTGTGGGAGGTTCGCAGCACATTGACACAAGGGCGTATCGCCCGCGTGCTGTTCTGTGAACATGAAGGCAGAATGATTTTGCTGCACGCCTTTATCAAGAAGACGCAGAAGACACCTGCAGGTGATCTGGAATTGGCGATCAAGAGAAGGAAGGAGATCGCATGAAAAAGGCGCATGGCAAAAAGGGCAGAATTGGATCCTCTTTCGATGATTTTCTGAAGGAGGATGGAATCTACGAGGGCGTAACTGCACGGGCGATCAAGCGTGTGCTGGTGCGGCAACTCGACGAATTGATGCAGCGTGAGGAAATTACCAAGACCCAGCTCGCCATCCGCATGAAGACAAGCCGCGCTCAACTCGATCGCTTGCTCGATCCCGAAAACGAGTCGGTAACGCTTGGGACGCTGGCGCGCGCAGCGCAGGCAGTTGGGCGCCATCTGCGCATGGAGCTGGTTTGAGAGGCGCATAGCGTTTTCGAGCGGAGCATGCCCTCGGACTTGATCCGAAGTGAATGCAGGTTCGCGTAAAGAAAACGCGTCAAGCCATCGACTTAATTCGCCACGAAATACCAGTCCTTGTCGTAGCGGACGAGTTGGCTCGGCGACTTGTCCTCGAACTCGAAGAACTTTTTGGGATCGCCGCCCGGCGGCACGCGCAGGAAGCCGGTGAAATAGTGTTTCAGGCCGCGCGAGGTCAGAAACAGCACGTAGGTGCCTTCATCGGTCTCGTCGACGACAATATCATTGCCGCCGGCGGAAACGTTCGGCTCGCGGTCGCCAAGCGCGATCAGGTTCTTGTTGGAGGCGACGTTGGGTTTCAGTTCGCCGGCTTCTATCCGCGCCACGATCCGCTCGCGGGTCTTGTGGTGCCAGTCGAAATTCTGCTGCAGGGCGATTTGCTGCAGCGGCGCATAAATGAGAATGGCGAGCGTCAGCGCGTAAATCAGCAATGGAAGCGCAAACTTCGCGCCGCCGTTCCGGATACGCAGCAGCAGCGTCGCGGACCACAGGGCGCAGCCGCAGAACACGAGCGCCATCAGCGGCACGATCGCGAGCAGGACGAAGCCGGAAGGCCAGTCCGCCATCGCCAGTTCAAAGGTCGCGACCGACAGCGTGACCGCCGAAACCAGGGTGGCCGCCGCCAGCGGAACGCGAACTGACGGCCCGGTCGCGGCCGTTGTCGTCTGGGGTACCGCTTCAGCCATGCCGGGCTGTTCCGCTCCGCTGTCAGGTTCCGGCCCGTGCCATGACGAGGCTTAACGCGCCGTTAACCATATCAGCCCCAACAATAGCCCCAGAGGATGGTCGGCCGCCACGGCCGGCCGGGCTGCAGACCGAGGGGGCATGAAATGGATCTGGACCGGTATTTTGGCAAAACCTCAGCGACCCTCGAGGAGATCCGGCGGCGGGTGATGTTTGCGCTCGATCGGCATCCGCTGTGCCGCGGCATCGAATTCGACGTCGTCCGCATGCCCCGTAACCGCAAGAACAACTGGACCGTCACCCTGCAGTCGATCGAGCCCGACGCCCTGTGGGAGGCATCCGATATCGTGGCCGACATCCAGGAAGCCTACGAACTGGCCGTAGCGGCCTGATTCCGGGCTGTTTCGGGACGATTTCCCCAGCTTTTTGATCGCGTTACGGCGCCGACCGGCATCGTAACGCCTCAATTGTCGTCCAGTTTTCGACAAAAGGGCCAGACGTCGGCGGAAATGGAGACCTTTTTGACCAAAACGATGACCATCGTTGTGCTGATCTGCTTTCTCGTGGTCGGCGCTGCCACCACTGCCATTCTCGGCCGCGACAGCGTGCCCGCGGCGTCGCCCCAGCTGGCTGCCGCTTCTGCCGTGCAGACGCCGGTATCGAACAAGGAAAACAAGAAGGACCGGCTGGCCGTCGTGAGCTACGCGCTGGCCGCCTACGAGCCGCCGCAAACCACCGCCGCACTGAGCGAGCCGTTGCGCCAGGCCTATGCCTCGACCGCGCCCGCCGATATCGGGCTGCCGAAGGAACTTGCGCCGGTCGTGGTCGCGCCGGCCTCGCCGCCGAAGCCCAAGGCCGTTGCCAAGCCGCAGCCGCAGAAGAACTACGCGTTGCTCAGCGACGTCCAGATCGCCGGAATCAGGGACCGCCTGAAACTGTCGGCGTCGCAGGAGTCCTACTGGCCGCCGGTGGAGACCGCGCTGCGCGCCGTCGCCCGCAAGATTCATGCGGGCCGGCAGGCCAACCCGACGGCTTCGGGCGTGCCGATCGATCCCGAATCCGAGGAAGTCCAGCAGTTGAAATCGGCAGCGATGCCGCTGCTGTTCCAGTTGCGGGAAGACCAGAAGAACGAAGTCCGTTCGCTCGCCCGCATCATCGGCCTGGAAAAAGTCGCCTCGATGATCTGAGAGCATGATCCGGAAAAGTGGAAGCCGGTTTTCCGAAAAGATCATGCTCAAACAAGTAAATTAGATCATGATGCGATTTCATAAAATCGCATCATGATCGCGCGCTGTGTTTGCAGCGCTGCCGGTTCCAGTTTCCTCACCAAACCGTGCCGGAACATCGCCCCATGCCACGCGTTGCCCGCGTGGATAAGGGAGCCGAACCATGCGGACATCGATGGCTTATTTTGCAGGCGTGGGAACCGTGATCGCCGCGGTGGGCGCTGGTCTTGGCGGTGGCTATCTGGCCGCGAACATCAGCAACCCGCCTACGCAAGCGGTCTCCAAGCTGGAACGCAGGATGTCGGCGGAACCGATAACCGTCTCGGCGGCACCAGCGGAGCGGGTGCGGCATGTGGCTGTGACGAGCCCTGCCTCCGCGCCGGCACAGGAGCAACCTCAGCCACAGCAGCAACCGCAGCCGCAAACGGAGGCGGCAGCGTCGTCCACCAATGCTGCTCCGTCCACCCTTAATGTCCGAGCCGAAGAGAGGGCCGCGTCTGAAGACAAGACCGCCACTAATGTCGCGGCAACGCGGCCCGTGCAGCCGTTGCAACCGGTAAAATCCGCCGAGCAGGCCGAAGAAAAGATCGCTGCGCCTCGGGATGCCTTCGCGAGAGCCCGTGACGCCGACGTCAAACGCGCGGACGCGGAAAAGCGCCGGACCGAGCGGCGCCAGCGCTGGGCCGACAAGCGCCGTGTCCAGCAGCCGCGCGAGCAGGAGCTCGAGGCGGTTGAAGAGAGCGTCCGGGAAGTGACCGAGCCGCGCCGGATCAGGATCCGACAGGAAGGCGAGCCGAGGGAGATGTTCGCGGAGCCGGCGAGAAATGAAACGCCCCGCATCAGGCTGTTCGATCAGGACAACTGATTCCTTTTCGTGCGATCGCCGCTACGTCTTGGAGCGTGATGACTTTGAAACGTCATCGCGCTCCAGCTTTTATTGAGCCTAATCTTCGAACAATGTCTCGCGGTGTCCCGCAAGAAAGTCGGGAAAGATCATTTCCCGGATGAGGCGCTCACCCGCCGTGCGATTCCACCACCTTGCGGCAGCCCTCCGACAGCTTCTCCTTGTTCGCGCGCAGGCAGGCATTCATCTGCGGCGGCTTGCCGATGTGTTCGGAGCAGAATTTTCCGGCATCCGAACGGCAGGTCATCTGCTCCTGCGAGGTGGGACCGGATTGCGCGTGCGCCAGCGAGCCGGCGGTGAGCGTCAGGATCAGCGCGGCGGACGCAGCGGCAGGCACGTGGATTGATTTTTTCACTGAGTTTTTCATGGATCACCTTTCGACGGGAGTAGGAGGGGTGAAAGCGCGCGGAAACTCGTCGAGGTCGCGTCAGGGGTCCATGCCATGTTCATGGCGTCGGAAAATTGCCTGCAAGCGTCGCGCGGCGTCGTCACGCCATCTTCATGGGATGTTGTCGTGCGCCCCTCTGCACCATGTACGTCTCACGTCGGCTGCGGTGACCGATCGGCACATCGCAAGGCTGCACGCCAAATCGGAGAGATGACATGTTGAAGAAAGCAGGATGGCTGAGCGCGGGTCTGACCTTGGCGGCGTTTTCCGCTGTGGCGTCGTTTGCGCTGGGCAGCGTGGGTTCGGCGCAGGCCGCGGTGGTTTACTGCAAGACGGCCGGCGTACCGCAGGGTTGCGTGGTGCGGCCTACGCCAGTGGCGGCAGCGGTGGTCGCTACACCGGCCGTCGGTGTTGCCCGTGTCGGCGTCGTTCGCGTCGGTGTCGGTGCCCGCGGCGTCGGTGTTCGTCCCGGCACGCCGATGAACCGCGGCGGTCCGGTCAATCGCGTTGGCCGTCGCTGAGCCAAGGCGTTTTCGAGCGGATTCCGGTTCGCGTCAGGAAGACGCGTGAAGGCGAAGAGACAAGGTAAAAGCTAACCGGCAGCGCCGTCGCTGTCGGGAAAGCGGTGAGGTAATGTCAGTCTCACGCGCGTGCCTTGATGGCTCTCTCGATCAGTGCCTTGGGCGCAGGAGCTCAGTTCCAGCTCCGCGCCACAGCGCGCAGCACGGCTTCGCATGTTGCGCAAGCCGCGCGCCGCTTTTATCGCGCCTGCCGCCGCACCGTCCGACGTGATCTCAAAACCCTGGCCGTCGTCCTCGACGGTGATGCAGCCACGGTCGAGGCCGTCGGCGCCGGCGAGCGTCTCGATCCTCACCGTGATACGCCGCGCATTGGCATGCTTGACCGCATTGGTCACGGCCTCATCCAGCAGCCGCACGATCTGGATCACATGCCACGGCCGCAGTTCGGGATGCACCGGCACGCCCTGCGCCGTGCCCGCGCGCCAGTCGAGCGCGATATCGTGCGGACGCAGCTGCGCCATGGCGCGTTCGCGCCAAGAGCCCAGCGCCAGCATCAGATCGCCGCCGATGTCGTCCATGGAGTCGATGACGAGGCGCAGATCCTTCAGCGCCGCGCGCGCCGCATCGCCGATTCCCGCGCTGCCATTGCCACGTTCGCTCAAGGCCACGATGCTGACGAGCTGGCCGCCGAGCCCGTCATGCAGGTCGCGCATCAGCCGCGTGCGCTCCCGCGCCAGCGCCGCGGCGCGGGCGCGCTCATCCTCGCGGGCGAAGCTGGCCTTCAGCTTCTCCTCCGCTTCGCGCACCTGGGTGACGAGGCGGCCGGCAAAGCCGTCGACCTGGTTCAGCGCGCGGGCGAACCGCCAGGTCAGCCCCGCGCCGATTGCCACCAGCATCACCGAATAGGATAGCCGCGCGGTGAAGATGCGGTTCGGCGTCATCTGGAACACCGAAAGCAGGTCGGCGATCCAGCAGGTCAGCATGATCGTGACGGCGCAGCCGAGCAGCAAGCCTGCGACGTTCGGCCGTTTCAGCGCCGAGCGGGCGGTGACAGCAGCCATGATGACCAGCGAGATGCCAACCATCGGCACCGCAAGAACGAGGAACAGCGTGCGGGACAGCGCCTGATTGCCGAACAGGCCGCCGAGCGCCAGCGCGATGCCCGGAATGAAAAGGATCCAGCCATAGCGCTGCCATTTCCACCCCGAGAACAGCAGCGCGAATGTCAGCACCAGCGCGCTTTCCAGCGGCGCGGAGGAAATCAGAACCACGTTGAGGCGTGAGAGCGGCGTCTCGCCCATCGGCGTTTGCAGAAAGGCCTGCGCGACGCCGACCGCCATCGCCGCCGCCAGAACCCCGTAGGCCGGTTCATGGCGGCGCATCACCCACATGATGCCGAGAATGACCGCGAGGATCGCTTGCCAGGACGAGAACACTACCGGCAGGGTGACGAAGACCAGCGTTCTCAGATCATAGGTCGGGCGCAGCAATTCGTCCGGGCCGACCCAGATGCGATCGAGGAAGCCTGTGATCGGGCCCCAGATGAACAGCCGGATCGCAATCGCGTTGTCGCCATCGCGCAGCACCGACGCCGGGATCACCGCAATCGCCGGCGTGTTGCGGTCGGGACGGTTGGCGGCAGGGTCGCGCCGGCTGTCGAGGATCACGACGCCGTTGACGGTGACTTCGACGCCGTTGGTGAACCGCGGCAGAAACACCGACCAGGCCCGCGTGGCCTCACTGGCCGGCCGTATGAACTGTCCGGCGAAGCATGGCGGGTCATCCATCGCTTGGCGCAGCGGTGAGAAATACGGCAGCGTCACCGCGCGCTCAGTGCCGCTTTCCGTGAGCCTGAACGCCGTGACTTGATATTCGGCGGGAGGCTCCGGTAGCGATTGGCGCAGCGCGAAGATGCATGCGGCCACGATCAGCGCTTGCAGCAACAGGTATTGGATCAGGCGGGACGTCTGCAGCCGCCGCCGTTCCCGGGCGGGCAGTTGTTCCGCCGTCGCATCCTCGTCGTGGTCGTTCACAACTTGATCAAGCCTTGCTGGACCGCCTCGAACACCGCTTCGCCCCGGGTATGAACCTCGAGCTTGCGATAGATGTTCTTGATATGGCCGGGCACGGTCTGGCGCGACAAGCTGAGATGGCTGGCGATCTCGGCATAGCTGAAACCCTTGGCGATCCCCCAGAGGATGTCGATCTCGCGTGGCGTCAGTTTGGCGGTGTTGAGCGCGGGGCCCGGCGGCGGCTCGGGCGTGTTCTGGGTCCGCCGCACGATGAAGCGCGCGATCGAGGCCGAGATCGGCGAGTGCCCGGCGACGAGATCGCGCACGGTGGCGGCGATGTCGGTCGGGAAGGCGTCCTTGAGCAGATAGCCGGTGGCGCCGACGGTAATCGCCGAGATTACGCTCTCCTCATCGCCGAGGATCGAGATCACCATGATCTCGGTATCGGGAAAGCGCTGCCGTGTTTCGCGGATCAGATCGACGCCATGGCCATCGGGCAGCTGAAGGTCGGTCAGCAGCACTTTTGGCGCGCCCTGCGCCAGGCAGGCGCGGGCCTCGGCGAGCGTGCCGGCCGCCCTGACCTGATATCCGGCCTTGGTCAGCGCGTCCTGCAGCCGCCAAAGCGTCGGCGCGTCGTCTTCGACCAGCACGACCGTGATGGCCTCCACCTTCGGCTCATCGTTCAATGAATTCATCTGAAAAACTCCGGCCGCTGTCCCCCGCGAACCTGGCCCAAGTGTAACGCCACAACGGCCTTTTGCGACACCCATGTTCATGGGGCGGGGTTTTTACGAGATTCGGAGGAGGCGGATCGAATAGAAAAGGCTTATACGATGGCCTCCCAACGAGGCCCCCGAAATGCCGAAAGCCCCCAAGAACGCCCCGCCGGACCAGCACGCTTCCGTAGCAGGCCGCCTTGCCGTCACGCCCGATGATGTCAAAGCCGCGGCCGCTGCGATTTCCAGTTCGGTCATCGTCACCGAATGCGACCAGAGCCGGACGCTGAGCGAGATCTGCGGCTGCAACCTCTGGCTCAAATTCGAGAACCTGCAGTTCACCTCGACCTTCAAGGAGCGCGGCGCGCTCAACCGGTTGCTGGCGCTGTCGCCGGACGAGCGACAGCGCGGCGTGATCGCGATGTCGGCCGGCAATCATGCGCAGGGCGTGGCCTATCATGCCAACCGGCTCGGCATTCCCGCCAGCATCGTGATGCCGGTGGGCACGCCGATGGTGAAGATCGAGAATACCAGGCGTCACGGTGCCGAGACGATCATTTCCGGCAAGACGCTGGAGGAGGCCGCCGAATTCGCGCGCGCGCATGGCAAGGCAGAGAATCTCACCATGATCCATCCTTACGATGATCCCTTGATCATCGCAGGGCAGGGCACCATCGCGCTCGAAATGCTCGCTTCGGTGCCGCAGCTCGATACGCTGGTGGTTCCGATCGGCGGCGGTGGGCTGATCTCCGGCATTGCGGTCGCGGCCAAATCGTTGAAGCCGGCGTTGCAGATCATTGGCGTGCAGGCGCAGCTCTATCCCTCGATGTACAACGCCATCAAGGGCGAGAGCCTGCCGATGCGCGGCGACACGCTGGCCGAAGGCATCGCCGTCAAGGCGCCGGCCCGGATCACCACCGACATCATCCGCCGTCTCGTCGACGACATCGTTCTCGTCACCGAAGACCAGATCGAGCGTGCGGTGGCGATGCTGATCGCGATCGAAAAAACCGTGGTCGAAGGCGCCGGCGCGGCGGGTCTTGCCGCGGTGCTGGCAGCGCCGGAGCGTTTTGCCGGCCGCAATGTCGGCCTCGTGCTGACCGGCGGCAACATCGATACGCGGCTGATTGCCTCGGTGCTGACCCGCGAGCTCGCGCGCGAGGGCCGGCTGACGCAGATCGCGATCGACATCGTTGACAGGCCGGGGCAACTGGCCGCGGTCTCGGCGCTACTCGCCGAAGCCGGCGCCAACATCATCGAGGTCTCGCACCAGCGCACCTTCTCCGACCTGCCCGCCAAGGGCACGCTGCTCGAAGTCGTGATCGAAACGCGGGATCGCGCGCATCTGGAGGACGTGATGAAGCGGCTCGGCGAGGCGGGGTTTACGGCGTGGTTGCCGGGGCGGCGGTAACGAAGCGTTTTCGAGCGCAGCAGATACTGCTTCGCATAAAGGAAACCGGCGTCAAGGCGACGTGCTGGGCGCAAACCCGCTGCATATCACGGTGACCGGCGAACGCCTGCTGCTGAGCTGCTCTTTTCGTGTTGATCGGCATACTCAGAATCTTCCGCTACTCGATGTTCGGAGATTTTGGTCGGCACCGGCTCGATGATGAACGCAGAGCGCGGTCGCAGTATTGGATTCCCTCCTCGTGAAGCACCGGGCCCCGATCTCGTTTCCGGGCCCGAATGAATCCACTGCCTTGCCGAATTTGAGCCGCATTATGACCCACTTCGCGGCTAAAGGTCGTTCCGCAGGGGGCGCAACACCGGGGGTTTTCATGTCCGGTCATTTGCGATTTTGCTTCGCCGCTTTTTTCCTTCTCGCGGCTTTCCCGACTTCACCTGCGTCTTCGAATCCTTTTTCCGACGTCTTCAACGCGGCTCCCGCTCCCGCGCAAGCCACTGCGCCCGCTGCTGCTGAAGGGGAGTGCTTGCCGCGGCCTAGCCAGTCGACGGCGGCCGGCCAGCGCTGGGTCTATCGTTTTGACGGCCACCGCAAATGCTGGTTCCAAACCGCTCAGGGGATCGCGACGGTGAAGAAACAGGTTCGTCATAGCGCCGCCAGACCCCTTGTCGCCGTTCCTGAGGAGAACGAGGCTGCACCGCGCAAGCAGAAGGTGGTCGTGGATGCGCGTGCGGAGCTGCCGCGCTCCACACCGGCGGAAGCGTCTCAGCCGACACAGCTCGCACCCGAGTTCAAGGTGGTCGATGCCGCTTCCGTCCTGACGACGGGGTCCGCGGCCTTCGTGCCACTGGTCCCCGTCGAAAAGCTCGCGACCGATCAGCTCGCGCCCGACCACGCCACGCCGCGCCAAGGCGACGTGGAGACGCTTCTGTCGGCCGCACCGGCCCCCAGCGACGCGGTTGCCGCCTCCGTGCCTTCGGCGCCCGTTGCCCTTCCTGTCGCCGAGGCAGCCGATGACGGGCGGGGCTGGATGGCAACCTTGCTTGGCGTGCTGCTGATGGCGCTGGGGTTCGTTTCCGTCTTGGGTTCGAGCCCGACCCTTCGGGAGGCCGTGCTGTTGCGCGATTGATGCGAGGGCCGGGTTGGCGGCCATAGCGGAAGACGGATTCCGGAGCCTGATGCTTCATGCATGCGCCGCGGCAAATCGCGCCCTATGGATCAGCCTGTCGATGCCGACGAACACGGCTCATTCGGGCAATCCCGCTTTCCGAAAACCCTCAATCATCAGCTTCGCAGTTTTTGATACCTGGCTCCGGGCGATCCACGCCGATATCGTGAAATCGGGATCGATCTCAAACATGCGAGCCGCCGCCTCACGGGCTTGAGTGTGCCGTCCGAGATGGGCGAAAGCAGACGCGAGGCAGCGGTATGGTCCTGGAATGGAAGGGTTCTGACGCAGGGATTTCTTCCCTGCAACGATGGCCTCGTCAAAGCGACGAAGCTCAATAAAGGCAAATCCCATCCCGAGAAACGTTGAATATAGTTGCGGGTCTACCGGACTCATGCGCATGGCACGTTCAAAGCTCCGGATCGCTTCCTCCGGCTGCCCCGCAATCTCATAGACCCAGCCTCTGCGGTTCCATGTGTGAAATGAATTTGGGTTGAGCGCGACCGCCCGATCGGCCATCGCAATCTCAGCCTCACAATCGCCGATCAACAAGGCCGAGTTTAATGCAGCGGTCGCTAACGTGTCTGGATCATGATCGTCGAGGCTCAATGCCAGGCGCATAAGCCGAGCGGCTTCCTTGCGTTCGAATTGTGGGTCGATCGCATAGCTCCTAAGCACGTTTTCCATATGACAGTCACATGCCAAAGCTGCCGCAGCAGCAAACCCAGGGTCAAGCTCCAAGGCGCGCTGGACCAGTCGGAGTGCCTCGGCCAAACTTTCGCGGGTCGATCGGATGGCTTGCTGTAAAGCCCGGAGAAAAAGATCATACGCGGTGAGGTCTTCCGGTCGCCGCCGCGTCGCCAGTGCAATTCGTGCTTGAAACAACTTTGGCTGAATAGCTGAGACAACGGCGAGCGTGACTTCATCCTGCAACGCGAAAATATCTGTCATGTCACGCTCGAACTTGTCCGCCCAAATGTGCGAGCCCGTAGCCGCTTCAATCAACTGGCCCGTGATGCGAACTTTCCCCGACGCCTTGCGCACCGCCCCCTGAAGGACATAGCGTACGCCAAGCCTGTGCCCGACTTCCTTGATCTCGATCGCTTTGCCTTTGAAGGTAAAGCTCGAATTTCGAGCGATCACGAACAACGATTTGAACCGCGAAAGCGCGGTAGTGATCTCCTCAACCATCCCGTCCGCGAAGTACTCCTGCTCGGGATCGCCAGACATGTTCGCGAACGGCAGTACGGCGATGGAGGGCTTGTCGGGAACTGCAGGAGCGCTCTCGGGCGCATCGCCCGGATTTGGGCCCGCAACTTCTCGAGTCTCCCGCACCTGTCCGACGAAACGGAATCCCTTGCGCGGTGACGTTTTGATCAGGCGTTGCTCTGCGCCGGAATCGCCGATGGCGCAACGGGCGGCGTTCAGGCGGGTCGTCAGTGCCGCATCCGAAACGCTACGCCCATTCCAAACGGCATTGATGAGGTCGTCTTTACTGACGACGCGCTCCCTGTTGCGGATCAGGTAATCAAGCAGATCGAACACCTGTGGTGCGATGGAGACGACGTCCGCGCCGCGATGCAGCTCGCGCCGGTCAGGGTCGAATGCGTAGTCCTCGAAGAGATAGCGCAAGACGCGAATCCCCTTGGATGAGAGCCCCCGATAACCGGGTATCGCTTTGGCCTGACTGTAAGTCGCAACAATAAGCTGCAGGTGAGGAAAATGTAAGATGCCGGTCAAGCATGGCCGCCGCTCTCGCGGTACCTTCGCGCCGGCTGTGACGGCTCCTGACACCATGGTGGCAACAGGGGAACGCTAAGGTCGTGGAAGAAAACACCGTCCCAGGGGGACTTTGCAATGAGCACAACGCACGGCACAACGTGGCTGGAACGGACATCCGTATCGACCCGGTACGTCTCCAGCTTCATCTGGAAATATTGGGATGCCTTTCGGGAGCGCCGCGAACGCCAAAAATTGTGCGCCACCCTGTCCAAGTTAAGCGACGCGGAGCTGATGGACATCGGCACCACGCGCGGAGAGATCGACTACGTCGCTTCGCACCGAGGTATTGACCCGCGAGGCATCCGATCCGGCGAATGGCTCCGATACCTGCCAACGGTAGACGGCGAGATTGGGCCTACCGACTTTCGATAAGGGTCAAAAGGCGACTCTTGCCTATGGCTCGCGCCACGTCAGCTAGGGAGCCAGAAGCAGATATTAGCCGATCGCTCCTCAATGTTCGCCAAGTGCCGACAGCGGACATGCGGCACGCTTCCAAATCGCTCGAAAGTGCGATCATATGCGTCCGGGGACACTTGGCGTTCCGGGGCGAGGGTGTCCACTTGCACGGGGGAGAATGCGCGTGAAGGAACTCGCTGGAAAGACCGCGTTCGTGACCGGCGCAGCGTCAGGCATTGGACTGGGGATCGCGACCGCCTTCGCCCAAGCGGGGGCGAAAGTCATGCTTTGCGACATCGAAGAAGCGGCTCTGTCCGCAGCGCTCAAGCAGCTGAGGCTCACCAACGTCGATGTCGACGGCGTGAAAGCAGACGTTTCGCTCAAAGCCGAACTCGTGGCGGCCGCCGAAGCCACGACTGCCCGCTACGGCAAGGTGCATATCCTCGTCAACAACGCGGGCGTCGGCGGCGGTGGGCCTTATGGCACCTGGACCGAGGCGTCGTGGGACTGGACCATGGGCGTCAACCTGATGGCGACCATTTGGGGGATCGAGATTTTCGGGCCGTTGATCGAGCAGCACGGCGAGGGTGGGCACATCGTCTCCACAGCCTCGATCGCTGGCCTCATTTCAGGGCAGAGCAATGCATACAACGTTTCCAAGTATGGCGTTGTCGCGCTGTCAGAGGGCCTGCGGCGTGAACTCGCGCCCCGCGGGATTGGCGTATCGGTGCTGTGCCCAGGGTACATCCGCACTCAAATCATGAACTCAAGACGCAATCTCCCCATGCGCTTCGAGGGGGAGGTCGGTGCCTTGCCGACGTCGGGTCCACGCGCCGAGCAGATCAATATGATCCGGGAACGCATCTCTCAGGGCATAGATCCCATCTATGCCGGTGAACTCGTCCGTGAAGGCGTCGAAAAGGACTGGCCATATATCTTCACCGACCTCGAATTTGAGCCGATGATCGAAGCGCGCTTCGCCGCAATCAAGCAAAGCTTTGACAACATCCGCGGGCACAAACCGAAACGTTGAGCGCAAATTTCGACCAAATGAGGGGTCGGCCTTGGGCATATCTACCGGATCTGCTTTGGGTCATTTTCGAAATTGAGAGCGAATAATCGGAATGTCCGCTTCACCTCGCCTCGATGAGCCGACGTCGTCAGCGCCGCGTGTTGGGTCCGAAAAGGCCCACGAGCTGACATCGAACGTGGGCCTCGGCCGATCGCTGTAGACAGCACGCCGTCGCGCGTTCGCCGGGCTAGCCCATAGGCATCAATCGAAGTGAGTTTGCATTTTCCGGCCGTACTCGTGCGGGATATCTTCCCATCCATACGGTGCGGCATGCATGAGGCGGCGTTCCTCGGCGCGGGCGGGAGAGGTGGTTGCTGGGAGCAGAATGGTGAAAGCCGCGATGATGAGAGTCCGGAACGTGGGCATGTTTCCCCCCGGCACCGCGCCCGCTCGCGCTTCCAATCTTGCGATTTGGCGGTTGAACTGAAGCCGCGTGTTTAACCCTTTATTTACGCCAAGTCGTTGTTCGGAGTGTCCGGACACGGACCGCGAACCGTCTCACGCTAGAGGTAGAGATGTAACGGGATCACAACCTCATGCTCAAGCCCCCGGTCGTTTCCGGACTTTTGCCTTACGTGCGCATCCTGACGCAAACCGTCGTTGGCATCGTCATTCTGGCCGTCACGTTCGGCTTGATCGGCCTATTGAAGTTCCCGGTCCTGATGCTGGCCTTTATCGCGCCACCGATCTCCGGCGCGCTCAATCTCGTGTGGTTCGCGGTCATCATCGGACTGGTGATCTGCGGGCTGAGATGGTCGAAACCGGGACTGGCGCTCGCCCCGGTGCTTTTCCTTGTCGTTTGGGCCTGCGTGGCTGTCGTGAGCCAGTGGCGGCTGCAGGAGAGCATCGACCCGAAAGTATGGGATCGACCGACGAGCCCGGAAGCGAGCGCGCAGCGCACGCTGATCGTGCAGGCGTTTGGCAGCATCGACCGTAAAATCGTCGCCGATGGTCATGTCGATCGCTTGATCAAGCTCCAGCTCGACGATTCAAACCAGAGAATCTCCGGCATCGAGGAGATTTCGCTCGCCAGGGGCGAAGCGTGCTCGGCCGAAGACAGAAGGGCTTCGCCGCAATTGCAGAATGCCGGACGTTCCGACGCCTGCTTCAAGTGGCGCAGCCTTGCCGAGATTCCTGACGGTCTCGTGGTCGAGCAGCTCTTCCGGATCGGCATTGCTAACGGCGGCGCAGGCTGTTGCAACGAGACGCAAGCCAGAATGCGGAGCGGCGGCAAAGAGCGGCTACTGTTCTCGTGGTACCAGGGGCAGGCCTATGTCCTGTCCTATTTCCCGGTCTTCGGCTTCCTTGTTCCTTCGACCCGCCTTTGGGAAGCCGGCTCCGGGCTCTCCCATCCCGTGCGCTACGGGCTCGACGACGTCGACCCGATAACGATGATCAGCGCAATTTACGGCGTGACGCCCGCTTACCAACCGGACACTGGCGCGCCTCTGCCACGCCCGGTGCCGAGTCTGACGGAAACGCTGGATCAGGCGGAGACATTCGCCAAGCAGCCAAATGTCAGCCCGAAAAGCGTCGCGGCCTTACTTATCGCGGCGCGCGACAACGGGATCGTCGACGAGCGCTCGCTCGACGTCGCGGCGTCACTGATCGGACATGACCGCGGGGGCTGGGCTGCGGTCACGGACTTTGTGAAGAAACTCACCAACGCCCAGACTGAGTTGCTGGTCGAAAAGGTGCTGACGCGGCTGGAGACGCCAAATATCTGCGAACACTGCGTCGTAAGTAGTTCTCTCGCCTATCCCTCCTTGTCGGACTGGAAGCTCAGGGAGCGGCTGTCGAATGCCGATTCGGTCCATGAGCGTGTGATCCGGACCTTCGTGGAGCGCCACGATCTCGCGACATGGCAATACGAGGGGAACCTCAGGTTCATTACGAGCCTTGGGCCTCAAGCCTATCCGGCGATCGGCAACTACATCCAGGGAGCCGTCCTCCAGCTGATTTTGATCGACGACACGCCGGCCTATTCCGACAAGGCCATCGCATTCCTGCGCGGAAGCAACTTCCGGCCGAGCAGCGCAGGCGCAAAGCTGGGGGCGAAATTCGACCTGGTGCGCGACCAGCATCTCAAGGAATACATGACACGGATCTGGAGCTACGAGCTCAACAAGCTGCCGCAGCGAAACGCGCCGCCGGAGACTTACGCGATCGCGACGAAAGCGTGCGGGCGCATCGCACGGATTGCGGATCCAGCTCTCCGCGCGGAGAGGTTTGGGGTCGATTGCCCGGTCCCAATCAGATGACCGGCGCTAAGCCGACCTCATCAATTGCCGCGTCCGCCCAGGGTCAAAAAGCCGATCTTCCGGAGGGCATCGACTCGGGTCCGCGGGCCAGAACCGTACTTGTCTCAAACCGCGCGTCGCTTCGCGATTCTGCCAAATGCTGCGGCGGGGGACAAGCCACGATCATGGCTGGCAGCCAAGATCGCGGGAGCGTTCTCTTTTGCCCGCCGTCGGTGTTTGGTCGCGACCGGCGGGAGGACGGGCGATGCGGGGATCCCTCGGGGAGAAGATCAACCAGGGCGGCACGGCGGACATCCACGCCTGGGCGCCAGGTCAGGTCGTAAAACTGTTCAAGGAAGGTTTCCCGGCGCAGCTCGGCCAGCAAGAGGCGCGGATGACCCGGGCGGTCTTCGCCGCCGGCGCGCCGGCGCCGGAGGTGTTCGGCGAGGTGACGCTCGATGGACGCTTCGGCATCGTGCTCGGCCGCCTCGACGGACCGACACTGCTGCAACTCACGCGCAGCGGCGGCGTGACGTTCGCCCAGGCGGGCGCGATACTGGCGTCCCTCAGCCTGTCCGTTCACAGGATGTCGCCGCCGCCGGGGGCCTTCTATCTGCGCGGCTGGATGGACACCGCCTTCAGGCTCTCGGGCGACATCGTGCCGAAGCACGTCGCCTCCGGCATCCTCGCGCTGATTGACCGGCTGCAGCAGCCGGGGGACGGGCTGTGCCATGGCGATCTCCATCCTGAAAACGTGATCATGACGGCGGATGGTCCGCGGCTGATCGACTGGACCTTTTCGATCCGCGCGCCTGCGGCCTTCGATCATGGGCACTTTCACATCAACCTGACCGAACTCGCCCTCGACGTCACCGACAATCCGCAGCGGCCGCTTGCGGTCCATGCGGCCGCGCAATCCGAATACGCGCGGCTGTCCGGCATGCCGGTAACGGCGCTGAAGCAAGCGATGGAAACCTGGCTGCCGATCGCGATCGTCCGCTACTTCCTGCTTATGGGCGGGCCGACAAGCGAGCGATGGCAGCGGATGATGCAGAGCGCCGAAGCGGCCCTGCGCCTGCAGGACTGAATCCTTCATCGCGCGCGCGTGGCCGTCGACGCGGCTGCGCAGTGTCGGCTTCGGGTCAAAAACCGACCTTCCGGCGGGCATCGGGTAGTCCGCCAAGGGCCAGAACCGGAAGTCGAAATTGGTTCGAACGATCTTCCAGCTTGGTATTGGCAACGGGCTATTGATGTGCCCGCACGATGTGAGGACCAGGTCCGAGCACGATATCTCGGTTCAGCGCACCGTAGAACCGCTGCGCTATTTCAGGAAGCCCCAAATCTTCAATCACATTAAAGCCCATGCCTCGCAACAGCTGCAGCAACTCGATGGGGTCGAAAAAGCTGAGCCAGGGCTCACCCCGCGACGCCGCCCTTTCGGCCGTTGCCGTGACGCTGACGCGCCGCTCAGCGGGATAGTTCTGGAATGGTTCGGCATAGTCGAAAACGACGGCGGCTTGCGGCACCTCGGAGATAAATCTCAATGTGGAGTAGACTGCATCCTTTGTCAGATAAGGCACCACGCCAAGCCATTGGAAAAACGCCGGCTCATTCAGTTTGAACCCCGCTCTTATCAACCCTTCTGCAAGGCTTTCCCGTTCAAAATCTACCGGCGCGAAAACAAGCGACGGCGGTTCGGCGAGACCTGCGGCTCTTATCCGCTCACGTTTCCATATTTGTGTCGGTGGGTAGTCGACCTCGAATGTGCGAACGCCGAGATCAGCATAAGGGTTTCTCAGCGAGAAGGTGTCGAGGCCCGCACCCAGCACGACGACCTGGCGCCCGCCGCGCGCGATGCAACCCGCCATCGTGTCCTCGGAAAATCGGCTGCGCGCTGCGATGAATAAACGCCACGGCCGTAGCGAGTCGTTAGCGGCCAGTTCATCTAAGGCGGCGGCTGTATCTTGGTCTAAGATCCTCGACGCAAACGGATCTTTGAAGATCACTCCGCCTTCTAGATCTTGGTGAATGGCGCGATAGGCGGCCGCTCCTCGGGCGGTCTGACTAAGTTGTCCATCCCGCATGATGATCTATCCCTTGGGTGTAGGGCTCATCCCATCGTTCCGGCTCAAACTAGCATACTCGAAGGAGCTATCGATGTCCGCAATGGGTCAAAAGCACCGCTTTGGACGTGTGCCAGTCACTTCCGGTCTGCCTCGACAAACGGTCGTTTTCGGCGGCGGTCACATGTCTCAAACGTGCCAACATGCGACATTCCGGGCCACTGGGTATCGGCTCGTCCGCAATTCCGATAAAATGCGGGCGCTTGCTGAGTTCCTCGCATGGTCCCGCCCGCAAGAGGAGAAGTCTGTCATGTCGAGACTAGCAATCGCGTTTGTTGTGGCACTGGCCGCGACCGGAGCCAACGCGCAAGATAAGTCTGGCCAATCGGATACTCCGGCTGTTGCCCGCGCGAATGGAGCACGGCCGTTCCTATTTGATGGACGAATGCCAGGTGATGGCGTCCGGCGGGGAGCGGTCAGCGACGATCATCACCCCAACGCTGGCGCCATCGTCGTGCCACCGAAAGCAAGCCAGCCTGGGCGCGAACGATGAGTCCGCGCACCCGCTTATTGAATTATTCGTCGGCTCCGTGTCCGCTGTGGCCACTGCGGGTTCCTAACGACGACCGCTAGGACTTCCGTATTGGGTCAGACTCAGAAGTAAGGCGACGCAATCGCGACTTCCGCTCTCCTCCCAACAACTGACATTCCTGTGTGCGGTTGTGACGTCCGCTAAGTGCCGATTTTGTTGCGAAAGTCTTTTTGGGGTGGCGAACGAAAATTCTTAGAGCCGCTGATGCGCTTTATGCGCGGCAACGTGAGGGACCATATTGTTTCATCCAAAATCGATCACGAACCTCCGCAGTGGCGTTGAAAAGCGACGCAGCTGCGGAGAAGTCCAAAGATCAACTTTCGCGAGATTTTCCGGGTCGCTCGATTTTCGACTTTTGCAACAATATCTGCCAACAGCGGACTCATGCACCGCAGCAAACAACGGCACTATTCGATCACTTCATCGGCCCGAGTGAGAAGACAGTTGAACAGCACACAATCACTTAGAACGATGAGTGCTTGCGCACGATCCCCTATCATCGTCGCGAACGCTTGTTCAAGTGCGTCCAGTCCGCGTGCTTCGGCCGGGACAGCATCAACCCCAGCGGCCCGGTGGCGTCTCGCGTCGACTTCAGACGCTCCAGATTGGGCTCAAAGTCCGGCGCTGCGCGACGATTGGGGGTAAAACCGCGCAGATCAGCCAAGGCAGACATAGGTGTTTGGCCGCGCGGACGGCAAGGGGCTAGGTCAGCATCCCTCACTTGATCTTCCTTGAGCCGCGCCCAGCTTTAAGAAAGGTTAGGTTTGATCGATAGGTTCTCGCACCGGCTAGCACCAACAAGAGACATAAGAGACCCATAGCGGCCACTGTCTAAGGCTAGAGCAAAGTCGAGCGCATCAACCCCAACTGTAAACGAAAGGACCGCCGGACCGGCGGTCTTTTTGTTTGGGTGAGCCGGGGCGATCAAGGTCCTCGTGATATGCTTAAAGCCAAAGCAAGGAGGGCTGGCATCATGCCCACCGGATTATTTAAAACACCAGATCAGTCGGTTCAGGTTGACTACGACGGCATTTCCATCCCGATACCTAGGTCGACATACGAGAAGAACGGCTACAAGCCCGATTTCGACAAACTGCCCCTCGAAGACGAATATAAGGCGGCCCAGGAGAAGTTGCGTAATGCCCCGAGGCCCTAAAGGCAATTCGCCCCCTCGGGCTGACTGCTATCTGCAGGATCACCCCTGAAAAACAATTATCGAAGGTGCTGCGCTTTGGCGATGTGTTGACCAATTTCGTTCGCCTGATTGGCTTCGCCGGCATCAGTCAACAAATGCTGAAGCTGGGTAGCACCAGTTAAATCCAAGCCGACCAGCGGATTTCCCGTTGATCGAAACCACAGTCGCGGCACACCCAATTCATCTTTGCGGGCTTCGATTTCGCATTCGGTTGGTGGTATTCCGAACATGCTGAAGAACTCTGATTTCATCTCGACCTCCAATGCCCTATCAAATGATGTGGGAACGAAAATGCGACTTTAAAGGCAAGAAACCGAAAGCGGCCCCGACCGGGGATAGGGGAATTACCGAGGCCGCCGGGCCCGCCGCTACGGAGTTCCGATTTCTAACCGTCCTTCGACTTGGCAACCTCTCTCGCCAGTCGTTCAGCCTTCAGCCGTTCTAGGTTTTTGTGCATAGCTTTTTGCTCCTGCTCGTAATCGTTCAGGGGCCTATCTGATGGACGGAACTTGCTTGCTTCATTTTCGCGTTTGCTCATGACGTGACCCTTTTGATAGATGGATCCACACGACTGAATACCGCGCATCGTACTGGCTCAGACTAACATACTTGAAGGGGCCGATGTCAGTTCTGGCGGCGAACTAATGTCTCAGTTGGGTCAAAAGGCGACCTTCGGGCGCGGCTGATTTAGGTCTGTTCAACCCCCAACAGCGGACATCGGAAGACTGCCGCAGCACGTCCGAAAAGTGCCAACACCGGAAGTCGCTCGCGACCATCTTTTTCCGTAGCCATGGTCATTTCCCGGGCTGAATATGCACATTGTACTCGGCATTGCCGGCGCAGGGATTGCCAGTGCATTCTTGAGCGCCTCGGTATCAACTTGGATGGATGGGTCCGCTACCTGATTTCCGGCTTCATTGGCGGGTCTCACTAATTTGGATTGTTCGTGCCGTACGGCCAACTTGAGGCTTCAGAATACTTTTGGACCACCAGGGCCAGCGGCCTGCACACGAGCAGACTGTCAGTCTCAAAGATCGCGAATACGCTGGCCCATGGAGGGCCGTGCAATAGTCGAGCTATCATTAACGGAACTGCCGAAGGGGGCAGATTATTTCGAATGTCGGCCCGTTAGCGGCGACAGCATTTTAAATTCGCACGATTGCCCGCGTCATTCCTGATCCGATTTCCTGCATCGTGATCGACGCCCTCTTGCGGGTCCTCCTTGTTTGCCCATCTCCGTATCCGGAAGGCGATCGCGTTGCAGGCCCAAAAACCGGGAGACACGTCGATGACATCAC
The DNA here is from genome assembly GCF_049993905.1 of Bradyrhizobium sp. McL0615. Taxonomy (NCBI): domain Bacteria; kingdom Pseudomonadati; phylum Pseudomonadota; class Alphaproteobacteria; order Hyphomicrobiales; family Nitrobacteraceae; genus Bradyrhizobium; species Bradyrhizobium sp. McL0615. The sequence goes on along the minus strand of NZ_CP188254.1, from coordinate 8,237,571 downwards.
AGGCCGACGAGACCGCGCAGTCCACGCGCATGGCGAATATTCCGTACGATCAGCGGGCCAAGATCACCATCGAGCGCAAAGGCCAGACCGTGTTGATTGGCATCAACCGGCCCTACATCGACAACCGGCTGGACCCGGACGCGACAGAGAGCCTGGCGCGAGCCTACTACAATTACGACCGCGATCCCGCCCTCCGTGCCGCTGTTCTGTTCGGCTATGGCGATCGCTTCTCCAGAGGTATCGATGTCGATGCCTACAAGGCCTTCGCTCAGTCCGGAAAAAAGATGATGGATGGACCCGGCTTTATCGACCCTCTCGGGCGCACCAAGCCGGCGCTCACGAAGCCCCTGGTTGTCGCGGTGCATGGCGACACCTGGAATATGGCGCACGAGCTTTTTCTTGTCGCCGACATACGCGTGGCGTCGGAAGACACGGAGTTCGGTCAGGACGAGAACACGCACGGCCGTTTTCCCGGCGGCGGTTCAACGGTACGTTTCCCCAGAGAGGCCGGATGGGGCAATGCGATGCGCTTCATTCTAACAGGCGATCATTGGGGAGCGAAGGAAGCTCTCCGGATGGGAATGGTTCAGGAAGTGGCCCCGGACCGGGATGCGGCTCTCGCGAAGGCTGTCGAGATCGCCAGCAAGATCGCCGCATGCGGCCCTCTCGGCATCAAGACGTCGCTGGCCTCCTCGCATATGGCGCTCGACGGCTCCGAAACGGCGCTGGGCAAGCTCGACGACCAATATCGTGCGCTGTACGCGACCCGGGATTTCCGGGAAGGCCGCGATGCCGAGGCAGAAAAGCGTCCGCCCGTTTACGAGGGACGTTAGCGGCAAGCTCTCGACGATGGCTTATTTGCTCAGGACGTCCGGATTCTTGGGCGCTGCAAAGGCGCGGGTGCCGTGATCCCGGGGTTGAGACTATCGCAGGCACGGACTGGCGCTCCGGTCAGCACGCCCTCGCATTGTTCGCGCGGACCGAAGCAGAGGTTCAGCCGTTCATCATCCCGACGCAGAACCAAACCTCAGTGATTTCCGCAATGGGGCCAATGCCGGACATCATCAGGACGATGCCAGAGTCATGCAGCTTGTCGGCGGCCATAGCCTGATGCACTTTTTCGCTATGCGTTGATTGCGGCGCTTCAAACCCGATTCAATGTCCCGGCCATAGCGCCAATAAACGATCCGGTGAAAAAAGAAGCACTAAGCATCATTAGACTGGCCGTCACGGAGAGAACAAGCTTGTCTTGAACAAAATGAAAGACCATCCACCCCAGCAGCATGCAGATTAGCCCGCAGCCTGCCGGCCAAAACGCACGCCGCCGAACCGCGAGCCGCTGGGCCGGGCCAAGCAGATCAGAGTTCCGTGATAGATTCCAGGATCGGCGAAACGACACCTCGTAACCCAAGGCTACCACGAACAGACAGGCAGTGAGGATGTAACCAGACATTACCCTTGGTACCGACCGTTACCATCTTGAAGGACACAGGCCAGAAAATAGCGTGGATTGATTGCCTCAACCTTAAGGAGATAGCGAACAAAAAGCTGTATCGGAGCACTATTCCGAACTCGTCAGCGAAGTCCGCTCTGGGTCATCAGCGGATGTCGATGCGCCTTTGAACGATGTCCGCGTTCACATCGACAGCGAACATTTTCCCGCTGCTCGGCCCGGCCACTTGGTGCCATCAACCGCGACGCAGGTGCAGACTTTGAACAAACTATCAACGACGAGTTCCATTCACCTGCCGATGCTTCGCAAGCGGCGCCATCAGCGCCTGCATTGTGAATGCATCCAGGGTCCACCGCAGCCAGCAAATATCGCCGAGCGGCGTTTCGGTCGTTACGACCCGACGCGAATGCGTTGCTCAATGTTCGCCGCCGGTCCCCCCGCGCGGGCGCTGCGAGTGCCTGATGGAGTTGTTTGTGAGCCCGCCATGCTTTTCCACGGGCCAATAGTTTCGACGATAATATTTATTCCGGCCACCGCGCTGTCGATTTGGCGCTGCACGCTTTCGACCTCGGTCTTCAGGAATTCTTGCATCTTTTGAAGTTCAAAAGCCAACTTGTGAAGTTCGTCTATCGAATTTGTGGTCAACCGGGCGACGGACGAGTTGAATCGTTCGGCGCTGATCTCCAGCGGGCCAGAGGGACCCGATTTCTCCTTGCTGGGTTGTGTCGCCACAGCCTGCTCGGACGAAGGGATTTTATCGTCAAGTGGGGCAGACGTTGGGGTGTCCATCGGTTCCTCCCTTGGTGCCCAGCCCGCTGCAATAGGCGTCGGTGAGTCGTTAGGCGATTTGGTGGCGCGGCGGTGGCGATCCAGGGCAGGCTCCGAGGTTCCCGATTACCCCGATTTAACTTTGACTGTTGCCACTATTCATTTTGGGTTGGACCGGCAGGAAAATCGGGCGATCGCTGGCGATCGGTATCCCTAATTCACGAGCCGCACGACGCCGGCATCGCTTGCATCATAGCCGCCGAGTTCGACCGCGCGGTCACGCAATACCTGCTGGCGCATAAAGTCGAACAGCGCCTGCGGCCCCTTCATGAAATAGTCGCGCTGCCGCATCACGAGGTCGAAGCGCTCCCAGGAGAGCGGCAGGAAATCGAGCCCGGCCGACCGCGCGACCGACCGCGTCGCGATCCCGCAATCGATGCGGCCGGCGCGGATCGCCTGGGCGATGTCGGGGCCGGTCGGAAAGGCGGGCTTTGCCAGTTTCAAATCGTCGAGCGCGATGCCGGCGCGCGCCAGTAGCGCGAGCAGCAGCAATTGCGCGCCGGCCCCGGCCGGGCGTTGTGCCATGCGGGCGCGCGATGCCGCGATCGAGGCCATGTCGCTCAGGCTGAGCGGATTGTTGGGCGCGACCAGAATGCCTTGCTCGCGCCGCGCAAATGTAATGACGACGGCATCGTGCAATCCCGCCGCGTTGGCAACGGTTTCGAGATTGGCGGTTTCATCATCGCCGTCCAATCGATGCAGATGGATGGCCGCGACCATCACCTCGCCTCGGGTCAGCCGCCGAAGGCCTTCCTCACTGCCTTCGGGCAGGCTGGCGAGGCCGGAATTGCTTTCGCGCAACGCCCACTCCAGCAGCGGATCGTGACTACCGCCGACGATCGGCGGCGCCGGCACCTGCGCCAGGCCGGCGGGCGCGATCAGTCCGGCGGAAACCCAGCGGTCGAGCGCAGCGCGCGAAAACAGCCAGCGTCCGGTCACCTTGCTGCAGGGGACGGCGCGGTCCGCTACCAGCTCGTAAAGCTTGCGTTCCGAAAGCCGCAGATAGTCGGCAGCCTCGTCCGTCGTAAGGAGTTCACGCATAGGCATTAATATGCACCTGGATGCAGCATTTCCGCAAATTGACCATGCTAGTACCGTCTGCGCAAGATATCTGGCGAACGGAATTTCCCATGCCAACCGATGCAACAGCCCTCCAATTGGTCCTCAGCGGCGATCCCGCGCTGTTCGCCATCGTGCGGCTGTCGCTCTATGTGAGCCTGTCCGCGGTGGTTCTGGCCGCGCTGATCGGGATCCCGCTGGGTGCCTTCATCGCGCTGACGAAATTCCCGGGCCGCCAAGGCGTCATCGTCCTGCTCAACGCCCTGATGGGCCTGCCGCCGGTCGTCGTCGGCCTCGCGGTCTATCTGATGCTGTCGCGCTCCGGGCCGCTCGGCGCGTTCGGCCTGCTGTTCACGCCGGGCGCCATGATCGTCGCGCAGACCGTGCTGGTCGCGCCGATCATCGCCGCGCTCGCGCGGCAGACCATCGAGGATCTCTGGATCGAATACCGCGACGAACTCACCGCGATGAATCTCGGGCCCGTCAGCCGCGTCACGGCGCTGATCTGGGATGCGCGCTTCAGCCTGGTCACCGCGCTGCTCGCCGGCTTTGGCCGCGCGGCGGCGGAGGTCGGCGCCATCATCATTGTCGGTGGCAATATTGAAGGCTTTACCCGCACGATGACGACGGCGATTGCGCTGGAGACTTCCAAGGGTGACCTGCCGCTCGCGGTCGGCCTCGGCCTCGTGCTGATCGCGATCGTGATCGCCGTCAACGCGCTGGCCTGGACCGCCCGCCGCGCCGGCGAACGACTGGCGGGATGACCATGCGCGCGCCGTCGAGCGAACTGCCGATTGAATTCGATGGCGTCACGGTGACGGCAGGCCCCGTCACGATCCTCGACGATATCGCGCTCAGCCTGCTGCCGGGCGCGCCCACGGTGCTGATCGGCCCCAACGGCTCGGGCAAATCCACGCTGCTGCGCGTGGCGATGGGGCTGCTGGCGCCTTCGCGCGGGCGGATCACCTGGGGCGGTCTCGAAAATGTCCCGCCGCTCAAACGCGCGATCGTGTTTCAGCGCCCGGCGATGCTCCGCCGCAGCGCCGCCGCCAATATCCGCTTTGCGCTGCGCGCCGCCGGCATTGCGCGCGCGGAACACGCGCGCCGCATCGATGATCTGCTCGAACTGGTCGGTCTCGGCCATCTCGCCGACCGTCCCGCGCGAAAATTGTCCGGTGGCGAGCAGCAGCGGCTGGCGCTGGCGCGGGCGCTGGCGCGCGATCCGGCCGTCCTGTTCCTGGACGAGCCGACCGCCAGCCTCGATCCCACCGCCACCAAGGCGGTGGAAGACATCATCCGCACTGTGAGCGAACGCAATATCAAGGTCGTGATGGCGACCCATGATCTCGGCGAGGCGCGCCGGCTCGCCGGCGACGTCGTCATGCTTCACCGCGGCCGCATCGTGGAGACCGCCGCTGCCGCGTCGTTCTTCGACAGGCCGCAAACCGCCGAGGCCAGGACATTCCTCGCGGGCGAATTACTGGTTTGATTGAAAGGGACAACCAATGAAGATGCTATCCCGCCGTATGCTGATTGCGATCGCTGCCAGTGCGGTATTCGCAGGCCACGCCTCCGCGCAAGACAAATCGATCGTGGTGGCCTCGACCACCTCGACGCAGGATTCCGGCCTGTTCGGCCACATCCTGCCGATGTTCAAGGCCAAGACCGGCATCGACGTGAAGGTGGTAGCGCAAGGCACCGGACAGGCGCTCGATACCGCACGCCGGGGCGATGCCGACGTCGTGTTCGTCCACGCCAAGCCTGCGGAAGAAAAATTCCTGTCCGAAGGCTTTGGCGTCAAGCGCTACCCGGTGATGTACAACGACTTCGTCCTGATCGGCCCGAAGGCCGATCCGGCCGGCATCAAGGGCTCAAAGGACATCGTTGCAGCGCTCGGCGCCATCAAGGCCAAGGGCGCCGACTTCATTTCGCGCGGCGACAAGTCCGGTACGCATCAGGCTGAGCTCAACCTCTGGAAGGTTGCCGGCGTCGACATCGGCAAGGACAAGGGCGCCTGGTACAAGGAGATCGGGCAGGGCATGGGCGCGGCGCTCAACACCGCCTCGGCTTCGAATGCCTATGTGCTCGCCGATCGCGGCACCTGGCTGTCGTTCAAGAACCGCGGCGACCTCGTCATTGCCGTCGAAGGCGACAAGCGGCTGTTCAACCAGTATGGCGTCATGCTGGTGAACCCGGAAAAACATCCGAGCGTGAAGAAGGATCTCGGCCAGCAACTCATTGATTGGCTGGTGTCGTCGGAGGGCCAGAAGGCCATCGCCGACTACAAGATCAACGGCGAGCAGCTGTTCTATCCCAACGCCAACGATTCCGGCGCGTGATGGCCACACGGATTTCCGTAACGCTGGCGGTTCTCGCGATCATGACGGCGCCCGCGATGGCAGAGGAAACCGTCCTGCTCCACGCCGCCGGCAGCCTGCGCGCCGCGCTGACCGAAGTGGCAAAAGCGTTCGAAGCCGCAAGTTTCGGCAAGGTGCAGGCGAAGTTCGGCGCATCCGGCCTGTTGAAGGATGAGATCGTCGCCGGTGCGAAGGCGGAGGTGTTTGCCTCCGCTAACATGGAGCACCCGCAGGCGCTGGCCGCAGAGAAGCGCAGCGGCCCTGTGGTGCTGTTCGCGCGCAACCGGCTATGCGCGCTGGCGCGGCCCGGCCTCGAGCTCACGCCGGCCTCGTTGCTGGACCGTATGCTCGACCCGCAACTGAAGCTCGGCACCTCGACGCCGAAGGCCGATCCGTCGGGCGATTACGCCTGGGAAGTGTTTCAGAAAGCCGAGAAGCTCAAGCCGGGCGCCTCAGCCGCGCTTGAGAAGAAAACGCTGCAGCTCACCGGCGGGCCCACGAGCCCGCCCGCCCCGCAGGGCCGCTCGATCTATGGCGAGCTCCTCGCGCAAGGCGCCGCCGATATCTTCCTGACCTATTGCACCAATGCGCTCGCCGCGCAGCGGGAGAATCCGGTGCAACGGATCGTGCCGCTGCCTGACACGCTTGCCGTCGGCGCCGATTACGGTCTGACCGTGATGAACGGCGCTTCGGCGCCGGCGTACAGATTCGCAATGTTCATTCTCTCGGCGGAAGGCCAGCGCACGCTCGCAAAAAGCGGTTTTGCCGCGCCGGGTCTGCCGCAATAGGAGTTTTGCGATGCTTCGTCTGAGCCTCCTCGTCGCAGCCTTGATCACCTCGCTCGGGCCGGCGGGCGCCGACGACGGCTGCGAAAAATTTGCATGGTCGCTCGCGCGCGACCGCGCGGCATTTGGCGCGCCGGACAAGACGACGGTTGCAGCAGGCGAGACGCTGCCGGCGCTGCCGGCGGGCGCGCTGGTCATCCGCCTGCAGCCGGCGGCGCAGGCCGCCTTCGAAATGCCGCCGGAGCGCAAGCCGCGAACCGAGCAGTGGCACGGCGGCATGGTGCGACTGCCCGCGCTGGGAAAGCCCGGCATCTACCAGATCACGCTGTCCGACGAGGCCTGGATCGACGTGATCCAGAACGGCCGCTACGCCCGCTCGGTCGGCAGCACCGGCCGCGGCGATTGTCCGGGCGTACGCAAAAGCGTGCGCCTCGATCTCGATGCAAGCCCGGTTGTGCTGCAAGTGAGTGGCGTGGCGGGGGATACGATCACGGTTACGATCGGTTCAGTGCAATAGGCAGGATGGGATTGGGGCCGTGGCGGCGAGCCATCTCGTGCCCCGGACGCACACAGTCCGAGGCCGTTCTACTTTGCATGGGGTTGTTTTCGATATTTTGTTTTTGCCGGCCTACGGCGAACGCCGTTCATGTTCGTGAACGTTCGTTTAGGCGCAGGCGGCGCTTAATGTCGCACTCCGGAACGTGACGCCAGTCCAGCGATTAGCGTCTACACGTAAACTGGAGTTCGATAATGAAGAAGCTAGCAATCATCCTGGCGGTCGGTGCAGCGGCGCTGATGGGTAGTTCCGTCGCCAACGCCGCTGACACTTCGGCGAAGGCGAGATCTTCGACTGATGCGACGCAATCGCGGACTGCCACGCAATCCTCGACCGACATCAGTTCGCGCCACCGCCATGGTCATTGGCGCGGCCATCATCACCACCATCGCCACTGGGGCCACCGTCATTACCGGCCGTACCACAACAGCTATGGCTACTACGCGCCGCGTTCGCACGGCTATTACGGCGGTCCCCGTTACTACGGCGGCGGCCCCGGCGTTACCTTCAGCTTCGGCAGCGGCGGCTATCGCGGCTGGTAACAGAGGTTGAACGAAAGCGAGAAGCCCGCAGCGATGCGGGCTTTTTGTTTACTCTGGCAATGGAGGCGCGCCATTGATCGATGGCGCCAGTAGCAGGATCGGTGTACGCATGACGCTCGCGCCGACAGCGTGGCGCCGATCCCTCCATTGAAAGAAGCCCAAAATGAGCGAGCGACTTGAAACGCTGAACAAGGCCCGTGCGCGCATGCTCGAGGACAGGGACATGCATGCGAAGGTGCTGGCCGCGCCCTTTGACCGCGACAAGGCCGAACGGGCCCGCAACAAGTTCATCGAGATTCAGATCCTGATCGACGCTTTGGACCGCGCGATTGGCGGCGAGAGGATCGTCGCCCCAACAGGCTGAGCTGGGCGTAGGGCGCCACGCCACCGCATGTCCGCAAACGATGCTCGCGAAGGCGCCACGTGTAAATCAGGTGCACTACCACCGTCATTCCCATCACTGGCTGACACCGCGTCACCTTGTCTCGGTTGGCCCTGGTATGACCGGATGGCCCGGATCCTGCTTTGACAGGTTTGCGCTGACCTGATCCATTTCCTTGATCAAGCGCGACGAGGCATTCAGCACCAGTTGAGGAGCAGGCCCCATGGAAGAACGGGAACTTCGAAACCTGATTGCAGACGTCAAGACCGGCCACCTGTCGCGGCGGGCCTTTGTCCAGCGAATGATCGCGATAGGCCTTTCGGCGCCGATCGCCGGGATGATGCTGAGCCAGTCCGGGGTCGCGATGGCTGCGACCGCGTTTCCCTACAAGCCGACCAAGGCCGGCGGCGGCGGCGTCTTGAAACTGATGTATTGGCAGGCCGTGACCCTGCTCAATCCGCATTTCGCCGTCGGCACCAAGGACCAGGAAGGCTCCCGGATCTTTTACGAGCCGCTGGCGGGATGGGACAATGACGGCAATCTGGTGCCGGTCCTCGCGGCCGAAATTCCGAGCAAGGAGAATGACGGGCTGGCTGAGGACGGCCGTTCGGTGATCTGGAAGCTGAAACGCGGCGTCAAATGGCATGACGGCATGCCGTTCACGGCAAACGATGTCGTCTTCAACTGGGAATATGCCAGAACTCCGGAAACCGCGGCGGTCTCGATCGGCAGCTACAAGGACATCACGGTCGAGAAGATCGACGACTTCACCGTCCGCCTCGCTTTTGCCAAGCCGACGCCATTCTGGGCCGATGCCTTTGTCAGCGCCTACGGCATGATCATTCCAAAGCACCTGTTCAAGGATTACGTCGGCGCCAAATCGCGCGAGGCGCCGAACAATCTGAAGCCGGTCGGCACCGGGCCCTATATGTTCGTGGATTTCAAGCCGGGCGACATGCTTCGCGCCAAAATCAATCCCAACTACCATATCGCCAACCGGCCGCATTTCGACGAGGTGGAGGTCAAGGGCGGCGGCGACGCGGTGTCGGCGGCGCGCGCGGTGCTGCAAAGCGGCGAATATGATTATGCCTGGAACATGCAGGTCGAAGACGAGATCCTGCTGAAGATGGAGGCCCTCGGAAAGGGAAGGATCAACATCACGCCGTCGGGCAATGTCGAATTCATGTCGCTCAATTCGACCGATCCCACCGTCGAGGTCGACGGCGAGCGCGCCAGCATCAAGACCAAACATCCGCTGTTCAGCGATCCGGCCGTACGCCAGGCCATCAATCTGCTGATCGATCGCACCTCGATCGAGAAATTCATCTATGGCCGCACGGCGCTGGCCACCGCGAACTTCCTCAACAATCCGCCGCGCTTCCGCTCGAAGAACACCAAATTCGAATTCAACATCGACAAGGCCAACCAGATCCTCGAGGCTGCGGGGTGGAAAAAGGGCGGCGACGGCATTCGTGCCAAGGACGGCAAGCCGCTGAAGTTCATATTCCAGACCTCGATCAATGCGCCCCGGCAGAAGACGCAAGCCATCGTCAAGCAGGCGTGCCAGAAGGCGGGCATCGACGTCGAACTGAAGTCGGTGGTGGGATCGGTGTTCTTCTCCTCCGACACCGCCAATCCCGACACCTACCCGCATTTCTATTGCGACGCGCAGATGTACAACACCACCATGCCACAGGCCGATCCACAGTTCTTCATGAACCAGTATGTGTCGTCGCAGGTGGCGAACAAGGACAACAAGTGGCAGGGGCGCAATGTCTCGCGCTGGCAAAGCAAGGAATACGACGAGATCTACAAGCAGGTCGAACAGGAGCTCGACGCAGTGAAGCGCGCGGCGCTGTTCATCAAGCTCAACGACCTCGTGGTGTCGGACAATTACATCCAGCCCATCATCTCCCGCACCCGGGTCGCAGCCCTCGGCGGCAAGCTGACCGCGCACATCTCGGGCTGGGACAACGATCTGTGGCAGCTCGGGAGCTGGTATCGGGAGGGGTGAGGGACGGGAAAGGCAACCGCATTCGAGTATTGAGAATTGCCCCTGCAGTATCCGATCAGATCCCGGCCGGGTTTATCGAAGGATCTCACGCTGCAACGATTGTAGACTTTTCCGGCCCGGAGATGGCTTGAGACTGGCTCTTCGCAGCGTCGATACACAGCTTGACCGCCTCTCCGAGGGTCGCGGCGACCAGGTCGGCCTTGGCGCCTTCCCGCAACGATTCCAACGCATCCGGCCCGATTTCCTTGACCCAGCAGCCCAGGATAATCGTCGCCTTGGGCAACTTCCGCCTTAGGCGCCGAACGGAGTATCGCATGTGCGCCGGTCCGCTCCCATCGAGATAGACCAGGCAGACGATCGCAACGCCGGTGGTGTCAAGACGAAAGACGTTCGCCGTCGAGAGTGCTTCTGCCCCTTCGGCGCGCGCGGCTAGACCGTGCGCCGTCGAGAGTTGAGCCATCATGATCGCAGCCGCCTCGTCGATCAGATTACGTCCGGCCACGCAGAGGATGGGGTGTTCACCCTGCCATTCCGGCGGCAGCGCTTCTTTATCGAGAACGGGCAAATGTTCATTCGCTGCATTTTCAGCAACGCTTTCTACCGCAGAGAATGCTTCTACATCGGTAGTTGAATTGCCTTTCGCTGGCGGTCGGTCATCCTGATCGGAAACGTCGCTTACAAATTCGCTGACGGCATCTCGAATCTTTGTGAGACGTTCCTGATCAAGTGCACCGCGTTCAGCATCGGCTTGCGCCAACTGCAAGCCCTTTAAAGCAACCTCGTCATAGTACGAAGCCAGAGAACGTTCTTTCAGAAATTCTTCGGCCTTCTCGGCTGCTTCCGTCGGATCACCAGCCAGCATTCGCTGGTAGAAGATTTCCGGAGGAGAAAGAGCGGGCCGGTCTCCAAACATGACGTCAAGGAATTCCAAACGCTCGACATGACGCCCGAGTACCACAAGGCAAACCGTCAGTGGTGTGGCAAGTACGAGCCCAATAGGCCCCCATAGCGCAGTCCAGAACGTCGCCGACGCAACTACAGCAACCGGCGAAAGCCCTGTACTGCGACCGTAGACCATCGGCTCGATGACGTGGCCCACGACTGGCTCCACAACAAGAAACACCGCGAGCGTCCACAGCAGCATCGACCAGCCAGGATCGATGGCCACGGCCAAGGCAAGGGGGAACGCGGCCGCGATGACCGCGCCTATGTAGGGAACGAAGCGGAGAGCTGCCGCCAGGATGCCCCAAAGGATCGCACTTGGAATCCCTATAAGCCACAGGCCTATCCCAATGACCGCGCCAAACGCGCCGTTCACAATGAGCTGCGTCAGGAACAGCCGGCTAAGGCGTCCCGCCGCGTCGTCGAGCGCCGCTGTGGTGCGTTGCAGATCGTATGAGCCTGCCAGTCGAATGAGGCGGTTACGGAGATCTTCGCGTTGAAGCAGAATGAAGATGACGAAAATAATGATGATGCCGGTGGTCGCGAGAGGGTGAATCAGCGGGGAGATCAAGGTCCGCAGGCTTTCCAGCGCGCCAGGATCGGGTTGGCGTACTTCCACCGGAACCGGCGTCGGCGGTCCCGAAGCGTTGGGACCAACGATCGAGTTTGGCGTGCGCGGAGAAGCGACGTCTTTTGGCTTATCCAGTTCTTTGCTGAGGTCCTTCAGCATGTCGGACGCGCGCTCCAGCGTGCCCCTGCCGGCTTTTGTGTCCCGAAAGGACTGGATCTTTTCACTTATCGTCGATTGGTAACGGGGGAGGTCTCCGGCGAGTTGCGTCAATTGCGTGGCGAGAAGACTTCCCATCGCGAAGATCATCGAAAAGGCAAGTATGACCACGCTCACGACGGCTAATCCGCGGGGAATACGAACGCGCTGCAATATTTCGACCAGCGGTGCCAGCACGAAGCTGAGAAGAATAGCCAATGCGATAGGCACGAAGATATCCCGACCGAAATAGAGCATCGAGATAATGATGACAGCCAGAATCGCAGTCGCAACTGCGCTAAGGAGCGCCATAAGTTCGTCGGTGGAGCGTGCTTTGAATGGCTGCCTTAATAGAGGCATCATCTGCTTTCCGTGAGCCGGGTCGTCCCAGACTTTCCAATGCCAATAAGGATGCTGGGCGACTTGAATAAAAAAAGCCGCTCGGGCATGACTCCGCGCGGCTTCACAAACGGCTGCCGATTTTCGGTTCCACCGCTGCACACCAACAGACGAGCGGCGCAAAGGTTTCTTGATGAGGCAAAGAAAGCGCGTCGAGATCAGCAAGGCCGTCAACGAGTGGCGAAGGCTGGTTCTGCATTGCCTGGCGTCGCTGAAACTGTGCCCGACAGCCACGGCTGCTTCGTCCGAATAGGTCGGGGTTGATTTGCCGGCCGAAGCTGCGAAGCATCGTAGATGGTGCCCCTGGCCGGAATCGAACCAGCACTCCTTGCGGAACTCGATTTTGAGTCGAGCGCGTCTACCAGTTCCGCCACAGGGGCCTTCGGTCGCGGGCCTGAAGGGCCGGTGCGGCGAAGCGGGCGGAATATAGCGGGCAGCGCTTCCGGGTCAACCCGCGCGGATGTGATTGTGGCGTGTCTCGACAGTGCCGTGGCGGCGGGATAGGACGCTATGGCCTGTTTGAGCATGAATTGTGCTCCGGAGAATGCCCGTGACATCGACCGCCGCCCATTCCCCGCCGTCGCGCCTTGCCGCCGATCCGGCGGCCGTTGCGGCGCTGGCGATTGCGGCCGTGGCCGCCGCGACGCTGGCGGGGGCCTGGTTTTTTCAGCTGGTGCTGGATATCCGGCCCTGTCCGCTCTGCCTCGAACAGCGCTACGCCTATTATCTGGCCGTGCCGCTCGCGCTGGTGGTGGCATTTGCCGCCGCGCGCGGGGCGCCGCGGCAGGTCGTGCTGGCCGGCTTTGCGGTGCTGCTGCTCGCAGCCCTCGCCAATGCCTGGCTCGGCGGTTATCACGCCGGCGTCGAATGGAAGTTCTGGGAGGGTCCGACCGATTGCTCCGGGCCGGTGGTCGATCTCGGCAGCGCCGGCACGCTGTTGCAGCGGCTCGACAGCGTCAAGGTGATCCGCTGCGACGAGGTGCAGTGGCGCTTCCTCGGCCTCTCGCTCGCCGGCTACAACGTGCTGATCTCGCTGTTGATGGCGGTGATGGCCGTGTGGGGCATCGTGGCGGCGAAGCGGGCGTAGCTTCGTAGGGTGGGCAAAGGAGCGTTAGCGACGTGCCCACCATCTATCACCGATCGCTGCTGAAGGGTGGGCACGCTGCGCTTTGCCCACCCTGCGAACCCGCAATGATGGAAGTCTAATCGTCCACGTCTTCCTGCGGCCGGCCGAACAAATGCACGATCCCCGGCGTCGTGATCGAGACGAACACGAAGCGTGACAGATGATGGGCGCCGACGAAAATCGGATCGATATGCAGCGTGAGCGCCAGCGCCAGCATGGCGTCCATCGCGCCCGGCGCGAACGCCACCACGACGTCGGCAAAGCGCACATGGGTGGTCAGCACGATCACCGCGACAAAGATGGCGGAAATGATGATGGCAACGGCGAACGAGCCCAGCGACGCATTGATGTGGCTGAGCAGCGTCGACTTCTTCACCCGCGCGAACCGCGTGCCGATCAGGGCGCCGATGCCGACCAGCGCCACGCCGCGCATCCACGGCGGCAGGCCGCCCTCGATCATTCCGGTGCCATGCAGCACGCTGGAAGCGATCATCGCGCCGAACATCCAGCCCGCCGGAAAACTCACCAGCCGCAGCGCCAGCGCGACGGCGACCGACGCTGCGATCAGCCCGGCCAGTCCGGCCGGCGAGGCGATCGCCGTCGTGAAGGTCGGCGACGCTGAGGGCGCTATTCCGGTCAACGCCAGCAGCAGCGGCAGTGCGGCCGTGAGAATGATCACGCGGACGGTCTGCACCACGGCAATGCCCGCGACGTCTGCGCCCTTCTCGGCGGCAAGGACGACAATTTGCGACAGCGCGCCGGGGCTGCCGGCGAGCAGTGCCGAGGTCTGATCCCAGCCGTGGAAGCGCTGCAGATAGAAACTGGAGCCGAACGTCGAGAAGAAAGTGGCGAGCGCCAGCAGCCCGATGGTCAACGGATAGGCACTGACATGCTGGATCAGTTGCCGCGACACCAGCGAGCCCAGCGTGATGCCGAGCAGCACCAGCACGCTCTGCGTCAGGATCGGCGGCATGGCGACCGGGCGCCCGGCCAGCGCGGCGATGCCGACGGTGACCATCGCGCCGGAAATCAGCCCGCCCGGCAGGTTAAGCCACAGAAACAGCAGGCCACCGGCGGCGCCGATGACGAGCGTCTCGAGCGTGCCCAGAATTTTGGCGCGGTCGGCAATAGCGGAGGACATCGAGGCGGGGATCAGGCTCACGCCGCCTTATGGCAAATCCGCATGCGCTGCACAAATGCGCCACGCGATTGCAGCAATGCGGGGTGACGCCGGCGCTTTCCCGCCGGCGTCATAAAATTCGGAAGGTCCCGATAGGACCCTCGCGCAGGAGGGTTAAGTGCTTACTTCGCCTTGTCGGCGGCGGTCTTCCTGCACTCGGAGCGGAATTTCTTGCGTTCCTTGCCGTGAAGTCCCTTGGCGTCGGCTTCCTTCGAACATTCGAGCGAGGCGGCGGTGCGTGGTTTCTCGGCCTTCTTTTCCGCCGGCGCCTTGGTTTCGGTCTTGGTCGCCTCGGTCTTGGCCGGAGCCGTGGTCTGTGCCGACGCGGCGCCCATCAGCAGAAGGGAAGCCACGGCGGTCGCGGTGGCAAGGGCGGAGATCTTGGTCATGGGGCACCTCGGATTGAAAACAAGGGCGCAACCGTCGCGCTGCGATGCTGAACCGCAGGTGAATGAAGCTGAACGGGCCGCCACAATATTTTGATGGGACGACCGCCCCGCGCGTTGTCGCAAGCTGTAGTTGCGCTAGGATGGCAGGTGCAGACGACTGCCCCAAGGAGACCAGGGATGACTATTCAAGCAAAAATACTGGGCGCGATTGCGATGTCGGGTTTGGCTGCGTTTGCCATGACATCGCAGGCCAACGCCCTGACGCCGCAGGAATGCAGCGCCAAATACCAGGCTGCGAAAACCGCCGGCACGCTCGGTACCCAGAAATGGAACGACTTCCGGAAAGCCCAGTGCGGCGCCGACGCTGCCGCCGCTCCGGCGGCTGCACCCGCTGCCGCTCCCGCCGCTGCGGCTCCGGCCGCCGCGCCAAAGGAAGCCGCCAAGAAAGAATCCAAGAAGGAGGCCAAGGAAACTGCGAAGGAAGCCGCGGCGCCGGCTGCTCCGTCAGGCCCCGCGGTCTATCCGAGCGCCGTCGATCCCAAATATTCCAAGGAGAAAGACGGCAGCGCGCGCATGCACACTTGCGTGGACCAGTACAATGCCAACAAGGCCACCAACGCCAATGGCGGGCTGAAGTGGATCCAGAAGGGCGGCGGCTATTACAGCGAATGCACCAAGAAGCTGAAGGGCGCGGCGTGACACTGAATTGGGCGCGGCCAGACGTTTCGGCCGCGCCTAAAGGTGGCGGAGCAAGGTTTCGGCTGATTTCGCCACCAGTTGCGCGCGCTTGCGCGGGCTCTGTTCGAGAAACATGAGGCCCTGGCCGAATATGAAGCAGTAGAACAGGAACGCCTGTGCGTCGGCTTCCTCCGCCGGCAGGCCGGTTGCGCGAAACAGATTCGCGACATTCTTCAACCGCGCCGCATCGACATGGGTTGCCGCGCCGGCAGCAAGCTCATCGGATCGGGCCCATTGCCGGATAGCCAGTTCGACCGCCATGCCTTCGGTATTCACGCGCGCGGCATACTGCGGAATCAGCGCCTTCAACCGCTCGCGCGCGGTGGTGCCGTCGAGGCTGGTGTGCTTTTCGATCGTGGCGATCCGGTTCGCGCTCCAGTGCTGCAGCATGGCCTCGAGCAGGGCCGCGCGGTCGCGGAAGCGACGGTAGAAGCCGCCCTTGGTGACGCCGAGGTTCTTGGCCAAAACCTCCACCCGCACCCCCTCGACGCCGGTGCGGGCGATTTCCTCGAGCCCGGCCTCGATCCAGCTCTCCTCGCCGGTCCGCGCGTCTGCCTTGGCGTCGCTTTTGGGATCGCTCATGGTCCGGCCTCACCGAGTATTGATACGGTACCGTATTGCTAACCCAAATGCGGCCTGATACGCTACCGTATCAGAACGAGGCGGGAGCGAACAATGGAGACGGACGCGACCTATCGCGGCACGGTCTATCCCTGGCAATGCGACCATGTCGGACACATGAACATCATGTGGTATGTCGGTAAGTTCGACGAGGCGAACTGGAATCTGTTCGCAAGGCTCGGCCTGACGCCGTCCTATTTGCGCGAATCCGGCCGGGGCATGGCCGCCGTGCAGCAGACCGTCACCTACAAGCGCGAGCTGCTGGCCGGGGACATCGTCGAGGTCCGGAGCCGGCTCCTGGAAATCCGCGACAAGTCGATCCGCTTCCTGCACGAGATGCGTAACGGCGAAACCGGTGAGATCGCCGCGACCTGCGAATTCGTCGGCGTGCACCTGGACCGGCAGGCGCGAAAATCTGTGCCGTTCGCGCCCGCGATCCGTGACGCGGCTGAAAAGCATCTCGAACCGGCGATGGCGTGAGCGATGCCGCGCTTCGAGCCAAAGAACCCGGATTACCGCGTAATCGCGATTCGCACGTTCGAGCAGCAGCGGGCGATGAAGACGCTCGGCATTTCGATCGCGCGGCTGGAGCCGGGCGAGGTCGATCTCACGATGGATTACTCGCCTGATCTCACCCAGCAGCACGGCTTTGTCCATGCCGGGATCATCACCGCAGGTCTCGACAGTGCATGCGGCATCGCCGCGTTCACGCTGATGCCGGCGGCAACCGGAATTCTGACCGTGGAATTCAAGACCAACCTGCTGGCACCCGCGCGCGGCGAGCGTTTTGCGTTCCGCGCCACGGTGATAAAACCCGGCCGCACGCTGACGGTGTGCGAGGCCCGCGCCTACGCAACGCATGAGGGGGGCGAGACCCTGATCGCGACCATGAGCGGCACGCTGATGGCCCTGGCGGCCCGCGAGGGTGTCGCGAAGGACAGCACGCACGCACCGGCCTGACCCTGCTGCAGTGCATACTTATGCTGTCGGCATAGCAGGACGTGAAAAATCCTTCTATGGTCCCGCCGTGCAACTGAGTCTTCCAACTTGATCATATCGGCCGCGCAAGGCGTGCTGGGGCTGGCGTCGGGGGCGCTGGTCGGGTTTTCGCTCGGCCTGGTCGGCGGCGGCGGCTCGATCCTGGCGGTGCCGCTGATGGTCTATGTGGTCGGCGTGGCGGAGCCGCATGTCGCGATCGGCACCAGCGCGATCGCGGTGGCTGCGAACGCCGCCATCAACCTGTCCAACCATGCGCGCGGCGGCACCGTGATCTGGTCCTGCGCGCTGATCTTCGCTGCCGCCGGCATCG
Organism: Bradyrhizobium sp. McL0615; assembly: GCF_049993905.1. NCBI lineage: Bacteria > Pseudomonadati > Pseudomonadota > Alphaproteobacteria > Hyphomicrobiales > Nitrobacteraceae > Bradyrhizobium > Bradyrhizobium sp. McL0615. The sequence continues at coordinate 8,220,125 of NZ_CP188254.1, read as the reverse complement.
CTGGTGCCTTCGGCGGCTCGATCCTCGGCAAGATGGTCGACGGCCAAAAACTGCTGGCGCTGTTTGCGCTGGTGATGATCGTGATCGCGCTATTGATGCTGAAGACGCGTTCGCGGATCGGCCTGCCTGACGTCAAGGTCTCGATGTCGAACATGCCGGCGATCGCCGGCCTTGGCCTCGCCACCGGGACGATTTCGGGATTCTTCGGCATCGGCGGCGGCTTCCTGATCGTGCCGGCCTTGATGCTGGCGACCGGCATGCCGATCATGAACGCGGTCTCCTCTTCGCTGGTCGCGGTGACCGCGTTCGGCCTGACCACCGCCGCCAGCTATGCCTGGTCCGGGCTGGTGTCGTGGGCATTGGCGGGACTGTTCGTGGCGGGCGGTATCGCCGGCGGATTGGCCGGAACCCGTTCGGCGCGGCACCTGGCCGAGCGCCGCGGTGCGCTCAATATCGTGTTCGCCGTGGTCATTATTGCGGTGGCGCTCTATATGCTGGCGCGTAACATATCCCTGTCTCCGTCGTAGACAGGGGATGCAGCCCTTCGCGAGACCCAGATGAAGCGATCGAATAATTCCGCCGGGACCAACCCGGGACGCACACGGCGCGAAGCGCTTGGCTTGCTGGGCGGCGGTGTCGCGCTGCTCGGCGCTGCGTCGCGATCGGCATTCGCACAAGGCAGCGACGACGTGCTGACTGAAGCGCTGGTGCTGCGCGACCCTGAGGTGCCGTCCACCGGCAATCCCGACGGCGACATCAACATCGTCGAATGGTTTGACTACAATTGCCCGTATTGCCGCAAGATCGCGCCGGAGATTCAGCAGGTGGTGCAGGACGACGGCAAGGTTCGCCTGGTGCTGAAGGACTGGCCGATCCTGGGCGAGGTTTCGAAATTCGGGGCACGGATGGCGCTGGCGGCGCAGTATCAGGGCAAGTACATGGCCGCGCATGAGGCGATGATCGGCGTCAGTTCGAAACTGACCGAACCGCGCGTCCGCGAATTACTGGCCGGCGCCGGCATCGATATGGATCGCCTCACCCGCGACGCTACCACCAACGCCAAGGCGATCGACGGCATCCTCGCCCGCAACCACGATCAGGCGATGGCGTTCGGATTCAAGGGAACGCCGTCCTTCATCGTCGGCAAGTTCCGCGTGCCGGGAATCCTGACCATGGCGGAATTCGAGATGGTGATCGCCGACGCGCGAAAGGCGAAGAAAACCAACTAGAGCGTTTTCGAGCGAAGTGGATACCGGGTCGCGTCAAGAAAACGCGTCAAAATAGCAAGCTAAAGCCCCGGTTCTGATTCAATCAGAACCGGGGCTCTAGAATCAGAAAAACGCCGTCGTGAATCACGACGGCGAGAATCCTTAAGCTGCTACCGCCGAAATTACTTCGACGAAATCTTGACCCAGTCGTCATGCGCGCGGGTCTTCAGCTTGGCCCAGTCGGCGGCTGCCACGTCCCAGTTGACGATGGTGCGATTGGCCTGCGCGACCTGGCCGTTTGCGACGCTCGACGTCTGCATGGAATCGTAGACATAGACGCCGCAAACCAGCAGCAGCGCACCCAAAATCATTCCGACAAACGTCTGCATGGCAGTCAATCCCTCCGTTGCGGCTGATAACGCCGTGCCCGGAGGATGGTTCCCGGGCCGCGAGCATGATCCGGAAAAGTGGAAGCCGGTTTTCCGAAAAGATCATGCTCAAACATAGAGTCGGGATCATGATGCGATTTTGTCAAATCGCATCATGATCTATCGGCTGTCAGCCATTGCAGGATTTCCCCGTTCATTTCGCGCGGATAGGTGTGGCTGAGATCGTCGAGCTCGCGATAGGTGACCTTGGCACCCGCGGCCGACAGCGCCTGGCTGGTCTGCCGCGCCACCTGCACCGGAAACATCCAGTCGAGCCGGCCGTGCACGATATGAACGGGCAGGCCGCGCAGCCGGTCGGCATCGGCCATTTCCGCCATCAGCGGATGAAACGTCGCCGACACCGGTGCGAGGTGCGTGAAAGGCGAAGCGCCGTCAAAACCCGTCACGTAGCAGAACGTGCCGCCGTCGCTCATTCCGGTCAGCAGCATCCGCTCTGCATCGACATTCCAGCGCGCCCGCACCGATTCCAGGATGCGCATCAGGTTCGGCGTGTCGGTGTCGTCGCCCATCAATGCCCAGGTGTTACCGGTGGCGGTCGGTGCGACCAGGATCGCGCCGCGGCTGCGGGCGTCGCGCAGCCAGTTCCAGAGGAAGCCGCGGCCATTACCGCTGCCGCCGTGCAGCGCCATCACCAGCGGAAGAGCGCGGTCGGGCATGTAATATTCCGGTACGTAGAGCGAGAAGCCGCCGCGGCTGCCGGGCTCGTTATGATTGTGGAAGATGCCGGTGTTTTCGTTGGCCGGCGCCGCCAGCCGCGCCGCGAGATCGGTGTCGCCGTGCAGCGCAGGATCGATAAAAAACTGGTTCACCGGCGGCAGTCTTGCCGACAGCGCATAGAGCGCTTCCTGCGCGCGCGGGACGTAACGCAGCGCACGAAACAGGCTGACGAAATCGCCATGGCCGTTTTGTACGACGCGCAAGGCTTCGAACGCCGCGAGTGCCGCATCGCTTGCCGCTCCGAGCGGCGTCCTGATGTGAGCGAAATCCGCCGGCCATTGCTCCAGCCGCGGCCGAACCGCGCGCAAGGCTGCGTCCGGCTCGCCTGCCGCTGCCATCACGCGGTCGAAATCCGGCGGATTCAGGTAGCGCGCGATGAAGCTGAGCGCTTCGAGCGACTGCAGCAGCGGCGGCAGCACCGCCACGATGTCGTCCACCACAGCCTCACTCATCGGGCGTACTCTGCTTTCAATGGAGGGCCTGGTTCGGTGAAGCCTTCAACCTTGGCTAACGTAGCCCTGACTTAATGCAGCCTTGGCGCCTTCAACAGCTTGGCGCGATCGGTCGAGCTCAGCACCATGTCGAAGGTGACGCCCTCGTGGTAGACGGTGAGCGGCACATCGACGCCTGCTGTGCCCAGCGACCAGAGTTTTCGGTAGAAGCCGGTCTGGCTGGTGATCTTGTCGCCGTCGACCGCGAGGATGACGTCGCCGGTCTTGAGTTCGGCGCGGGCCGCCGGTCCCTTGCTGGCGATGCCGACCACCACGACGCGGTTGTCGATTTCGGTGGTGTGCATGCCGAGCCACGGCCGCGACGGCTTGTTGACGCGGCCGAATTTCCTGATGTCGTCGAGCACCGGCTTCAACAGATCGATCGGCACGATCATGTTGACGTGCTCGGCCTTGCCCTCGCGCTCGCGGTCGAGCTGCAGCGAGCCGATGCCGATCAGTTCGCCGCGGTTCGAGATCAGCCCGGTGCCGCCCCAATTCGGATGGGCGGGATGGGTGAAGATCGCCTCATCCAGCAGATATTCCCAATAGCCGGCAAATTCCTGCTTGGCCGCGATCTGGCTTGCGACCGAACGCGTGCGCCCGCCGGCACCGCCGACCACCACGCGGTCGCCGATTTGCGCAGCCGCGGACGAGCCGAGCGGCAGTGGTTCGAGATCGAGGTCGCCGAGCGCCTGCACCAGGCCGAAGCCGGACTCGAAATCGAAGCCGAGCGCATGGCCCTCGACCACGCTGCCATCGCCGCGATGCAGCCAGACCGTATCAGCCTCGGTGATGAGATAGCCGATGGTCAGCACCAGCCCATGATCGATCACGACGCCATTGCCGGCGCGTTCGGTACCGAGCGTTTCCGCGCTATGGGCATCGGATGGAATGATCGAATGCAGCCCGACCACCGACGACAGGGCCTTGTCGAGGTCGAAAGCATAATCGCCCGCGCGCGGCTGGTTTGCGGGCGGCACTCTCCATTCGGTCAAAGAAGGCATGGATGGTCTCCTGACGAACCGGCGCACGTTTCGGCAAGGCGAAAGCGCGGGAAATTGATGACAATCTATGCTGCAAACGGCCGTCTTGAAAGTGTCCCTCAAAATGGGCCGCCACGCGACCAATAAGAGGACAGATTCACAAATGTTCCGCAGGATTTTAGGATCATTCCACCTTCACGCGTGGCCGGCTCGGCATGATCCGGAAGTCGCGGTTTTCCTTCAGCCATCCCGCGCGTTCGTCGCGCAATAGCGTCCGGCGAACCTTGCCGGAATCGTCGCGCAGGCCGACGGTAACGGCCTCAAAACTTTCCGGGTGCTTGTAGCGGCTGAGCCGGTCGGCCAGGAAAGCGGCCATACCGTCGGTAACGGCCTGCGTATCCGTGCTGCCGTCGAGTTCGAGGATGGCGTGCACGCGCTGCCCGAATTCCGGATCGGGCAGGCCTACGACGACACAGGAGCGCACGTCGGGATGTTCCGTCACCGCGGCCTCGACCTCCGCCGGATAGATGTTGGCGCCACCGCGCAAGATCATGTCGGCGAGGCGGTCGCCAAGATAAAGATAGCCTTCGGCATCCAGCCTTCCGATGTCGCCGAGCGACTCCCAGCCATCCGCGCGGCGCTTCGGCTCGGCGCCGAGATAGTGATAGGTACAGCCGGCGCCGTCATTGGGCAGGAAATAGATTTCGCCGGTCTCGCCGGTTGGGACGTCGTTGCCGTCTTCGCCGATGATGCGCAGGCGTGCGGTCTCGCCGATCTTGCCGACCGAGCCGCGGTGTTCGAGCCACTCAACGCCCGAGATGATCGTGGCGCCCTGGGCTTCAGTGCCGCCATAGAGTTCGTAGATGCGCTCGGGCCCCAGCCACTCGATCCATTTTTCCTTCAGCCATGGCGGCATGGGAGCTGCCATATGAAACACGATCTGCAGGCTCGACAGGTCGTAGCGGTTGCGCACCGCATCGGGCAGCGCCCAGATCCGGTGCATCATGGTGGGCACGAAATTGACCCACTGTACCCGGCTGGCCTCGATCAGCCGCAAGCATTCCTCGGCGTCGAATTTGACAAGGCCGGTGACGCGCCCGCCGTTGAATAGCGCGCTATGCGATACGATGAAGGGTGCGTTGTGATAGAGCGGCCCGGGATTGAGCAGCGAGCCGTTCTGCGGAATGCCGAGCCCGGATGGGGCTGTCGTATCCGCTACCGCCGGCCGGTGATCAAGGATCACTTTCGGCCGACCGGTCGAGCCGCCGCTGGTCATGGCCTTCCAGTAGCGCGCCACGGGATTGTTGACGGGTTCGTCTGACACGCCCTCAGGCACGAAATCGGCCGGCAGCGAATTCGGCGCATTCCAGTCCGGCTGGCCGCCGACCACCAGCGACGGCTTGAGGATATCGAGCACGGCGGCGGCCTCGCCGCGCGGCAGCCGCCAGGTCAGCGATGTCGGCGTCGCACCGCATTTCCACACCGCAAAAGTGGTCTCGAAAAACACATTGCTGTTGGGCAGCCCGATGGCGACGAAATCGCCGGGCTTGACGCCCTTGGCGGCAAAGGCGCGGGCACGGGCGTTGGCGTTGCGCTCGAGCTGCTCCCAGGTGATGGCATCGGCGCCGTGACTGACCGCGATGGTGTCCTTTGGCTTCCGTTCGGCAAACCAGCGTGGCACGTCGGCGATGGGAATGAGCATGGGGCGTTTCCGTTGGGGCGTTGATGCCGCTCTTGTGTTTCGGACGAGGCGGGCGCCTCAGAAGTATGGTGACAGAATTAGATTGCTGGGTGAAGGGCGCAGCTTGCCTCCCGTCCTCCGCACTGTGGTATAAAGCAGGCTCCCAAAGAGGACGCAGGGACACCTATGTGGAAACAGCTCTGGAAGAAATGGACCCTCGATAAGCCTGCGGCTTTCGGCGATTTGCTGTGGGAAGTCTTTGTTGTCCAACTGGCCGCATTCCTGGACCGGCTGACGCTGAGACAGGTCATTGCGTTCATTCCTGTCGTCATTCTTGTTCTGGCTTACTCTCACAGCATCCCGATTCCTCCCGAATTGATGCTGGTTGGCGACGTGCTGGCCTACATCGATATCTATTCGGCAATCCTGCTGGTCGGCCTCATGAGCCGCGTCACAACTGTCCTATTCGCCCTGAAACAGGCCGCAGCGGTTATTGCTGGACTCGCGAGCAACCTGTTTGCGGGCTTGCAGCGGCTGGATTTCCGCCACCGCCGTGAAGGTGGCGCGAGGCGTCAAAAGAAGGCTGCCAGCCGAACCGGCAACGACGACGAACCCGCGGTGGCTTACGGCCTCGCATGGGCTTGATGGCATGCTTTACGGTCGGCGTTGAAGCAGCCCGGTGCGCAGGGTGGGCAAAGGCGCACTTGCGCCGTGCCCACCATTCAATCTGCATTCCGAGTTCAAAAAATGCTCCGCACGCTTCGCTTTGGCTGCCTATCGCTGCAGCGGAACATCGCGCATTCCGTCACCGCCAATCATCCCGAATGCGAAGGCTATCCGGTCGTGCGCTTGATCGTCGAGCGTTTGTTCGCGTTGACTCCGGCAATGGCGGCGGTTTGGCGCTCATCAATCTCAGGAACAAGAATATGAACAGAGCCGCCGCGAGCGGATAGACCAGGATCAGCCCAATCGTTGCCAGCATGATTTCGCCGCGCGTGCCGAAGAAAAACGGTGCGAGTTCAAGCGGCATGATGATGCCGAAACCCGTGGCGATACCACCGATGGCGGCTACCGTATCGCGCTTGAGTTGCGATCGGGTGCCTTTCCAGTTAACGGCCAGCACGAAGCAGACAAAAGCCGTAGCGACGAATGCTGCCTCCGTCAGATGCATCAGCCGGATCGGCCAGCCGGTGGGCGAGCCGAGGGAGCCGATATAAGCGAACAGAAACATCATTCCGGGCCCCGCAGGCATGACACCACCTTGGCGTGCATACTTGCCGGCTGCGTTTAAGAAGTCATTAACAGTGGATGGCAACGGTCGACGTGGATCGTGCGGACCGAGCCGCGCCTTACGGATCGAGCTCCGTATCCCAGTATAAATAATCCAGCCAGCTATCGTGCAGATAGTTCGGCGGAAACAATCGCCCGTTGCGATGCAGTTGATGCACCGTCGGCGCGAACGGATGTTGCCTCGGAAACATCCGCGCCTGCTGCGGCGTCAGATTGCCCTTGCGCAGATTGCACGGCGAGCAGGCCGCGACGACATTTTCCCAGGTGGTCTGGCCGCCCTTGCTGCGCGGGATGATGTGATCGAAGGTCAGGTCGTCATGCGCGTGACAGTATTGGCAGACGAAGCGGTCGCGCAGGAAGACGTTGAACCGGGTGAAGGCGGGGTGCGTGGTCGGCTTGACGAACGACTTCAGCGACACCACGCTCGGAAGCTGGATCTCAAAGCTCGGGCTGTGCACCGCGCGGTCGTAGTGCTCGACGATGTTGACGCGATCGAGAAACACCGCCTTGATCGCGTCCTGCCACGACCAGAGAGACAGCGGGTAGTAACTCAGCGGCCGGAAATCCGCGTTCAGCACCAGTACCGGCCAACCGCCTTGCGAGACATGTGCGTTCAAGTAACGCTCCTGACCCCCATGTTAGCTGCGAAGCAGCATGCGCCTTGCATACTACAGGCAGCGTGACGGGATTGTGAAGAGCGTTCCGGGGCTTATCCCGCTGATGCCGCCGTTCCCCCGGATTTGCATCGTGGCCGCCAAGACCGCTAAATCGGACGAACAGGCGTCGTTCAGCCGCTGGCGGACCTCGAAAATGGGCACCCCTTCACGTTATCTTGAGGCACCGCGCCGGTTACGGGCGTTCGTTCGCGCCCATGAAACCAGCCTGGTGGTCCTGGCGGCGATGATCGGAACCATTGGCGGCCTGGTGGTGCTGGCGATGAGTGTGGCGGTGGCGGCCCTGCACGCGCTGCTGTTCAACATCAGCATTACGGAGCGGCTTTCCAGCCAGCCGAGTATCGAGACACTACGGGCCGTGCTGGTTCCAAGCCTCGGCGGCTTGCTGCTGGGGGTAGCCCTGCTGCTGTTGCTGCGCTGGCGGCCTGCGCGCGAGATCGACCCGATCGAGGCCAACGCCCTGCATGGCGGCCGGATGTCGTTCCGCGGCAGCGTCATCGTGGCGCTGCAGACCACCTGGTCCAGCGGGGTCGGCGCGTCGGTCGGCCTTGAAGCGGGATATACCCAGCTTGCGAGCGGGCTTGCCGCTTCGCTCGGCCGTGGATTTCACCTCCGCCGCGCCGATCAGCGCATCATGGTCGGCTGCGGAGCGGCGGCTGCGATCTCGGGCGCGTTCGGCGCCCCGCTCGCCGGCGCCTTCTATGCGTTTGAGCTGGTGATCGGAGGCTATACGTCGGCCAGCCTGACGCCGGTCGGCGTCGCCGCCGTGGCGGGCTATTTTATCACCCACGGATTTGCGGAGCTGTCGCTCGGGATCAGCGTTGGCCCGGTCGGCGACGTGGTCGGCCGCGATCTTGCGGTTGCCGCGCTGCTCGGAGTTCTGGCGGCGCTGTTCGGCATCCTCATCATGCGCGGCGTGGCGTTGTGCGAGATGGGGCTTGCGAAGACCCCTCTCTGGCCGCCGCTTCGCCCGGCGCTCGGCGGCCTCGGGGTCGGTCTGCTCGCGCTGCTGACACCACAGGTGATGTCGTCGGGGCATGGCGCACTGCATTTTTCCGGTCTCGTCTCGATGCCGTTGCAGATCATCGCTGGCGTCTTCGTTCTGAAGGCGTTGGCCTCGATCGTCTCGCTCGGCTCCGGCTTTCGCGGCGGATTGTTCTTCGCCACGCTGTTCATGGGCGCGCTTGGCGGCCGCCTGTACGCCGCCGGCGTCGATCTGGTCTGGCCAGGCCTTGCGCTGGATCCCAATGTCTATGCGGTGATCGGGATGAGCGCGCTGTCGGCGTCGGTGATCGGCGGCCCGCTGACGATGTCGTTCATCGCGCTGGAATCGACCGGCAATCTCTGGCTCACCACGGTGGTGCTGGTCGCGGTCATGATCTCCACCCAGATCACGCGCGAATTGTTCGGCTACTCGTTTGCGACCTGGCGCCTGCATCTGCGCGGCGAAACCATCCGCAGCGCCGCCGATGTCGGCTGGATCCGCGATCTCACAGTCCGCCGCCTGATGCGGCCGGATGTCGCCACGGTCGATGCCGGTATCGGAATCGAGGAGTTCCGGGTGAAATTTCCGCTGGGGTCGAAGACACAGGTCGTCGCGGTCGATGCCACGGGGTGCTATGTCGGGCTCGCGGTGGTGGCCGAAGCGCACGCACCTGACATCGATGCGGCGCGCGGCCTCATCGGCATGCTGCATCATCGCGACGTCGTGCTGCATCCGGCCATGAATATTCAGGAAGCCATCGCAGTCTTTGACGCCGCCGAAGCGGAATCGCTGGCGGTCGTCGAAGCCGATGGCGAGCACCGGCCGGTCGGAATTCTCACCGAAGCCCATGCCATGCGGCGCTACGCGGAAGAATCCGACAAACGCAGGCGGGAGGCGATCGGCGAGGTTTGAGCGCCGGCGTCCACGGCTTGGTGGCGCTGGCCTCGACAGGGCCGGCGCGGTTCCTGGATGGCAAAGTTAAGGCGTCCGCCGGTCAATCCATCGTGATCGCGCGGGTCCTTCGTACCCTGGCGCGCTGGCCGCCGATCATCAGGGCGCTTAACCTCGGGTGCCCAGTCATCGCAGAGGTTGCCATGAAAGTTCACGCGATTCAGACCGGCTTTGTCCGGATCAAGACCGCGCAGGTCGAGGGACGCGGACATGGATTGTCGCGGCGGCTCGCTATTTTTGCCGACGCCAGCTGGACCGATTGGCTCCCGACCTACGCATGGGCCATCGACTGCAGCGAAGGCGTGATCGTGGTCGATAGCGGGCAGGGCGCGCATCTGCTCCAATCCGGCAAGTCGTTGCATCCCTATGTCCGTTGGGAAGTTGCGTTCCGGATCGAGCCGGAGCAGGAGATCGGTCCGCAACTGCGTGCCCTTGGCGTGGGCCCGCGCGATGTCAAACGGGTCGTTCTCACGCATCTGCACATGGATCACGACGGCGGGCTGGTGCATTTCCCGAACAGCGAAATTCTGGTGTCGCCGGGTGAACTGAAAATCGCCAGCGGATTTGCGGGCCGGATGCGCGGTTACCTTCCGCAGCGCTGGCCGTCCTGGTTCGATCCGGCGCCATTGCAGCTTGAAGCCAAGTCGTTCGGACCCTTTGCGCAAAGCCGGCGATTGACGGAGGCAGGAGACGTTGTCGCTGTCGCCACGCCCGGCCACACGGCCGATCATCTATCGATCGTGGCCGACGATGGCGATATCACCTATTTTCTCGCGGGCGACGCTTCCTACGACGAGAAACTGATGCTGGCGGGCAAGCTCGACGGTGTCAGCGCCGACGAGCGGGTCACCACCGCCACGCTCGACGCGATCCGTCATTTCGTCCAGTCACGTCCGACCGTCTATCTGCCGACCCATGATCCGCAGGCGGCGGCGCGGCTGGCGCGCCGGCAATTGGCCGGTGCCGCAGCCTAGATCTTCTCCAGCTTCTGCAGGCAGCGGCTCACCCGAACCTCCGGCGGCATCGGCGTTTCCGGAAAGCTGGTCTTCCAGTCGGTAACGCCGACTTCGCCGACATAGATGTCGCCCCTGGAATCCATCGCGATGCCGTGGGGCGCGAGGAATTTGCCGGCCTCCAGCCCGGGGCCGTTCTCGCCGCCGAGCCGGGCGATGCGGTTACCCTTGGCGTCGACGATCGAGAGCCTTGGGCCGAGATTGGGCACCTTGCGATTGACCGCCAGGCCGGGACCGAGTTCGCCGATAATGAAATTCGCCTGCTTGCCGCCGCAGCGGCACAGCGCGCAGGGCCGGTGCAGATTGTTCCACTGCGTCTCGTATTTGCCGTTGCCGTCGAACACCTGGACGCGGTGGTTCTCGCGATCGGCGACATAGACCCAGCCGTCGGCGTCGGTCGCGATGTTGTGGACGATGTTGAACTGGCCGGGATCGGTGCCCGGTTCGCCCCAGGTTTTCAGCAGCTTTCCGTCGGGCGAATATTTGTGGACGCAGGCATTGCCATAGCCGTCGGAGACATAGATCTCGCCCTTCGGCGACAGCGCGGTATGGGTGCAGCGGTGAAACGGCTCGCCGCTCATGAACGGCGCCGGCTTGTTCGGGATGCCGATGGTCAGCAGCACCTTGCCGTCGGTCGTGCACTTGCGCACGGTGTGGTCGCCGTCGTCGGTGCAATAGAGGTTGTCGTCGGCATCGATGTGCAGGCCGTGGGCGCGATTGAACAGGCCTTCGCCCCAGCTCCTGAGGAAATTCCCCTCGCGGTCCAGCACCACCATCGGATGGTCGCCGCGGTTAAACACATAGATGCGGTCCTTGCTGTCGACCGCGACGGACGCCGCGTCGGTCAGGCTCCAGCCGTCCGGCAACTTCGCCCAGTTTTCCACCACGCGGTAACGGTGCTCGCCCGAGCCGAGAATAGCCGGCATGCGTTTCTCCCCATCTGTTATTTGTTTGGCCGGTGAGTGTTTCAGAGAACTGCCCGAAGCACGAGGGGGATTTGCGCATGGCACATTTCCGCCAGACTAGACTAGGGCGTGTACTCACAGACGGCCAGACGAGACCTCCGCGTCGGGGAGCGCAGCAGACCAGTTGTGCTCAAGGTGAGTTCTTCGGATTTTAACCCAAAGCAGACGCTCGGTCGGACCGCGCGGCCTGCCAGCGGTGGTCATTCATGCGATCGCATGAGTAAGTAAGGTCGCCTCAGTTGCTCCATACGCCATCACCGTACCACGGAGCCTGGTGCAAATCTCGGCTTCACAAAAAGTAAGACCCGAGCTGGCGGCCACATTCTTTGCGATGTCGCCTGATGACCCTGATCGGACCTCGTGCACATAGTTTGTCTCCCGCAAACCTAGCTGTCTTCCGCCAAATGTGTTCTACTGGCTTTAGCGGATTTAGCGTCTTGCTGGCCTGATTGTGACCATCCCGTTCTCGGCGATTGCGAATGAGTAAGGGAGATGCGCATGGCAATTGACTTGGCCGCTGCCATTGAAGATTTTTGGATCGCGCGCAAACGCGGCGAATTCTTCCCTCGCGCCTACTATGACAAGCTTACATTGGATGATGCCTATCGTATCCAACTTGCCTTGATCGACCGACGTGTCGCCGCCGGAGAGCGTCAAATAGGTTGGAAGGTCGGTCTCACTGCCAAGGCCATTCAAGAGCAGTTTGGGTTTCACGAACCAATATTCGCCTGCCTATTGGAAACACAGCCGTCCGGGCACGTGTTCGGAAGCACCGAATTGATTAATCCCGGCATCGAAACTGAACTCTGCGTCCGCCTTACCCATGGGCTCGATGGTACCGTTTCTATGGCGCAGGTGCGCGAGGCGATTGATGTAGTCCAGCCATCGTTCGAGATTATCGAGACGCGTGGCGATCCACGTCAGGTGATGCTGCTGATGGCGGACAACGGGCAGGCACGCTCTGTTGTTGCTGGAGCGCCGGTGCGCCTAACGCCGGAGTTGGCGCTTGATAAGGTTTCAGCGTATATCAATATCAACGGGCAAGAAATGGCGAGCGGATTGGGAAGTGCCGTACTCGACAATCCCCTTAACTCGGTCTTGTGGCTTGCCCGGAAGCTCGGCGAGTACGGTCGTTGTCTCCGCCGAAATGACATCGTCATGACCGGATCGTTTGTCCGCCAGTTCCCACTCACACCCGGTGACGTGGCCTTTGCGGAATTTTCCGGTATCGGTCGGGTCGAAATGGGAATTTCGAAGGCTTGAGTACGAAGCCGCGAGCCGTTCCTTTCGGCTCTGGGGCTGCGCACAGGACCGATCTCGGTTCCAACCGGCGAATCGCCTGTTGGCCCTTCGCGAGCGTCGCGGCTTGTCTGCATTTGCGTCGCTTCTGAGGGACAAGCGGACATCAACGGTGTTTAAGCCGACTGTCCCGATTTTGACTGTCCCGATTTTATGAGTACACGCTAGGCTAGCTTCCCATATCCTCCGCCGCGATGATCCGCTGGCGCAGCGCCAGGCGCACCAATTCGATGTCGGAGGCGACGCCGAGCTTGGCGCGGATCTGATAGCGGGTGTTGGCTGCGGTCTTGACGCTGATATGCAGCGTGTTTGCGATCTCATCCACGGATTTCTCCGCCAGCAGCATGCGCAGGATTTCGAATTCCCGCGGGCTCAGCGCGTCGATCGCCGAGGGCTCGTCAGCAAGGCTGCTGATGGCGAGTTCGTGGTCGATGTCGGGGCTGAGTGCGATGCGTCCGGCCATCACCTCGGCGATGGCGCGCAGCAGCGCCTCGGGCGGATTGCTTTTTGTGACGAAGCCACGTGCACCCGCCTTGATCGCCTGCACCGCATAGGCGGCGCTCTGGTGCATCGTAAAGACGAGGATGCGCGCGGACTTGTCCCATTGCCGGATGCGCCTGATGGCCTCGACCCCGCCAATTCCCGGCATCGACAGGTCCATGATGACGAGATCCGGCCTGGCTTCCTTGTAGACGCGATAGGCGTCGGCGCCGTTGTCGGCTTCGGCGACGACCTCAAGGCGATCCTGCTTCTGCAACAACGAGCGATAGCCCTCGCGCACGATGGCATGGTCGTCCGCCAGCATTACGCGCGTGCGGCCTGCGGCGTCAGCCATCCCTACGGCTGCCATGTCTAAAACTCCGCCCGCATGGTGGGAATGCGCGCGACAAGCCGGGCGCCGCCGGCCTCGCGCCGCTCGAATTGCAAGGTCCCGCCGAGCGAGACCACGCGCTCCTGCATGCCAAGCAGTCCCATGCCGGCCTTCGGCGCAGCATTAGCGCCATTCGCCTCGCCGTCGTCCTCGACGGTCAGGGCGATTTCGGCATCTCCGGCCTCGAGACGCAGCTGCACGCGCCTGGCGTGCGCGTGCTTTGCCGCATTGGTGATCGCCTCCTGCGCGATACGATAAAGGCTGGCGCTGACACCGGGCGGCAAATCGTCGGCCGCGCCAATGACGGCAATCTCAAACCGGGTGCGGCCCTTCTCAAAACCGTTCCAGCTCGCCACCAGGCTTTCGAGGCTGATTGTGAGGCCGAGTTCTTCGACATCGGGCGGACGCAGGCGCACCAACGCGCCGCGCAGGGTTTCCATCATATGCGCCGTCGTGCGCGAGATGCCCCGGCATTCCTCGTAGAGCGGCGGACATTCGCGCTCCGCGGTGTGGGTGGCGGCGGCGGCCTGTGCCGCGATGGCGGAAAGCGACTGGCCGAATTCGTCGTGCAACTCGCGTGCAAGATGGCGTCGCTCCTCGTCCTGCACTTCGATCAGCTTTCGCGTCAAGGCATTGCGTTCGGCAAGCGTGGTCTGCAGCCGTTCCGCAAGGGTGTTGAAGACGCCGGAGATGACAGACAATTCGGCGAGATCGAAACGGGGGAGGCGCGCGGAAAGATCGTTCGCCGCCAGTTGCCGGAGCCCGGCGCCAATGGCCTGGGTCGGCCGCAGCGCGCGCGCCAGCGTGGCATAGACCGCAACACACAGCCCCAACAGCGCGAACGCCATGATGGAGAGCAGCCGGCTCGCCTCGCGCCAGCTCTGGCCGATCTGCGTGGCGGGATCGAAGGTGGCGACGGCCATGCCGCGGGCACTGCCGGCCACGAGGACCGGCATCGAGACCGGTTCACCCGGGCGAAAGATGGCGCGGTAGAGCGAGGCGAAGATTTCGGGCGCGGCCGTTTCCTCGGCGGGCGCCCCGCTGCAGACGCCCTGGCGAAACGCGCCGGCGTTGTCGCGGTAAGCGATGCAGAGCCCCGGCTCCATCAAAGCGGCGATCCCCTGCAAATCCGGCGTTGCGTTGATGGACACGGAGAGCCACTGCGCCTGCGATTGCTGCAACGAGAGATCCCTCGCCACAATCTCGGCGATACGGCTCGCTTTGGCCCTGGCGACACGGTCGCTGTCAAACAAGGTGTAGGCCGCGACGGCGACAAAGCAGACGGCCGCAAGCGCCGCGACGCGTAACGCCAGCCGCAGCTTCAGATCGATGGCGGGCGGCCGGTTCGCCACGGAGTTGGATGCCTGTCGCAAGCTTCCTCCCCAGGATTTCTCGCCAGGATTTCTCGCCAGGGTTCCTCGCCGAGATTCCTCGCAATGGCTTCGAATAGTGAGGCAAATTACGCCGGGAAGAAAGCGGGGCAAGAGCGGCAGGACAAGATCGGGTATTTCACCCGGTCGATCCAGGGAAAGCTGCCGTTTCGGAAAGCCGGCAGATCGGGCGATGTCGCGACGAGCAAGCAGTTCCGAGGCAGTTCGAGGTGACCCATGCGCGACATCGCCCTTATCCTTGCTCCGGCAATCATGCTTGCGTCGCTCGTGACGGCTGGGGCTGCCGCGACGGTCGCGCCATCTCCGATCAAAATTGCGGTCTTTCCGTTCGAACTGGAGGATTTCAGCGGCGCGGCCGGCTACGTCCCCCCTGATGACATCGACCGCGAGCAATTGCGGCTTTCGGCGGAAGAAGCCCGGCGGCTGATCGCCGGATCCGGGCGCTACCAACTGGTCGACGTCAGCGCCGTGAACGACCAGGCGGCGAAAGCAGGCAAGTTGCGGGATTGCGACGGCTGCGAAGCCAGGATCGCCGCCGGCCTTGACGCAGATCAGTCGATGATCGGGATCGTCACGCGCGTCTCCCGAACTGAATACGCGGTCACCTACAGGATTCGCGACGCCCGATCCGGGACGATCGTCGCGGTCGAGCAGACGGATCTGCGTATGGGCGCCAATGTGGCCTGGAGCCGCGGGGCGCGTTGGCTGATCCAGAACCGTCTGCTGGAGCAGGCGAAATAGTTGCCGGAACGAAACGCACGCTACGCAATGAAAAGGAACCGTTTGCGATGGAAAATCTGATGAAGTTACGGATGTTGAGCCTCGCTTTGACCGCCGCCGCTGTTGTTTGCACCTGTTCTGTCCGGCCAGGCCGGGCGGAGGCGCCGACGCTCGTGCTCGCCGTCGCTGAAATCCACTATGTCGACACCTCGGGTGAGGCGATCGATCAAAGCGCCGACCACCGCCGGCGGCTGCGTGAATTCGAAGCCGCCTTGCGCAGCGATCTGGTAGCGAGCGGAAAGATAGCGAATGCAGCGCTTGAATGTCCGCCAAACGCCTGCTCGGTGGGTGACATCCATGACAGTCAACTGCTGGGCAAGGCGAAGGAGGCCGGCGCCACCCATCTGTTGATTGGTCGCTTTCACAAGATGAGCACGCTGATACAGCAGGCGAAATTCGACGTCATCGACGTGAAAGCGCGGAAAGTCGTGTTCGATCGCTATATCAGCTTCCGCGGCGACAACGACGCGGCCTGGCGCCGGGCGGAATCCTTCCTTGCCGGGCAAATCCTCGATCACGGCGAATGGTGAGCGGCAGCGCAGGCGTCAGCGCGGCAGCAGGCCTTCCTCGATCGCCTTGATCTGCAACGCGAGGTGTTTTGAGCCGATGCGGCATTGCGCCAGCCCGCCGGCGATCAGCCAGAGGCCGGGCTGGCCGGTGCGGGTGTACATGTTGCGCAGTTCCTGCTCCTCGCCGAAGCCCCAGATCGTGCCGACGCGCTTTTCGACGGCTTCGCCGAACAGTTTTCGCACCAGCTCCTCCTGCCGCTTGTAGCCGGTCGCGAGCACGATGAGGTCGGTGGGAATAGTCTCGCCGCTCTTCATCCTGGCACCGGCGGCCGTGAACGCGTCGAGATCGGCGAACTGCCGGAGCGCGATATCGCCCTTTACGATCAGGTCGGAGCAGCCGACGTTGAAATAATAGCCGCCGCCGCGGGTGAGGTATTTGAACTGCCAGCCGGTATTGTCTTCGCCGAAATCGATCTTGAAGCCGGCGCGCTCCAGGCCATCGAGCAATTCCTGGTCGAGCACTTTGGATTTTTCCGCCGTCAACGCGTGGCTCTTGCGCGCCAGCTTGAGCGGCATCGAGGTCGCGATCAGGTCGTTATCCTCCAGCGTGCCTTCGTTGTAAGGCGCATAGACCAGTTGCGCCGAGGGCTCGATACTGACCACCAGCGTGGAAGAGCGCTGAAACAGCGTGACGTTGGTGCCACTCGAATGCAAATCCTGCGCGATGTCGTGGCCGCTGTTGCCGGTACCGATCACGATGGCGCGCTTGCCCTTCCAGTTCTCACCGTCGTCATACTGGCTGGAATGCATCACCTCGCCGGCAAAGTCCTTCAGGCCGGCGATCTCAGGCACGCTCGGAATGCCGCTGACGCCGGTCGCCAGCACGACATGGCGCGGATGCATGGTGCGCCTGGCACCGTCGGCGCGGCGCAGCGTCACAGTCCAGCGGCCAGCCTTCTCGTCATAGCTGCCGCCCTCGAACTCGGTCTCGGTCCAGAAATTCAGCTCCAGGGCCTCGACATAGGCCTCGAACCAGTTGGCGAGCTTGTCCTTTGGAATGTAGGTCGGCCAGTTCGGCGGGAAATGCAAATAGGGCAGGTGATTGACCTGCACCTGATTATGCAGCGTCAGTGCATGATAGCGTTTGCGCCAGTTGTCGCCGATGCGCTTTTCGCGGTCGACGATCAGCGTATCGACGTTCAACTGTTTCAGCCGCGCGGCGATGGAAAGCCCGGATTGTCCGCCGCCGATGACAAGGACGGTCGGGTCGCGGTCGGCGTATGCAACCGAGGCTTTGCGCAGGTCGAGCCAGTTGGGGCCGCGAAAATCGCGCGAGTAGGCATTGCCACGCGGCCGATTGACGCCGAGTTGTTCCTCAAAACCCTTGAGCTCGCCGAGCTCGGTCAGCAGCGTCCAGGCCTTGAGGCGGTTGCCGTCGTGCTCGTCCGGGATCAGGCGGATGATGCCGCTGCCGCGTCCCACCCGGGTCTCGAACTTGAAGATCGCCTCGATCGCGTTGGTGCCCGCGCGCATCACCTTGCGCGGCGCGGCGCGATCGGGGGCGATCGCAAAGCCGCCCGGCGCCATGTTGCGGGCCAGCGGCGGCAGCGCCTCCAGGATCGCGTCTCTGCCGTTCAGCGTCTGGATATTCCAGCTCAGCGCCAGCACGTCGCGCCAGTAGCTGTCGGGATGGAACAGCTGATACAGCAGCGCTTCATCGGGCTTTCCGAGCGCTTCCTCGAATTGCGCAAGCCAGTTGTCGGCGGCTACCGAACTGTCGTCCGTCCTGTCGAGCATGGGCGTTTCTCATTCACGTGCCGTCTGTTGCGGCGTTTCCCTGTCTGCGAAGCCTATACCCATTCGGGACGGCGCAGAAAGGGCGTGACGAGATGCCGCCTATTCCGATAGCGACAGGATAAGCCCCTGATCCGGCGGCACGCGGCCGTTGAGGGTGTCGAGATAGGCGCGTTGCACGGCCGCAGGCCCGCGATGCTCGCTCACCTTCATCCATTGATCGAGGTTTGGCGCGAAGCCGGCCCACGCGGCGCCAAACCGCTCGCCGAAGCCGGCCGGTCCCCATTCCTTGGTGCGCTTGCGGATCTGGTCCGGCGCGAAGAAAAATTGTGGCTTGGCGCCCGGCAGTACCTGCGCCTGTTCATCGGGCGACGATTTTCGATGCGTGAGCCCGATGATTCCACTGTATTTCATTTGCTCGCCGAAGTGCCCGTGCAACGTTGCGCGCAATGGGCTGTTGCCGGCCATATCGACATAGGCGACCGCGGAATTCGCCGGCAGCGAGGTGACGTTGTCATAGGTCACGACCTCGTCGTAGCAGCCGAGCGATTTGACGAAGGACGTGTTGCCCGCCGAGGTCAAGCCGATCACCTTGATGCCGTTGCCTCTCGCATGCAGGAGATGCGCCAGCCCGTAGGCGGTCTTGCTGGAAGCCGAGGAGAGCATCACGCTTTTCACGTCATAAAATTCGTTCTCGGCGAGAAAGTCATCGACCAGGAACGACAGCATGAACAGCGGCCGCAGCAGCGCCTGATAGTCGCCCTGCTTCCCGGCAAACGCCGGATCGCCGCTGACCCGCGTATAGGCATTATAAACCGGCGCCACACCCTGCCGGTGCGCGGCGGCATCGCGCAGCCCGCGTTTGCTGACGTCGGCGGCTTCGATGACGAGATGCGTCGCCATCGGGAAATAACCAAACAGCGTTTCGCCTGCGGCGATGGCTGGATGCTTCGAGGCAATCACCTCGCCAAGCCCCCATACCGGAACGTTGCCGAAACCCTCGGGCGCCGGAAACAGTTGCCAATACTTCAGGCGATCGCCGAGCACGGCGTAGGTAATGTTGTTGGCGGTGAAGGCGAAGCGCGTGACCTTCACCAGCAACGCGTCATCGGGTAGCGCAGCCGCGTCAGGCAGTTGCGTCTCGATCACCTTGCATTGCTGCAGATCGTTGCGGGCGACGACGAATTCGGTGGATGGCATGGCTTCGATCCCCTGCTGATCACATGCAGCAATCTTTGCGCCGTCCGATGACCGTTTTGCAACAGCAATGATGTTTAAAACGGTGTTCGGATTGTATTGGATGTTTCGAACTGCCTCTCCGTCATTGCGAGCGAAGCGAAGCAATCCACCTCTCTGCGCGGGGATAGATGGATTGCTACGTCGCTTCGCTCCTCGCAATGACGCGGAGAGGGCAACGGCTCACGCCAACGCGCGCAGTCGTCCTTCGGTATACAGATCGCGCAGCTTGCGCTTAAAAATCTTTCCCGTCGCTTCGCGCGGCATCGCGTCCATGAACTGGATGTCCTTTGGCACCTTGAAATTGGCGAGGCGTCCGCGCAGGAATTCCTGCACGGCGGCCGGAGAAAGCGCCGCATCCGCTTCCTGCTCGATGCAGGCGAACAGCCGTTCGCCGAATTCGTCGTCGGGCACGCCGAATACCGCGCAGTCGCGCACGCCGTCCATGCCGATCAGCGCGTTCTCGATCTCCGCCGGATAGATGTTGACGCCGCCGGAGATCACCATGTCGCGCTTGCGGTCGCACAGGAAGAGATAGCCGTCTTCGTCGAGATAGCCGACGTCGCCGACGCTGACGAGGCCGTCGCGGCCGGCCTCGGCGCGCGCCTCGGCCTTGCCGTGGTAGTCGAAATCCGGCACCGACATCTGCCGCATGAAGATTTCACCGGGCTCGTCGACGTCGCACAGCGAACCGTCCGGGCGGAAAATTTTGACGATACCGCCAACGATGGCGCGGCCGACTGTGCCGGGTTTTGCCAGCGCCTCTTCGGCGGAATGCCACACCGGAATGCCGGTTTCGGTGGAGCCAAAATATTCGTTGATGACCGGGCCCCACCACGCGATCATGGCGCGCTTGACCTGCGGCGGGCAGGGCGCGGCCCCATGCACGATGAAGCGCAGCGACGACAGATCGTAGCGGCGCTTGATTTCATCCGGCAGCCGCAGCAGGCGCACGAACATCGTCGGCACCATGTGCTGGTGTGTGATGCGGTGGCGTTCGATCAGTTGCAGCATGTCTTCCGGATCGAAGCGCGGTTCGAGCACGATAGTGCAGCCGCTGCGGAACGCCAGCATGCCATAGGAGTTCGGCGCCGAATGGTACATCGGGCCGTTCATCAGGATAACCTGATTCTCGTTCGGCTTGACGCCATAGGCGATGCCGCCGACCCGCGCCGAGGCCGTGGCCTGTTCCGGCGTCATCGGTTTGCGGCGCACGCCCTTGGGCAGGCCGGTGGTGCCCGACGTATAGAACATCGGCGCGCTGCCGATCGGCGCGTCCTGCGACGCCGCATGCGTGTCGCGCCAGCGGTCCCAATCCGTCATGCCGTCGGGGACCTGCGTCAGCGCGGGTGCTACATTGAACGCGGCAGCGATTTCCGGCGGCGTGCTGACCACCAGCAGTTTGATATCGCCGGGCAGGCCGTCTTCGATCTGCGGCAGCAAATCAGCATGGCAGACCAGGATTTTCGCGCCGCTGTCGGCCAGGATATAGGCGACTTCCTCGGCCTTCAGATGCCAGTTGATCGGCACCACCGGGCTGCCCAGCGCCGCCGCCGCGGCCGAGACTTCGAAGAACGCAAAATCGTTGCGCAGCATCATGCCGACAGGCACGCCGCCACTGAGGCCGAACGCCCTGAAACCCGCCGCCGCCCGCGCGATGCGGGCATGGATCTCGGGATAGTTGATCTGGCGTTCGCCGCTGATGATCGATGTCAAATTGTCCTCCTTGGCCGGCCGGGCCCGCAAGCCCACTCTTTTTATTTGAGCATGATCTCTTCGGAAAACCGGCGTCCACTTTTCCGGATCACGCTCTAGCCGTCATCCAGAATGTCGTCGAAGCCGATCCAGCTTTTGCCGTCGAAGCGGCGCAGCCGCAATTGCTGGAACGGCAGATAGTCGTCGGCATCGGTCGATACCGCGATGCCCGGCAGTAGCAGCGGCAGCGGCACCTCGCGCAGCGAGGCCGCCTGTTTCATGATGTTCTCGCGGCTGAGATCGTCCTTGCAGGCCTGTAGCACCTTCACCATGAGGCTGGCGTAATGATAGCCGGCAGCATAGTTCGAATTGGTCAAATCCGCATTCGGCAGATACTGCTTCATGAAGGCGAAATATTCCTTCACGCCGGGGTCATTGGCCCACTGCGCGTCCAGCGTGTCCTTTACGTTGCTGGATGAGATCAGGCCGACGGCGTTGTCCAGGCCGGCTGGTTCGAGGAACGAGATCGATGACGCCGAGGTCGGCACGAAGAACAGGTCCGGCTTCCAGTTGATCTCGGCGACGCCCTTGATCATCTGCGAGGTGAATTTGCCGAGCACGACGCCGAATATCACGTTGGCCCCGGAGGCCTTCAGCGTCGCAATCTGCGAGCTGATGGTCGGCGCTGATGTCTCGTAGGTTGCTTCCGAGATGATCATGGTCGCGGCCTTGTCTCCAAGGCCGCGCTTGAAGCCGGCGACGTAATCGCGGCCGAAATCGTCGTTCTGCGCAAGGATGGCGATTTTGGCGTCAGGCTTGGTCCGCAGGATATGCTTGGCATAGACGATGCCTTCGGACTGGTAGGCCGCCATTCCCGGCATCGTCCAGCGGAAATTCTTCGGGTCGGCCCATTTGGTCGCGCCGCTCAGCACGAACAGTTGCGGCACCTTCTTGCCGTTGAGATAGCGATGCACCGCGTTGTTGGTGGCGGTCCCGAGCGAGCCGAACATCAGCAGCACTTCCTCCTGTTCGACGAGTTTTCGCGTCTGTTCGACCGTCTTGGGCGGCGAGTACGCATCGTCGAGGCTGATGAACTTGATCTTGCGGCCGTTGATGCCGCCTTCCGCGTTGATCTTCTCGAAATAGGCCTCCTGCGCCCGGCCGATGATGCCGAAGCCGGAAGCCGGGCCGCTATAGGGCAGCGTCTGTCCGATGCGGATCTCGTCCCTGGCGTCGTCGGCGAGAGCGGCCGTAGTTCCCAACAACGCGAATCCAATAGTCAATAATCGTCGCGAGACTCTCATGGTTTCCGTCCCTCTGTTTTGTTTGATTGGCCGCTTTGAAAACCGGTGCGTCTTAGGCGCGCGCTCGGTTGAGAAAGTCGCTGCTGGCGTCGGCGAATTCGGCCTTCAACCGTTCCACCAGTTCGGCCACCGGCGGCGCATCCGCGATCTGGCCGATGCCCTGGCCCGAACCCCAGATGTCGCGCCACGCCTTGGCCTTGGTGTTGCCGCCGGAGCCGAAATTCATCTTCGTCTTATCGCTTTGCGGCAGGTTGTCGGGATCGAGGCCCGCGGCCACGATCGAGGGCCCGAGATAGTTGCCGTGCACGCCGGTGAACAGGTTGGAATAGACGATGTCGTGCGCGGCGTGCTCGACCAGCGCCGCCTTGTAGGCCGGATCGGCGTTGGCTTCCGCGGTGGCGATGAAGCGCGTGCCCATGTAGGCCATGTCGGCGCCGAGCGCGAGCGCCGACGCGATGCCCCAGCCATCGGAGATCGCGCCCGACAACAGGACGGTGCCCTTGAACCACTGCTTGACCTCGCGCAGCAGCGCAAACGGCGACAGCGTGCCGGCATGGCCACCGGCGCCGGCGCAGACCAGAATCAGGCCGTCGACGCCGTGGTCGGCGGCTTTGCGCGCGTGCTTGACGTTGATCACATCATGGAACACCACGCCGCCATAGGAATGCGCGGCCTCGACGATTTCGATCGGCGGGCGCAGCGACGTGATGATGATCGGAACCTTGTGCTTTACGCAGGTCTCCATGTCTTTCATCAGCCGGTCGTTGGAGGCGTGGCAGATCTGGTTGACCGCGTAGGGCGCGACCTTCTTCTCCGGATGCAGCGCCTTGTATTCGCCGAGTTCGTTCTCGACCCGGCTCAGCCACTCGTCGAGCTTCTCGACGGGGCGGGCGTTCAACGCCGGAAAGGAGCCGACGATGCCGGCCTTGCACTGCGCGATCACGAGCTCGGGCCCGGATACGATGAACAGCGGCGAGCCGACCACGGGCAGTTCGAGTGAATTGGCAAGCGAAGCGGGCAGCGACATTCGGTTCCTCCTTTGTTGCGTAAGGCCGGCCAGGCCAGGCGCGCATCCATTGATGTTGATTTGAGCGCATCAGGCCGGGGTGGAGCCGCTGGCCTCGCGCTTGTTGCCGTCCATTATAGGGCTGGACGGCACACTCCATCCGTTCAATATTGAACAGGTAATCAATCAGGAATGAACAGGGCGGCCGCGAGGATCAATGGACTGGGACCTGTGCAAGACGTTTGTCGCGGTGGCCGAGACTGGCAGCTTTGCCGCGGCCGCGCGGCGGTTGCGCTCCAGCCATCCGACGGTCGGCCGCAAGATCGCCGAACTGGAAGGCCAACTCGGCATTCCCCTGTTCGCGCGCTCCAATGACGGCCTTTCGCTGACCGCGCAGGGCCGCAAGTTTCGCGAGCATGTCGAGGCAATGGCGGCGGCGGCGCTGCGTGCGGAAGCAGCGGTCTCGGCGACCGGGGCGCAGGCGCGCGGCGTCGTCAAGCTGTCGATCGGCTCGACGCTCGCTTCGCACTGGCTGATGCCGAAGCTCGGTGCGTTCCTGCGCGCGCATGACCATATCCAGCTCGAGATCATTACCCATCCCTATCCGGCCAGCGTGCGCCGCCGCGAGGCCGATGTCGTGCTGCGGCCGGTAGACAGCGGCGAAGAGAATTTGATCGGCCGCAAGGTCGGCCGGCTCGGCACCGGCTTCTATGCCTCGCGGGATTACGCCGCGCGGCGGCGGCTCCCCGAACGGCGCGACGAGTGGAAAGACCACAGCGTGATCGGCTTTGCCGACCGGTTGTCGAACGAGCGTCTGGCGCGCTGGAGCGATGCGATCACGCGGCAGGGCTCGATGGTGATGCGGTGTTCCTCGCAGGGCGACATGCTCGCCGCGGCGCGTGCGGGCCTCGGCATTTCAACGCTGTCCTGCTTTGTCGCGGCCGCCTATCCGGATCTCATCCGCGTTGCGCCGCAGAAGCTCGCCAGCGTGGCCGACCTCTGGCTGCTCGCGCACCCCGATCTGGTCGAACTCCCCGCGGTGCGCGCCGTGATCGATTTCGTCACGGCTTCCGCGCGCGAGGACCGGGTGCGGCTGCGGGGGTGACCTTGTCGGCCAGCACGCCCTCGCGCTTCTTCAGCACACGATAATAACTCCACCACAGATGCGCCGCCGCGCCGCGCAACGGACGCCACGGCTCCGCCAGTGGCGCCATCTGCTTGACGGTCGGGCGCGCCTGCAGGCCAAGGCCAACCTTGACCGCTTCCTGTATCGCGATATCGCCGGCCGGCCAGGCGTCGCCATGGCCGAGGCAGAACAGCAGATAGACGTCGGCGGTCCACGGGCCGATGCCATGCAACGCCGTCAGCGTATGGTGCGCGGCATCGGCGTCCTCTTCCGCCAGCACCTCGAGGTTCAACCGCTCGGCGGCCAGTTCGCGCGCGATGTTTTTCAGCGTCTTGATCTTGGCGGCCGAAAGGCCGAGCCGTCCGAGGCGCTGGGCCCGCGCTTTGCGGATCGGCTCGGGGTCGAACGGATCGAACGCGGCCGTGAGGCGTCCCCAGATCGCTGAGGCGCTCGCGGTGGAGAGCTGCTGGCCGGTGACGATCGCGGCAAGGCCGGCAAAGCCCGGCTCGCGCTGCCGCAGCGCCGGCATGCCCGTCAGCTCAAAAATCGGCTTTAGCCGCACGTCCTGCTTGACCAGGGCGTGGACGGCGTCTTCGAGGTCGGACTGGCTGCTGAGGTGGATGGTCATTACGGAATGCTATCGACTCGCGGGATCATCATGCGCGGGGTTGACCCACGCACCGATCTTATATCGTAAAAGGCTCTTGCACGATGGATTGCCTGGTCGAGCGGCAATGACTGTTGTTTGGAGGATCATGCCACCCGTTTTCCGATTTGCTCCCAGCCCGAACGGCTACCTCCATCTCGGCCATGCCTATTCGGCGCTGCTGAATTTCGACCTCGCGCGCCACACCGGGGGCAGATTCCTGCTGCGGATCGAGGACATCGACGCCACCAGATGCCGGCCGGAATTCGAGGCGGCGATCTATGAAGACCTCACGTGGCTCGGGATATCCTGGGAAACGCCGGTGCGGCGGCAATCGGAGCATTTTGCGCGCTATCGGGAGGCGGTCGAAGGACTGGCAGGCCAAGGCCTGATCTATCCGAGCTTCGAGAGCCGCGCGGAAATCGCCCGTCTGGTCGCGCAGCGCGAAGCCGGCGCGCCCTGGCCGCGCGATCCTGACGGGGCGCCGCTTTATCCGGGCGCCGCGAAATCGCTGTCGCCGGACCGGCGCCGGAAGTTGATCGCGCAAGGTATCCCTTACGCGCTGCGGCTCGACATGGCGGCGGCCCGCGCACGTGCCGGGGGACTGAGCTGGAAAGAATTTGGCGAGGGCCCGGGCGGCGAAAGCGGCGTCGTCACCGCACGACCTGAGGCCTGGGGCGACGTCATCCTGGCGCGCAAGGAGACGCCCACGAGCTATCATTTGTCCGTTGTGATCGACGACGCCCTGCAGGGCGTCACCGACGTGGTGCGGGGCAGGGACCTGTTCTGGTCGACCAGCGTGCATCTGCTGCTGCAGCAATTGCTTGGTATCCCACAGCCCGCCTATCGGCATCACCGGCTCATCGAGGATTCATCGGGTCATAAGCTTTCGAAATCGACGCAAGCGACCGCCTTGCGCGAATTGCGCGGGCAAGGTGTCACGCCCGCGGAGATTCGCAGCCTCGTCGGCCTGCCCGAGGACGCCCGTAGTACTACTGGGGGTTGCTGAAAACGTCTCCGTGACATCGGCTGCCATCGCGTGTCATGCTGGTCGCGGCAGAGGAAGGGGGATCATGGCGGCGAAGCGGCGCTCACGGCGCATCACACGGCCAGCAAAGAAGCGGCCAGCGAAAAAGCGTGTATCCAGCGCCGCGGCAAACGCGCGCGATGCCCGCAAATCCGCTGTCACCGGCTCTGGCATGGTCGAGACTGCGCTGGCGGCCTTTGCGCACGAGGTCCGTACGCCGCTCACAGGCATTCTGGCGATCAGCAATCTGCTCGCGACCTCCGATCTCGACGAGCGCGAACGGCGCTGGGTCGACACCATCAAGGCGGGCGCCGAACATTTGGCGAGCCTTGCGACCCTGTTCGTCGATGCGGCGCGCAGCGGCGGTCCCGGGCTCGAGGTGCGGCAGGACTTCTTCGACCTGCGCACGCTGGTCCGCAATGCCGGGGATTCGCTGACCGGCCGCGCGCTGGCCAAGGGCCTGCAATCGTCCGTCGTCATTTCTGAAAAGCTGCCGGCATTTGCGATCGGCGATCCCGTCCGCCTGCGCGCCGCGGTCGAAAACCTGATCGACAATGCTGTGAAATTCACCGAACAGGGCAGTGTCGCCCTTGAGGTCGCGTCCCTGCGCAGCTCGAAAGGCAAGGTCGCCGTTGCATTCGAGGTCTCCGACAGCGGGATCGGCCTCACGCTTGCCGAGGTCAAACGCCTGTTCCGGCCGTTTTCGCAGGCCAATGTCACCATTGCATCGCGCTTCGGCGGCGCCGGGCTCGGATTGTCGTCGGTCAAGCAGCTGGCGCGCGCCATGGGCGGCGATGTCACCGTGACGCAACGCCGTGGCGGCGGCACCACCTTTACCTTCAATGTCGTGATGTCACCGGCAACGGATGCGGTGACGGCGGCGTCCGGCGTCGATGGCGAGATATCGATCGGTTCGCTGCGGCCGTTGCGCCTGCTCAGCGTGGAGGACAATCCGTTCGGCCGCGTCGTCCTCAACGCGATCCTGACCGAACTCGGTCATCAGGCCGAGTTCATCGGCCAGGGCGAGGCGGCGCCCGAGCGGCTCGCGCTCGGCACATTCGATGCGGTTCTGATGGACATGGTGCTGCCGGGGATCAACGGCATCGAGGCGATCACGCGCATTCGCGCGCTTTCCGCGCCGCTCGGGCGCATTCCGATCATAGGCATATCCGGCCGCAGCGAGGACGAGGCGGCCTCGCGCGCCGCCGGCGCCGATATCTTTCTGGTCAAGCCTGTGTCCCCGCGCGCGCTCGCGACTGCGCTGCATGAAGCGACATCCCCTTCGGCAAATGCGACTTCATGATGGCCGCGTTCAGTTCGCCGCCGTAAACGAAGATCGCGGCAATGAAATACAGAAACACCAGCGCGATGATGACCGAGGCCAGCCCCGCATACATCGTCACGTAATTGCTGGCGAAGCGCGCCAGATACTGGCCGAAAACGATGCCCGAGATCAGGGATGCCACCATCGTAAAAACGATGCCGGGAAGGATCTGCAGAAAGCTTCGCCGGCCGCAGGGCAGCAAGGCATGCAGGACGAACAGTGCCACCGTCATCGCGGTGATCGTGATGCCGTAGCGGGCGAAAAACAGGAAGC
The DNA here is from genome assembly GCF_049993905.1 of Bradyrhizobium sp. McL0615. Lineage (NCBI taxonomy): Bacteria > Pseudomonadati > Pseudomonadota > Alphaproteobacteria > Hyphomicrobiales > Nitrobacteraceae > Bradyrhizobium > Bradyrhizobium sp. McL0615. Next base: position 8,192,437 of record NZ_CP188254.1, on the reverse strand, counting down.
TTTCGTTGTTCTCGATGAAGAACGGAATATGGCGGCGGGCCGTTTCCAGGATCAGCGGGCCGAGCACGATCAGGAACGCCATCGCGAGCGAGGTGAAGGCAGCCATCAGCGTATAGCCGATCGATTCCAGCCGCAGCCAGTACCAGGCCCGCGGCTCGACCACCGAATAGGCGCGGTTCAGCGCGACCCGGAGCGCCTCGACGCCGTTGGAGGCGAAATAAACCGCCAGCACCGCGCCGACCGTGAGGATGCCGCCGCGCGTCGTGGTCAGCACATCGTGGATTTCGCCTGACAGCGCATCGGCGACCTGTTGCGGCCAGACCTGCAGCAACAGCCCCACGGCCCCGTCGGCGAGTTCCTTGGAGCCGAAAAAGCCGGCCAGCGACGTCAGCACGATCAGGAACGGGAACAGCGCCATCAATGTCGACAGCGCGATATGGCTCGCAATCGCCCAGCCGTCATCGGCGAGGAACGTATAGAACGCCTCCATCACGACGAGGTAGACGTAGCGAATGAGCCTCACATCTCACCTCGATCAGGGTGCGGCGATCCGGTCCCGAAATTGGGCCAGAATCTGATATTACTGGATTAAAGGCCAGATCGTCGATTGGTTGCGCAAGGGGTTGTACGAGGGATTGTGCGAGGAATTGTGAACGTGTGGAAGTCGGCGCTTGCCGGTGTTATGTAGCGCCGATGACATCCATTTTAAGTTCGATCGTCCTCCCGATCGCGGTTGCGGCCGTGGCCATCGTGCTGCTGCTCGGCCTCGTCAACATGATGCGGGGTGGCTCGCCGAGCCGCTCGCAGAACCTGATGCGGCTTCGGGTGCTGCTGCAATTCATCGCCATCGTCATCACCATGGTCGTAGTCTGGGCGATGGGCAAATAACGGCAAGACAAAGGGACGCGCCAATGGTCGTACTCAACCGCATCTATACCAGGACCGGCGATGACGGCACCACGGCGCTCGGCAGTGGCGAACGTCGCCCGAAATACGATCTGCGCATCGCGGCCTACGGCACCGTCGACGAGACCAACGCCGCGCTCGGCGTGGTGCGGCTGCATCTCGGCGAGGCCCGCGAACTCGATGCGATGCTGGGCCGGATCCAGAACGATTTGTTCGATCTCGGCGCCGATCTCGCGGTGCCCCAGCGCGACGGCAAGGCCGAACGCTTAAGGATGCTGGCGAGCCAGGTCGAACGGCTCGAGCGCGACATCGATGGGCTGAACGAGCGGCTGGCGCCCCTGACCTCGTTCGTCCTGCCCGGCGGTACCCCGGCCGCGGCATACCTGCATCTGGCCCGCACCATATGCCGCAGGGCGGAAAGGATCATGGTGGAACTCGCCGCCAACCCTGAGGAGCCGGTCAGCGAGGCCGCCATTCAGTATATGAACCGCCTGTCGGATTTCCTGTTCGTCGCCAGCCGCCACCTGAACGATAATGGGGCCGGAGACGTGTTGTGGGTACCCGGGCAGAACCGCTAAGGTAGCCTTGTCGGGGCTGATTTTTGGCTTTCGCGCGTTGACCGCTGATAGAGGGACCTTTAGGTTCCGCGCCCAAGCTGATAACAGCCAATTAAACCCCAGAATTCAAGCGAAAGAGGATCGATGAAGGTTCTTGTGCCGGTAAAGCGGGTGGTCGATTACAACGTCAAGGTCCGCGTCAAGAGCGACGGAACGGGCGTCGAACTGGCCAACGTGAAGATGTCGATGAATCCGTTCGACGAAATCGCCGTCGAGGAAGCACTGCGCCTGAAGGAAGCCGGCAAGGCGACCGAAGTGGTGGTGGTGTCGATCGGCCCGGCGCAGGCCTCGGAGACGATCCGGACCGGTCTCGCCATGGGCGCCGACCGCGGCATCCTCGTCAAGGCAGAAGGCAATGTGGAGCCGCTGGCGGTCGCCAAGATTCTCAAGGCGATTGCCGATGCGGAGAAGCCCGGCCTGATCATTCTCGGCAAGCAGGCGATTGACGACGATTCGAACCAGACCGGCCAGATGCTGGCCGCCCTGCTCGGATGGTCGCAGGCGACCTTTGCCTCCAAGCTCGAAGTCGACGGAAGCGACTTCAAGGTCACGCGCGAGGTCGATGGCGGCCTGCAGACCGTGAAGCTGAAGGGACCGGCGATCGTCACGACTGACTTGCGTCTCAACGAGCCGCGCTATGCCTCGCTGCCCAACATCATGAAGGCGAAGAAGAAGCCGATCGACGACAAGAGTGCGGCAGACTACGGCGTCGATCTCACGCCGCATCTCGAAGTGCTCAAGACCACTGAGCCGCCCGGCCGCAAGGGAGGCGTCAAGGTCAAGGACGTCGCCGAACTGATCGCGAAACTCAAGACCGAAGCCGGGGTTCTCTGATGACGACGCTGCTGATTGCCGAACACGACAACGCCTCGACCAAGGACGCCACCAACAAGGCGCTGACCGCGGCAGCCGCGCTCGGCGCCGACGTGCACGTTCTGGTCGCCGGTGAAAACGCCAAGGCGGCGGCCGATGCCGCGGCTAAGCTTGCCGGCGTCACCAAGGTGCTGCTCGCCGACAACGCCGCCTACGCCCACGATCTCGCCGAGCCGCTGGCCGCGCTGATCGTGTCGCTGGCGCCTTCCTATGACGCCTTCGTCGCGCCCGCGACCTCGCGTTTCAAGAACGTGATGCCGCGCGTCGCTGCTCTGCTCGACGTGATGCAGGTATCCGAAATCATCAAGGTGGTTTCGCCTGACACCTTCGAACGGCCGATCTATGCCGGCAACGCCATCCAGACGGTGAAATCAAAGGACGCCAAGAAGGTCATCACGGTGCGGACCTCGACCTTCGCCGCAGCCGGCGAGGGCGGCAGCGCGTCGGTCGAGAACGCCGCTGCGGCGGCCGATCCTGGCCTCTCCAGCTTCGTCGGCGAGGAAGTTGCCAAGAGCGACCGTCCGGAATTGACGTCGGCAAAAATCATCGTCTCCGGCGGCCGCGCCATGCAGAGCCGAGAGAACTTTGCCAAATATATCGAGCCGCTCGCCGACAAGCTCGGCGCCGGCGTCGGCGCGTCGCGCGCCGCGGTCGATGCCGGCTATGCGCCCAACGACTGGCAGGTCGGCCAGACCGGCAAGGTGGTCGCTCCCGAACTATATGTCGCGATCGGTATCTCCGGCGCGATCCAGCATCTCGCCGGCATGAAGGATTCCAAGGTGATCGTTGCGATCAACAAGGATGAAGACGCGCCGATCTTCCAGGTTGCCGATTACGGCCTGGTGGCGGACCTCTATCAGGCGGTTCCTGAACTGACCGAAGCGCTAGGCAAGCTCGGAAAGTAAAAATTGTACGCCGGCCGGACGCCCAACGTCCGGCCGATGTTTACTTTAAAAGCGGTTTCAAGCGAGGTTTCCAGCCTTGCGTGAAGAAAACGTGCCAAAGATGGGGCTGAAACCTCAAACCGAGGTTTAGAGATGAACAGGCGCGATGTGCGCGCCGTTCCGGTGGATGACAAGATGGCGGTGACAATCAAGAAGGTCGGCGTGATCGGCTCGGGCCAGATGGGCAACGGCATCGCGCATGTGGCGGCGCTCGCCGGTTTCGACGTCGTGCTCAACGACGTCTCCGATGAACGGCTGAAATCGGCGATGGCGACCATCAATGGCCATCTGTCGCGTCAGGTTGCCAAGCAGGCCATCACCGAGGACGCCCGCAAAAAGGCGCTCGCTCGGATCACCACCACCGAGACGCTGGACGGCCTGGCGGACTGCGATCTCGTGATCGAGACCGCGGTCGAAAAGGAAGAAGTCAAGCGCAAGATCTTTCACGAACTCTGCGCGGCGCTGAGACCGGAAGCGATCGTCGCGACCAACTCATCCTCGATTTCTATCACACGGCTCGCCGCTTCGACCGATCGTCCCGAGCGCTTCATCGGCATTCATTTCATGAATCCGGTGCCGGCGATGGAACTGGTCGAGCTGATCCGCGGCATCGCCACCGACGATTCCACCTTCGAAACTTCGAAGGAATTTGTCGGCAAACTCGGCAAGCAGATCGCGGTTTCGGAAGATTTCCCGGCCTTCATCGTCAACCGCATCCTGCTGCCGATGATCAACGAGGCGATCTACACGCTCTATGAGGGCGTCGGGAACGTCGAGGCGATCGACGCCGCCATGAAGCTCGGCGCGCATCACCCGATGGGGCCGTTGGAACTCGCCGATTTCATCGGTCTCGATACCTGTCTGTCGATCATGCAGGTGCTGCACGAGGGGCTGGCGGATTCGAAGTACCGGCCGTGCCCGCTTTTGGTGAAATACGTCGAGGCCGGCTGGCTCGGCCGCAAGACGCAGCGCGGTTTCTACGACTACCGCGGCGACAAGCCGGTTCCGACGCGGTAGGCCTCCAATCTCGATGCCGTACGGTGGGTTGGCGCAGCGTACCCACCGCACCATCGCAGCGGGCACTAACCCACCCTACTTTTTCGCCATCTCCAGAATTCGTTAACCAGCGCCGAGGTAGGGTGCCCGCACGTTCTAAGGAGTGCTGCGTATGGACATGATGGCAATGGTTTCGAGCATGCTGGCGATGCAGTCGGCCGGCACGCAGCAGCAGATCCAGACTTCGATCATCAAACAGAACATGGACGCCGAGAAGACCGCCGTTCAGACCCTGCTGGGCACGGCCAATCTCGCACCCGGCGTTGGCGGCAATCTCAATATCGCGGCCTGACAGAAAGCCCGCAGATACTGCCCGACCCTCATGGTGAGGAGGCGCGAAGCGCCGTCTCGAACCATGTGGCCCGGCTGGTGCGGCAGCCGGGCTTTCATCCTTCGAGACGCCGCTGCGCGGCTCCTCTGGATGAGGTCGACCACCTGAGATTGGACACGCCAGTGCGGTCCAACCGAGCCTTCCCGGCTAAAACCCCGCCTTTGCCGGCTCCATCGCGGCCTTGATCAGCTTGATGGCGTCGTCGCTGGCCCATTCGGCGGGCCCGGCCAGGTTGGCGATCTCGCAGCCCTTGCCATCCACGAGTATCGAGGTCGGCATGCCCAAGGCCTTACCTATGCTCTTAAGGTCCTGAAAAACCTTGGCTTTTGGGTCGGTGAAATAGCCGAGCCTGGTCAGATTGGCTTCTTTCAGGAAGTTTCGGGGCTTCTCGGGGTCGCGGGTGTCGATGTTGACGGCGACCACCTCGAAATCCTTGCCCCCGAGCTTGGCCTGCAAATTGTCGAGCGCCGGCATTTCCTTGCGGCAGGGCACGCACCAGGTGGCCCACAGGTTCACCAGCACGGTCTTGCCGCGCCATTCCGACAGCTTTCGGGGTTTGCCGTCGGCGTCCTCGAAGGCAAGGTCGGGGAGCCGCAGCGGGCTCGTCGCCATGGTCAGCGCCGCCACCTCGCCATTGGCCAGCGGGGCGATCCTGCGGGCCAATTCGACCGCGCCCGTGCAGGAGGGATCCCCCCCTGAGCCGCGCCTGAAGCCGCCGAGCCCGTAGACCGCGCCCAATCCGATCACGCCGACGGCCACCACGGCACCGATGGCGATCGGGATCCGGCGCGTCGCGGCCGGGCGGGAGGGGGGCATTTCGGGCATATCGTTTGTCATCCTGTATCAGATACGGCTATGCAGGGCCGAAGATTACGGTCGAGTTACGGCCAAACCCGGCACGGCGTTTCGCGCACCTTCGACGATATAGATGGCAGGGCTAGAGAAGTCATGAGCAACAAGATGTGGGGCGGCCGGTTCACCGAGCGTCCCGATGCGATCATGGAGGAAATCAACGTCTCCATCGACGTTGACCGTCACCTCTATGCCCAGGACATCGCTGCGTCCAAGGCCCACGCGGCAATGCTGGCCGCGCAAGGCATTATCACCGCGACTGATGCGAAAAATATCGGCAAGGGTCTAGACACGATTTTGTCAGAAATCGGCAGCGGCGCGTTTGATTTCAAGCGCGCGCTCGAAGACATCCATATGAATGTCGAGAGCCGGCTTTCCGAACTGATCGGGCCGGCCGCCGGGCGGTTGCACACCGCGCGCTCCCGCAACGACCAGGTCGCGACCGATTTCCGGCTCTATGTCCGCGACACCATCGACGACACCGACGCGGCGCTCGCCGCGTTCCAGCATGCGCTGGCCAGCCGCGCGCTGGAACATGCCGCGACCGTGATGCCGGGATTTACCCATCTGCAGACCGCGCAGCCGGTGACGTTCGGGCATCATCTGCTCGCCTATGTCGAGATGGCCGCGCGTGACCGGGGCCGCTTTGCCGATGCGCGCAAGCGGCTGAACGAATCGCCGCTGGGCGCCGCCGCGCTGGCCGGAACCTCGTTTCCGATCGACCGCCATGCCACCGCCAAGGCGCTCGGCTTCGACCGGCCGATGGCCAATTCGCTGGATGCGGTATCGGATCGCGATTTTGTGCTGGAGACGCTGTCGGCGGCCTCGATCGCGGCCGTGCACATGTCGCGCTTTGCCGAGGAAATCGTGATCTGGACCTCGCCGCTGGTGGGCCTGGTGCGGCTTTCCGACAAGTTCACCAGCGGCTCCTCGATCATGCCGCAGAAGCGCAACCCGGACGCGGCCGAACTGGTGCGCGCCAAGACCGGCCGGGTGATCGGCGCGCTCAACGGTCTCCTGATCGTGATGAAGGGCCTGCCGCTCGCCTATCAAAAGGACATGCAGGAGGACAAGCAGGGCGCGATGGAGGCATTTTCCGCGCTGTCGCTCGCGATTCGGGCGATGACCGGCATGGTCCTGGATCTCGTCCCCGACGAGAACAGGATGAAGGCCGCGGCCGGCGAGGGCTACGCCACCGCCACCGATCTGGCCGACTGGCTGGTGCGGACGCTGAAAATGCCGTTCCGCGATGCCCACCACGTCACCGGGCGAATCGTCGGTCTGGCGTCAAAGCAGGGCGTGGCGCTGCACGAACTGCCGCTCAAGGCGATGCAGGAGGTCGAGCCGAAGATTACGGCCGAGGCGTTGCGTGTGCTGTCGGTGGACGCCTCCGTCAAGAGCCGGACCAGCTATGGCGGCACCGCGCCGAAGAACGTGCTGTCGCAGGCCAAAGCCTGGCTGAAACGGTTGGAAAAAGACCAAAAATAGCCGCGAAGAGAAAAATTTCGCTGCAATTTCATGGTTGTCCGTGGCCTATCGGCACTCGCCAGACCAAGGCAATCTTTGTATGGTGCGCCGCGCATTGGGGATTTCGTCGTGATCAGTAACTACCGCCCGTCATCGTCGGGATGGGCCATCATCCTGCTGAGCGTGACCGCGCTCGCGCTAGGCGGCTGCGGACGCAAGGCCGGGCTCGATTTGCCGCCGACCGCGTCGGTGCCGCAGGCCACGTCCACGGACACCGACGCCGAGCGCGCGGCCCAGCCCGGCGTCTTCAACTCGACCTACGGATCCGAGGCAGGCCCCACCGCCCCCAAGGGCGGCAAGAAGAAATTCGTTCTCGATCCGCTGCTCGACTGAGACTTTGTCTTGACGCGTTTTCCTGACGCGAACCGGTGCCCACTTCGCTTGAAAACGCTATAGGCGCGCGCCATGAATCATTTCGACTACCGCAACGGCGTGCTGCACGCCGAAGCCGTCAACCTGTCCGAACTCGCGGATGCCGTGGGCACGCCGTTCTATTGCTATTCGACGGCGACGCTGGAGCGCCACTACCGCGTCTTCACCGAGGCCTTTGCCGGCGAGAAGACGCTGGTCTGCTACGCCATGAAGGCCAATTCAAACCAGTCGGTGCTGCGCACGCTCGCCAAGCTCGGCGCCGGTGCCGATGTCGTCTCCGGCGGCGAACTCAAGCGCGCACTGGCGGCGGGGATTCCGCCCAGCAAGATTCTGTTTTCCGGCGTCGGCAAGACAGAGGCTGAACTGCGCGCAGCGCTGGCGGCGGACATTCTCTGCATCAACGTCGAATCCGAGCCCGAACTCGAATTGCTGTCGAAACTCGCGGTCGAGGCCGGCAAGACCGCGCGGATCTCGGTGCGGGTCAATCCCGACGTCGATGCCGGGACGCATGCCAAGATCGCCACCGGCAAGTCCGAGAACAAGTTCGGCGTTCCGATTGCGCGCGCACGCGAGGTCTATGCCCGCGCGGCGAAACTGCCGGGCATCGAGGTGACCGGCACCGACATGCATATCGGCAGCCAGATCACCGATCTCTCCAAGATGGAGACCGCGTTCCGGATCCTTTCCGATTTCGTGCAGACACTGCGCGCCGACGGCCACAACATCGAGCATATCGATTTCGGCGGCGGGCTCGGCATCCCCTATCACGCCGACCGCGAAGCGCCGCCGCTGCCGTCGGCCTATGCCGCGATGGTCAAGCGGGTGACGCATAATCTCGGCTGCACGCTGATGTTCGAGCCCGGGCGGATGATCGTCGGCAATGCCGGCATCCTCGTGTCCCGCGTCATCTATGTGAAGCCCGGCGAGGCCAAGAATTTCGTCATCATCGACGCCGCGATGAACGACTTGATCCGCCCGACGCTGTACGAAGCCCACCACGACATCCTCCCCGTGCGCGAGGCGGCCAGGGGCGCGCGAACCATCACCGCCGACGTCGTCGGTCCGGTCTGCGAGACCGGCGACTATCTCGCGCTCGATCGCAATTTGCCTGAGCCCAAGGCCGGCGATCTCATCGCGATCATGACCGCCGGCGCCTACGGCGCGGTGCAGTCCGGCTTCTACAATACCCGCGCGCTGGTGCCGGAAGTTCTCGTCAAGGACGACCAGTACGCCGTGGTGCGCCCGCGCATCGAGGTCGAGGAACTGATCGCGATGGACAAGCCAGCGCCCTGGCTGTGATCGACAGGCGATCTGTCGTCGTGCGCTGCCCCAGACCCATCCTTCAATGCGCGCCACCGGCCGCCGCGCCCTTCACCTTGCGCGTCAGCAGAACCGCCAGCGCGGCCAGCACCAGCACGATGCCGATTACCGCAAAGGTATCGCTGAATCCCATCACCAGGGCCTGATGCTTCACGGCCTTGCCGAGGGCTACGATCGCCTGCTGGTGCGCGGTGGCGGGGTCCGAGACGCCGTGGGCCAGGAAATAATCTGAGGTCTGGGCGATCCGGTTGCGCACCTCCTCGCGGCCGAGGTTGACCGACTGGCCGATGATGTTGGAGTGGAACTGCTCGCGCTTGGTGATCACGGTCGCCAGCACCGCTGTGCCGATCGCGCCGCCGAGATTGCGCAGCATGTTGCTGATGCCCGAGGCGGCGGCGACGTCCTGGGGCGCAGTGTCGGCCGTCGACACTGAGGTCAGTGGCGTCAGCACCATGGCCTGGCCGATGGCGCGCACGATGTTGGGAATGAAGAGCTGGTCGCCGGCATAGTCCGGCGACATCGCAATGTTCATGAAGCAGCTATAGGCGAAGATCATCAGGCCGGTGAAGGCGACGTAGCGCGCATCGAAACGCCGCATCATGATCGGCACCAGTGGGATCAGGAGGAGCTGCGGCAAGCCTGTCCAGGCCAGCACCTCGCCGATCTGCTGGGCATTGTAGCCCTGCGCCTGCCCAAGATAGGCCGGCAGGATGTAGACCGATCCGAACAGCGCGAAGCCGACCAGCGTCAGCGCAACGGTGCCGAAGCCGAAATTGCGTCGCTTGAGCAGCCGCAGCCGGATCAGCGGCTTCTCTGTCGTCAGCTCGATCCAGACGAACAGCGCGAGGCTGACGAATGCGATCACGGCCAGACGCTGGATGAAGGGGGAGGCGAACCAGTCATCCTTGTTGCCTTCCTCGAGCACGGTCTGCAGCGCCGACAGGCCGATCGCCATCGTCAATATGCCGGCCCAGTCGCCCTCTTTCAGAAGCTTCAACTGCATCGGCTGCCGCTCCAGCGTCAAATAAAGCGCGCTCACCATCACGGCCGTCGGGATCACGTTGACGAAGAAGATGGTACGCCAGCCGTAATTCTCGGTGAGATAGCCGCCGATGGTCGGCCCGATCGCCGGCGCGAAGGTGACGGACAGCGCGAAGATCGCAAGCCCGACCGGCTGCTGCGACTTGGGCAGCTTGGTCAGAACCAGCGTGAACGCCATCGGGATCAGCACGCCGCCGGCAAAGCCCTGCACTCCGCGCATCGCGATCATCGAAGGCAGGTCGTGGGTGAAGGCACAGGCGACCGAGAATAGTGCGAACAGCGCGGCGCTCGCGATCATGTAGCGGCGGAACGAGAACACGCGGCTGAGAAAGTCGGTCAGCGGGATCACCACGATCTCGCCGATCAGATAGGAGGTCGAGATCCAGGAGCCGTTGTCGACGCCGGTGCCGATGCCGCCCTCGATGTTGAGCAGCGAAGCATTGGTGATCTGGATGTTCAGGATCGCCATGAACGAGCCGATCATGGCGGCGAGGACAGCAATCCAGGTCGTGACGCTGGCGCGGTTCGGATCGGCAGTCAGACTAGATGCTGCGCGCGAGATCGGCAGCGCGGATATCGAGGCGGAAGGGCTCTGCTTTGACATGGCACGACGCTCCAGAAACCGTCTTGTGGATGTTGGCGGCGGCAGCCGCCGCGCGGTTCGTGTTCGACGAACGCGTCTCGATGGTGGGAATCACCGACATGCCGGGCCGCAGCGCGATGCGCGGGTTCTTGCCGCTATCGAGCGCGATCCGTACCGGGATGCGCTGCACGACCTTGGTGAAATTGCCGGTGGCGTTGTCCGGCGGCAGCAGCGCGAATTCCTGGCCGCTGGCGGGGGCGATGCTGTCGACATGGCCGTGCACGATTTGGCCCGGGAACATGTCCACCTCGATATCGACCGCCTGGCCTTCATGCACGTCGGTGAGCTGCGTTTCCTTGTAGTTCGCCACCACATAGGCGCCATCGACCGGCACCACCGACATCAATTGCGTCCCGACCTGCACATACTGGCCGACGCGCAGCGTGCGGTTGCCGACGACACCGTCGATCGGAGCTGTAATGGTGGTGTAGCCGAGATTGAGTTCGGCCTGGTTCTGGATCGCGTTGGCGCGCGCCAGCGCAGCGGTGGCTTGAACGATCTCGGCGTTGAGCAAATCGACCTGTTTTTGCGCCGACGTCAGATTGGCCGTATCGCGCGCCAGGGCCGCTTGCGCGCCGCCGTTACGCGATTGCGCCTGCTGCGCATTCTGCACGCTGCCATATCCGGTGGTGGCAAGATCGGAATAGCGTTTGTTTTCCTGGGCCGCGAAGGTCAGCGCCGCCTGGTCGACGTTGATGGTTGCCTCGGCCGCGTTGACGACCGCCCGCTGCACTTCGATCTGGGCCTGCTTGCTGGTGATCGTGGCGTGCGCCGCGGCGACATCGGCTTTGGCCTGATCGAGCGCGACCTTGAAGTCACGGTCGTCGATGCGCGCCAGCACCTGGCCGGTGGTGACGCGCTCGTTGTCCTTCACCAGCACCTGTTGCAGGTAACCGGTGACCTTCGGCGCGATCGTGGTGCTGTCGGCCCTCACATAGGCGTCGTCGGTCGACACCAGGTATCGGCCGACGGTCCAGTAATCCCAGCCATACCAGGCCGCGCCCGCCAGCGCGGCAAGCGCGGCTCCGGTGAGCAACAGCTTGCGCAGATTGAATTTTTTTGCAGCGAGCACCTGTGGTGCCGCTGCGGCGGCCGCGGGCAGGAACGCCTCGGCGGCGCCGGCCGGAAGGACCGGCTGATTGGTCGGGAAGGTGGTCGAGTGGACGGTCATGGCGGTTCTCCGCTCGGGAAGAATTAGGAAACTTGACAATTTCCAAAATAGGACCATTATTGAAACTGTCAATGGAATGACAGGCATCATGTAGCAGCATGGCTCGAGCAGAATCTTCCGCCGATCGCCGCGATCGCGGGCGTCCGCAACTCCGGCCCGACGATGAGACGCGTCAAATCATCTACGAGGCCGCGCGGCACGAATTTGCCGCCGCCGGATACGCTGCGACCAGCACCGAAACCGTGGCGCGCCGCGCCGGCGTCTCGACCAAGACGCTGTATCGCCTGGTGCCGAACAAGGCGGCGCTGTTCGAGGGCATGGTCTCCGACCGGCTCGATCGATTCCTGTCCGACTTCAGCCTGCACGTCGCCGAGGATGCCAACATCGAAACCGGGATGAACGCCGCGCTGATGGCGTGCGCCGACCTTACGCTCGATCCTGACGTCGTCGCGCTTCAGCGCATCATCCTGCAGGAGGCCGGCCAATTCCCCGATCTGGCGGCGGCGTTCTACAGGAACGGCATTGTCCGCACCGCCGCGGCGCTGTCGAACTGGTTGCGCCTTCAGGTCAAGCGTGGGCTCATCGAGCTCGACAATGTCGAGGAGGCCGCCGGCATCCTGATCGGGATGGTCGCAGGCGCACCGCAACGCGCGGCGCTCTTTGGCGGCGTCCCGCTGCCCTCGCGCGCGCAGGTCAAAACGCGCGTGCGGAAATGCGTGACGTTGTTTCTGCATGGTTGCGAACCGAAGCGGCGGGCATGATAGGCGTCGAAACCGGAGCTTTCGTCTCGCCAAGACGCGCGTTCGTCGTCTACGGTGACCGAGCCGAATTTGATGAAGCTTTGGAAAATCGCCATGGGCACTGTCGGTCGTATTGCTGCACCCACGGCAGCCCTTATCCTCGGGCTCCTGTGCGCGCCGTTCGTCGCGGCTCCGATCGGTAATTTCGGCGTCATATCGCCGGCCATGGCCGAGCCGCTGACGAAAAGCCAATTTGACGCGCTCGACGCCTACAACAACTCACGAAGACATTTCGAGCAGGTACTGGGGCAGCGACGGGCGCAGATCGATTCGAAACAGGGGTTACCTAACCTTCCGGGACAAGCACTTTACCTTGCCCGCAACAACATGATGAGCGCGTACAAGGATCTCACCGACGCGCTTCCGTCCAGAATAGGCGGCCCCAACAAATACGGCATCCCTCCTGCCTATTTCAGCGTCGCCAATGAACTGCTGCTCGATCAATACCGGCAGCTTTTCGACCAGATGCAAGCGCCGCCCGCCGACGCGCAAAACTCGGAGACGCCGTTCAAGGACGTCGTCGATCTCGGCACGGCCATCGCGCGCGCAAAGGGCCTCGATGCCGCCAGTGCCGAGGCAGCCGGCCGCATCAGCCTCGGGCTGTTCTTTGCCGAGACCAATGGCAATCAGAACATCGGCAATGCGCGCTCGAACAAATACAAGGGCAGTTTGCAGACCGGCGTGCCCGAGGACCAGAACGGGCGGAGGAAGTGGGCCGCGATTAGGAAGTCCATCGCAGCCTTCGATCCCGCGCTGATCGCCCGCGACGACCGGGAAGAGGCGCGAGCCGGCAATATCGATCGCCGCTACAATCACTGGACCGCCGTGCGGGACGGCCTCATGAACGCGCATGCGGATATTTTCCCGCAGGTGCCGGCCATCGTGAAAACGCTGCCCGATCCGATCGACCAGATGAAGCTGTTCGAACTGATCCAGATCATCCCGAGCCCGACCCGGTCGGCGATGGCCTCGCGCGACCTCACAGGTTACCGGATCTCCGACCCGAAGATCATGTTCTATCTGCGCAACAATAGCATGTTCACCTTCGGACAGGCCGACAGGGCCAAGACGTCCGCGACCTTCCGCGAAATTCTCGATGCGATGTGGCTGTTCAACGAAAAGTTTGAACGCGCGCTTTCCAGGTTCGACGAGATCAAGAAGCCGTCAAAAGGGTGAAGCCGGCGGGCCGGGTTCGGATGCGAGGTTACCCCGCCATCATAGCGGGCCGAGCATGGCCCATCGCGGCTCGCAGAATTCCTTCACGGCCGTCGCAACCCCGCTGCTGATGATATCGCGGCGCTCCGGCGAACTCATCTTGAGTTCTTCGTCCCGGTTGATGATCGAGCCCGCCTCCAGTAGCACGGCAGCCATCCGGGTCTTTCTCAGCACGATCAGCTCATCGTAGCGGTAGACGCCGGTTTCCTTGTTCAGCAACGGACGCTGATATCGGCCCATGATGGGTTGGGAATACTGCTGCGCATAATCAAGGCCCTGGGCCTTCATCTCCTTGCCGATCAGTTCGGCAAACGAGAGGCTGGTCTTGAAGTCCGGATTGTTGCGGGAGACGAACACGGAATAGCCGCTGAAGCGGTCGCTGAAACGGCTTTTCTTTCCCTCGAACTCCCAGTCCTCGAGGAATTTGTTGGGCACGGAGTCATGGTGGATCGACAGCAGGAGATCCGCGGGCAGATTGTTGGCGGCGGCGACGCGTTTGACGAGGCTGCGCCTGGCCTTGCCCTCGGTCAGCAGCAATCTGGTCTCGGCAAAGCCTTCGGCCTTCAGCTTCTGCTCGATCCGCTTCGCAAGGCGCAGATTGAAGACAAACTCGGAAACGTTGCGGGCGCTGATCGCGCCTTCCGATTCGGCGGTATGTCCGACATCCAGCACGATCCGGAATTTTGCGGGATCGCATCGGGTGGCGACCGGCTTCAAGGCAGCAGGGTTCACGTGCACCGGACCCAGCGCGGCGAGTTTTACGTTGTGGCGCTTTGGCGAGACAGCACGTTTAGCAAGAGCGGCTGGCTTGGGTGACGTGACGCGTTTTAGCGGCTTGGCCTGTTTTGACGATTTGCCTTGTTTTGATGAGCTTTTGAAGACATCCGACAGCCAGCCGGCGTCGCTGACTTCGATCGGCAGGAGCACCATTGCGGCCATGGCGACGATGATGGTGCGGCGGCGGGGCCAATATCCCGAAGCAATACTGCCGAGAACACAAATGAATTCGCGTCGCTTCATGCCTGCCCTCCCGAAGGCCACTATAGCATTTCAGGTCGCGATACCGGAAGGGGGCGGTGACGTCGGTTTCAGGTCATTGGCCGCGCGAAGAACGGGCTCACCAGGTGAAGGGACTCCCGAAAGGCGAGCGCCAAAAAGGCTGGCTGCGGCGGTGCGCGTAGCGGAATTCGCTGCCCGGACTGTGCCGCCGCCGCTTGATGCCGCCTTGCGGCTCGCCGCTCAACAGCACCACGAATTCCGTTCCCTTGCCGGTTTCCGAACTTACCCCCTCGTCGGTGACGATCAGGGAGGATCGCGGCGTAATTCCGGCGATGCGATCCAATACGTCCGGCGGAATGGTGATGCGGTCGAGCGCGGCCTTTGCACTTTCCGGGACCGTCGGCGCCGGTTCAACGTCACGACCGCTACTGCCGTGCGCCCGGTCTTTTGGCTCAACCGTGCCACTCGGCGCACGCCCGCCGCCCAACGAGACGACGTTCCATCGCAACTTGGCGTCGTCGGTCGTGCGCTCGACGGCGGTGAAGACATGCGTGCCAATGGGACGATCGGGATCTGCGATCGCCACTGGACTTTCAAGGACGGGCTTGAATGCCTGACGGACATAAAGCCGCTGGGTCTTGCGGCTGATCAACACCGATGCCGGCTGAAGTTCGCTCGCGACCTGGCGGGCCGCCTCGGCTGCCGCGACGCGCGCAGTCTCCGCGGCGGCGGCGGCTTCACGCGCAGATGTGGCGGCATCGAGCCTCAATTGCAAATCCACGTTGGCGACGTCCCATTGCAGCTGCAACTCGGCAATTTTGGCGACGGCCTGTACCTTGGTGTCCTCCGCCTGCTCCTTTGCCTCTGCCGAGATGCCGGAGCCAAGCTTGGTCTCGACGGCTGCCAATTGGGCCTCGGCTCTGCGTTTCAGGTTATCCGCCGCGCGAACCGGCACCTTGGCCTGCGTGGCCTCCCGCAACGCCGTCCCGGCGGCCAGCCGCGCCTCGGCTGCTTTCTTCGTCGCCTGTTGCGCTTCCGTCGCGCGCGCGGCGGCCAGGGCGGCGACGCCGGGCTTCGGTTGGAACAGCAGCGGATGAGCGAACTCAACGGGCGCCGCATCGCCGGGCGCCACGATCACCCGGATGCCCATCGTGGTCGCGTCGAACAGTTGTGCGGCGAAGTCGAAGGGCAGGCGGATACAGCCATGGGACGCCGGACGCCCCGGCAGGACACCGCCATGGAGCGCGATGCCTGACCATGTGATGCGCTGCATGTGCGGCATGAAGGCGTCGTCATACAGGTTCGAGTAGTGTTCCTCGACTTTCTGGATGACACTGAAGATGCCGGCGGGTGTCTCGCGTCCCTTGGTGCCGCTGGACACCGGCGCCCGCAGGATCCACCCGTTGGCGTCGTAGACGGTGATCCGCTGGCTGCGGAGCGAAACGATGGCCATGGTGGGTTCGCCGGCGCTGCGCGACTGAATGGACTCGATCGGGCGTTCGCTCCGGCCGCCTCTCGCGTGCGCATCGCCTCCCGCCGCGATCAACGCGGTGAGAGCCGCAACGGCAAGACAGGCGGGACGCGGCCGCCTCTGCCTGTATTCCGGATTTACGCAACGAGACGTCATGCACGTCCCAACTCGATCGAGTCAACGCCAGCCTGTACTCACGTACATTCGGAACGTAACGCCATTCGGCCGGACTTGCCAACCTGGAACTACGCAAACACGCATGGATCCGCGTGCGCCGCCCCATTGTCCGCCACGCGTCAGCGCAAACCGACCGCCAGCGCTACTTCGCTGCGTGGCCGCCCTTCGCGCCGCCGACCACCACACCCGCCGCCTTTTCGATCGGCTTGATGGCCGCGGTGAAATCCGATTCCGCGCCCTGGTCGCGGATGATGACTTCCCACAACCGCCCGACCGCTTCAGCGACTTCCATCGACAGCCCCAGCGACTTCATCTCCTCCAGCGCCAGCCGCACGTCCTTCACCATCAAGCCGGTGGCAAAGCCGAAATCGAAGCTGCGCGGCAGCACCGCGCGCGGAAACTTGTCGCGGCTGGCCGTGTTAAGGCCGGAACCGGAGTTGATGACGTCGATCATCACGGCCGGATCGAGCCCTGCCTTGACGCCCATCACCACCGCTTCCGACGTCGCCACCATCGCGGTCGCCGACAGGAAATTGTTGGCAAGTTTCATCGTCTGCGCCGCGCCCGGTTTTTCGCCGATCAGGAACACTTTTCCGATCACGTCCAGCGCGGGCTTTACCGTCTCGCAGTCGGCGCGCGGGCCGGAGACCATCACGGCCAGCGTTCCCTTCTCGGCGCCGCCGACGCCGCCGCTGACGGGGCTGTCGATCTGCACGATGTTGTTCTTCGCCAGCAGGCCGTGAATTTTGGTCGCCATCTGCGAGCCGACGGTGGAAAGATCGACGAAGCGTTTGACCCGCTTGCCCTCGATCACGCCGCCAGCGCCGGTCGCGACGTCGAGCGAGGCCTGCAGCGACGGCAGGCTCGCCAGCACGGTCTCGCAACGGTCGGCGATGTCTTTCGGCGACGATGCCGCTTGGGCGCCGAGCGCAAGCAATTGGTCGACCGCTTCCTTCCGCGTATCGAATACAGTGAGCTGGTGCTTGGCCTCGATCAGGCGGCGCGCCATCGGGAAGCCCATCTTCCCGAGGCCGATGAATCCGATTTCCATGGTGTTATTCCCTTTACTTCGTCATTGCGAGCGAAGCGAAGCAATCCATTCTTTCTTTGCGCGGCGAGGTGGATTGCTTCGCTTCGCTCGCAATGACGGATAGAGCTTCGGCTGACTTCAACCCTTGTCCAGTTCCGCGAACACTTCGCGCGCGATTCGGAAACTGTCGACGCCCGCCGGTGCGCCAGCATAGATGGCGACCTGCATGAAGATTTCGCGAATCTCGTCCCTGGTTACGCCGTTGGTCAGCGCGCCCTTGATGTGCGTTCGCAGCTCGTGTGGTCGATTCAGAATCGAAATCATCGCGAGGTTCAGCATGCTGCGCGTCTTGCGCGGCAGTTCGTCGCGGCCCCACACCGCGCCCCAGCAGTATTCGGTGAGCAGCTCCTGAAACGGCCTGTTGAAATCGTCGACGTTCTTCAAGGCGTTGGTGACGTAGGCGTCGCCGAGCACGGCTTTGCGCACTTCCAGTCCCTTGTCGTATGTCTTTTGGTCCATCACATTCCTCGTAGTTTTACGGTTCGGCGCGGACGTTAGGGGGTGGGAGCCCCGCAGTCACGCCTTCGTGTTATGCGTAATTCCAGGTGTGGGAACCCGCTTGTAGCGGGGTGCCTCAATGCCGCCGCTGTGCTAGGCTGATTTGTCGGCAACCCGGAGAGTTTATTGAGCGGCGCCTCACCCGACCCCTCACAGCCCGCGCGCGAGCCGGATGCTGTCGCGCGGCTTCAGCTGACGCAGGCCCTGCAACGGGCGCAATATGCGATCGCGTGGGAGCGCGGCTGGCCCGTCCTGGCCCGGATTTTGAGCGTCGTCGGGCTGTTTCTGGTGGCGTCCTGGGCCGGATTGTGGCTGGCGCTGCCGTTCCTTGCACGCGCGATCGGCATCGGCCTGTTCGTCCTCGCGGCGCTGGCGGCATTGGTCCCGCTTGTGCGGTTTCGCTGGCCGACCCGCGAAGAGGCGTTGAGCCGGCTCGACCGCGGCACCGGCATTCGCCATCGCCCAGCGACAGCGCTGACCGATACACTCTCGAACAAGGATCCGATCGCGCAGGCGCTGTGGCGGGAGCAGCGCGAGCGCACGCTGGCCTCGATCAAGCGGATTCGCGCCGGGCTGCCGTCGCCGCGGCTTCCGATCCACGATCCCTGGGCGCTGCGCGCGCTGGTCATGGTGATGCTGGTGGCTGCCTATTTCGCGGCCGGCGACGAGCGCATGCTGCGGATTGCGGCGGCGTTCGACTGGAACGGCGTGCTGGCGCCGGCCAATGTCCGGGTCGATGCCTGGGTGACCCCGCCGGTCTACACCGGCAAGCCGCCGGTGATTTTGTCCGCCGCCAACAGGGATGCGGCTTCGCCCGATAGCGGAGCACCGTTGCCGGTGCCGTCGGGCAGCACGCTGCTGGTGCGCTCCAGCGGCGGCGCCATCGATGTCGTGGTCGGCGGCGGCGTGACCGAGGTTGCGCCGAGCGAACAGGCGCCAAAGGGCACCAACGAGCGGCATTTCAAGATCGCGGGCGACGGCACCGCGCATGTCCGCGCGCCGGCCGGCCAGCCGCTGTGGAAGTTTGCCGCCACGCCCGACCGCGCGCCGAGCATTTCCCTTGCCAAGGATCCGGAGCGCCAGGCCCGCGGTTCGCTGCAGATGTCCTACAAGCTGGAGGACGATTACGGCGTCACCGAAGCGCGCGCGCAATTCGCCGCCCGCAATGCGGATGCAGCCAAGGAAAGCAGTAAGGAAACCAGCAAGGACACCAGCAAGGACACCAGCAAGGACGGCAAGAGCAAGGAGGCCGACAAGGCCGAGCCGCGGCCGCTGTTCGAGCCGCCGCAGTTTCCGCTGGTGCTGCCGAACGCCCGCACCCGCAACGGCGTCGGCCAGACCGTCAAGGACCTCAGCGAAGATCCGTATGCCGGTGCCGACGTGACGTTGACGCTCACGGCCAAGGACGAGGCCGGCAACGAGGGCAAGAGCGAACCCTTCAACATGCGGCTGCCGGAGCGGCTGTTCACCAAACCGCTGGCGCGTGCCCTGATCGAGCAGCGCCGTGTGCTCGCGCTCGACGCCAACCAGAATGCGCAGGTCTTTACTGCGCTCGATGCGCTGATGATCGCGCCGGAATTGTTCACGCCGGAGACCGGCCACTATCTCGGCCTCTTCAGCGTGTCGCGGCAGCTGGAGGCGGCGCGCACCGACGATGCGCTGCGCGAGGTCGTCGCCAGCCTGTGGGCGTTGGCCGTCACCATCGAGGACGGCAATATCTCAGATGTCGACAAGGCGCTGCGCGCGGCGCAGGAGGCGCTCAAGCAGGCACTGGAACGCGGCGCCACCGACGAGGAGATCAAGAAGCTCACCGACAATCTGCGCGCCGCGCTGGATAATTTCCTGCGCCAGCTCGCCGAGCAGTTCCGCAACAATCCACAGCAACTGGCGCGTCCGCTCGATCCCAACACCAAGATGCTGAGCCAGCAGGATCTTAAGAGCATGCTCGACCGGCTGGAGCGGATGTCGCGTTCCGGCGACAAGGAAGCCGCCAAGCAGTTGCTCGAACAGCTGCAGCAGATGCTGGAAAACCTGCAGATGGCGCAGCCCGGCCAGGGCGGCGACGACATGGAGCAGGCGCTGAATGAGCTCGGCGACATGATCCGCAAGCAGCAGCAATTGCGCGACAAGACCTACAAGCAGGGCCAGGATTCCAGGCGCGACCGCCAGCAGCGCGGCAAGCAGGGCGACCAGAGCATGGGCGACCTGCAGCAGGACCAGCAGGGCCTGCGCGACCGGCTGAAGAAATTGCAGGAAGAACTCGCCAAGCGCGGCATGGGGCCGGGCCAGCGTGGCCAACAGGGGCAGCAGGGCCAGCGCGGCGAACAGGGTCAAGGCCAGCAGGGTCAAGGCGGCGATCAGGGCGACGGCGAGGACGGGCTCGATCAGGCCGATTCGGCGATGGGCGATGCCACCGGCCGGCTCGGCGAGGGCAACGCCGACGGCGCGGTGGATTCGCAAGGCCGCGCGCTGGACGCGCTGCGCAAGGGCGCCCAGAGCCTGGCCGAAGCCATGCAGCAGGGCGACGGCGACCAGCCGGGCGATGGCCCCGGCAATCCGAGAGGCCGCCAGCAGGGTGCGCAGAACTCGACCGATCCGCTCGGACGGCCGATGCGCCACAACGAATTCACCGACGATTATACCGTGAAGATCCCCGGCGAGATCGACGTGCAGCGGGTGCGCCGGATCCTCGAAGAACTGCGCCGCCGTCTCGCCGATCCGTCCCGTCCGCAGATCGAACTCGATTACATCGAGCGGCTGCTGAAGGATTATTGAGGTCTTTGCGGAGCGCGCTGCTGTCCACACGCGCGAACTGTCATCATCCATACCGCTGTCGTCACCCGCGCAGGCGGGTGACCCAGTATTCCAGAGACGTCAGCAATCGAATCGAGAAGCCGCGGCGTACTGGGTCCCCGCCTTCGCGGGGACGACGGCCGTCGACGTGGTTTACCCCTTCTTCCCCGCCGCCAGCGCATCGGCCACAGCCGTGCGGATGTCGTGCACCGAAAACGGCTTCGTCACCACGTCGTGCACGATGGCGTTGAGGCCGGAGGCGCGTTCGCGCTGGGCGGCAAATCCGGTCATCAGCAGGATTTTCAGCTTGGGAAAATCGCGCGCCGCCGCCAGCGCCAAGGCGATGCCGTCCATCACGGGCATCTGGATGTCGGTCAGCAGCAGATCGAACGTGCCGTGTTCGCGGGTCAGGATATCGAGCGCTTCGGCGCCGTCCTCGGCGGTGACGGTCTCGTGGCCGTCCATGGCGATGGCGCGCGCCACCAGCGAGCGCATGGAATCCTCGTCATCGGCAATCAGCACGCGTGGCATGAAGTCGTCTCTCTCACCCCGACGGAATCGGCGGCCGATTCAGGCGCGGCCGGCCAGATCCCGCTTGTTGAAAAAGCGTACGTCAATATTGCGACCTTCGGGCGGCGGCGAAGCCAGCCGCGACTTGAAATAGGCCCGCTCGCCGGGATTGAGCACCGGATGCTCGAGCACCGCGTTCCAGGCGTAGATCTCCGCGCCTTGCGCGTCGCGGACGGAAAAGCGCAGCCGCGGCAATTCGACCGGTTTCCTGCTCTCGCCGATGATCGTGCCTTCGATGACCAGGACCGGCTTGCCGTCCACCGTCTCGTTGGAGACCTTGATGTCCTTGAACGCCAGCCCGCGCAGGTTCACTTCCAGCCCGACCATCTTGTAAAACGTCGCGGTTTGCGGCAACAGCCGCACGACGTCGGCGCGCCAGATCATCAGCGCCAGGATCAGCGCGCCCATCGCGGCGCAGGCGGTCGGCAGGCCGACGGAGGGCATGAAGGGGATGCGGGGCGGGGAGGGCAGCCGGAAAAGGCGGGCCAGCCGCTGGCCGTGCGTGGTAACCGGCTCCGCATGGTCGTCCGCATCCTGCCGGGCGGCCGACGGCCAGTCGGTGTCGCCGCCTGGTCGCGAACCTTCGCCCTCGGCCGGCCAGCCGGCCGAAATCGAGGGACTGTCGACCACCGGGGCGTCCTGCCCCTCTTCCTCGCGCGCCATCGCCTCCCATTCGGAGGCGGGATCGTTTTCGGCCGGCGGGGCCGGTTGCGCCGAATTTGCCATGGTGGCCGGCATGGCGTCCGCCATTTCGATCGCGTCTTCGGGCCGCGCCAGCCAGGTCTCCTTGCAGCGCGAGCAGCGGACGGTGCGTCCGGCGGCCCCCAGGGTGGCCGGATTGATGGCGTAAGATGTTGTACAATGAGGGCAAATGATGTGCATGGAGCCCGTCTCTACCGTGTCCTTGCCGGGATGCTACATAGCGACCGTTAACGAATCGGAAACCATAACGGTCGCAAAACCGTTTTGTCCGGTTGGTTCCCAAACCAGCGGGCCGCACGCCCAAAGTCCGGGTTCGGGTCCAGATCTAGGTTCTAGTCCGGGGTTTTTGGCCACGGCTCATGTCGAGCGGAGCTGAGCTTGGTTCGGTTCGAAAATGTCGGTTTGCGGTACGGGCTCGGCCCGGAGATTCTGCGCGACCTTACTTTCCTGATTCCGGCGCATTCCTTCCAGTTTCTCACCGGCCCCTCGGGCGCCGGCAAGACCTCGCTGCTGCGGCTGCTGTTTCTGTCGATCCGGCCGACGCGCGGCCTCGTCAACCTGTTCGGCCAGGACGTCTCGCTGCTCGGCAAGGATCAGGTCGCGAACATGCGCCAGAAGATCGGCATCGTGCTGCAGGATTTTCGCCTGCTCGACCACATGACGACCTATGAGAACGTGGCGCTGCCGTTCCGCGTGATGGGCCGGGAGGAATCCAGCTATCGCCGCGAGGTGATCGACCTCTTGAAATGGGTCGGCCTCGGCGAGCGCATGGATGCGCTGCCGCCGATCCTGTCGGGCGGCGAGAAGCAGCGCGCGGCGATCGCGCGCGCGGTGATCTCGCGGCCGCAATTGCTGCTGGCGGACGAGCCGACCGGCAGCGTCGACCCGACGCTCGGCCGGCGCCTGCTGCGGCTGTTCATCGAATTGAACCGGCTGGGCACCGCGGTCATCATCGCGACCCACGACATCACGCTGATGGACCAGTACGAGGCGCGGCGAATGGTGCTGCACCAGGGACGGTTGCATATCTATGAGTAGGATGGGTGACGAGCACGGGCCGCTGGTGGACCTCGGGACGGAGCGCCCGCAGGTTCCGGCACGCGCGCGCAACATGTCGCCGATCGTGCCGCGGGCGTCGATCTCCGGCCGCGCGCTGGTCGCCGTCGTCGCCATCATGACGTTCCTCGCTTCCATCACCACCGGCACCGTGCTGCTGGTCAGCGCATCGGCCGCGGAATGGCAGTCGGAAGTCGCCAGCGAAATCACCATGCAGGTGCGTCCGCAGGCGGGGCGTGATCTCGATCGCGACGTGACCGCGGCCGCGGAGGCGATGCGGACGCAGCCCGGCATCGTGCAGGTCAAGCCGTTCAGCAAGGACGAATCGGCGAGGCTGCTGGAGCCGTGGCTTGGCACCGGGTTGTCGATCGACCAGTTGCCGGTGCCGCGCGTCGTCGTTGCGCGCGTGCAGCCCGGCACCACGCTCGACCTTGCAGGCCTGCGCAAGGCGGTGACGCAGGTGGCGCCGTCGGCGAGCGTCGACGATCACCGCGCCTGGATCGAGCGCATGCGCTCGATGACCGGGGCGACCGTATTCGCCGGCATCGGCATTCTCGTGCTGGTGATCGCGGCGACGATCATTTCGGTATCGTTCGCGACCCGCGGCGCGATGGCGGCGAACCGCCCGATCGTCGAGGTGCTGCACTTCGTCGGCGCCGGCGATCGCTATATCGCCAACCATTTTCTGCGGCATTTTCTCAGGCTCGGCCTGGAGGGCGGGTTGATCGGCGGCGGCGCCGCCATGCTGGGTTTCGGCTTCTCCGAATCGATCGCGGCCTGGTTCTCGGGCACCCCCGTCGGCGATCAGTTCGCCGCACTGCTGGGGACGTTTTCGCTGCCGCCCTCCGGCTATCTGGCGCTCGCGGTGCAGGCTGTGGCGATCGCCGCCATTACCGCCTGGGCGTCGCGGAGAACGCTGTTCGCCACGCTGGACGACATCGATTGAGGGGGCCGACGGCGTTTTGCAGTGAAGCAAATCACGGACCTGACTCCACTTCGCGTCAAAACGTTCTAGAATTGCGCAGGACGAGGATCGCCGGACCACATGGGTTTGCAGCACGACGACAGCACGCCAAGGGCGCCGGCCGCGCGGTCGCGTGGACGCCTGCGCGCGGCCGTCGTCGGCGGCATGGCGATCCTGTTCGTCGGCGCGGCGGTGGGCTTCGTCGCCTTTCTTTCGCAATTGCGCGGGGTCGAAATCAAGCCGGCGCGCAACGCCGACGGGATCGTGGTGTTGACCGGCGGCTCATCGCGGGTGTCGGACGCGATGGAATTGCTGGCCGGTGGCTACGGCAAGCGGCTGTTGATTTCGGGTGTGCATCCGACCAGCGCCGCGAGCGACATTTCACGCTCGCTGCCCGACAACCAGTCGCTGCTGTTGCGCTGTTGCGTCGATCTCGACCGTTCCGCCGTCAACACGCGCAGCAATGCTGCGGAGACGCGGCGCTGGGCCCGCGAGCGCGGCTTCAAATCGCTGATCGTGGTGACGTCGAACTACCACATGCCGCGGGCGATCGTGGAGCTGTCGCATGCGATGCCTGACGTCACGCTGATTCCGTTCGCGGTGGTCGGTGACCGATGGCGCGACGAGCCGTGGTGGACCAGCGGTGCGACGTTGCGTCTGCTGCTGTCGGAATACGCGAAATATGTCGCCGTCGAAGTGCGCGTGCGGCTGGCCGACATCGGCATCGAAGTGATGCCCGAAACCTCCGATCAGCTCGTGCCGGCGCCGCGCCGGCCGGCGACGGCGCAGGCGAACTGATCGGCGAAGTAGAGATTACCCCTCAGGCACTCCAGCCATGCGCATTCCTTTGCTCACGCGCTTGGCTCCGGCTCGGAACGTCGGATTGTCGCTCCATGAAATGCCTCTCGTGCGACGAATAGTAAAAGTTGGATCAAGCGCAAGTCCCGCCTTCACTGCCGCTCGCGCCTCGTCCAGTTCACCGAGAAGCGCTAGCCCAGCAGCCAGCTGAAAATGCGCGACTGGATAATTTGGGTTGGCCTTCAGACTTCGGCGTAGCCACACAACCGCTTCGGTGTCGGCGCCGAGCTGAAACTTGGCACCACCGACATAGCTCAGCCACCGATGAACACCTTCGTCGCGAGGAGACAACCGCAAGGCCTCCAGAATACAGGCCTCGGTTTCCGCGGCGCGACCCGCGAATATCTTGGCGGCACCAAGGGAACCATGCGCATCGGCTAAATTTCGGTTCAAAGCCAAGGCGTGCTCACATTCAGCAATACCTTGCGCTGCACGGTTCGTTGCAAATTGGACGACACCCAAGAACATGTGAGCCAAGGCGTGTTGCGGAGCCAAGGATAGCGCCTTGGTCAAAGCCTTTTCGGCCGCCAGAAGGCGCACGCGCGGGTCATCTACGAGGAGGAGAGTGGCGCTTGCCGCATCGACAGCCGCGATGCCAACCAGCGCCTCAACATTTTCTGAATCGAGAGCCAAGGCACGGTCGAAGAAGCTCCGCGCTTGCGCCATGTGTTCGGGGGTCCAGCGCTTGTTCCAACGAGCCATTCCCTGAAAATACAAATCCATCGCATCTGGATGCAGGGAACGCTCGGCTCGGCGCGCCTCGGCCGCGATAAGCTGGGCATTTAATGTGCTGGCGAGCCGCGATACGATTTCGTCCTGCATATCGAACAGGTCGGCAACCGGCTTTTCGAAGCGTTCGGCCCATAGAAGCGACCCGGTTTCAGCATCGATCAGCTGCACATTTACTCGAAGCTGATTACTGCCGCGCTGCACCGAGCCTTCGAGTACGTAGCGAACGTTCAGCTCGCGGCCGATCTGTTTGAGATCAACCGCTTTGTTTTTGTAGGTAAATGCGGTGTGCCGTCCGATCACGAACGAGCCACCGATGCGGGACAGGTCCGTCGTGAGGTTCTCCGTCACGCCATCGACAAAATAATCCTGTTCGATATCACCGCCAAGATTCGCGAAAGGCAACACAACGATCGAAAGCCGTGGTGCTGAAGCTGGAACGTGCTTCGTGTCGCCGCTATGCGCAGCCGAGCCAGCCGGCTCGACTGTGGACCTCTCCGCTTCTTCCACCGTACCGACGAAGCGGAAACCTTTGCGCGGCAGCGTCTTGATCAGGCGCTGCTTCTCGCCCGTGTCGCCGATTGCGCTGCGAGCGGCATTCAGGCGGGTTGTCAACGCGGCATCCGAGACCACGCGTCCGTTCCAAACGGCGCTGATGAGGTCGTCCTTGCTGACGACGCGCTCCCTGTTCCGGATCAGGTAATCGAGCAGATCGAACACCTGGGGTGCGATAGAGACCATTTCCGTTCCGCGATGTAGCTCGCGCCGGTCCGTATCGAATGCAAAATCCTCGAAGAGATAGCGCAATCTGCCATTCCCTGAGCAGCCGTCCCGATCGTCGAAAGGCGCTCTAGTGTCGATGGAAATGCAAAGAATAAGCCCGCGGTTAGGAAAATGTAAGCCGGTCGTCAAGCGCATCAGCCTTTACCTTGGCAGTCTCTTCGAGCTGAAAACAACGGCTGAGGAGGCGCAGCAATGAGCACGATCGAGTTGCAGCACGCCGTAGCGCTGACATCGCACGTTTTTCGCTTCTTCAAGGCATGTTGGGCAGCATTTCAGGAACGGCGCAAGCGTGCCAGGTTACGAACCGAACTCTACGACTTGAGCGACCTGGAGCTTCGGGATATCGGCATTACGCGCGGCGAAATCGAATACTTCGCCTCAAACCCCTCGATCGACCGTCATGCTGATCGGCCTAGGATGCGTCTTGCGTACCCTGCTCGGGTGGATGAAGCGATTGCTGGTCGTGCAGCTTCATCCCCAATTGATGCAGTTGCGTATCCCGAAAATCTTCCGCCTCAATCGCTTTCACGGTAGCGAGAACGTAGTCGCGGTTGACGCCAGACTGGCCGTGTCAATCAAAGGGCCGCCCGAGAAGGCCGAGGACTATAGACGAGGGATCCAACCTGGACGGCTCAACAGGTACTCGACCATTCGCGGCGGAATGCTCAAAGCTCCCGCGATCTCGCGTTCATCCTTCGGCAGTCCCGCAAGGATCGATGCTTCACTCTTACTTCGGACTTTGGAAAGCCATTCTGGGTCAACCACCACGGCGCGTCCTACCGCAACGAGATCGGCTCCCATTTTGATCGCGCCCTCGGCATCGTCGCACGTTTTTATCCCGCCGCTGGCCATGACCGCGCTGCGGCCCGCTATGACGCGGGCGAATGCCGTGATGGGGTTCTCTGCCGGGGTATCAATCTTCGCGACCGGACCATTGTAAACACGGGTCTCTCCCACAGGTCGGCTCTTCCGATAATCATCGAGCGAAACGGAGATGTAGTCGAGATTCAACTTCGCAAGCTCACCGCAAAGCAGTTTGGCGTCTTCGAGCGTGTAACCGTCCAACTCGGCCTCAAACGGTGTAATGCGAAACCCTGCGATCAGCTTTGGACCGATTGCGTCGCGAACGGCCTGCGCGACAGCGAGAGGAAAGTTCATGCGTTTTGAAAGCGTACCTCCCCACTTGTCGACGCGATGATTGGCCCGAGGTGAAAAAAACTGATGAACCGCGTAGTGGTTGGCTCCGTGAACCTCAACGCCGTCAAAACCGGCTTTTCGGGCCAGCGAAGCAGCTTCCCGAAAGCTTGCAACCAGGCTTTCAACCTCGTCGGCCGTCATTGCCCTTGGCGTCTTCGCTCCAGGGCGCAACGATGTAACGGCAGAAGGCGCACGCAGGCGTTGCTCGCCGATCAACTCGGGCTTTGCGATGCGGCCACCGTCATAGATCTGAAGGATCGCGAGACCTCCCGCCGCACGCATGGCTTCGGCGAGCCGATTGAGACTGGGCAAGTGCCCATCATGCGCCGCACCTATTCCCTGCCAGGAGCGTCCGTCCTGTTCGACGTAAGCGGCGGAAGAAATGGTGGCTCCGAAGCCGCTGGCAGCACGCCGCCGGACAAACTCGAGTTCGTTGCCGGGAGCCGTCCCGTCTTCATGGGAAGAATCGGTGGTCAGCGGAGCAATCGCAAACCGATTTGCGATCTCTCGTCCGCAGTTGAACCTGAGTGGAGACCAAACAACCATCGATCAAACCTCAACGCATAAGAGCCTACAGGAAAAGCCCCAAACCGTGCCAAAGGCGGTAGGAGGGGTGGAAAGCCCGCGCAAGGTATTATCTCCCCAAGAGCGATCAGAGATAGCTAGGGCTGCCGCTTCTGCCCGATGGAAAAAAGCTAGGCTTAATGGTAAGCTTCGCAAGTTGAGGGAGGCATTCAGATGAACTCTTTTTTGTTGGCGGGACTCGAAGGCCGCATCGTACAAGTCATCGATGGCCCGTTTACCGGTTTTAGGGGCGAGGTGAAGGAAGTAGGCGAACAGACCGTCAAAGTGGACGTTCAGGTCTATGGCCGCATTACTCCAGTGGATGTGGCGCTTAGGCAGATCGATTTGGTTTCAGAGATTTCAAACTGAGACACTACCCGGGCGTCAATGGAAGATGCGTCCAGAGTCGATGACGACGGTCTGGCCGGTCATGGTCTCGGTGCGGCACATGGCGACCACCATGTCGGCACAATCGTCCTTGTCGGCGGCCTTCTTCAGGAGCGAGCCCGAAGCGGAGCGCTCGATCTGCTCGGACCGGAGATTGGCTGTCGCGCGAGTGCCCTCCAGCAGGCCCGGTGCCACGCAGTTGACCAGCGTCTCGGGCGCCAGCGCCACCGCCATGCAACGCGTCAGATGGATGAGCCCCGCCTTCGACACGGCATAGGCGATGGAAGAGCCGGTTGGGCTGAGCCCTGCCACCGAAGCAATGTTGACGATGCGGCCACGCCCCTGCGCCTTCATAACAGGGGCCACCGCCTTGGTCAGGCGCATCGGCCCCGTCAGGTTGACGGCCATGATCTTGTCCCATACCTCCACCGTCAGATTGTCGAGATCGCCGAACGGGATCGAGACGTTGTAAGCGGCGTCATTGATCAGAACATCCAGGCGGCCGAAGGCCCGGGTGACGTCCGCTACCAGCCGATCCACAGCCGTGTCGTCGGATATGTCACAGGCGAAAGCTTGAGCCTTGATTTGATAACGCGACGTTAGTTCGCTCGCGACGCTTTCCGCCTGTTCGCGGCTGCGAGCGTACACCACAGCGACGTCTGCGCCCTCCTGCGCGAGCGCGTGGCATATGCGCTGCCCGAGTCCGCCATTACCGCCCGTCACGAGTGCAACCGCGCCCTTCAGGTCCATTGCTTCTCTCCTCCAATGCGAATGCGCGGTTTCATCGCCACCACTCCCGCGCTGTCCCCAACTCAACGGTCGCTGTTCTCTACGGGATGAACCGGATGATGCGCATCGTGCAGCATCATTGCAAGCCGGTGCAATTGCTGATCGCGAAAACCTTCCGCCTCGATCGCTTTCACGGTGGCGAGCACATAATCGCGGTTGACACCGGACTGGCCGTGCCCTTGCAGCACGTGGCGCAACTGTTCTGCCGGCGACAGCCGTCCGGCATATTGCACATGACCGCGGTCGACTACGTAGACCAGGGCGCTGACGCGCTGGCGCGCCTCGTTCTCGAGCCACACCGATCGTTTTACCTCGCGATAGACCGACGTGACCTGCTCGCGCTCGCGCAAATAGGCGATGGTAGCTGTGCTGTTCTTCTCCGCGACCCGGAACGCGACGCCGCGGCAGGCGCCGCCGCGGTCGAGCCCGAGCACCAGGCCCGGCTTTTCCGGCGTGCCGCGATGAACGAAGGAATAGACGCAGAGCGCGCGGTGTTCGCCGATCAACCGCGCCGGAACCCGTTCGATGAATTCGAAGCCGGGGCGCCACATCAGGGAGCCGTAGCCGAACACCCAGAGGTCGCCTGTCGGGAATTCCGTTTCGTTCAGCGTAGTGGCGGACATGCCCTTGCACCGCTACCAGAAAGCGAAGTGAAATCAATGTCTTTTGTTGCGGAGGCAGATGCTTATATTCGACAAAATCGCAAGCCAAAGGACGCCGCATGCCTGACATGACCCCCGCGCCGCGCCGGCGCCCGCTGTGGCGCCTTTTCATCATGCCCGCCCTCGTCGTCGTCGCCGCCGCGGCATGGAGCGCGTTCTGGTTCTATGCCGCGTCCGAGGTCGGCGTTCGCGCCGACGCCTGGGCGACGCAGGAGGCGAAAGCCGGCCGGGTCTATGCCTGCGGCAAGCGCGAGGTTGCGGGTTTCCCGTTCCGCTTCGAAGTCAGCTGCAACGACGCCAGTGTGTCGCTGTTCTCGCAGACGGCGGACGCGAAAGCGCCGTTCACCGCGCGACTCAGTGAAATCATGGTGATCGCGCAGATCTACCAGCCGAAACTCCTGATCGCCGAATTCAAGGCGCCGGCCACGCTTTCCGATCGCGGCCAGCCGCCGTCGCTGAAGGTGAACTGGAGCTTGGGCCAGAGCAGCGTGTATGGGCTGCCTGATGTTCCGCAGCGCGCTTCGATCGAGTTCAACAATCCCTCCATCGACCGCGTCAACGGACCGGTCGCGACGCCGCTCGCGAAGGCCAGCCATGTCGAACTGCACGGCCGCATTGCCGAAGGCTCGGCACAGGACAATCCGGTGATCCAAACCGTGCTGCGGATAGCCGGCGGCAACGTGCAGGAGGTGCACCCGCTGCTCGCTCAGCCGTTCGACGCCGACATCGAGACCAAGCTGACCGGCCTGAAGGATTTTTCGCCCAAGCCGTGGCCCGAACGGTTCAGGGAGTTGCAGGCGGCCGGCGGCCATGTCGAGATCGTGCGGTCGCGGGTTCAGCAGGGCGATCTGGTCTCGGTGGCCGCAGGCACGTTGAGCCTCAACGCCCAGGGTCGGATTGACGGCGAATTGCAGATGACGGTGGCGGGCATCGAGAAAGTGATTCCGGCGCTGGGCATCGAGAAGATGCTGGAGGAGGGCGTGCCGCAGGCAACGCTCGATCGCGTCGCGCCCGGCGTCAAGACGCAGGACCTCAACAATCTGTTCGGCGCGCTCGACCGGGCGATTCCGGGGCTGGGCAAGGTCGTCAAGCAGAACGCCAATACCGGCGTCGCCGCGGGCATCAATGCGCTCGGCAAGGAGGCGGAGCTGGAAGGCAAGAAGGCCCGCGCCTTCCCGCTGCGCTTCGTCGACGGCGCGGTGTTTCTCGGCCCGTTGAAAGTCGGTCAGGTGCCGCCGCTGTTCTAGGACGTCAGCCCAATTCAGAGTGGTCGATGGACGTCCGCTTTCGTTTGCATTCCGGACTCAAGTCGGACAGCGACCTGCTGAATTACAGCGCTTGGCCGGAACGTTTTCGAGCCTGGATGCTTGAAGCCGGTTGTATTGTGCGGGGCAGCGACAAATAGAGAGGCGAGAATGTTCCTGATGGGACTTGGCGCGCTCCTCGTTATCGGCGGAATCCTGTACATGGCAGGCACCGCTATTTGGCGGGGACCGCTTAGTGGCCGGGATTCCTCCCGGCCCGCTCGCGATACTTTGGAGCCGCCACGGCGCAGCTTGCGATTCTTGGGGCTCGGAACGAATTGGCCGGGCCTTTTTCTTATGGCGCTCGGTGCAGTTCTGTTGGTATCGGGGGGCGGTTTCTAGCCTCGACCAGCCAAGCTATATGCAATTCGTCAGGCGGCGGCATTCGATAAGGGCCGATGGTGCAGACGGCAGCAGACAGTCCGAGAGGGCATCGGCGGACGCTGCCGGATCAGTGACGGACGCCTCGCACATGTCAAGCCGCACTGCGCCGTCCCAGTTGCTGGGGCCACGAGCACGTAACTGGGTCCACCGATTGCCGGGTAGACGGGTAGATACGAATCGGCGGCGCGACTCCGGAATCCGTTCAATCATTACGAGCTAGCGCTCGCGGCTCCACGGGAAGAGATTGGCCGGGAAATCCGCCGCGTAGCGGTGTCCTTTCCGCAGGCGGGGTTCTTCCTGTGGAGGGTTGGGATCCGGCTCCACTACCTTCCGGTACAGATGCCAGGTCGCATGACCGAGCACCGGCAGAACGACGGCGAGACCGACGAAGAGCGGTATCGAACCGATCACCAGCAGCGCCGCGACAATCAGCCCCCACCCGGCCATGGCAACCGGATTCTTCATCACAGCCCGCAGCGACGTCCGGATAGCGTCGATCGCAGTCGCATGCCGGTCGAGCATCAACGGAAACGACACGACACTGACGCACAGCGCCACGACCGCGAACAGAAAACCAACGCCGCAACCGACGATGATGAGCGACCATCCCTCCGGCGTCGTCAGCACGCGCGTTGCGAAGTCAGGTATACTCGCGGCCGGAGCGTGGCCAAAGATTTCAACGTAGATAGCGTTCGCTACGCCGATCCAGACTCCGAACAGAACGAGCAGGAACACGCCGAGCTCGACCATGGCGCCGAAAGCCGGAGCGCGCAGCACCTGAAGTGCTTTCGATACGTCGACTTCCTCGCCGCGCTCGCGGCGGCGGCTGAGCTCATAGAGCCCAATCGCGGCAAAAGGTCCAAGCAAGGCAAACCCGGCCGCCAACGGAAACAGCAGCGGCAGCACCGAATAGCCAAGCACCATCCTGAACAGCGCAATACCGAGAACGGGATAAATCACGCACACGACTACCGCGTGACTTGGCATGGCCTTGAAATCTTCCCAGCCCAGGCGCAGCGCCTCGCCCAGGTCGGACAGTTCGATTTTGCGAATGGAATATGTGGAGGCCTCGCCGAAAATGTGCCGTCCAAACTTTGCGATGCTGTCAGAATACGTGGTGGCCATGGACGCATCCTCCCGTGCTCGCAGTAGCGGCGGTCAAAACGACGCGCCGCAATCCGCGTGTCTCCGCATTGATGTGCGAGAGTCGCGGTCGAGCCGGGTACGGCAAACCCAAGTTCATCGAAAAGGAGCTTAGCCGGACGAAACTTGTCGCGACCTGCCGCACAAGCTTAGCGCTATGGGACCCAGACAGCGCTCACGGTTCGGTGAACCGTGCACGTTCATGGTCATTTGGTGCGTTGCGTCATCGTCAAACGATTGTGCTGGCTGACGCTCGCCAGCTTGCGGCATCGGCGCAGCATCCCGACGCTCAAGTGATCTATTGACGCCAGCGCCGACGCGTACCATCCTCGTTCCTGACGCCCAAGATCCGATGGAAGCGGTCGTAACGTGTGCCCGGTGCCACGTTTGGATTTCGCGACCGGTCAAAGTGGGCGAGGCAAGACGCACTGCGATGGCGCATGTGAAGTCGGCCATCGAGACAGATGCGAGCTCCGCCCTTTAGTTCGTCTCCGTTGCCTTGAGTGGCAGGGAGGGATGAAGGATGGTTGTCGCACTCATCCTGCTTTTGGTCGCAGTCGGCTCGGTGCTGTTTCACATCTACAGCCCGTGGTGGTGGACGCCGATCGCCACCAACTGGAGCTACATTGACCACACCATCAGCATCACGTTCTGGATCACCGGGGCGGTTTTCTTCGCGGTCATTGCGTTCATGGCCTATTGCGTCTTCCGCTTCCATCACAAGGAGGGAAGGCAGGCAGCCTACAATCCCGAAAACAAAAAGCTCGAATGGTGGCTCACCATAGGGACCGCGATCGGCGTGGGAGCCATGTTGGCGCCTGGCCTGTTCGTCTGGCACCAATTCGTCACGGTTCCGGCGGACGCGACCGAGATCGAGGTCATGGGCCAGCAGTGGCAATGGAGCTTCCGCCTCCCCGGCAAGGACGGCCGGATGGGCACAACCGATGTTCGCTTCGTCAGCTCCGACAACCCCATGGGCTTGAATCCCAACGATCAGCACGGGCAAGACGACGTTGTCATCGCAAGCGACGACTTGCACCTCCCCGTCGGGAAGCCGGTCAAGGTTTTGCTCCGCTCCCTCGATGTCTTGCACGATTTCTATGTGCCCGAGTTCCGCGCCAAGATGGACATGGTCCCGGGCATGGTCACCTATTTCTGGATAACCCCGATCCGAACCGGAACGTTTGATGTTCTCTGCGCCGAGTTGTGCGGCGCTGCGCATGCGCAGATGCGCGCCAAGGTTTTCGTCGACGAAGAGAGCGACTATCGGGCCTGGCTGGAGAAGCAGAAGACGTTTGCGGAATTGTCAGGCCGAAGCGCCGTTACGAGGGCGACGTACGAATCCGGCGGCAAGTAAGAAATGCTGCTGCGAAGACAGGTTGGGCGCGCAAGACCCTCTCATCGCGCCCTGATGGAAGACGCAACCGGGAGGTAAGTCGATGGTCGATGTCCCGTATGACGCAATCACGGACGCTCCGCCTGCAGAAGTGCCGGAGGTTGATCTCTATCACCCCAGGAGCTGGTGGACGCAGTACGTCTTTTCGCAGGACGCCAAAGTCATTGCCATCCAGTACTCGCTGACGGCGTCGGCAATCGGGCTGGTCGCGCTGGTGCTGTCGTGGCTGATGCGGCTGCAATTGGGATTTCCCGGCACGTTCTCCTTTATCGATGCAAATCAATATCTCCAGTTCATCACCATGCACGGCATGATCATGGTGATCTACCTGCTCACGGCATTGTTTCTGGGAGGCTTCGGCAACTACCTTATTCCGCTGATGGTCGGCGCTCGGGACATGGTCTTTCCTTATGTGAACATGCTGAGCTACTGGATCTACCTGCTCGCAGTCGTGGTGCTGGCGTCGACCTTCCTGGTGCCTGGCGGACCAACCGGCGCCGGCTGGACGCTGTACCCGCCGCAGGCGATTCTCTCCGGCACCCCCGGGCAGGATTGGGGCATCGTTCTGATGCTGGCGTCGCTGATCCTGTTCATCATCGGCTTCACCATGGGCGGGCTGAACTACGTCGTGACCGTGCTGCAGGCGCGCACGCGCGGCATGACGTTGATGCGTTTGCCCTTGACGGTGTGGGGCATTTTCACCGCTACCGTGATGGCGCTGCTGGCTTTCCCGGCGCTGTTCGTCGCCTCCGTCATGATGCTGTTCGACCGCTTGCTGGGAACCAGCTTCTTCATGCCCGCACTCGTCGAGATGGGCCAGCAGATGAAGTATGGCGGCGGCAGCCCGATCCTGTTCCAGCACCTGTTCTGGTTCTTCGGCCATCCTGAGGTCTATATCGTCGCACTTCCGGCCTTCGGCATCGTTTCCGATCTGATCAGCACGCATGCGCGAAAGAACATCTTCGGCTATCGCATGATGGTCTGGGCTATCGTGGGAATCGGCGCGCTCAGTTTCGTCGTATGGGCGCACCACATGTATGTGAGCGGCATGCACCCGCATTTCGGGTTCTTCTTCGCCACGACGACGCTCATCATTGCCATCCCGACCGCCATCAAGGTCTACAACTGGGTGCTAACCCTGTGGCGCGGCGACATTCATCTCACGGTCCCGATGCTGTTCGCCCTCGGCTTTATCATCACATTCGTGAACGGCGGGCTCACCGGCCTCTTCCTCGGCAACGTCGTCGTGGACGTACCCCTCTCGGATACCATGTTCGTGGTCGCGCATTTCCATATGGTGATGGGCGTGGCGCCAATCATGGTTGTGCTGGGCGCGATCTATCATTGGTACCCCAAGGTAACGGGACGGATGCTCAACGACGTGCTGGGCAAGTTTCATTTCTGGGTTACGTTCCTCGGTGCCTATCTGATCTTCTTCCCCATGCATTATCTCGGGTTGCTCGGAATTCCGCGCCGGTATCACGACATCGGCGAAGTGGCGTTCATCCCGCCATCGGCCCATACGCTCAATGCCTTTATCACCGTGGTGGCTTTGACCGTGGGTTTCGCCCAGATGGTGTTCCTGTTCAATCTTGTCTGGAGCCTGTTCAAGGGCAGACCTTCGGGTGGCAATCCATGGCGGGCGACAACACTGGAGTGGCAGACGCCGGAGACCCCGCCGGGGCACGGCAACTGGGGCAAGGAGCTCCCGGTGGTCTATCGATGGGCGTATGACTACAGCGTGCCAGGTGCCGCCCAGGACTTCATTCCGCAGAACCAGCCACCGGCGACGCGGGCCGTTCAGGGAGCTGCGCCGTGAGCGCCATCGTTCTGTTCATGGCTGTGATAGCGGTCATCGTCGGATGGTGGCTCTCGCATCAGCGGCTGACAGCCAAACCCTGGCTGGAAGAAGGTTCGATCGATGACTTCCCGGGCACGGGAGCAATGACCCTGCCGGCAGCGAAGATCGGACTGGGAGTGTTTCTCGCCGTCGCCACCTCGTTGTTCGCACTCTTCATCAGCGCCTACTCCATGCGCATGAACATGGTGGACTGGCGGACGCTGCCCGTGCCGGGGCTGCTGTGGCTCAACACCGGCGTCCTGGTCCTGAGCAGTGTCGCGCTGCAATGGGCATACGTGGCAGCGCACCGGAACAATATGGACGGTGTAATCGTCGGCCTGTGCGCAGGGGGAGCCTCCGCCATTACATTCCTGGTGGGGCAACTGCTGGCGTGGCAACAGCTGAGGGCCGCGGGCTATTTCGTGACGTCCAATCCAGCCAATTCCTTCTTCTACATGATCACCGCGGCGCACGGGTTGCATCTGATTGGCGGTATGGTGGCCCTGGGCAGAACGACTGCCAAGGTGTGGCGTGGCGCCGAGATGGCCCAGGTACGCCTGAGTGTGGAGCTCTGCACGATCTACTGGCACTTCCTGCTGTTGGTCTGGCTGGTCTTGCTTGGTCTGTTGACGGGCTGGACGGACGATTTCGTCGACATCTGTCGGCGGTTGCTCACCTAGAGCCTTTTCCGTTCCGATGGAATCGGAACGGGGCTCTAGATTTTTGAATTGACGCGTTTTCTTCGCGCGAACCGGTGTCCACTTCGCCGGAAAACGCTCTAGGAGAGACCAGATGGCAGAGACTGCGCTGACCAACCCTGGAGAATCGCCTGCGCGGGCTGCCGGCTGGCAAGGCATTGCTGACGATTGGTCCTCGGATCAGCGCGCCTTCAAGAATGTTTCCTGGGGGAAGGCCATGATGTGGATCTTCCTCCTGAGCGACACCTTTATCTTCAGCTGTTTTCTGCTGTCCTACATGACCGCGCGAATGTCCACGACCGTGCCGTGGCCGAATCCGAGTCAGGTGTTCGCTCTCGAGATTGCGGGGCACCATATCCCCCTCATCCTGATCGCCATCATGACCTTCATCCTGATCAGCAGCAGCGGGACCATGGCGATGGCCGTCAATTTCGGCTACCGCCGTGATCGCACCAAGACCGCGATACTGATGCTGATCACAGCGGCGCTTGGCGCAACGTTCGTCGGGATGCAGGCCTTCGAATGGACCAAGCTGATCAGGGAGGGCGTGCGGCCCTGGGAAAATCCGTGGGGCGCGGCGCAGTTCGGCTCCAGCTTCTTCATGATCACCGGCTTCCACGGCACCCACGTGACGATCGGCGTGATTTTCCTGATCGTAATCGCGCGAAAGGTCTGGCGGGGCGACTTCGACGTCGAAAGACGTGGCTTTTTCACGAGCCGGAAGGGGAATTACGAGGTCGTCGAAATCATGGGCCTGTACTGGCACTTCGTCGATCTCGTGTGGGTGTTCATCTTTGCCTTCTTTTATCTTTGGTGAGGTCGGCGCATGACAAGCACAGCAGTGATAGACGGACAACAACCTTCGCTACGCACGCATGCGCATGACACAGTCGCGGTTGGAACCGCGCACGCAAAGGGGCAGCAGCACCCCATCAAGCTATATCTCGTGGTCTGGGGATGGTTGTTCGTCCTCAGCACCTGCTCCTATCTCGTGGACTACTTCGGCTTGCACGGCTACCTCAGATGGTCGCTGATCCTGCTGTTCATGGTGCTGAAGGCCGGCTTGATCGTCGCCGTCTTCATGCACATGGCCTGGGAGCGGCTGGCTCTGGCCTATGCCATCCTGCTGCCTCCTGTGGCGGTGTTGATCTTCGTCGCCATCATGGTGTTCGAATCCGAGTACACGCACCTCGTCCGGGTCCTGTTCTTCGCGGCGCCGACCTAGATACTGCCGCCTCGCATCCGAAGGAGGAGGTCATGACCATGTACGTCATGCTCGCAAATTGGACCGACCAGGGATCCAGAAGCAAGCTCGCAAAGGTCCAGTAGATGCCGCCCGTCGCGGGCAAGAGGAGGCGTTGATCTCATGCAAATCAATCGTTCAATTCTCGTTCGCTCGAGCTATGCCAGCATCGGTGACTATGTCGCGCTGACGAAACCGCGCGTTATGTCGCTGGTCGTCTTTACCGCACTCGTCGGTTTCATGGTCGCACCTGGCGGCATCGATCCCTTCGCCGGTGTCGTTGCTCTTCTTTGCATAGCTGCCGGAGCTGGCGCCGCAGGTGCGCTCAATATGTGGTACGACGCCGACATCGATGCGTTGATGGCGCGCACCGCCATGCGTCCCATTCCGAGCGGCCGTGTATCGCGCGCGGAAGCGTTGATTTTCGGACTGATGCTAGGCACGTGCGCCGTTCTAACCCTCGGCACCTTCCTGAACATGGCCGCGGCGGCGCTGCTTGCTTTCACGATTTTCTTCTATGTCGTCGTCTACACGATGTGGCTCAAGCGCCGAACACCGCAGAATATCGTCATTGGCGGTGCGGCTGGCGCACTCCCTCCTGTCATCGGCTGGGCCGCGGCCGCCGGAGATGTCGGGCTCGAACCGTTCACCCTGTTCCTGATAATTTTTCTTTGGACGCCACCTCATTTCTGGGCGCTGTCGCTCAATCTTGCCGGAGAATATGCTCGCGCCGGGGTGCCGATGTTGCCGGTCGTAGCCGGCCGGGCCGAAACAACGCGCCAGATACTTCTCTATAGCGTTCTTCTGGCTCTTGTCTCGCTGCTGCCGTGGGCATTGGGGTTCGCGGGGGCGATCTATGGCGTCGCTGCGGCAATGCTTGGAGCCATCATGATTTTTCTCTCGTGGCAAGTACGTCGGAGCAATGACAAGGAAAGGCAGCCAGCGCGTCGCCTGTTCGTGTTTTCCATGCTCTATCTGGTCCTTCTATTTGGTGTGCTGTTGATGGATGCTGTGCCCTACGCTCAGCCTCTCTGATCCAGAGCGAAGTCCGACGCTTCGTTTCCCGGGAACGCTTCAGGAAAACTCAGGGCGCGGGGCCATGTCGCTTTCCCGCTTCGTCGACGGCGCGGTGTTTCTCGGCCCGCTGAAAGTGGGGCTGGTGTCGCCGCTGTTTTGAGACCGTAGGATGGGTAGAGGGCAGCGAAACCATCACCGCATCCCCGGCCGTGATGAGTATCGCTGCGCTCCACCCATCCTACGCGCTGCGCCCCACTCGTCCTGCGGGTTACTTTGCATGGGGTTGTTTTCGATATTTTGTGTCTGGGCCTGCGGTGCACCGCCGTCGCCATTCCGATCAAGCGTCCGTGTACTCGCCTCCATCGGGATCGCCGAACCGTGATCGGCGCTCTGATCCTTGCCGGGAATGTTGTCGCCGAAATGCCGGTCCTGCTCTCCGACGGCCCATGTTGGTGGGTCGATGATGAGGAGAAGCAAGATGACCAAGACCCGATTTTTCGGCGCTGCTACGTTACTGTCCGTGCTGATCGGATCGCCGGCCTCGGCGCAGCACATGATCGACGAGCCGGGGATGTATGCGTTCTACCATCCCAATGGCGATCTCGGCATCGGATCGGCGCGATCGCCGATCGATGCTCAGGCGATGGCGCCGCGGCTTGTGATGCGACACCCGATCCTCGCGCGGCCTGTGAAATCACGGAAATAGCTTCTTGCAGCATCGGCGCGGGCGGTGACGCAAGTCCGGCCGTCATCGTCCGCCGCCGGGTCACGCGAATGCGCGTAGCGAAACCCATCAATCGCCGTTGGTGGCTACACCGCGCGAAACAACGACGAAGGACGGTCGTCACAATGCATGCCGAACCCATACGTTGGGTTCGACGTAAACCGCATAATCCTGTTCAAGTGAAATCGTGACCGGCGCGAGCGCGCCCGCGATCGAAACTTCGCCCGATCGATCGAACGACATTCCGGTCCAGCGTGACCAGTCGGCGATGCTGCCAACAACCGTCATCGAGTAAGGCGCAATCTTCACCAGTCTTGCCCCGGCCCGAAGGTGGGTACGCAGCCAGGAGTCGGTCGGGAAGCCGTCGGCACCCACCGTGGCGACGTAATCGCGCATCGGCACGAACGGCTGAAGATGCTTCTGGTTCGGCCGCACTGGCGCGAACATTTCTGCAAGCCCATGGGCTTTCGCGCTGGCTTTCATGGCGTCCAGAAACGCCAGCGCATTGCCGCCCCCTCGCGCTTCGGGAAGCAGGCTGATTTCCAGCGCGCTCAGCGCATTCGGAGCGCGCCCTGTCAACTGATCATCGTGGGCCCAACGGATCACCTCGTCCCAGCCGCCATCGGGGAGCTCGGTGCGGCCGTCGATGTTGAAAGCGAACGGCACGCTGAATGCCCGGGCGACAACCGTGCCCCCGGCGACGCCGGCGAACGCATAGTCGAGGTACCGGTCGAACATCGATGGCGCAAAGTAGAGCTGCGCCGTCGCGTCATGTTGCATGAATTCCGGCCAGACCGATTGCAGCTCAGAACAGAAGATCAATGGCCGAAGATCGGGTCGCTCCCGCAATGTGAAGATTTCCAGAGCCATGATGCCTGCTCAACCCTGTCGTTCGGTATCAAACCGCCCATCCTACACGCTGTTGCGAAACCCGAAACTCTTCACGTCACCACCTACGACAAACGTGAAGCGTTTGCGCAAGGGAGCGAAGCGACGAAGCAATCCATCCATCCGTTATGCCGCGAGATGGATTGCTTCGCTGCGCTCGCAATGACGGCGTGCCGAGCGGAGCCTAAGCGGCGAGAGCCGTGCCTCACTCCGCCTTCTTCGCCAGCGACGGATGCGGCCTTCCGAAATCCGGCGCCGCCGAATCCTGGCCGATCTCGACGATGCCGCGGCGGATGGCGCGGGTGCGGGTGAAATGCTCGAACAGCGCTTCGCCGTCGTTGCGGCGGATCGCGCGGGTGAGTTTTGACAGGTCCTCGTTGAAGGTGCCGAGCATTTCCAGCACGGCTTCCTTGTTGTTCAAAAACACGTCGCGCCACATCGTGGGGTCGGACGCTGCGATGCGGGTGAAATCGCGAAAGCCGCCGGCGGAGAATTTTATCACTTCCGACGACGTCACCTGCGCCAGCTCATCGGCCGTGCCGACGATGGTGTAGGCAATCAGATGCGGCAGATGGCTGGTGATCGCCAGTACCAGATCGTGATGATCGGGCGTCATGATCTCGACCTTGGCGCCCATGCCGGCCCAGAACGCACGCAGGGTTTCGACCGCCATGGGGTCGGTGCTGTCGGGTGGCGTGAGGATGCACCAGCGGTTGATGAAGAGCTCGGCGAAGCCGGAATCGGGACCGGAATGCTCGGTGCCCGCGACCGGATGGGCCGGAACGAAATGAACATTCGCCGGCAGATGCGGCGCCATCTCGCGGACGATGGCGCCCTTGACCGAGCCGACGTCGGAGACGATCGCGCCCGGCTTGAGGAACGGCGCGATTTCCTGCGCCACCGGCCCGCAGGCGCCGACCGGGATGCAGAGGATCACGAGGTCGGCGTCTTTGACGGCTTCCGCGTTGGTCTCCAGCACGTGGTCGACGATGCCGAGCTCCAGCACCCGCGCGCGGGTTTTTTCCGAGCGCGCGGTGGTGACGATTTCGCTCGCGAGCCCTTGCGCACGCGCGGCGCGCGCGATCGAGCCGCCGATCAGGCCGAAGCCGATCAGCGCGACGCGTCGGAAGATCGGCGTCCCGTTCATTTGGCGGCCATGAAGTCGCGCAGGCCGTCGACGACGAGGCGATTGGCCTCCTCGGTGCCGATGGTCATGCGTAGCGAATGGGGGAGGCCGTAGTTGTTCAGCGCGCGCAGCACCAGGCCGCGTCTGGTCAGGAACGCATCCGCCTCAGCCGAGGTCTTGCCCTTCTCCGGGAAGTGGATCAGCACAAAATTTGCCACGCTCGGCGTCACCTTGAGCCCGAGCTTGCCGATCTCCTCGGTCAGCCAGTTGCGCCACGTCTCAGTGAACGCCTTCGACATCTGGATATGCGCGGTGTCCTCGATGGCTGCGACCGCTGCCAGCATCGCCGGCGTCGAGACGTTGAACGGTCCGCGGATCCGGTTGACGGCGTCGATGATGTTGGCAGGGCCGAACATCCAGCCGATCCGCAGAGCCGCCAGCCCGTGAATCTTGGAGAAGGTGTGCGTCATCACGGTATTTTCGGTGGTCGCCACCAGTTCGAGGCCGAGCTCATAGTCGTTGCGCGACACATAGTCGGCATAGGCGGCATCCAGCACCAGCAGCACGTGCGGCGGCAGACCTGCGCGCAGCCGCTTGACCTCGTCGAACGGCACATAGGTCCCGGTCGGGTTGTTCGGGTTGGCGAGCCATACCAGCTTGGTCTTCGGCGTCACGCGCACCAGGATCGCATCGACGTCGGCGGTGAAGTTGGTCTCGGGCGCGACGACGTTCTTGGCGCCGTTCGCCATCGTAGCGATCGGGTACACCAGAAAACCGTGCGCTGTGGAGATCGCCTCGTCGCCCTGGCAGAGATAGGTGTGCGCCAGCAAGTTGAGAATTTCGTCCGAGCCGGCGCCGCAGATGATGCGGTTGGGATCGAGCCCGTAGGCGCGGCCGATCGCCTCGCGCAGTACCCGCGAGGTGCCTTCTGGATAGTCTTCGAGATGCGAAGCCGCCTGCTGGTAGACTTCCCTGGCCTTCGGCGACGGCCCGAACGGGGTC
Organism: Bradyrhizobium sp. McL0615; assembly: GCF_049993905.1. Classification (NCBI taxonomy): domain Bacteria; kingdom Pseudomonadati; phylum Pseudomonadota; class Alphaproteobacteria; order Hyphomicrobiales; family Nitrobacteraceae; genus Bradyrhizobium; species Bradyrhizobium sp. McL0615. Next base: position 8,149,715 of record NZ_CP188254.1, on the reverse strand, counting down.
TCGTTGGCCGACAGCTTGTACACCTTGCGGCCCGGCTCCGGCACCGGGGTCTTGCCGGGCGTGTAGGGCGCAATATCGAGAATGCCGGGATTCGGCACGGGGCGGTTCATCTTCTGGCTCCGGATATTCAGGGCGGCTTTAAGACTTGGCAGCTTAAGACTTGGCAGCCTAAGACTTGGCTGCCCCGTTCGGGGGCACCGTATAGCGCGTTGCGTGGCTGCCGACGAGGGCCGACGAGCGCACCGAGGCGCCGGCCTGGATCAGGGCTTTTTTGATCTTTTCGAAGCCGGTGCCGGCATCCGATACCAAAAGCGCTGCGCCGTCGAAGGCGGTATCGGGCACGGCGACGATATCGGCAAGCGGCGCCACGGCGCGCGCGATATCGGCATTCCAGCCGGCGACGCGCACGCTCCACATCTCGACTTCCGTCGCCATGGCGTCGTCGGCGACGCGCGAGATCACGAACACCGGGAGCGCGGCCGGATGATCGGCGCGTTCGAGGAACGGCAGCCGGGCAATGATCTTCGGTGCGCCGTCCGCCTCCAGCGCGAGCCACCACGGCGTGCGGCTCGAGATCGCCGAGACCAGCGCCAGGTCGCCCTTTGATTTCGCCACCGCTTCCACCGCGGCCTGCGCGCTGAAATGGCCCACATACGGCACCACGAAGCCGAAATGAAACCGCGCCGAATCCCGCATCGCGGGTTCGCCAACCGAGACGTCCGCATGCACCGAGAACGGCGCCTGGACATAGGTGAAGGTCGAGATGATGACGCGCCAGATGCTCTCGATGGTGTCGAGCGGCAGGATGCCGCGATGGCGCCGGACCAGTTCGCGCATCATGCTGGCCTCGCGCGCCGGGCGGAACGCCGAGCCGACTTCCTGGGTCTGCTTCACCTGGATCAGCCGGTCGATGATGTCGCCGCGCGCCATCAGCAGGCGATGAACCTGCTCGTCGATCGCATCGATCTCCTTGCGCAGTTCCTGCAGCGAGGGCGGGGCCGGGGGTGCCTTGGACATCCGAAAAAACCTTGGTGCCGGAACAGCCCGATGCAGCCGGCAGACAGTCGCATTGATTAGGAAAGACGGGCGCTGAAAGCAAAGAGAAACGTCGCGGGGGAGCCCTGCACGATCGGGTTAACCATGGCATCTGGGCCCCGGCCTGCCTTGACGAAATGCCTGGGCGGGACTAGCTTTGTTCCATTCCGTGGTCATTTGAGCCGGCCGGCTTGCAGCCACGTTAAACAACTCGCTAAACAGGCCGGGGACAGAAGTGATCCCGGCCGAACCTTTAGTTCAGGCCGGGTTTTTTTATGGCCTGATTTCTGTCTGTAGAGCCTCCGCAAGGAGGAAGGTCGCCGAAATGACAAACGTGCAGTCGATATCCAGTCCGTCGATTCACAGTGAGGATCGCGCCCACGAGGCCGATCATCCGACCTCGACGGTGGCGAAGTTCGGCATGGACCAGCCGCTGAAGCTTGATTGCGGCATCGATCTCGCGCCGTTCCAGATCGCCTATCAGACCTATGGCGAACTGAACGCCGATCGCTCCAATGCGATTCTGATCTGCCACGCGCTGACCCTCGATCAGCACGTCGCCAATCTGCATCCCCTGACCGGCAAGGCCGGCTGGTGGGAAATCATGGTCGGTCCCGGCCGTCCGCTCGATACCGACAGGTATTTCATCATCTGTGCGAATGTGATCGGCGGCTGCATGGGATCAACCGGTCCGGCCTCGACCAATCCGGCCACCGGCAAGGCCTGGGGGCTGGATTTTCCCGTGATCACCATCCCCGACATGGTCCGTGCGCAGGCCATGCTGCTCGACCGGCTCGGGATCGAAACCCTGTTTTGCGTGATCGGCGGATCGATGGGCGGCATGCAGGTGCTGCAATGGACCGCCGCCTATCCGCAGCGCGTGTTCTCGGCGCTGCCGGTCGCCTGCTCGACACGCCATTCAGCGCAAAACATTGCGTTTCATGAACTCGGCCGACAGGCCGTGATGGCCGATCCCGACTGGCATCACGGGCGCTATTTCGAACTCAACACCCATCCGCATCGCGGGCTGGCCGTGGCGCGGATGGCCGGACACATCACCTATCTCTCCGACGCCGCGCTGCATCGCAAGTTCGGGCGCCGGATGCAGGATCGGGAACTGCCGACCTTCTCGTTCGACGCGGATTTCCAGGTCGAAAGCTATCTGCGCTATCAAGGCTCGTCCTTTGTCGAGCGTTTTGATGCCAACAGCTATCTCTATCTGACGCGGGCGATGGACTATTTCGATATCGCCGCCGATCACGACGGCGTGCTGGCGCAGGCGTTTCGCGGCATCAAGACCCGGTTCTGCGTGGTGTCTTTCACTTCGGACTGGCTGTTCCCGACCTCGGAATCGCGCGCGCTGGTGCATGCGCTGAACGCGTCCAGCGCGCGGGTGTCGTTCGCCGAAATCGAAACCGATCGCGGCCATGATGCCTTCCTGCTCGACGTGCCCGAGTTCTTCGACATCGCGCGCGCCTTCCTGCAATCGGCAGGCAAGGCGCGCGGGCTCGGCAACAATACCGGTGGTTGACATGGCGGTGCAGGAACAGACTTTGCCGCTCGGCGGTGTCGCGCCCGATCGCACCGGGAAATATCGTACCGATCATCTGCTCGTTGCCGAAATGATTCCACACGGCTCAAAAGTGCTCGACGTCGGCTGCGGCGATGGCGAGTTGCTGCAGCTATTGGAGAGCCGCGGCATCGACGGCCGCGGCATCGAGCTGTCGCGCGAGGGCGTCAACCGCTGCGTCGCCAAGGGGCTCGCCGTGGTGCAGGGCGATGCCGACACCGACCTCGTCAATTATCCCGATGATGCATTCGACTACGTAATCCTGTCGCAGACGCTGCAGGCGACGCGGCAGCCGAAGGTCGTGCTGGAAAACCTGCTGCGGATCGGCCGGCGCGCCATCGTGTCGTTCCCAAATTTCGGCTTCTGGAAGATGCGGCTGCAGCTATTGGTCGGCGGCCACATGCCGCGTACCGAAAATCTCCCCGCCACCTGGTACGACACGCCGAACATCCACTTTTGCACCATCAAGGATTTCGTGCAGCTCTGCGACGAAATCAACGTCAAGATGGAGCGCGCGGTCGCCCTCGATCTCTACGGCCGCCCGGTGCCGCTGACCCTGCCGTGGTGGGTCTGGAACATGTTCGGCGAGCAGGGCGTGTTTTTGCTCAGCCGCGGCGGGGCGGGGAAGTAACGCTTTCCCCGGCCACGGCGAGCAACGTGCGCGGCTCATGCCTGTCGCGACTTCAGCTGCAGGGTCTCTCCATCCAGCGGTATCAGCAGTTGCTGCGGCGAGATGCCATGCTCGGTCGAATGCCGCCTCAGTTCGTCGCGTGAGACGGTGGCGTGGTCGAGCGAATCCATGTGGGTGGCGATCACCACGGCGTCAGGCGCCAGCCGGCAGGTCGCGACGGCTTCTGCGGCATCCATTGTGATGAGATCGCCGTCCCATCGCGCCCCGCAAGCGTGGATGATGATGATCTCGGGCTTCGTGTCCGCGATGATGGTTTCGACGGCCGGATAGAGCACGGTGTCGCCGGCCCAGTAGACCGCCGGTTCGTTCCTGGCCGTGATGCTGAAACCCATCACCGATCCCATCTTCTTCACGACCGGTCCGAGGCCATGACTGCCCTCGCGGCGCTGCAGGCGGATGCCGTTCCAGTCGATGATCTTGGCAAGCGGCATGACGTCGCTGAACCCATGCGACAGGATCTTGTCCTCGTCCCCCGGCCGGCAGATCAGCGGAAGATGTTTTGGCACCAGGGATTGCGCCACCGGATCGAAATGGTCGGCATGCAGATGCGAGACGATGACGAGTTCGACGCCCTCGAGGATTTCTTCCGGGCTTGCCGGCAGTTCGGCCAACGGATTGGGTGCGCGGCCGGTAAAGGACGGGCGCGATCCCTTCGGAGCAAAGAATGGATCGATCAGGACTATCCGGTCCTGGATCTCCAGCTTCAGCGTAGCGTTGCGCAATAGCTGCAGTTTCATCATCCTGGCCTCTCAATAAAGATTATTCGCAATGAAATTATTCCCGCGCGGGCGGCCTCGAAATCTGAGGCCGCTCAATCCCTGACATTGCGCGGATAGGTCAGCCTCGCGCTGTCGACCAGCGCAAGATCGATTTCGTGACTGACGATCGGGGCACTCACGTTGGTTCGCGCGAGGATGTCGCCGTCGGGCGCCACGATCCAGCTGCCGCCCGCAAGCCTCGCGCCACGGCGGTTGGCCGTCGCCACGAAGGCGCCCGCGGCGATCGCCGTCATTCGCGCGGCCACTTCCCAGCGCGGGTGGCCACCGGTTGCGCGCGGTGCGGCGATCACCTGAACCCCCGATTGCCCCAGACCGCGCGCGGCCGTGCTCACCATGAGTTCGGTGCATACCAGTTCGCTGAAGCAGAGCTCGCCGTCCCGCACGGCTTCGGCGTACCGCGACCCGCGGTCGAACCAGGTTTCTTCCCAACCGCCCTCTTGCTGCGGCAGCAGCGCCTTGGCGCGGCCGCGAACCATGCCGCGCTCCGGCGTCCACAGAAAGGTCTCGTTCCATCGCTTTGCGCCGTCCGCGACGGCGCGCGTCCCCACGATGCGCCTCGCAGCGATCGGTCGCAGGTGCTCTTCGAGCGTGTCATGCGTCGCCGCGGCCTGACGCCAGACCGCTTCATCGAACGTGGGGCTGCTCCAAAAACTGTCGACGCCGGCGAGCTCGGGAAGGACAAGCAAATCGACCGGCCTTTTGTCGAACTCGCCGGCAAGCCGCTGCCACATCCCGGCGGCGAGGTCGGCCCGGTCGGGGAATTCGCAGGTCGCAATCAGAAAAGTCATGCTCGCCTCCTTGGTGAGCGAACGTGAACCGCGCGACGCCATCTTGCCAGTGGCACGAATGCCGTATAGCGTGAATATCATGCCAAATCTGCCGATCCGGCCAAATTGCAGGAAATCCCGCCGTGAAGGCACGCAACGCATCCTTGCGGTGCTGGCCTATGATGGGGTCAGCGCTTTCGAGCTCGGCCTGACGTTGGAGGTGTTCGGTCTTTCGAACATGGGCCCGGACTGGTATCGCGTCGTCGTGTGCTCAGAACGGCCGGGACAGCCGCTCGCCGCCAATAACGGCCTCAAGATCATAGCCGACGCCGGAATGGGCGCGTTGGCCCGCGCCGACACGATCATCGTGCCGGGATCGCGTGATATCGTGGAGTCGCCGTCGGTCGCGATGCTCGACGCGCTGCGGCGTGCACATCGGCGCGGCGCGCGCGTGGCCTCGATCTGTACTGGCGCCTTCATCCTCGCTGCCGCCGGCCTGCTCGACGGCCGGCGCGCCACCGCACACTGGGCGCAAACCGAGGAGCTTTCACGCCGCTATCCGTGGGTGCAGGTCGATGCGAACGTGCTCTATGTCGACGACGGCGATATCATGACCTCGGCCGGCCGCGCGGCGGGGCTCGACCTCTGCCTGCACATCGTGCGGAGCGACCACGGCACGGAGATCGCCAACCATGTGGCGCGGCGCCTGATCATCGCGCCGCATCGCGAAGGTGGTCAGGCGCAATATATTCGGCAACCGGTTCCTCCGATCGAAGGCGATGCGCTCGCCGCCGTATTTGCCTGGGCGCAGCGCCATCTCGATCGCGAACTGACGATCTCGAGCCTTGCCGCCAAGGCACGGATGAGCCGGCGCACCTTCATCCGCCGCTTTGAGGACGCAACCGGGATGTCGCCCGGTGAATGGGTGGTGCAAACGCGCGTCGCAAAGGCACGCGAGTTGCTGGAAGCCACACAGATCCCGATCGAAGGCGTCGCGACAGAGACCGGTTTTGGCTCCGCCGATGCCATGCGGCATCATTTCAGGCTGCGGCTCGGCACCAGCCCGGCGCATTACCGGGCTGCCTTCCGCGCGCCGGCCAACTAGGTGCTTAGACCGGCACCGCCACCAGCGACCGCGCATCCCGCACCGGCCATCTCCCGGCTTCCACCAGCGCGATAAACCGCTCCACCATTTCGTTGAACAGCGCCGGCTCTTCCAGATTGAGTACGTGGCCCGACTTGGGAAAGAACGAGAGCCCCGCCGCCGGCAGATGCTGCTTCAGGAACAGGCTCGGCCCGACGCAATTGTCGTCCTCGTCGCCGCACAGGATCAGCGCCGGCGTCGGCACCTTCCGGATCGCGTCCGTCATGGTGTAGATCGAGGGGCGTCCGCCCTGAAAGCTGCGCATGGTGTTGGCCGATCCCTTCGCGTCATGCCGCGCCAGCGCGGCGTAGAAATCGGCATGGCCGCGCGGGTCCTTCAGCAGGAATGGAATCCGGCTCGGCGCCTCGCGCGTCACTTTTGCAACTTCGACCGAGCCGATCGCTTCATACTGTTCGGCATTGGCCCGGCACTGCGCGCGGAAGGCGTCGAGATTCTCGATGGCAGAGCCGGAGCCGACGGCGGCCAGCGTCATCGACAGCGCGCGCTCCGGTGCGTTGAGGCCAACCTGCAGCGAGGAGTAGGAGCCCATCGACAGGCCGACGAAATGCGCCTGCGCGATGCCGAGATGATCGAGCACGGCGAGCGCGTCGGTATAGAAATGCTTATAGGTGTAGACGGCGTCGGGCGGCACGTCGGATGGCGTATAGCCGCGCGCCGAATAGGCGATGCAGCGGTGGCCGCGCGAGAAGTAGCGCATCTGCGGCTCCCAGTTGGTGTGGTCGGCCGCGAACTCGTGCAGGAAGATGATCGGCGTCCCGCTTCCCGCCTCTTCATAATGCAGACGAACGCCATCCTTGGCGACAGCATGGGGCATTTTGGATTCTTCTCCATATTCTTGTTTTCACGCAACATCCTTGCGCGGCCGGGCAACAAAATTGCAGTTAATTCTCGCGGCTGCAATACGGCAGTCTGGCTTCATTTTCGCCATCGAATGCACGCGGAATCGCCCCGGAATCGTTTCCCTGCCGCCACATGAAATCTTGCTCCGGCCACAGCCGGACGCAAAACGGCCGTCCGCGTTCGTTCGTACGCGAACGCACAGGGGAAGCTTGGGGTGCGGGGGTGCAACAGAGGATCAAGTATGCGTCAGTTGTTTGCGTTTCGCCGGTCGTTTCGTTTCATCGCGCTGGCATTGTGTTCGGTGTCCATCGTGGCATTCGTCTCTCCGGCTTCGGCACGGCCTCACCACGGCGCAGGGAGGCACGCTCGCGCCTATCACGCCGGCCATCATGCTAAGCATCATTACGCCTATCGCCACCATCGCCATGCAGGTCGGATGTCGCGCTCGGAACGCGGCGCCGCGCAGATGCAGGCCGGCAGCTTTGCCGAGACCAATCCGAGCTTCATGGAAAGCAGCCCCCAGATGGGTGCGTCCGGTGGCGGCTCGTCCAACGTCGCCACAGAGGCGCGCGCCGGCCGCGGCCATCGTGCCCGGCTCCGACAGATCGACCAGACCTCACGCTGGGAACGTGGTGTCGCGCAGATGCAGGCGCGCGGTCTTGCCGACGCCAATGCCAGCGTCGGGCCGAATGCAGGCGTGACGCCGGCTGGCGGCACGATGGGCTCCGGCTTCACCTCATCGAACGTCGTCGCCGAAGCGCGCAAATATCTCGGCGGCAACCCGACGGGACGCGGCAGCCTGTGGTGCGCGCGCTTTGCGAACATGGTTCTGCAGCACTCCGGCTATCGCGGCACCGGCTCGGACATGGCGAGTTCGTTCGCGAAATACGGCCAGCGCGTTTCCGGCCCGCAGGTCGGCGCCATTGCGGTGATGTCGCGCGGCCGCCGCGGCGGTCATGTCGGCATCATCACCGGCATCGATGCATCCGGAAATCCGATCATGATCTCCGGCAATAACGGCAACCGCGTCCGCGAAGCCCCGGTCTCGCGCGGCCGGATCTACGCCTACGTCATGCCGACGAGCTGATCGACAGAACCTGTAGGGTGGGCAAAGCGCAAGCGAGCCCACCATTTACACGGAGGTCGTGGTGGTGGGCACGCGGAGCCTGTCATCGGGCGCGCGTTCGCGCGACCCGGTGGCTTTGCCCACCCTACGCCGCTCGGTACAGCGTCAGGGCGCGCTTGCAATCGAAGGGGTCTTGTTTCGATTCACGGCTTCAATTCGCTTGGCTTCCGCAACGTCGGAAAAGGCGCGCTTCAGGTCGCCCAGGCGACGGAAGACAATGCCGCGATCGATGTAGGATTCCGGCAAACCGGGATCGAGGTCGATCGCCAGGTCGAAGTTCGCGAGCGCGAGGTAGAGATCGCCGTTGCGATACGCCTGCATGCCACGTTCGCGATAGAACTTGACGTCCCTGGTCCCGTAGTCGCCGGCCGGGGGAGCATATGTGCTCGCAGGGGCGACGCCTGTGGTCACCGCAGCAGCAATATTGTCCGGCTTTGCCGGCTCGGCCCTCGGGTTGACGTCGGACTGTGCATTGCTCGCTTCGATACTTTCAGGCCTGACGCTTTGCCCGGCATGACTGTGTGTGTCGGAGATTTCGGCCGGTTTGGCGGCGATAGCCTGCGCTGGTTCGCCCTTGGCTATTTCAAGGACCTGCGCCGAAGCGAGCGGCAGCCTGTCGGCAGATATGTATGCGAAATAACCCCCGACGAGCACGACGGAGACAGCGGCGCTTGCGATGGCGTCAGCAGCCAAACGGCGGATTATGCTGGGGGAGCCGCGCTTGGGCTGCGGGCCTTGCTGCCGCTTGGCGATTTCGAGCAGCCGGTCATAGGCCGCGCGCTGCTGCTCATCGCTCAGGATGGCGTTGGCGCGAACAATACGCCTGAATCTTTCCGAAGCTTCCGGGTTGCCGGGATTGAAATCGGGATGGTTCGCCTTGGCTGCCTTGCGGAACGCAGCCCGCAGGCCATCGGCGTCATCGTCCGGGAGTGCCTCGAGCAAATCGTAGAGAGTTTTCATGGCAGCCCACTCAAATACCGATATTTCCCACCAGTCCCCCCGCACTGGTACTTCTTGGGAAATTAATCAGCGGTCAAAACACACGCTGTCGCGTTAAAACGCCACCTGAAAAAAGCTTGAAAGGAATAGGATACCGGCAGAATGGCAAAACAACGACTAAATCGAGGGGGTTTCCCGGCCGGTTCCATCAAGAAAACACAAGTCTTGGTGGGTGTCTATCAACCAGTATTACACAAAGTTCCCGAAATGCGCGCCGAAGTCGTGGGCGAATAGGCGTGCCACCGGCACGTGCCCCCGAGAATACTTTGGCTTGCGGCGATGGCCTAGAATGCTAACGGGCCGGCTTTCGTTGCCGAACCGGCTCGATTTCGCATGTGCTGGATGCCTGCAGCAAAGCGAGGCGATCGCGTGCGATTTTCTCCGCATCCAGGTAGCACTGTCGTTCGTACTCGACCTTCAGGCGGGCCCATTCATCCGGATCGACGGTCTTGAGGTCGGATCGTTTGAACTCGCAATCGGGAACGGGTTGCGGCGATAGCAGCGCCAGGTCCGGCCGCCGGATTTTGGGTTCGGCATATCGAACTGGTTCGCTGTATCGACGGGCGCGCACGCGAGCCCGGGTCGGAGGTGCCTTGCCCTCGTGCAGCGCCGGACTGACTTCACGTTGCGCCGGATCGCGCGCGCATCCGGCAAATGACAGCGAACACAAAATGACGCAGACGGTCAGAAGTTTCGGGCCGAACGATTTCAGGCCGGCGGCATGCGGCCGCCCGCCAGCTTGTTCGCATTCCTGAAAACGAAGCGCTCCACCCGGGATCGCCATGCCAATGATTTCCGATCAAACGTGCCGCTGCGCGGCAACCATGAACGGAAAATTTGAATCGAATTCTAACAATTACGATGAATCAAATCTAAACCGGCGGCGCGGTGTTGAGGCACGCTGCGCTTTGCCTACCCTGCGCCGCTTGCGGGCAGAGGTGGCCGCAAGCGGCGGATATCCGACGACGCCTGCTTGGCGCGAAGGTCATTCGCTCACGGCAGCGGTTCGACCTTCGCCGCCATGTCGGGAATGCGACTAACGCGGTATGTCGCGTTGCTGCATTTGAGGACCCAGACAGGGCGGTCCGGCCGGGAGCGCTTGTTGTCCCTGCTGGCACTGAGCGCCTTGTCACAGGTGAACCCCTGCGTGCGAATCTGAGCCGACAAAATGGTCTGCGGCGTTTCGGCCGCAACCGGTTGCGCCCGTACCTGCGAAATGAAAAGAACGGCAGCGATAGCCGGGAGGAGTAATGATCGGAATAACGATCCAGTCTTGTGCATGACCTCAACCTTCAAGGCAGACATCCCGCTGATGTGAATGCCGAACCATACAGCATAAGCACCCGCGTTGTCCGTTCAGAATCATGAGCGGAGTTCGGAAAGCCCGTTTCTTACGTCCGCGCCTCCGCTCTCCGCCGAGGACCGGAACCCCGTCGTCGGATGGCATTGTCAACGAAGCTCGCCGAGCAACGCCTTGGCCTTTCGAAGATCGCTGGTGTCAAAACCTTCGGTGAACCAATCGTAGACCGGGGCGAGAAGGTCCCGTGCGGCTTGCCGTTTGCCCTGATCGCTGAACAGCCGCGCCAGGCTCATGGCCGCGCGCAATTCCCACGACTTTGCCTGCTGTGCTCGCGCAATGGTCAGGGAGTGCTGGAAATGCGCCTGCGCTTTCGCCTCGTCCCGCTGCGGCGACTGCAGCGCGATTTCTCCGGCAACGCGATGGGCCTCGGCTTCGCACCACCTTTCCCTGGTTGCTTGCATCACCGTCATTGCCTCGCCGATGCAGCGCCAGGCAGCCTCGAACTGGCCCGAATCTGCATGGGCGGTGGCCAGCATGAACGCGTGCTCCGGTGTAAATATCGTCGATCCGGCGGACCGCCATAAATCGATACCCGCCGTGACGATCTCAACGGCGTTCGCGGCTCCGGTGAGGGTCAGGATATAGCCTCGCCGTAACACGCCTTCCGCTTTTCGGAACGGGGCACCCTTCTCCTCGGCCAGCACGACCAGCTCTTTGATGCGCTCGCTGGCCGCGTGGTAATTCCCGCAATAGGTATTGATGAGAATCGGGAAATTCAGCGTAAACATCAACGTCGCAGCATGGTCGATCTGGCGCGCTTCCGTCAGTGCGCACTCGGCGTCGTTGAGCGCGGCGTCAGGATAACCGAGCAGCCACGAGGCCATCGAACGAAAGGCCAGGCACGTTACCCGGAGGTCCTGGCCAAATCGCGTCATCAATCGCCGGTGCTCGGCCGGGCGGTAAAGGGCGAGGGCTTCATTGTAGTGCGCCTTGGCGTCGACGAGGTCCCCGGTAAACGCGAGCGTACTCGCCATGGTGCGGTGTCCAATCATGAGCGGTACCGCCGCTCCCCCCTTTTCGCCAAGCGCCAGAAATCGCGCTGCGAGCTCTCGCGCAACGTCGCCATTGAAGTTTATGAAATTGACGATCCACTGGCCAAAAAGAGCCGACAGCAGCAACGAAGGGTCATCCGGAGTTTCTCCGAGCCGTTCCGCCTGCTCGATCAAGGCTCTCACCTGAGCGACGGCGGCCTTGGTTTCGGGCGCGCCGTATCCTTTGACATGCATCAGCGTGTTCAGGAGCGCGACGTGCAAAATGATCTGCTCGCGCCGCAGGTCGGCGGTCGAGGGCAAGGTTGCGATTTGCGCCAGGGCCTGGCTGAGTTGTTCCGCGGCTTCGGCCAGCGCCGAACGCTCCTGTGAACGCTGCCCTGCCTTTCCCCACAGGCGCGCCGACTTCTCGATCAGGTCGGCCTTTGTGTAGTGACGCGCCAGCAGCTCGGGCTGGCTCTCGGCGATTTCCGGGAACTGGCTTTCGAGGGTTTTGGCGATGCGCGCATGCAGTGCGCGCCTGGGCTCGCGCAGCAGCGTACTGTAGGCTACGTCCTGCACCAGTGCATGCTTGAACAGGTAGTTCGTATGCGGTGGAGTACCGTGTCGAAACAGCAAGCCCGCCGCGATGAGCCGGTCGAGGTCGGCGTTCAACTCTTCCTTCGGCTTTCGCACGAGGGCTGCCAGCAACATGTGAGGAAATTGCCGGCCGATCGCCGCGCCGATCTGCGCCACGTTCTTTGCCGGCCCGAGCCGATCGAGCCGCGACATCAGCGAAGCCTGCAGGCTTGCCGGAACCGCCACGGCGGGCATCGGCGCCCCTGCGCAGACGCGCTGCGCGTCACTCTCCCCCTCCGCGTCCAGCACCGCCTTGGTCATCTCCTCGGCGAACAGCGGAATGCCGTCGGTGCGCTCGATGATGTCCTGGCGGATGCCCGCCGGCAACGACCGGTTGCCGACGACCCGCTCGATCAGGAAATCGACGTCGCACGGCGCCAGCCGATGCAGGGGCAGCTCCGTCACATGCGGCCGTCCAATCGAGGGCGGGCTGAATTCCGGCCTGAAAGTAACCAGTATCAAGAGCCGGTGGCTCGCGGCCAGGTCCACCGTCTGGGCGAACAATTCGAGGCTGGTCGGATCGGCCCAATGCGCATCTTCGAAAATCACCAGCACGGGATTGATCCGCGCCAGCGCCTCGATTTGCGAACCAAGCGCTTTCAGGGTTTTCTGACGACGGAGTTGCGGCTCGACTTCAACCGGAGGGTAGCGTCCGTCGTTTGGCAGCGACAGCATTTCGGCAAACAGCGCCGCGTCCTGGGGCGGCGTCAAGCTTTGCGCCAGCAGCGCGTCAAGCTTGTCCATTTTCACTTGCTGGCTGTCATTGTGAGCAAAGCGGGCGGCGCGCAGCATTTCGCCGATGACCGGATAGAGCATGCTGTCGGTATGCTGTGGCGAGCAGAAGCAACGCAGGCGTATGTGCGGCTCACGCGCAAGCTGTTCCAGCAGCGCGACGGTGAGTCGTGATTTGCCGATTCCCGCTTCACCGGAAAGCAGCACGACCTGACCTTCGCCGCTCCTGGCCCGCTCCCATTGGCGCAGCAGCAACTCCATTTCCTGGTCACGACCGATCAGCGGCAGCAAATCGCTGCTTTGGAGAGCGTGCGATCGGCTGCTCACGGCTGTCTTGCCTGCGACTTGCCAGGCGGCGACCGGTTTTGCGAATCCGTTGATCTCGACTTTACCGAGATCGAGATACTCGAATTGCGGTCCCGCGATCGCCTTTGTGCGACCCGAGATGATGACGCCGCCGGGCTGTGCGAGCGATTGCAGCCGGGCGGCAAGATTCGGGGTATCGCCGAGGATGCCGTGCTCCTCGGAAATCGCGCTGTCCGACATGTCGCCGACAAGTGCTACGCCCGTCGCAACACCGACACGCGCGCTCAATTTTTCTTTCGTGGGCAGGGCGGCGACCGCCTGCACCAATGCGAGGCTGGCTTGAACGGCGCGCTCCGCGTCGTCTTCGTGCGCGTGAGGATAGCCAAAATAGATCACCGCGCCGTCGCCATGATGCCGTGCGACAAAGCCGTCGAAGCCGGCGACGGTTTCAGTTATGCAGCGCCGGTAGCCGGCGATGATTGCGCTGAAGTCTTCGGGATCGAGCCGCGCGGAAAGCGCCGTCGATCCGACCAGGTCGCAAAACAGCACCGTAAGCTGCCGGCGCTCGATCGGGCGCGTGTCCGGTGCCGCCGGCGCCACCGCGGGAAAATCAACGCGCAATTTGATTCCACAGTCGCCGCAAAATCTGTTCAGAGCAGGGTTTGCCGAGCCGCAGGCCACACAGAGCCGCACGACCGCCGCTCCGCATTGCCCACAGAATTTCCTTTGCTCCGGGACTTCGGCTGCGCAATTCGTGCAGTGCATCCGGACCTCAACGGACATCCAAAACGCCATTACACTGCGCCAGAACTCGAGCGTTCCATGTGAACTTGGTCACATCCGTATCGAGGTTCCGTGATGGCGCAAAGCTGATGTCGGTGGCTCAACGGACCGCCCGTTCTGCCCACAAAAGCAGCATCGTGAGCCGCTCGCTCAAAGCTCAGACTTATGCGCCGGGAGAGCGCAACTGTCCGGACCTGGTGATGACATCTGGATGGATCATTGCTTCTGTTCACTGAGCGCGGGCGTTGCCGTGCGCAGAGCCTGTTCGTACCGCTTCAGTGATCTTGCGAAAATCTCTGAATGACGGGAAGTTCGTCAAGCGTTTTGTTCTTTAGATCGCTGATGGAAGACGATGCCAAGACATCATCGTCTACCGGCGCCGCGTTGCGTCGAAGTGCGAGCATTCGCTCGATACGCTGCAATGCCAGACGAGCTGTCTTCGCTGACGGGTTCGGCGATCGTCGGCAAGATATGCGCAGCCCGCTCGTGGAGATGGGCCGCCGGCCTGCGGTCGATGGCCAGGCTGAGCAGTTCCGGCCGGCTGTAGTGGCCCCGCGAATCCATCAATTGCTTGCGCCGGTCGATCGCTGCGAAATCGAGATCGGCGATCACTGTGCCTTCGCCGAAACGAATCGGCTCGCCGATCAATTCACCTTCGGGAGAGACGATTGCGGTGAAGCAACCGCCGGAGATCGGTCCAATGCTGCACCCGGTGTCTTTCATGATCTGAGCTTGCTGTTCAGCATCCAGCCATGCCGTCGCGTTGACGACGAAGCAGCCGGCCTCAAGGGCGTGCTGGCGAATATTGACCTGCGTTTGCTCGGCGAAACGGTCACCTGCAAACGAGCCGGGATACATCGCCGAATGGATCTGTTCGCCGTCGGCCATCAGCGCGTAGCGGGCCAGCGGATTGTAGTGTTCCCAGCATGCCAGCTGGCCGATGCGGCCGACCGCGCTGTCGACCGCTCGCAGCCCGGAGGCGTCGCCCTGGCCCCAGATCATACGCTCGTGAAAAGTCGGGCTGATCTTGCGGCGACGCTGGATCAAGGCGCCATCTGCGTCGAACAACAATTGCGTGTTATAGAGTGTGCTGCCGTCGCGCTCGTTGACGCCGATGGACACCACCATTTTTGCCTGCCTCGCGGCTTCGCCGATGGCTTGTGTGGCAGGCGAGGGTACGGTTACGGCTTGATCGAGCAACCTGAGGTGCTCCTTGCCGGTTCGGATCTCAAAAGGGGTCTGCACGAAGGAAAAATATGGATAGTACGGCACCACCGTCTCCGGGAAGGTCGCGAATTGGACTCCCAACTTGCCGAGCTCCAGGATTTTCTGGACGACTTTCCGCACCGTTCCTTCCCGGCTGTAGAGCACGGGACTAATCTGTACTGCTGCCGCTTTGACGATAGTCATGATATTCTCCTTTGGATCGACACGGTGACGCCGTTGGCGCTTCACGCGCAGGCCCATTCATCAGCACTCCGGGATGAGGGGCGAAACGCGGAAAAATGCTCCTGCAGCGCTCGATCTGTTTTGGCTCTGGCTTCAGCCAATGCATCCTGACCAAGGGCTGATCCTTCAACGGAGAAGAAAGTCAGATCATGCAATCCGATGGTACCCAGGATGGCTTTTAGATACGGAGTAAGAAAATCCGGCTGACGCGCGTGCTTTCCGGAATATCTTCCGCCCGAAGACACGGCGACAAAGACTGGACGATCGCGCAATGCGCCTACTTTTCCGTCGGCGGTCACATTGAACGTTCGGCGGACTCGAACGACATGATCTATCCACGCCTTCAGCGCAGAGGGCACGGTGAAGTTATGCATCGGAGTTCCAATGACGACGAAATCCGAACTCTCCAGCTCCTCAATGAGCTCTTCGGATCGGGACATGGAGCCCTCCGGAAATATTTCCGCGAGCGACTGTTGTGTCGCTCCAAGGGCGGTCGCGTAGCTTTCATCGATATGCGATAGCGCGCTTCCGCCAATCACCCGATTTACCAATACTGCCGCCGGTTCGCGCTTCAGCAAAAGGCCGAGGATTTTTTGAGAGAGCCTGTCACTCTCGGAGGCTTGCCCGCGAGGGCTGCAGGCAACATGCAGAATTTTCATCATCCCACTCATTTTCAGGTCCGTTCCAAAATGCTGCTCCCGACGCCCGAAGTCTGAACGTCACGACAAGCAATCATCTAGAAGCCTCATGACCTGCACCCAAGATCCATGATTGGAAATTCAAACTGGTCCATGATTTTCATGCAGGCGCCGCTGTGGGGCGTTATGGTATAATCATTTCCCGTTCCCCTGCAGAGTTGGCTAGTCCATGACCGTCACGACAAAGGCCAGCAAGATTTCGCCGTTGGATCCAACTGCGGCCGAACCTTTCTATCGCCAGATCTACCGTCGGTTTCGCGGCGCCATTGCCAGCGGATTATTGAAGCCAGGTGACCGCATTCCCTCGGCGCGTGCGCTGACCAAGGAATTAGGTTTGGCGAGGGGCACGATCGAAGCGGCCTATTCCTTGTTGTCTGCTGAGGGATACATTCAAGCCCGCGGTCAGGCCGGGACCGTCGTGACGCCGGACCTCGAGCCGCGAATGCCGGTTGCGATCCCGGTGCCGAAGTCCAACAGCAGCATTGCTGTGCCCAGTTTTCGCCCGGACTCGATTTTGCCGTTCCAGATGGGGTTGCCTGCCCTGGATATGTTTCCCCGAAAGATCTGGGCACGCCTGGGCGCGCGGTGCGTGCGGGCCATGCAGCCGTCGGACATGATTCATCCCTCTGTATATGGCTTGCCGGCATTGCGTGCCGAGATCGCCGCTTATCTGCAGGTTTCGCGTGGGATTGACTGCTCCTCATCCCAGATATTCGTGACCTCGGGATATCGCCACACCATCGAGTTGATTGGTCATGCCTTGTTGAAGGCAGGAGACCGCGTTTGGCTCGAAAACCCCGGCTATCCGCCGACGCGAGAAGTGTGGGAGCATATGAAGATTACAGCCGTCTCGGTGCCGGTGGACCGGGAGGGTATGGTCGTTTCTGACGGAGTCGGGCTGGCGCCGCGGGCGCGCGCGGCTGTAGTCACGCCCGCGCATCAGAGTCCGCTGTGCGTGTCCCTTTCATTGCCCCGCCGTCTGGCGCTGCTGGACTGGGCTGCGCGAAATAATGCCTGGATTGTTGAGGATGATTACGACGGCGAGTACCGTTATGTCAGCCGCCCCTTGCCTGCGTTGAAGAGTCTGGATCGTGACGGGCGGGTGCTCTACGCCGGCACCTTCAGCAAGGTACTGTTTCCGAGCCTTCGGCTTGCATATCTTGTCGTGCCGGAATCGCAGGTCGAGCGGTTTGAGGAGGTCACTCAAGCGCTTGCGGGCGGCAGTCCCGAGCTTACGCAAGCCATCGTCACGGCCTTCATTACCGAAGGGCACTTCGCACGGCATATCCAGCGGATGCGGAAGCTCTACGCCGAGCGTCGGGAAGCGACAGCGGCAGGCCTGGAAGCCGTGCTGGGGAAACAGCTGCGAATTGATTCACAGCCGGGCGGAATGCACCTGATCTTGCGGCTGCAAGGCCGACGGTCCGATCGTCGGCTTGTTGCGCGCATGCGACAAGAGGGCCTGTACGCGGAAGCATTGACGGATTGGACGAAGGGCACTGATGGGGCACCGGCCCTGCTTCTCAGTTTCACGAATGTTAGCTCCCAGCGCACCGCCGAGAATCTCGGAAGGCGTATCTTGAGGCTGATATGACCGTCGTCGCGACACCTCGTTGGGCGGCGCGCACTTTTAGCGGAAAAGGAAAGATCATGGTCTAGTACGCAAGACCAACCATGGACCTTCTAGGATAGGCCAAGATGCAGCACGATGGAATCCGTCAACCAGCAAACATAAGGATTCGTCATGAGCCATCGCATCGACTACGCCAAGATTTCGCCTGAAGGTTACAAGGCTTTCGGAGGAGTGTACGTCTATCTCCTGAAATCCGGCCTTTCAAAAGAACTGATCTATCTGGTGTATTTGCGGGTTTCGCAAATAAACGGCTGCGCATACTGCATCGACATGCATTCCCGCGATCTGCTCAAGCTCGGCGTTGCGGTCGACAAGCTCGTACTGGTACCGGTGTGGCGCGAAGCGGGTGAAGTATTCAGTGCCCGCGAAGGCATCGCGCTCGCTTGGGCCGAAACCGTAACGCGCGTTGCTGAAACCGGCGTTCCCGATGCCGACTATGAAGCCGCTGCTGCCGAGTTCTCCGATAAGGAACTCACCGATCTCACCTATGCGATCGGCTTGATGAACGCCTTCAATCGATTTGGAATCACGTTCCGTTCGACACCCGCTGCTGCGGCCAAAGCTTGAAATACCCATAAGCGAGCGCTTCGCGCATGGAAATTTCCATTGTGAGCGCTCGCTTTGAAGCGTGGCCGGCTTTCAAGCTTTTCCGGCCTGCACGTTCGTGAGCGGATCGTCTCCGACGCGGTTCTTCTGCCCGACAATAGAGCTACCAACAAACCTCGCCCGGCCGTCAGGCTTGGCCAACGAATGGATCTGTCACATGGCATGGGCACTACTCGGCATCGCCGGCATTCTCGAAATCGCATTCGCCTTCTGCATGAAGTGGTCTGAAGGCTTCACACGCTTGATACCCGGACTGTTTACATTCGTCAGTGGCCTATCGAGTGTCTTCCTTCTCTCACTCTCACTGCGCACACTGCCAGTAGGGACGGGCTACGCCGTCTGGACGGGTATCGGCGCGGCGGGCACCGCGATTCTGGGAATTGTGGTGCTGGGCGACTCTGCCGCGCCGATGAGGATGCTCTGCATTGGTCTCATCTTGGCAGGCGTGATCGGATTAAAGCTGGTTTCGGGAAACTAAGAATGATTGCTGGCCTCGGCAGGCCTGATCGCCGTTCAGTATTGAGAGAAGACCCGCATATCGCTCGCGCTCATGCGGGCTACGATTTGGTTCTCTGCGAACTGATTTGCTGCTCGCGCAAGCACAATCTCAGGCGGCAGCCTGCGACAAATCAACCTGACGGGCAAATCACCTAAAACCTGTCCAGCCCCTCGCGCAAAAATATTCCACTTTCCAACCGACCCAAATCAGCGGTTATTTCCGTGCCGTGCCGTGCCGTGCCGTGCCGTGCCGTCCCGTCTCGACAAGAGGGGCGGATCGCGCGTCGTCACGAACGCGGGACGGGATGCAGTGGACGCAGGCAGCGTCAGGCGCGAAGCGTGTTCGCAGGGCGGTTATCCGTGAGCGAACACGGCGCGCAAGATGACCGGCGCTGAAGCGTACGGCAAAACCGTGTGGTTCTGGCATCCGTGGCTGATGTCAAGCTGTCGGTGGCGAATCGGATCCGACCGGATCGATCCGCCATCAAGCCGGCAGTGATGGAGGCAAAAGGAATTCGTCTCCAGGGAGAGCTCGGCATAAGCCGTCAAACCATTGCGCAGGGAATGCCGGCGTGCTCCGGCTGTACCTGTATGCTCGTGTGCGCATCTATCACTATCTTGCACACGAGACCGCGGGTAACGCGCGCGAATGATGCAGGGTTCGGAAAGACGCTGCAATCAAGCGAGAAAAATGCTGATACGTCAGACTGTTGTTCTGCATGGTCTTGAAACACACCCAAGGGCGATGTATCTCCCAGCAATCGTATTTTGGTGGGTAAAACGACAGGTAAGGTCTCATCCTGCCTCGCCCGATGGAGCAACAGTGATGCGAGGAAAGGACAGACTGAGCGACAAGGCGATCAAGGCCAAAAGGAAACGCGGCCGCTATAGCGACAGCGGTGGTCTATACCTGCACATCACGAAGCTCGGATATAAATCGTGGGAGTATCGCTTCCGCATTCGCGGCAAGCTCCGCACCATGGGGCTCGGCTCTTATCCGAAGGTGAGCCTCAAGGAAGCCCGCATCAA
The DNA here is from genome assembly GCF_049993905.1 of Bradyrhizobium sp. McL0615. Taxonomy (NCBI): domain Bacteria; kingdom Pseudomonadati; phylum Pseudomonadota; class Alphaproteobacteria; order Hyphomicrobiales; family Nitrobacteraceae; genus Bradyrhizobium; species Bradyrhizobium sp. McL0615. The sequence continues at coordinate 8,130,042 of NZ_CP188254.1, read as the reverse complement.
GCGCGACGACGCGCGCAAACTCCGGGACAACAACATCGACCCGATCATCGCGCGGGGCTCGATGCGGCAGATCGCAGCTTCATCGTTGACGGTGATGGAAGCAGCCGAAGCCTGCGTCGCCGTGCAGGAGAAAGAATTCAAAACCAAAAGGTACGGCAAGCAGATCAGGGCGCGGCTCAAAACCTACGTCGAGCCAATCATCGGCAATCTGCCGATCGCCGACATCGGACTTGCCGAGATCAAGCAAGTCCTCGTTCCGATCTGGACGGGCATGCGGCCGACCGCGAACCGTATTCGTAAGCATCTTGAGGACACGATCAACTGGTCCATCGCCGAGGGGGTGCGTAGAGACGAAAACAATCCGGCTGAAGTCAAACGGCTGAAATTCTCGCTGTCTTTCAAAAAACGCGACGTCAAACACTATCCCTCATTGCCGTACGACCAGGCTCCCGACTTCCTCACAACCTTGCGCACCGAGAACGGCGTCAATGCCAAGGCGCTCGAGTTCGTGATGCTGACGGCCGTGCGAATTGCCGACATCTGCGGCGGCGGCAAGGACCACTCGGTGCCGATGCAATGGTCGCACGTTGATATGTGCGGCCAGTTTTGGACCATCCCGGACACTAAGATGGGTAAGCCGCATGTTGTTCCTCTCTCCGATCCGGCCGTGCTGCTGCTCGCAGAAATGCGGCGCTTCCGCGACCCGAAAACGGATTTCGTTTTCCCCGGCTCCAAGCGCGGCACCGTGATCAACGCCTCAACACTTCGATATCTGTTGCAGAACATGGGCTATGCCGGGATCGCAACGACGCATGGCATGCGCGCCACTTTCAATACATGGGCGTTGGAAACCACCGACTACGAAGAAAAAATTATCGATTCATGCCTGGCTCACGCGCAGGACGAACAGGACGCGGCCTACCACCGGGGGTCCTATCTCGACAAGCGCCGGCGCCTGATGGCTGCCTGGGCCGACTTCTGCGGTGGTCGCACTATCGTGCACGGCGCTGAAGTGATAAAATCCGCCGCTTGAAAGCAGGATGGCTCCGCCCGGTCATCACCCGGGCGGAGCCTGATCATCATCGACACGTAAGGGGTGCCGACAATGACCCTATTATCGTACACCTCAAAGCCGTTTTTACTTCGCGCCCTGAGCGACGCTTGGGAATCCAACCGCAACATGCCCCTAGGCGACTGGCTGGTGGCACGCATTGCGGATTACGAAGCCCTGGAGACTGGCGAAGCCATGGCGATTAGCGAAGCCCTGGCGACTACATCGCTCGCGGAAATGCCGGACCTGACGACAATGAAGCGCGACGACTGCAAAGGTGAATTTATCTCCCGATTCGGAATCAGCGGGCGCAGCTATCAGTTCCGTGTATGGCCTGCCGCGCGCCAGTTGGCGGGCCTGACAAAGCGCGCAAAGCCCGGTGCGAAGAAATCAAAAAAATAATTTGTGACATCTGTTCGTGACATCCATTCGCTGCGACCATCGCGGGTGTCACGAATTCAATTGTCGCTCTGCTGCAGGACGTTTTTGACTTTTTCCCGAGCCGGCTCGGGGTAATTCGTTGCACTCGAAGCGGGTGGCACGAATTCAAAAGTCAGGCCTTAGTGTAACGATTGGATGGTCGACTTCCTTGCTGTGCCATGCATCCGTGTTCGTGAAAGAACACAGGAGAGCGTCGTGCACAGCAGCAACGAACCCCTTCCGACCCTGCTTCGATACCGCGAAGCCGCTCGTGAACTCGGCGTTTGCGAGCGCCAGATCTACAACCTCGTCGACCAGAACCTTCTCGAGAAGGTCAAGCTCGGCACCAAAACCGCCCGCATCACCAGAACCAGCGTGCTGACTTTGGCGGCCCAGCGCGCCACGGAGCCCCCAACGGCCGCCTAAAGGAAAACGGCGCAGCCAATGGCCGCGCCGTTTTTCTTTGTCTCAGCAAGACGAACCTAACCGCCCGGCCAAGGGCAGAAAGCGAAAGAAAGATGAATACGATATCGACCTATGTCAATGACCGCGTCCATCTCCATTGCGGGCGGTCCCCCAAACGTAACCCCTCCTTGCAGGTCTTCGTCGCCGCGTACCTCCTGCTTGAGGGCGTGCTCGGCATCGACACGGCCGTCAAGGCGGCCGCCGCGACCGGCACCTCCCGCGACGCAGTCCGCGCCGCGCTGATCCTCCTGCAGAACGGCGATGAGAACCTGGCGGCCGATGTGCTGCAGGGCCGGGAGTCACTGTCGCGTGCCGCCGACAAGGTCCGCGGCCACGTCAAGCTCGTCGAGGCCTTCAAGAGCGCCACGCCGGACGATCGCATCGCGTTCGCCCGCGCAATCGGCCCGACCGAGCTGTTCGAGGCTGCGATCGAGCCCGCACTTTAAACGCAACCAGATCCCGCGTGCTCGTCGGCACCGGGCGCGCGGGATCTCAATCGAAACGTGCCGACAAGATCAAGGAGAAGACAAATGGATATGAGAGAGTTTGCAGGATCTTCGTTCATCACCGTCGAAAGCCTGCGCGCCGGACCGCGAGAGGAAGTCGTCGTTTCGGTGGCGCCCGGCAAGTACGACAAACCGGTCGCGACCTTCAAAAGCGGCGATCAACTTACGCTCAACAAGACAAACGTTCGCACGCTCATCAAGGCCTACGGGGAGGACAGCCGGGACTGGGTCGGCTGCAGCATCGAGCTTTCAATCGGCCCCACCAAGTACGACGGCGATCAGATCGAAAGCGTCGTGGTGAAGCCGATCAGCCCGCCAAAGCCGCTCGCGGCGCGCACGCCGGTGCCGAAGCCGCCGCCGCCAAAGAATGACATGAACGACGATGCCGCCGCGTTCTAACTTTCTGCAAGACAGCGGCGCGGGGGCTTCGTGCTCCCGACGCCCTCAAGATCCTATTCGTCTTTTAATCAGGATCGCCGATGACCACGACCACCACCGGTTTGCCCTCCATCGCCAGGATCGCCGAATTGCTCGGCGGCGAGGTTCGCGGCAACCAGGTTTGTGCGCCGGGACCACACCATGGCGTCACCGACCGGTCTCTGAGCGTGCTGCTCGATGCGAACGCGCCGCATGGTTTCGTGGTCAACAGCTTCGCCGGCGACGACGCGATCGCGTGTCGGGACTATGTCCGCGACAGGCTGGGGCTGCCGCCGTTCGAGGCGAAGAAGAAAAAGGCCAACTGCAATGCAAATGGCAAATGGTCGCCGCCGCTCGCCGAATACCTCTACCGCGACGCGAATAGCGAGCCGTATTTGCTTGTCAGGAAACATCTCGACGGCGCCGGCAAGAAGCAGTTTCCGCAACTTCACCTGGAGGGCGGCCAGTGGATATTGGGCAAGCCGGCCGGGCCGAAGATCCCGTACCGGCTGCCGGAGCTGCTCGCATCGCCAGCAACGGCCAGGGTGTATTTTTGCGAGGGCGAGCAGGACGTCGATAATCTCGTCAAGCAATGTGCCGTGGTGGCGACTACCGCGAGCGAAGGTGCCGGCGCCAAGTGGCCGCCAGAGCTGACCGATTACTTCAAGGGCCGGCATGTCGTCGTCCTGCCTGATGCCGACGAGGTTGGCCGCAAGCATGGCCGCAAGGTCGCGAAGGCGCTTTATGGCGTGGCGGCATCGATAAAGATCGTCGATTTATACCCAGGCCGCGGCGACGGATACGACGTCACCAACTGGCTGAAGCACGACGTCGTCGGGGCCAAATTGTTCGAGGCCATCAAGGCCGCGCCGGAATGGCAGCCGGACGATGACAAGCCGATCGCAGCCGCGACGCCCGAGGACGAGGCGCTGCTGGTCGAGCTCGCAGGCCTGTCAGCACTCGACTACGCCAAGCGCCGCAAGCGCGCGGCCGTGAGGCTCGGCATCAGCACGGGCGACCTCGACCGCTTCGTCAAAGACGCGCGCGCCGAAAAGAAGGTCGACGAGATGGAGATGCTTCATGACCATTGGCAGGTGCTGCCGTGGGACGAGGCTGTTGACGGCAAGACCCTGTTTCGCGCGCTGTCCGAATGCATCCGCCGTTATGTGATCCTGAGCGAGTCGCAGGTGACCTGCGTGACGTTGTGGGTGGTCTATTCGTGGCTGCACGAGTACGAGCGGTTCGCCACCCATAGCCCGATCCTGCTGGCGCGCTCGGCCGAAAAGGATTCCGGCAAGACAACGCTGCTCGGCATCATCACCTTCCTGGTCCGCCGGGCGCTCAACAGCGTGGAGATCTCAGGAGCCGCGCTGTTCCGTTCGATCGCCAAATGGGCGCCGACGTTCGTGATCGACGAGGGTGACGACGTCCTGACTGACAACGCCGATCTGCGCAGCGTCGTCAATTCGGGATGGACGCGCGGCCAGACGGTCATTCGTTGCCATCACGACACCCACGAGCCGGAATCGTTCTCGACCTTCGCTCCCAAGGTGCTTGGGATGAAGGGCGACAAGCTGCCCGACACGACGCTGAGCCGCTCGCTTGCGATCGATATGAAGCCGAAGCTCGCCGGCGAATGGATCGCGGACTTCGACCATCTCGACCATGAGACATTCAAGCGCCTGCGGCGGCAAGTCTTGCGCTGGGTGATGGACAACGCCGAGGGTCTGACGGTGCGGCAGCCCGAGATGCCGCAGGACTTCCACAATCGCCGCCGGGCCAACTGGCGGCCGCTGCTGGCGATCGCGGAAGCGATGGACATGAAGCAGGCCGGCTGGGACGCCGCGACCGAGATCGAGCGGAAGCAGATCGCCGCCGATCCGTCGACCGGGATCCAGCTCCTCACGGCGATCCGCTTCATCTTCGACGAGATGAGGGATGGCCGGCTGGTTCTCGCCCAGGTCGACAAGGACCGGATCACCACCGCTCAACTGGTGAAGGAACTGATCGACATCCCGGACAGCCATTGGGGCACCTACGGACGCAACGACAAGCCGATCACCGCCGCGCAGGTGACCCGGCTGCTCAAGCCCTACGGCATCAGGTCGGGGAACGCCCGGATTCCGAAAGAGGCCGAAAAGACCTGCAAGGGCTACTTGCGATCTTGGTTCGAGGACGCCTTCACGCGCTATCTCCCACTCGCGAGCGAGAGCGAGACCGTGTCCGATATTTCCGGAGCCCGGAATCCGGCTTCTGAACCCGGCACACCCGGCACAACGTTGAAAACAAAAGAATTTTCGCTGGAATCCAACCCGGCACAAGACCCGTCTGTGCCGGGTTCAAAATCGAGCCAACCCATTGAAAACATTGGTTGTGCCGACTGTGCCGGGTTTGAAGAGAGGTTTTCGGGGGCCGGAGCAAAACAGCAGCCCAATTCCGCCGAAGCCCCTTTGGACGACCAGCCCGACGACATTCCCGCCGATCGAACCTGCGCCCAGTGCGGGGGCGAGATCGACGGCACCGAGCGCATGGTCTCGGTCAGCGGTCATACCGTCTGGCTCCACGAGACATGCGAGCGTTTCTGGAGAGGCTTCGTGGCGGGGGAGCGCTGAGCATGGGCCGCCGCCTTCCGCCGTCGCCACCGGCACCGCCATCTGGCTTCATGTGGTTTTACTGGAAGCTAGTGCCAATCGAGACGGTCGAGCGCCACGCCCGGATTCAGATGGGCAACCATGACCGTCTGCCGCGCGCCAAGCGCGACCGCGACAACGGTGACACCCTCACCGGCCCGGCCCGGCGATTTGGCAGAGGGGAACGGCCATGACCGCTGAAGCAGGCCGCATGAGCCGCCGCCTCCCCACACCCTGTTTGTCGACGCGCGCAGCCAGGTCGTCCTCGCCGGCATCCTCTAGGTCCGATGCGCCGACGACCACCCGAAGAATGATGATTGAAAGCGGGGCAACCCCGCAAACTAGAGGAATCATGTCGAACGAGCTGGGCTGGCGCTCGACGCGCCGATCGAAACCGCCGGACTCGCGGGCGAGGATGCCAAGAACATGCTCAGACAAATGCTCGCCCAAGTGATTTTTATTGACCCGAACGATTTGAACCGCGGGACCGCCGAACTCATGGAACGCGATTTCGACGTGGAATATCTTGACGACTGGATAGACGATAATGGACCAGCGGTCTGGGTCAACGCGCGTACTCTCAGCGATCTCGACGAATGCAACTTCCTGCATTGGGTGCAGGCCATTGTAAGGCCCCTTGGCGGCGATGTGATGGGAACTAGACTTGCTACTGGGCACGCGTCCCCGAGCTGGATCATCGGAGCGTCGCGCCACCGGGAATAGTTGCCACAGGCGATATCGGCATCGGCTTCAATAGGTCACAGCATGTGAGGTAACAAGAATCGTGTTGCGCTTGCGAGGAGCGCGAGTCCGTCGAGAGTGATTGCGCAGTCGTTCAGCTTTATTCAGTGACGGGGAGGGCAGGCCACCTCGCGGCAGGAAATATGGAAAGCCACAATGGTCACCGCGCCGCCTGCAGTTCTGCCGTCTCATGATACAATTGGCTCACTAACCGCTGCAAAAAGGTTGCGCGTAATGAGTTTGAGTTTGCGAGATCCACGAACCGGTCGCGTCTTCGGATTTCAGTCCGAAACGCAGCGCCACAACTTCATGATCGGTCGGGCTCGGTTCTGCAATGGGCCGAACCGCGAGATGCCGCGCTGTATAGCTCTCAATCGATTGGGCGAGCCCTGCAAGGCGGCGAGGATGCGCGGCAGATCGACCTGCTTCCGCCACAGCGGTAGCGCTGTAGCTAAACGGGCGCGGCTGGCGGCTGCACACCTTTCCGGAGACATGGATCGCATCCAGCGCGCCGAGATCCGATCAGAACGCAACCGGCTGCGCGCTCTCTGGCGGCGCGATCCGCGCGAGCCTGGCAGGACGATCATGCTGGTCGCCAGCGACGAGGCAACTTGTCGGGGCTGGGCAGCCCGGCGAGGCTTCCAGCTCGATCTCCTCGACCGCGAACTTCCGGCGATCTCCGATGCGTGCCGGTGGATTTGGGTGCGGACGTCGCGCGGTCTGATGAGCGACGACGAATTGACCGCTAAGATTGCGCGATTGCGTATCCGGATCAGGGAGGCGAGCTATGCATTCGATCACCCGGGATGAACGTGGGCGCTTTGTACCGGTGGTGCGGCCGAAGCTTTGGCAGGCGGCTTCGGTGACGCGGAGCCGTGACCGGACAGACCGCATCGCGCTCGCTCGGAAACAACGGAAGGCGAGGCTTGCGACGACGGAGTGGTTGAATGCGCTGGATCGTCAGGGCATCGCCGTGCTGGAGGCGACCGGCATCTCGTGGGCGGCCGTCCAGCGCTGGCTCGACGAGGTCCGTCCTGGTGAAGCTTTCATGACCCGTAGGTTCGTGAAGCAAGTTCTGCAGGTGATGTCAGACGATCAGCTATCATCCCGCGATCAATTCGAGGCCCGCAACGAGCTTTACCGGCGGCTGATCGCTGCGGGAATCGTAGACTAAGATCGATCAGTCCCTGGACGGGCTACCGGGTGCCCATCCGCAGCCGACCCAAGACTCTAAGCACTGTCTTGGCTGACCATGCCGCGCCCCGGGCGGCAGGAACGCACCGCAAAGTCAATTCGGTGGCGATCGCACGGGCGGAAAGGCCGGGCATGCCTTCGAGAAGGGGGCGCAATGACTCAGCGCGGACTACTGACTCGTTTTTATTTACCAAGGCCTCTTGGCGTTCCCCAATACAACACCGCGCTCACGAGCCGCTGCGAGCGCCTGGCGGGTACGTTCCGAAATCATCCGCCGCTCTTGTTCAGCCAGCGCGGCGTAAATAGCGCGCAAAACAGTTTCGCAAACCGCCGGCATCATGGACTGATTACCGGTGAAATGGGTCGCGATGACTCTACGCGGCTCACTGAGGCGTTCTTGGTGGCTCCGAGTCTCCCCCCGGAGCGCTGAGAAAGCAGGCCGCTCCATGACCGCCGCAGGGGCTCGCAGAAGCTACCGTCCCCAAAGGTCCTATTGGAGTGCCCGCCAAATCGTGGTCTCGCCGCACTCGTAATCGCGCGCCAGCTCGACCATGGACTCGCCGGCAGCGTACCGCTCAGCCACTCGCCTGCGCTGACTGTGATCGAGCGCGTTGGGGCGGCCGAACTTGGTGCCCTTCCGCTTTGCCCGCTGGATACCTTCTTCACACCGCCTGCGAATCAGGCTGCGTTCGAACTCTGCAATGCCGCCCATGATGGTCATGACCAGTCGGCCGACGTCGGTCGTGGTATCGCACCAGGTCTCGCCGAGCGAGACAAAGCCGCAGCCGATCTCCTGCAGGTCATGCAGGATGTTCTGCAGATCGCGGCTGGAGCGCGCCAGGCGGTCCAATTTAACGACGGCCACCACATCACCGTGATTGAGCGCCTTCATCAGCTTGGCGAACTCGGGCCTTCCGCTGGTTGATTTGCCCGAGGCCTTCTCGCTGAAGATCCGGTCGCATCCGGCGGCATGTAGTGCCTCGACTTGGGCCGCGTGGTCCTGGCTGTTCGAACTGACCCTGGCGTATCCGAATTTCATTGCGTGCCCCGATTATGAAAGCTTGAGTTTTGGAATCTAAAAGCTGAGATGGCACAAGGGCAATCGAAATATTTCAGAACGTAGAGGTTTTGAAACTTGCGATGGATCGTGTGCCTGTCTACTGCGAGGGCCGTTCACTGCCCGTAGCCGTGCTTCTTCAGAAGAGCCGAAGTGCGCCTGGGCAGATCTTGGGATCGTCGGCTCGACATCCGGAGAACCCGCTAGTCCTGAGTCGCCCCCTGGTACCCCCCAATCGTGCGGGTGCCAGCGGACGCATAGTCCCTCGCCAAAATTTTCTGCTTTGAACCTCGCGCGATGCCCTGGTGTGCATCGCAAATCGAGGGCGCGACGGGCCGTTTCCTGTTGCAGCAGATGGTTGCGGTCGCCGAACTCGAGGCCGGGATGATCTCAAGGCGCACCAAGGACGCGCTGGCGGCGGCGAAGCGCAGAAAGGTGAAACTCGGTGGCTGGCGCGGCACCATCCCGACGGCGAGGACGCGCGCCAAGGCCGTAGCGGCCATTGAGGCGCGCGCGGCGGCGAGGGCTGCTGACCTGGCACCAACCATCGCCAGCATCCAAGCGGCTGGCGCAACGAGCCTGAGGGCCATCGCAGCCGCATTGAACGAGCAGGGTATCCCGACAGCCCGCGACGCTGGTGTCTGGAGCGCGACGCAGGTCGCGCGCGTACTGGAGCGTTTGCCGCAGTGATGATGGTGATCGTGGCCGCCCACGAATTTCGGTCTAACCCCACCGGGGGAGGGAAAAATTCGTCGGAAAGCATGCTTATTCGCGAAAGCGCGGTCCGCAAAGTTGGCCGTACTCGAAGCCGGTCCACACCTGTAACAGCGGCGTCACAGCTTGACCATGTTGATTAAACCGCCATCAACGGGCAGCACCACTCCATTGACGTATTTGGAGTCATCTGAAGCTAGAAAAAGGCAGGCATGCGCGACGTCCCAAGCCTCGCCCTGCTTCCCGGTCGGCGACATCCTGTCGCGCATCCTCCACATTTCCTCAATGTTGCCGCCATACAGCTTCACATTGTTGTTTTCGACGATCGGGGTCCTGACGAGCCCGACCAGGACGACGTTGCAGCGAATGCCCTTCGCCGCATACTGAATCGCGATCTCGCGCGACAGGCCGATCACTGCGGCCTTGGATGCCGCATAGGCCGTCTTCGGGAACGGAATGGCCCGCACCCCGTTGATCGAGCCGATGTTGACGATGGACCCGGAGCCCTGTCGCTCCATGTAAGGCAGGGCATGCTTTGCGGTCAGAAACATGCTCTTCACATTGATATTCATCATCCGGTCCCAATCATCTTCGCCGTATTCGACTGGGTTGCCCGAATTGGTGATGCCGACGTTGTTGTGAAGCACGTCGACACGGCCAAACTTTTCGACGCAGGCCTCGATGGCGTTCTGGCAGTCGGCTGACTTCGAAACATCAGCCGCGAACGCCTCGCAAACGCCGCCCTCCGAACGAATGAGACGGGCAGTTTCCTGCGCGGCTTCGAAATCGATATCGACGGCCAGTACCTTTGCGCCTTCTCTCGCATAGACGATCGCGCAGGCCTTGCCGTTGCCTATCCCCGCCCCCTGTGTCCCGGCACCGGTCACAACAGCGGTCTTCGCTTCCAGCCGATTCATTGTTGCTTCCTGTTATGCGCTACTGCTGCTGCGCCCCGCTATCGATGACGAGCTGATGCCACTTCTCGTTTTCGGCAGGTGCAGACTTCCTGAGTTCTTGCCAGGGAATGTAATTGACTTCGACGCCGGCCTTCTCCAGACGCGTAATCGTATCATCGTTCGACAATACCTCGCCGACGTCCTTGGATACCTTTTCGAGGATCGTGTCCGGAACGCCTTTCGCTGCAACGATCTCATTCCAGGAAAGGATGGCATACTTCGGGATACCGCTTTCGGCTAATGTCGGGACATCCGGCATGGTCCTGGATCGCTTTTCGCCGCTCGTCGCAATCGGGCGAGCCATATCAGGGCCAACTTGTCCGGCAGCGGTTGTAACCGCCGTGAAAGTGAGATCAATCCGGCCCCCGAGGACGTCGGTAACAGCGAGGCCTGCATCCTTGTATGGAATATGCCGCAGCTTGATGCCCGCCAGGTTCTCGAGCATGACAGCGGCCAGATGCGAAAACGTGCCAACGCCCGCGGAAGAATAGGTCAACTGGTCCGGATGGGCCTTTGCAGCATCAATGATGTCTCCCAGCGATCGATACTTGGAGTCTGCCTTGACGAGTAACACCATGTGCGCGACGCCTGTTCGCGCGACAGGCTCGAAATCCGCCACCGGATCGAACGTAGCGCTCGCGTACAAATACTTGCTGATGTAATGCGTCGGCGCCGCAAAAAGCAGACTGTAACCATCCGGCGGCAGTCGTCGCGTGTATTCGGTGCCAAGGGTCCCGCCGGCGCCAACCTTGTTTTCGATGATCACAGGTTGCCCCCAGATCCTCGTAAGCCTTTCCGCGACGATCCGCGCTGCCGCATCAAGAGCGGTGCCTGCCGAGGCAGGGACAATGAATGTCACGGTCCGCTCCGGCCAGGTGGCGTGCGCCGGAGACGCTAGCAAGGCCGCACCCGCAAACAGCAAAAAGGCAAACCGCCTCATTCGAACGTCTCCTCGATTTGGGTTCGTGTGATTGCAAACTTCGCCCAAACTAGCCGTCACCGACGCCGTAGTTGCTGGCAGCGATCTCCGGTTGGACTCTTACGGTGTGCGTGAACTGCGAGACGGCGGTGTAAAACGCGGTCACCATCGCAAGCTCGATGATCTCCTGCGACGAGAATTGATCGCGAACGATCCGCCACGTCGCATCGTCGACGTTGCCGTTGTCCAGCGTCTCTTCGGTGAATTGCAGGATCAGGCGTTGACGGGGGCTGAAGCAGGATTGGCCCCGCCAGTCTTCAACGCCATCGACCTGCGCCTGGGTCAGGCCGCAACCCAAGGCAATCCGCCGGTGCTCGGTGTATTCGTAGCGTGCCTGCCTCGCATATACCGTTCGCAAGATCGCCAGTTCGCGGTCGCCTCGGCTGGTGGCGCCCGGCTGCCGCAACGCCGTCGCGAGCGCCGCAAAACCCTCATACACCTGCGGCGCGTGGGCAATGGTGCGATGGATGTGCAGCGGCCCGGCACCGCCAGCTCTCATGCGATCAAAAATGGGTTTCAAGCGCGGGTCGGCCGTGTCGGCATCGACAAGCGGAAACGTCCCAGTCGTCTCATTCCCGGTGGCGCTCATGATTTTTACCTGCTCGCATGCCTGGATGCGGGACCTTCCAGAATCGTCACGGCGCAAACCGCCTCTTCCAGGCCAATCACGCCGCCGCCGTTCTCGATCAGGCCGATGTTCGCATCCTCGACCTGGCGGGTTCCCGCCTCCCGGCGAAGCTGTCCAACGATTTCCGACACCATCGACAGCCCCGTGGCGGCGATGGGATGCCCCTTTGAGACCAGACCGCCGGACGCGTTGACCGGAAGCCTGCCGCCCAGCGTCGTCGCGCCGGATTCGACGAAACGCCCGCCTTCGCCCTCGGCGCAGAAGCGAAGCATTTCCATCTGGTAGACCTCGCAAAATGACGTTGCGTCGTGCACCTCGGCGAGGTCGATGTCTTCGGGACCAACCCCTGCCATGTCGTATGCGCGATCGCCGGCAATTCGGCTCAGACTTGGCTCGTCCGGTGCGCGATGCTTTCCACCGGAGATGGCGCTCGCCCTGATCCGGACTGCGCGGGCCGCGACCTCCGAGGGCAATGTCCTGAGCCGTTCCTCCGAACAGACGATAGTTGCCGCAGCTCCGTCGCCGATCGGAGCGCACATTGCGCGCGTCAGGGGGCCGCTGACCGGCCGATCGGCCAAAACCTCGTCCGCGGTCATCCGGAAGCGATACTGGGCCTTCGGATTAAGCGAGCCGTGAACATGATTCTTCGCGGCAGCGATCGCGATCTGCTTGCGGGTCGTGCCATAGCGATGCATGTGATAGCTGGCCTGGACACCATAAGTATCCATCGCAATCGACCGCTCGGATGACGGCGCCCAGACCGCCCCCGAACGCTCAGCGAGATCTCGGTACTCGTTCAGCCACCGCTCCTGATCGAACCGGTCGAAGCCGCCGCCAATCTCCTTGAGCATCTGGCCGGGAGCCGAGGGGTCGTAGAGCTTCTCGACGCCGATCGCGAGCGCGATGTCGGTCTGGCCGGATAAAACGTCCTTCCATGCCAGATGCAGCGCCAGCGAACCGGTAGCGCAGGCGCCCTCGACATTGGCGATCGGCAACCGCTCCGGCAGGACACCTTCATCCATCAGCGGCGAGAGGCAGGCCTGGCCGCGGATCATGGTCTGGCCAGAGACGTGCAGCAGGCAGTTGCCGAAATAGGCCTGCCCTATGGCCAGCCCGTCGCCAAGGCCGGCGTCGCCGAGGACGCCGTGAATGGCTTCCCGGGCGAGTGCCCGATGGTCCTTGCTGATCCATCGGCCAAACTCGGTCGAGAACGAGCCGATGATGAATACGTCACCCATGACTTACCTCGGTCAATTCTAGACGGCGCGCGAGCGGCCTTCCCAATAGCGATCACGAATTGCGCGCTTGAGCACCTTGCCGACCGGACTGCGGGGCAAGGTCGGCCAGATCTCGATCGCCTTCGGCGTCTTGACGCCACCAAGTGTCGACCGGCAGAACGCGATCAGTTCATCCGCCGTGGCGTTCGCGCCGGCCTTGAGTTCGACGACCGCGGTGACCGCCTCGCCCCATTTCTCGTCGGGTATGCCGATGACTGCGCAGTCCTGCACGGATTGATGCGCCAGCAGCCGCGCTTCGACCTCGGTCGAAAACACGTTGAAACCGCCGGAGATGATCATGTCGCGCTTGCGGTCGACGATGAAGACGTAGCCGTCCTCATCCTTGAATCCGATATCACCGGTGTGGTGCCAGCCAAAACCGGAAACTGCTCGCGTCGCCTCGGGATCCTTGTAGTATTCCTTCATCACCAGGCAGCCCCGGGCGACGATCTCGCCGACGGAGCGCGGCGGGAGCAGACTTCCATGTTCGTCCATGATCTCGACGCGGCTGAACATGGTCGGTCGCCCGCAGCTTCGCAGTAGGTCGGAACCGGCGGCGAGGCCCCGCTTGTGGTCATCGGGCGACAGAAACGTCAGGAAGAATGGCGCTTCCGCCTGACCGAAGGCTTGAGCCATCACAGGACCAAAGACTTCCACCGCGGAGCGTAGCCTTTCGGGCGCCACCGGAGCGGCCGAGATCAGGAAGAACCGCAGCGACGACAGGTTCTTCGTCCGCAGTTCCGGACTCGACAGCAGGGCGTAGAGAACGGTCGGCGGCAGATAGAGGTGCGTGACGCCATGCGTGTCGATCGCGCCGAGGATCACCGCGGGATCGACCTTGTCGAGGATCACATTGGTGGGTGCCTTGGGCATCAGCATCAGCGCCAGCACGCCGGCGCCGTGTGTCATCGGCGCGACGCACAGATGCACGGGAGCAGGCCCGGTCGCGTCGTTGCACGTCCAGAAGTTCGCGATCAGCGTCTCCCAAGTCTGGTCGGTCCACACCGCGCCTTTGGAGCGGCCGGTTGTGCCGCCCGTCGCAAGGATGTTGCAGGGTCGCAGTGGATCATCGGGAAGGTCAGGAATAGCCGCCGTCGCGCTTTCGCAGAACTCGGACAATGACGGTCCTGGCCCGCTGCGGTCGTCCAGGCCGATCATTAGCTTCAATTGCGGTGCACTGGCCTTGAGTTGCCGGACTTCTGCTTCGAAACTGCTGTGGTAGAAGATGCACTCCACATCGGTGTAGTTCATGAAGGCCGAGTTATCCTCGACCGTGTTGCGGGCGTTCAGCGGCACCCAGATGCGTCCGGAACGGAAGATGCCGAGCATCGCAATGAACGCCCGGGCGTCGTTCGGGCTGTAGACGGCGATCTTTCCCTCCCTGGAAATGCCGGCCCCCTCGATCGCGGACGCGATGCGCAGCGACTGCTGCTGCGCCTGCGCATAGGTCAGGGAAGACCCGTCAGGCTGAACGAAGGCAACCTTCGACGGATGGCCCGCAGCACTGTTGTCGAAATAGTCGATCAACCTCACGACGCGTCCTTCTATTGCTTCAGCAAAGGGCATTCGCTTTTTTCGATGGGACGAAAGGCGGTTTCGGCCGGGATCGTGCGCAGCACGTTGAACATGTCCCAGGAATCCCCCGTCGCCTCGCTCGGCTTCTTGAGTTGCAGCAGGTAGATGTCATGCTGCATCACGCCGTCCTTACGCGCCTTGCCGTCTTTCACGAAGACATCGTTGACCGGCAGTTCCCGCATCTTGTCCGCGATCGCCGTCCGGTCGTGGCTGCCGGCGGCGGCGACCGCTTTCAGGTAATGCGTGACCGCGGAGTAGACGCCGATCTGGACAGATGTGGGCTTGCGTCCCTGATGGAGCTTCGCAAACCGGTCCCCGAAGGCACGGGTGGCATCGTTCAGCGCCCAGTAATAGCCGTCCGTCACGGTGAGGCCCTGACCTGCCGCCAATCCCAGCGATTTCGCATCCATCAGATAGAACAGCGACGTCGCGAGTTTCTGTCCGCCGCCGACGACATTAAAGTCGGCGCCCTGCTTCAGGGAATTGATCGTGTCGGCGCCGGCGTTGATCATGAGAAGCACGTCGGACTTGGAGGCCTGTCCCTGCAGGATGAAGCTGCTGAAGTCCGACGTGTTGAGCGGATGTTTCACCGATCCTACGACGCTGCCGCCCGCCCCTTCGATGAAGCTCTTCATGTCGGCAGCCATGGCGCTACCGAACGCGTTGTCCACCTGCACGAAGTACCAGGTCTTGCCACCCGACTTCGTTAGCGCCGTCGCGGTCCCGTTGGCGAGCGCATAGGTGTCGTACACCCATTGGAAGCTGTAGGGGGTGCAGGAAGATTGATTGAATTTTGCCGCCGCCCCGCCTGCGGCCAGTACGATGCCGGCCTTGTTCTTGACCAGTTCCTGAACCGCCAGCATCACGCCGGAATTCGGAAGATCAACAATGGCGTCGACACCTTCGTTGTCCAGCCAGCGGCCTGCGATTGCGACCCCAACGTCCGGCTTGTTCTGATGGTCGGCGAATATGAGCTGGATCGGCTGACCAAGAACTTTGCCGCCGAAGTCGTCGATCGCCATTTGCGCTGCAACAACCGATCCCTGCCCGGTGATGTCGGCATAGGGGCCCGACTGGTCGTTCAAAACACCGATTTTCACCGGCTTGCCGGCTGGGTCCGCCTCGACCGCACCCGGAATGACGATCGACGCAGCCAGGACCGCGACTGAAATGATGCGCTGCCACAACATAATTTCCTCCCGCTAAGCCCCATCATTCTTTGCTTGGCTCTTGTTCGGGGCGGGGCCCATATATGCCAATCTGATTGATTATAGCAAGCCGCTTGGTATAGTTTTGGGGAACTCAAAAAAACGTCCGAAGCAGGGAGGAACCACATGAAGCGTCGCGAACTCATCACGGGGATCGGAACGGCCGCTGCGGCGGGGATGCTGAGTGCGCCGGCCATCGCGCAGCAACAGCCTGAGATCAACTGGCGCATCACATCCGTGGCGCCGAAAACTCAGGCCCTTTTTTACAACGCTTGCGTGACCTTCTCGAAAATGGTCGCAGACCTTACCGACGGCAAATTCAAGATTCAGGTCTTCGGGCCCGGTGAAATCGTCCCTGCGCTCGCGATCTTCGACGCGGTCCAGAACCAGACCATCGAGATGGGATATACGGCTTCGTACTTCTCGATCGGCAGAGATCCTACGTTCGCTTTGGGCAGCTCGCTCCCCTTCGGTCCCAACGCGCGCTTGCAGCACGCCTGGTTCAGGGCCGGCGGCCTCGATCTTCTCAACGAATTCTACAGGAAGCAGGACACGATCATGTTTCCGGGCGGCAATACCGGCGCCCAGATGTTCGGCTGGTTTCGCAAGGAACTGAAAAGCAAGGAAAGCCTGCAGGGACTGAAGATGCGCGTCGGGGGCCTGGGAGGCACTATTCTTTCCCGCCTGGGCGTCGTCCCGCAGCAGCTCCCCACCGGCGACACCTACGCGGCGCTGGAACGGGGAACGATCGACGCCGTGGAAGTCACGGGTCCGTTCGACGACGAGCGCTTCGGATTTCAGAAGGTGGCACCGTTCTACTACTATCCGAGCTTCAGCGAGGGAAATGTCGAACTCGGCTTCTTCATTTCGCTGAGCAAGTGGAACGGTCTGCCAAAGCAATATCAGAGCGCCATAAGGGCGGCCTGCAGCTTCGCAGCCGACGAAGCGCTTGCCGGATATGACGGCGAGCAAACCGAACCGCTCCGCCGGCTGCTCGCGAACGGCACTCAGCTCAGGCAGGTGCCGAGCGACATAACGGACGCGGCGAGAATAGAAGCACTGGCATTGTATGATGAACTTTCAGCCAGGAGCGAGGACTTCAAGAAGATCTACACGCACTACCGAGACTTTACCGCAAATGCCTATCAGTGGTGGCAGGTTGCGGAATATGGCTACGACAGCATGATGCTGAAATCGCTGAGGCGTTAGCCCCAGACGTCACCCCAGCTGAACCGACCATCACCGCAAACCGGAACGATCACATGCAATACTCCTTGGCGACCATCCGACATCAAGGCGAGCCGACGCCGGCCATCGAAATCGCGAACAGGCACTACTCCCTGAAGCAGGTTGCGCCCGATCTGCTCGAACATGCCAGCCGACCCGGATTGATGGGGCTGTTCGACGACTGGAAACGTGCCGAGGGGCGTCTCGCTGAATTGTCCGATCAGATCGCCAAATCCGATGCAGGTCTGCTGTCGCCGCAGCCGGGTACAGACGATTTTATGACTCCGCTGCAGTTTCCTTCCAAGCTGATCCTCGGAGGCGCAAATTACTACGAGCATATGATCAAGGAAGCCAAGATACCGAACTTCAACAAGGAAGACGGCACGCCAGTGTTCTTTCTTAAACCGCCAACGACAAGTTTGGTTGGCTGCGGAAAAACCGTTCGCTACCCGGTTCAGTCGAGTAAGTTCGACTGGGAAATCGAACTGGCGGTGGTTATTGGAACGAGGCTTCGACGAGGGTCGGAACAGCAGGCATCCGATGCGATCGCCGGGTATGCAACAGGCATCGACCTTTCAGCGCGAGACTGGCAAATGAACCCAAAACATCCCTGGAAGTTCGATCTCTTCACCGGGAAAGGATTCGACGATAGCTGTCCGTTGGGACCTAAGCTCGTTCCGGCGCGATTCGTCGATCCTACTAACCTGGAACTTCAACTATCGGTCAACGGCGTGATAAAGCAGCATTGCAATACCGGGGATATGATCTGGTCGGTAACGGAGTTGGTTTCTCTTCTCTCCGAACACGTCACGCTGGAGCCGGGAGATATCCTGCTCACGGGCACGCCCGCAGGCGTTGGCCTGGCTTCTGACACGTACCTGCGTACAGGAGACAGGATCGAGGCTGAGATTCAGGGTCTGGGGAAACTGCAGGTCGAGATCATACCCGATGTTGCAACTTCGACAACACCGCGCGCTGGATGAATTCTGGCCGCAGATGTGACTAGCGGCGTAGGTTAGGAATTACAATGGGATCTGAAGTCGCCGATCGCAAACTCCGCATGGTCAACACGCGGAAAGGCAACATCGAGCCAAAGCGTCTCAAAAGAACAACATTGAAGACCGGCGACATCCAAGAAGTCCAAAGGGCGCTGGAGCTGTTTCTTTTTGCCCACCTCAATCTCGCGGCCGACGCCGAGGCGGAGCTGGCTTCGCTCGGGTTTCATCGAACCCATCACAGGATTTTGTATCTTGTGGCGGGACACCCTGGCGCAAGCGTGGGTGACCTCATCAACACGCTCCGCCTGACACCGCAGGCAGTGCAGTCACCCATGAGACAATTGAACGATAAAGGTTATGTCGAACAACGATACTCGAGTGTCGATCGGCGGAAACGGCGTCTGTTCATCACGCCGAAAGGGGAGGCGCTCGTCGCTCGACTATCCAGCCGCCAGCATGGCCGCCTCGAAGAAGCATTCGATCTAGCGGGTGCTACTGCCGTCAAAGGGTTTCTGAAGGTCATGGAGAGCATGTTGAGCGAAGAGGATCGAGATTTTGTCGAGCGCTCATCGATTTAGCAGCGCTTCTGCTGGCTCTTTAGCGTGGACTACAGCCGCGACCGACTGATCCTGCTTCGCGACACCACGAAGTAAGCTTAACCCTCAGCCGTGGCCGAGGCCTGGCCGCGCTCCTCCTTGGACCCAGCCTCGGTAGGGCTCCCTTTCGCAACCAGTCGGGCGGTCGTGCCGCTCATGCCACCGCGACCGTTGGTGATCAGTGCGACCTGCTAAAGCCTCATTGTGAGCGCTGCGGTGCGTAGCAGCGCTGATCTCACCGCAATGATTGGGCACCGTCGACGAGCAGGGCAGTTCCGCTCACATAGCTGGCCATGTCGGAAGCCATGAACAAGACGGCCTTGGCGAGATCGTCTGGGTAGCCGGTTCGCCCCAAGGGCATGTTGCCGAGATGTTCGGCCAAGCTGCCCTTCTGAAGCATCTCGCGTTGCTTGGCGAGCGTGAGGGGTGCGTCGGTGGGAGCCGATTCGAACGGAGCCTTCGCCGCGCTCGCCTGCATCATCGCGATGCGTTCTGCGGTCATCGTGGCGCCGGGGATCACCGCGTTGACGACGATGCCGTATTGGCCCAATTCCACGGCCAATGAATGCGTGACGGCCATCAAACCAGCCTTCGCGGCGCCGTAGGGGGCGAGCATGCCGGTCGGCCGGATGATCTCGGTGGACAGCACGTTGACGATGCGGCCGCTGCGCCCGGTCTTGATCATTTCGAGAGCGGCCAGCTTCGAGAGGAAGAACGGCCCCTTGAGGTCGGTATCGACGGTCTGGTCCCAGATCGCTTCGGTCATCTCGATCGACAGCCGCGGGGGAAACACGGCGGCGTTGTTGACCAGGATGTCCACGCTTCCGAACCGCTCGACCGCGAACGCGATGACGCGTTGCGCATCCTCGATCTTGGCGGCGTCCGCCTGAATTCCGGCCGCCTGGCCGCCTTGGGCAGCGACCGCGGCTTCGACCCTGGTGAGACCTTCCTGACCACGCGCCGTCATGATGACGGATGCACCGGCCTGGGCCAGCCGCAGCACCACGGCCTCGCCGATGCCACGGGTGCCGCCGGTCACGATGGCGCAGCGGCCCTTGAGCGAAAGCAGGCGATCGAACGGTGTGGGATCTGGAATGACGAACGGCGGAGCAGTCATGAGGTTCTCCCTTTTGGTTTGGAGCAGAGGCGCCGGCTTGACCGACCGGCCCTTCTTGACATAAATGACCTATGAGTCATTTACTCATTTCGTGGCAAAAATGAGCCAGACCGTACCGAAGTGGCGGCGGCGGAAAGACGACCGCCCCGCCGAGATCATCAGCGCCGCGATCGACATCTTCGCGGAAAAAGGCTTCGCCGCCGCCAAGCTCGACGATGTTGCCAAGCGGGCTGGCATCGCGAAGGGCACGCTCTATCGCTATTTCGAGACCAAGGACGACATGTTTCGGGCCGTGGTCCAGCAGGCCATTGCCGCCAGTTTGGAAGAGACCGAAACGGGCGCGGCGGCCTTGCAAGGCTCGATCTCCGATCTGGTTCACATGCTGCTCAAGCGGGCGGCGAACAGAATGGGCGACCGTCGCTTCCCGGCGATAGCGCGGATGGTAATTGCGGAGAGCCGGACCTTTCCGGATCTGGCGGTGATCTGGCACGACCAATTGGTCTCGCGGATGCTCGGGCTAGTCGCCGACCTGATCGCGAAGGCGCAGGCGCGCGGCGAGGTCAAGTCGGGCGATCCCAAGCTGTACGCGTTTTCGATCCTAGGCCCCATGGTCAGCGCGGTGCTGTTCGCCGAAGTTTTGGGCGGGACATCCGCCGAACTGCCGGATATCGACCGTCTCGCCGCTCAGCATGCGGAGACCGTCCTGCACGGCTTGTTGATGTCGCCGGCGAAACGAAAGAGAACGCCATGATCAGATCCATCGTCAAGCACAACCTCTATGTGATGGCCGCCCTCGGCGTCGCCGTGGCGATCTTTCTCGCCCTGAATTGGGCATCGATGCCCGTTCTTCAGCGCCTGGGCTGCCTTTTCTTCATCGGCCTGGTGATGCACCTGTGGGAGGAAGGTCGTTTTCCCGGCGGCTTCGTCGAGATGATCACCGAACATTTGCACTTCACGGCCAGCAGCCGAGAGTTCGGCGAGATTGTCACGGCCGCCTACGTGCTGATCCTGGCCTTCGTGCCGCTGTTCTTTCCGCGCGTGCCGTTCCTGACCATGTCCGCGATGATGCTGGGCATCATGGAGGCCATCATGCACACCGCGATGATCAGAATGTTCAGGCTGAGATACTACTCGCCCGGCCTCGTTACCGCCGTGCTCGTGCTCTTCCCCATCTCGCTCTATGCCTTCGTCTACGTGATCCGCGAGAACCTGCTGTCGCCAGTCTCATGGCTGTTCGCGTTCCTCTACATGCTGTTCGGCCTGGCCATCGCGCAGCAGATCGTCATCAGAGGGAGCGGCATGAAGTACATGGATTTCTTGAGAACCGTCAGGACCGCCCTGTTTGGAGGGCGCGCTTGAGGCATGTGCCGACATTGTCGGGTCGGTGACCGCGTAAGCTACTTCGCCAAGGGGCTCGCTCATCAGCCGACCTCTTGATCAAGATCAAACAGCGATAGCCCTAGACACGTCTCCATGTGCTTGGGCTTCGGGGGCAAAGTATGAGGCTAATTCACGTTGTTGTTCTGACGGCCGGAATGCTTCTCGCCGCCTGTGCAAAGAAGGATGATCCCGGCTTTCAAGGATGGGTCGAAGCGGATCTGATTTTTGTCGGTCCGGATGAAGCCGGCCGCCTGGAGTGGCTCAAGGTGCGCGAGGGCGATAAGGTCGAGACGGGAGCGCCCCTGTTTGCGGTCGATCCGGAGATGCAGCAAGCCGACGTCGACATGGCGCAGGCCTCCTTGACGAACGCCAAGGTCACGTATGATCGAGCCACGTCCTTGCTGAAGAGCTCGTCGGGCACCCAGAAGGCCGTCGACGACGCGGAAGCGGTCATCCGCACCGATATGGCTAAGGTCAGTGCCGCCGAAACCCGCCTGAACCGCAGGAAGCTGGTCAGCACCGTCAACGGCTCGGTCCAGGAAATCTATTTCAGGCCTGGTGAATACGTCTCCGCCGGCCGCCCGGTGCTCTCCCTGCTGCCGCCGAACAACATCAAGATCCGCTTCTTCGTGCCGGAGACCCTGCTGCCGAAGGTCTCGCTGGGCCAACCGGTGGAAATCCACTGCGATGGCTGCAAGGCGAATGTGCCGGCCCGCGTGACGTATATCTCGCGCACGTCGGAATTCACGCCACCTGTGATCTACAGCCTCGAGGAGCGTTCGAAGCTGGTCTACCTGGTCGAGGCCCGCACCGGAGAGCCAGGCGAGCTGCGGGTCGGTCAGCCTGTCGACGTGCGGTTTCCGGAGCGGCTGAGATGAATGGCGCCTCCGAGATCGTCATCGACGTGAACGGCCTGACCAAGAAATTCGGCCAACGCACCGTCGTCCGTGACCTGTCGATGCAGGTCAAGCGCGGCGCCATCTACGGCTTTCTCGGCCCCAATGGCAGCGGCAAGACGACGACCATCCGCATGCTGTGCGGGCTGTTGACGCCGGACGGCGGCACCGGCACCTGCCTCGGCTACGACATCCGCACCGAAGCCGACAAGATCAAGCGCCGGGTCGGTTACATGACCCAGCGATTCTCGCTGTATCAGGACCTGTCGGTCCGGGAGAACTTGGAGTTCGTCGCCCGGCTCTATGAGGTTGCGGATCCGCAGCGGGCCGCGCGCGAGATGATCTCGCGGCTCGGCCTCACCGGCCGCGAGGAACAGCTCGCCGGCGAACTTTCCGGCGGCTGGAAGCAGCGCCTGGCGCTCGGCGCCTGCACCCTGCCGGGCCCGGACCTGCTGCTGCTGGACGAGCCGACCGCAGGCGTCGATCCGAAGGCGCGGCGTGACTTCTGGAACGAGATCCACGCGCTCGCGGCGGAAGGGCTCACGGTGCTGGTCTCGACCCATTACATGGACGAAGCCGAGCGCTGCCACGAGATTGCCTACATCGCGTACGGGACGCTGCTGACCCATGGCACGGTGGACGAAGTCGTCAGCCATTCGGGGTTGACGACCTTCACCGTGAGAGGCGGAGATCTGCTGCGGCTTTCGAACGATCTGACGGGAAAGCCGGGCGTCGACTCGATCGCACCGTTCGGCGAGAGCCTCCATGTTTCGGGCCGCGATGCTGCTGCACTGGAGGCGGCGATCGCGCCCTATCGGGATGGCTCCCACCAGTGGTCGCCCTCCACGCCGTCGCTCGAGGATGTGTTCATCGACCTGGTGGGTCGTGCCAAGGACAACTACCAATGAGCGCGCGGCCGGGCGCAGGCATCAGTTGGCGCCGTATCTTGGCGATGGTCATCAAGGAGTTCATTCAGCTCACGCGAGACCGCGGCACGTTTGGCATGATCGTGCTGATGCCGCTGATGCAGCTCCTGCTGTTCGGGTACGCCATCAACACCACACCCCGCGATTTGCCGACGGCCGTGCTGCTTCAGGAGAACAGCGACATCGGGCGACGGATCCTCAAGGCGCTGGAGAATACCCGGTATTTCAAGGTTACGCGCATCCTGCATGATGACGACGAATTCGACCGGGTGCTGGCTTCGGGACAGGTGCTGTTCGCCATCGAAATCCCGCGCGATTTCGAGCGTGCGCTGCGACGTGGTGACAAGCCGGCGATCCTCGTCGCAGCGGACGCCACCGATCCTGTCGCTTCGGGCGCGGCCCTCGGCGCGCTCGGCGGGTTGGTGCAAAACGCGCTGGTACATGAGAGAGGCCTGCCCGAGAGCGGAACGCCGCTGTTCGAATTCCGTACCCATGCGCGCTACAATCCGGCGGCGAACACCGCGCTCAATATCGTGCCGGGGCTGGTCGGCATCATCCTCACCATGACCATGCTGATCTTCACGGCACTGTCCGTCACCAAGGAGATCGAGCGCGGCACCATGGAAAATCTGCTGTCGATGCCGATCACCCCGATCGAGGTGATGCTGGGCAAGATTGCACCCTATGTCATCGTTGGTTTCATCCAGGCCACGCTCGTCATTGGCACCGGTACGCTTCTGTTCGGCGTGCCTATTTTAGGCAGCCTGTGGCTGCTGGCGCTGCTGAGCACGTTGTTCATTGCGACCAATCTTGCGGTCGGTTACACGTTCTCGACGATCGCGCAGACGCAACTGCAGGCCATGCAGATGGCGATGACCTTTCTGATGCCGAGCATGCTGCTGTCCGGCTTCATGTTTCCATTCGCCGGAATGCCGGCCTGGGCGCAGTGGGTCGGCGAATGCCTGCCGCTCACCCATTATCTCCGGATCGTGCGTGCAATCATGCTGAAGGGCTCGACGCTGCTCGAACTGAAATACGATGCGCTGGCTCTGACCGGCCTGATGATCGTCGTCATGGTGATCGCGGTATCCCGCTTCCGCCGCACGCTTGATTAGCGCCAGGTTGCGTCAAAGGCAAGCATGGAGCAATCGGCGATCCATGTTTGCCTTTTTCGCTTGACCTCCCAATCCTTCGTGGCTTCGATGTCGTTTGATTGCACCAGGACGTGTTGAATGTGATCCAAGGACATTGGTGGCTTCCCTCTCGCTATCTCCGGACCGGTGGACATGAACTGGCCTGCTCTAGCATGCGGCGACCCTACTTTGCGCCGTGTACGACCGATCGAACGTCACAGACTCACAGAACTCGTCGATAGTTTGGCGAAATAGCGGAGCGGTCGAGATCGCTTTGCTGACTTCCGATTCGATCTCCGACTGGAGCACAAAGTAGCTCTGTACAATATGTCGTGCTCCGAGTGATTGCAGGACCGGGCGCAGTCCGTAGTCCAGCGCAAGGACATGTGCCAGCGAGCCTCCCGTTGCGAGTGGCATCACCACTTTTCCGCGAAGCGCGAACTGTGGAAGCAAGTCGATAAACAATTTTGTCAGCCCAGAAAAAGACGCCTTGTATATTGGAGTTACAAACACTGCGCCGTCCGCATCGGCAATACGACCGACCTCGCGAGCAATCGCCGGATGGTCCGCATTACCCGCTAATAGAGCTTCGCCAGGTAGCTCCCGCACCTTCACATGATTCGCCGAGAGGCCACGCTGCCTCAACGACGAGACGACAAAATCTCCAAGGATGGCTGTCTTCGATGTGAGCGACGGGCTTCCTGAAAAAACAGCGATTGAGGTCATTGGAAGTACCTTATTTTTCGCGCGTCCAATCGGTCTTGTTGCGGTGCCGGACAGCGCGAAGCCGCACCGGCACCGCTTCAGGCATCTGCCGTCAGGAATGGCCTTCTGCCGGCTTGAGCGCGCCCGAAGGCACGTCCCGTTCGTCAAAGCTCTGGCCGATCGGCCGGCCGTGCGTCTCGGGCCCCAGAAAAGTGACGGCGAGCCCAATCGCCAGCGAGCAGGCTCCGAGGAACACAAAGGCGGGCAGGACGGCATCGGCGGTTGCTTGTGGCGAGAGCGGATTGTCGGCGCCGGCGATCAACGCGAGACACAGCGGTCCAAGGATCTTGCCAACGCCATTGGCTGCTTGCGAGAGCCCAGCCGCTCGCGCGCCCAGCCGCACGCCGTAGACCTCTACGACGTAGGGCGCGAGGTTTGCGGCGCCACCCTCGATGACGATGACGGTCGCGATGAGAGCCAGGATGAACACGGGAAATCCGCCGATGCTCAGCGGGTAGCACAGGCCGGCTACCACAAGCCCGGCCGCCCCGACATAACCCTGGATTTCGCCGACCCGCTTTCGGCCAATTTTCTGCGGCAACCAGGCGATGGACTCCCAGTAGCGCTCGATGTTGTTGACCGGGTTGGCGTTGGCGGATGCCATTTCGCTGCCGCCGGACTTGACAAAGCCGAGTTCGAGCCGGCCGCGCGAGATCACGTCAGCTGTTGCATATTCCTCTGCGATGCGCACTGGTTCCCGGCGCAGCGAGATGAGCGTCCCTAGGCTCAGGATACGCACCTTCCGCGTCTGCCGCGCGAGGATGCTGACAAGCATCGGATTTGAGCCAATGAGGGAATTGATGCCGGCGTGGTGTTCGGTCGCGGCGATATTGAGACCCACATCGTCACAGAGCAGATACTCGTCGATGACTTCCTCGAAGAGATTCGCGGCAACTCGCGGATCGCACCACCGGTTTGGCAGGCTCGCGCGCACTGAATCCGCCTCGTCCAGCACCGCTTTCGGCACATTGGGGTAAGGCACTTCGCACATCCACCAAAGGTCCATGGCGGGATCTCCCAAGAGTTAGTGTCTGAGGAATTCGAGGATTTGGCCGGCAAGGGCTTCCGGCTGCTCAAGGTCCGGATGATGGCCAGCGCCTTCGACGAGGGCGAAGCGCGCACCGGGGATCAGTGCCGCGTAGCGACGGCCATAGTCCGGTGTCACGAGGCCGTCCGATGTGCCCCACAGCACCAGGGTCGGCACCGCAATTCGTCCGAGCCAGCGCTTGAGACGTGGGTTGTACATATAGGGCTCCCAGCCGTAGAGACTGAGCGCGTCCCAGTCGCGCGCGTGCCGTGTGAGCGCCTCGTCCGACATTTCGTTGAAATCCGGGGCTCGGCTCGCATCGTGCCAGCTGCGTTGGCGGACGACGTCAGGATGGGTGTTGAAGATGTCGAGAATATCCTGGGTCTCGCGGTCGCCGAGCTTGAGCCCCAGCGCGTCGACAAGAACGAGACGGTCGAGCCGATGCTGGCAGTTGATCGCGATCTCGGCCGCGAGCCAGGCGCCAAACGAGGTGCCGACGAGTGTGATCTTCTCGTCGGGAAGACCATCGATGAGCTCGCGGTATAGGTGAATGAGGTCGTAGATGTTCTCGAAATCCGGCGGCCGCGACGAGGCGCCAAAACCCGGATGGGATGGTGCCAGAACATTGAACCTCCGCGACAGAAGTTCAAGGAACCGGGCGTCCGTCCCGAGCGGGTGGAACCCGTGAAGGAAAAGGAGTGTTCGGCCGGTGCCGCGCTGCACGACCTCAAGTTCGACATCGCGAATGTTCAGCCGATCGGCGCGCGTGAGCAGCGTCTCCGTCATGCTTCGCTCCCTGGTGACCTCCAGCCCCTCGTGGAGGCTTGGTCGATCGCCTTTTTGTTGGTTAGCTAAAATCAGATCATATTTTATAAGATGCGTCTAGAACCAAAATATATTATCATTCCGCACATGCTCAGTCCTATATGGTGCCTTGATGGAAAAATCTGATGAGACAGCGATCCAAGGCGCAGGCACCCTCGCCATGTCGATCTATGGCCGGCTGAGGCGCGACATCCTCACAGGCCTTTTCGAACCCGGAGAGCGCCTGCCGCTCGACACGCTTGGGGAGCGTTACGACGTCGGGCTTACGCCTTTGCGCGAGGCGCTCAACCGGCTCTCCGCCGAAGAACTGGTTTTGCGTGAAGGCAAACGAGGATTTCGCGTCGCGCCGGTGAGCAACTCCGATCTCATCGACATCGGTAACAGCCTAGCCTGGGCCGTCGACGTGGCGCTCCGCCAGTCGATTGCGCAGGGCGACGAGGCATGGGAGGAAGCAGTCGTTCTGGCGGCGCACCGCCTGCAACGGCTCGACAATCCTGCGGAGGAAACCGGTGTGGACCCGGAATGGGAGCGTCGGCATCGTGAATTTCACATGAGCCTGATCGCCGCGAGCGGGCTGCGCCGCATCAATGATTTCTTCGCCACCGTTTTCGACCGCTTCGACCGCTATATGTATCTCGGCATTGGCGCGACGTCGCGTTGGCCACGGGATGCAGCGGCTGAGCACAAGGCAATCCGCGACGCTGTATTGGCGCGCGACGCTGACCTTGCAGTTGATTTGTCGCGCGGGCACATCCAGCGCACTACAGAGATCGTCGGGGCTCTCTTGACAGCGCGCCTGGCGCGCGACAAGGCCGCGCCTACTTACTCATCTCGCTGAGGACCTGCCAGCAAGTTGGGAGCTCAGGAGAAAGTGAGCGACAAACGGCTCGCCGCAAACTGCCCCTGATGAAAGGCGTACGTCAGACATCGCGCGCCTTCCGGGCGTGCCGCTGTCTGACGTCACGTCTACCCACTTTTATAAGGCGTGGCTACAGCGCTACACCGACGCCATCGTCGCTTAGGCTCGCGTGACCTCCGCCGGGTCCAGCTTTAGTCTTTCGACCCAGTCTCGATCTTGCTGCTCCACCAGATGGCGTTGCACCTTGAGGAAGCCGGCAACCGCATCCGGTCCGCATTCTCTGTACGCTGCTTCCACCCGAGTCATTTGCCTCGCCAGTGCCTGCTCAACCAGCCGGCGTCCTTTCGCAGAAACAAAAAGCTGCCTTTGCCTTCGATCCTCGTTGCCGATCTTGGCGATCAGGAGACCCGATTTCTGAAGTAGCCGCATCGGACCATTGAGGTTTTGATGCGATACCCGCAGTGCGCTGACCATTTCTCCGACCGTCACGCCGGGAGAAAAAGCGACGAAGCTCAGGATGCGATTGTGAGTTTTGGCGAGTCCATGCGGCTCCATCGCTTCGAGCGCATCAGCTGCTAGGTTCACGTTCGCGAAGAAGTGCAGCAAGAAACCTTCAATCGCCTCCGCCCGGAGACTGACCAAGGGCAGGGGTTTGGGCATCTTGTTCGGCTTCTTCATCGCCAGAAGCTACCATTGACTGCCAAAATAGTGCAAGTATGTTGTACTATAATAAAATGTTGAAATAATTTTTCGGGAGGAGATCTGGATGGCCCGTAACGTTTACGTCGTCGGTGCCTTCACTACACAATTTAGGCGGTGGCCCGATAAATCCTTCAAGGAACTGACGCGCGAAGCTTTTCTTGGCGCGCTGAAGGATGCCGGCATGGCGTCGGGGAACGAAATCGACGCTGCCTGGTTCGGCAACTGCCTCATGCACTATTGGGGTCAGGCCGGCGCACGCGGAAACATTTGCTTCATCCCGCTGGTGCGCGAAGGGCTTTTTCCTGAACGCGCGCCGATCATCAACGTCGAAGGCGGTTGCGCGACTGGGAGCCTGGCACTCGCCGGCGCCTATAAGGAGATCAAGGCAGGCGATGCGGAATTGACGCTGGCGCTGGGTGTCGAAAAGCTGTTCGACCCGCACAATCAACCGGCGATGCTCGCGGAATTCGTTCGTGGGATGGACATGTTCGACCCGCACGAATGGATCGAGCACTACAGCGAAGTAGGTCGCGAGGTCAACAAACCGTTTGTTCAATCCCCGGACCGCACGGTTCCGATGGACACCTACGCCATGCAGGCTCGTCTCCACATGAAGCGTTATGGCACGACCGTCGAGCAGATCGCGTTTGGTGCTGCGAAGAATCACTGCAATGGAGCACTTAACGAGAACGCGCAATATCGTTTTGAAATGACGCCTGCGCAGGTACTCGCGGACAGGACGATTTCCGACCCACTGACGCGATCCATGTGCGCGCCCATCGGAGATGGCGCGGCTGCGGTCCTGCTTTGCTCAGAAGACTATTTGCGGCGTCAGCCCGCGGAAGTGCAACGTCGGGCAGTATTGATCCGCGGAATTGCGGTCACTGGCGGCAAGTATCGCGCCTACGACGAGCCTAGCCTCACGCGGACCGCCGCAGAGCGTGCCTATCGGATGGCGGGCATCGGGCCCTCCGAAATCGACGTGGCTGAAGTACACGATGCGACCTCGTTCTGCGAGATCTACCAATGCGAGATGTTGCGGTTATGCGCCGACGGCGAGGGCGGAGAATTTGTGGCGAGCGGCGCGACAAGGCTCGGCGGGACAGTGCCGATCAATACCTCCGGCGGCTTGGTCTCGAAAGGTCATCCGATCGGCGCCACCGGCCTCTCGATGTGCTTCGAGTTAACGAGGCAACTGCGTGGAGAAGCTGGGCAACGCCAGGTTGAGGATGCGCGCATTGCTGTACAGGAAAACGGGGGTGGGGTCATCGGGCTCGAAGAAGCGCTGGCTGCCGTGATCGTTTACGAACGTTCCTGATCGAACCTCGTCCTAACATTTCGGCACCTTTCTTGAGAGGGATTCATCTCATGCTGTCAACTAGCTCGGTCAGCTCGAAGCCGCAGGGTCGGCTGGCAGGAAAAACAGCCTTGATCACAGGAGCAAGCCGGGGGATTGGGCGCGCGATTGCCCTTCGGTTTGCTGAAGAGGGCTGCCATGTTGCCGTTGCGGCAACTTCCGTAACTCCTCTGGAGGAGGTTGCCGAACTTGCCAGGCAAATAGGCGTCAAGGCGAGCGTGCAAAATCTTGATGTTACCATGCGCTCGGACTGTTTCAACGCCGTTGAGAAGGTTAGAAGCGAGCTTGGCGGCCTCGACATCCTTGTGAATGCGGCTGGGATAGCGCGAACTTCAAGTTTCGTGGATTATGCGGAGGCAGACTTCCGTGCCGTCTTCGATGTGAACGTCTACGGCCCGATACATTTGATGCAAGCGGTGCTGCCCCATATGCAGCGGCGGCAGAGCGGCAAGATCGTCAATATCGCCTCGACGGCCGGAAAGTGGGCGTCCCCCAACCAGTCGGCCTACAACGCCTCCAAACATGCGCTTGTTGGACTAACGCGCTGTATCGCGCTCGAAGCGGCACCCTTCCGCATCAACGTCAACGCAATCTGCCCAGGCCTTGTTCAAACCGAAATGCTCACAAACGCATTCGGACAGTTAGCCGCCGCGAATGATAAATCGCTGGACGAGATTTTGGCTCCGATTCTTGCGCGTACCGCGATGAAACGGATACTCGACCCGTCTGAGATCGCGGCGCTTGCCGTTTATCTCGCTTCGTCAGAATCCGACGGCATGACGGGACAGTCAATCGTCATCGATTCCGGAATGCTTTTCATCTGAATCGAGGCCATGTCAGGTGGCCGAGGGAGGATCGTGCAATGAGGTTCGTCGACTACTTCCGTAAAGGTCTGATGCGCGGTCCGGACCGACTCATGCTGATCGGAGAGGAGCGGAGCTATACCCACCGACAGGTAGACGACCTGTCTTCGGGTATTGCGGTGGCATTGGCGGCGTCTGGGATCGGTGATGGACACAAGGCTGCGGTGTTTACCCCGAATGATCCGCTCGCGTTCGTTTCACTGCTCGGAATTGTCCGAGCAGGAGCAACCTGGGCTCCCCTGAATGTTCGCAATGGCTTTGATGTCAACTCGGCCTTCTTGGCCTTCATAGAGTGCGATTGCCTCTTCTATCATAGCTCTCTTGAGGATGAGGTTGAGGGGCTGGCGGCGGCCGTTCCCTCATTGAGGGTGTTCGTGTGCATCGATGCGGAGGGACGCGGCGGTCGGCTATCCCTAACCGAATTTCTCGGTCGGGGGACGGGTAATGAGCCGGAAGTGCCGGACGATCCCGATCGAATCGTCACGATCGTGTCGACGGGCGGGACGACGGGGGTTCCCAAAGGAGTGCAGCACACACAGCGCACCTGGGAGCATGCGACATTCGCGTTCTGGACAACCATGGGAACTGAGGACCCCATCATCCACCTGGCTGCCGCGCCGCTCAGTCATGGAGCCGGCGCACTCGCCCTCATGATGCTCGGCGGCGGGGCGACCACGGTGGTGCTGCGCAAGGCCGATCCGCTGTCGATCATCCGGGCGATCGAAACGCACCGCGTCACTCACATGTACCTTCCGCCGACGGTGCTCTACATGATGCTCGCGCACCCGGACGTCGAGAAATTCGACTACTCATCACTCAGATATTTCAGTCTTGCCGCTGCCCCTGTCGCGCCGCAAAAACTTCGCGAGGCGTTGCGTGTGTTTGGTCCGGCAATGTGTCAGTCCTTTGGGCAGACCGAAGCACCGCAGCTATGCACCTTTCTCTCCCCCAAGGAAGTCCAGTCCGCCGATCCGGACGGTCACTCGAATCGTTTGAGCAGCTGCGGTCGCGCAACCCTTGGTGTTCGTGTGGAGGTAATGGACGATGATGGCCGCATACTGTCCGAAGGACAACGAGGCGAAATCGTCGTCCGAGGTGGGCTGCTGTTTGCCGGCTATTACAACAATCTTCGGCAAACTGAGGAAACGCTGAAGGAAGGGTGGCTGCACACCGGCGACGTCGGCTATCGCGACGACGACGGATTTTTCTACATCGTCGATCGCAAGAAGGACATGATCATAACCGGCGGCTTCAACGTCTACAGCGCCGAAGTTGAACAAGTGGTCCTGTCGCATCACGCCGTTCGGGATTGTGCCGTTGTTGGCGTCCCGGACCCGAAATGGGGTGAGGCTATCAAGGCTGTTGTAGAACTGAAGGACCTCCAAAATGCTCCCCGAGACGAAATCGAAAAAGAGATCATCGAGGTGGTCAGGGAAAGGCTGGGTGGCGTGCATGCGCCGAAATCTGTTGAATTCTGGCCGGAACTCCCTCGCAGCCCAAATGGAAAAATCTTGAAGCGGGAGATCCGCTCGACTTTTTGGGTTGGGCAGGCACGCGCGGTAGGATAATTGCGCGGAGCCCCGATCCCATCATTCAGTTTTGAAGGCACAAGATCCAGGGGACAAAATATGAAATCGATCGCGGGTCTCTTCCTATCTAGCGCGCTGCTCATTGGATGCTGCGCCTCCGCAGGCGCGGCCGACGTGTATCCATCCCGGCTTGTCAAATTTCTTGTGCCCCAGGCGCCGGGAGGCGCCACGGACGTGTTCGCACGCAAGATGGCCCAACTCCTGAGCGAGCGATGGGGCCAACCTATCATCGTTGAAAATCGAGCAGGTGCTGCCGGCGTCGTTGGGACGGAAGCCGTGGCGAGAGCGGCGCCGGACGGCTACACGTTGCTAGTGACCTATGCAGGCTCCCAAGCGGTGAATCCGAGCTTGTATCCAAACCTCACATTCGACTCCGTCAAGGATTTTCAAACCGTAGCGACCATTGCCAGCACGCCTTTCATCTTCATCGCAAACGCGAAGCTGCCGGTCAAAACATTGCAGGACTTCGTCGCGCTTGCCCGGCAAAAGCCTGGGGCGCTGACCTTTGCGTCTTCGGGCAACGGCTCCATCAATCAGTTGCTGGGGGAAATGCTCAAGCTGGAAGCCGGCATCGATATTCTCCACGTACCCTATCGAGGAGTTGCGCCGGCACTGACCGACGTGATTGCAGGGCACGTCGACACGGCATTCAGCAGCACTCCTTCCGTGCTCGGGCTGATCAAGGAAGGGCAGGTGCGAGCCCTTGCCGTAAGCAGTGCCACCCGTGTCAACGTCGCGCCCGAAATACCTGCTATCGCGGAGAGCGGGTATTCCGGATTTGACGTGAACCCTTGGTGGGGCATTCTCGCTCCCTCCGAGATCGACCCCGCGATCGCGAAGAAGATCAATGCGGATGTAAACGATCTTCTCAGCTCTGATTCGATGAAAAGCTTCCTTGCGGCACAAGGAGCGGAGCCGCTGATCACCTCGCCAGAACAATTTTCGGAGATGCTCAAGAGGGATGTGGCGAACTGGGCGAAGGTCATCAAGGCCGCAGATATCCATTTGAACTGAAAGACCACTCTATTTCCGGAGGTCACCATGGATGACGCTGTGTATCTCAAGCTTTCGAGACCGCACCCGGATATGGTTGCGCGGGTCTCCCGGATAGCCGTCTCCGATCTCTACGAAGCGCTGCCCGCGGACGAGCGCGACGGGGCTGTCATGAATTCACGGATACGTCCATTGCTGCCGGGAATCCGTATCGCAGGTCCGGCGGTCACCGCGCGATGCGCGCCAAATGATAATTTGATGATGCATAAAGCGCTGCTACTCGCACAACGAGGAGATGTTTTGGTCGTCGATGGTGGGGAACCGTCAGGCGCGCAATGGGGGTATTTGGCTGCGGTGTACGCGAATAAAAAGGAACTCGCCGGTGTGGTGATCGACGGCTGCATACGCGACGCCGACGAACTCGTTGCCTGCCGCTCCCCGGTATGGTTCAAGGAAATCTCGCCCTCCCATCCCACAAAAAAGGGGCCTGGCACGGTAAACGTACCGGTGCAATGCGGCGGCGTTCGGGTACAGCCAGGCGACCTGGTATGCGCTGACGGCGATGGGGTTCTTGTCATTCCGCAACGCCTTTTGGAGGCGACAATTTTTGCAGCCGAAGCTCGCGCAAAAGAAGAAGCCGCAGCGGTCAAGGCTATCGAGGCAGGACAGTCGTTATTCGAAATACATGGTTTGGAGAGTGCTCTCCAAGTAAGTGGCGTTAAGGTGAGTGACAGCACTTGGATGGAGGGGCGAAACTGAGCTGCGGAAGCTTGAAATCGATACGCACAGGAGCCTAACCGCGATCTCTCGGCGCCAGCGCGTCCGGCTCCCGCTCCGGACCAAATAACCTCGAGACCCTATAGCTCCAGCGCTATTTGCACCGGAGGGTCGAACGCCTCGGTACCGAAGCCGGAAATCGATACGCCCAACAGCCTCACCGCCTTCTCGATTGGGAAGAGGGCCTTCAGCAGTTCGACCGAAGCCGTCTCGAGTTCGCCACGGCTGCCGACGGCGCCGGCGACGGTTCTGCTGCGCGAGATCAGTTCGAAGTCGGCAAACTTGATCTTCAGCGTCACGGTCCGGCCGCGAGACTCCTTGTCCTCACAATTCCGCCAGACTTTGTCGATCAGAGGCTGCAATTCGGCGGCCATCGCGTCGAACTCGGTCAGATCGCTGGAGAACGTGTTTTCGGCACCGATGGATTTTCGGACGCGGTTGGCGCGAACCTCGCGGTTATCGACGCCTCTCGATATCCAATAGTAGTACCCGCCCGCTTTGCCGAAGTTCGCCTGCATGAACTCGAGCGCCTGGTTGCGCATGTCGAGGCCGGTGCGGATTCCGAGCGAGTTCATCTTCGCGCTGGTCGCCGGTCCAATGCCATGGAATTTTCCGACAGGCAGCGCTTCAACGAACGCCGGTCCCATCTCGGGCGTTATGACGTACTGTCCGTTCGGCTTGCGGTGGTCGGAGGCGAGCTTCGCCAGAAACTTGTTATAGGAGATGCCGGCTGAGGCGTTGAGACCGGTCACCTCCTTGATCTTGGCGCGGATCGCGAGCGCGACGTCGCGCGCGAAGGGGATGTTCTGCAGGTTTTCGGTCACGTCGAGATAGGCCTCGTCCAGCGACAGCGGTTCGATGATTGGCGTGTGCTCGGCGAAGATCTCACGGATCTGCTGCGAAACCGCCCTGTAGACCTCGAAGCGCGGCTTCACGAATATCAGATTCGGACACTGTCGCCTTGCTGTCACCGACGGCATCGCAGATCGCACGCCGAACTTGCGAGCTTCGTAGCTCGCGGCCGCCACGACGCCGCGTTCGCGGGATCCGCCGACGGCGACAGGCTTGCCGCGGAGCTGCGGATTGTCGCGCTGCTCGACGGAGGCGTAGAAGGCATCCATGTCGACGTGGATGATCTTCCGCTGGCGGGGTGGGTCGGCCGCCTGGTCGTTGTCGTCGCTGGTCACGCCGCCGGTCCGGCCGGATCTTCCTTCACGCCGCGAGCGACGATCCGGAGCGAACCGTCCGGGAGGGGTCGCTGCAGCTTGAGGGCCTCGTCCGGAGGTGCCGTCATCCAGGCCTCGACCTCTTCCGGGGTCGTCAGGATCACCGGCATTGCCTTCGGATGGACGGCGCCGACCTCGGAGTTCGGCTCCGTCGTGAGGAACGCAAAGATGTCGTTGGTGGTCTCACCCTCCTTGACCTTCCGGACCGAGGTCCAGTTGGTCCAGATGCCGGCGAAGCACGCGAGGGGGCGGGTTTCGTCCAGCGCGAACCAGATGTCGCCACCCTCGGCCTTGTTGAACTCGCTGAACGAGTTGAATGGCACCACGCAGCGATGCTCTGGACCGAGCCATCTCGTCCAGTGCTTACTCTTCACGTTGCGGATATTGGTCGTGCCGCCGTCCGGTTCCATCCGCAGGAGTTGCTTGAAATCGATGGATTTGCCTTTGGCCTCGAGTTTCGTCGCACGCCTCTTGGTCGCGTCCATCAACGCGTGCTGGGAGGACGGCATGCCCCATCGCGCGGTGGCGAGTTCGCGGCCTTCGGCGCCGTTGCGCACGATCGGCGCTGGGTAGTCCGGAAACACGCCCGGCATCGGCGCGAGGTTGCCGACATAGCGGTTGACGACGCGGAACAGGGCGGCGATGGCGGCTTGGTTGGTGGTGATTGAATACAAGTTGCACATGGGTCGCGATGTTCTCACAAGGCGGCGACGAACGGGCTACTAGTCTGTCGCGCGGTACTTTCGGTTGGTAGGTTGCTCATCCTCAATTCAGGGTATATGGTACTTTCATTCCTCATGCTTGCTTGGGGAGTGCCACATGGAACCTGTGACGCTGTATGAAGGCGTTAACTTCGCCGGACAGCCTGTAGGCATTGGCGAAGGTAGCACCCGTTTCCCCACCGCTCCCCAGTTCAATGATCGTGCCTCATCGGTTCGTGTAGCGCCTGGCTATGCTGCCGTACTCTATGAGCATGCAAATGAATTCGGGGGCTATGGGTTGTCAGTGGACCTGCTTGAAGATTGCCCGGACCTTACGGTTTACGGCTTTGACAAGATGGTTTCGTACATTCGGGTCTTCCGGACCGAACGGCAAGGCAGCTTTGTGTATGTGCGCGGCAGCATGAGCAGCGGGACCTACGTTGCCGGGCATTGGGAAAGAAAGCGCGCCGATGGATCGCTTGTACCTGCGGTCGGCGCTGTCGCCGTTGTTGGGCCCTCACTCCCGCCTCCTACCGTGCTTGAGTCGCACACCGACTCAATTGAAATTCGAGTTCACACAGGCGGAGGAGGTGGAGGAGGAGGCGTCTCGGTCACCGGGACCGTTGAGCACCTCTTCGTCCTGATGCTGGAGAACCGGTCCTTTGACCACATGCTCGGACTCTCAGGTATCACGGGTCCGGATGCGCAAACGGGAGCGCAAACCGCGATCGATGGCCTTAGTGGGACGGAGTCCAACTCTTACAACGGAAGAACTTTCACAGTCTCCCGAGGCGCTCCTGACGTGGCGTTACATGATCCGGGGCATGGATTCACATCTGTGCTTATACAACTCTGTGGAGAGGGCGCCCGCTATGAGAGCGGCAACACATATCCCGCCATCAACAACTCAGGATTTGTATTCGACTACGCTCGGCAGCACCCAGATACTCCAGACGAGGCAATGAAATGCTTCACCCCTGAGCAGGTTCCTGTCATCACCGCCCTCGCGCGGGAGTTTGTCGTGTGCGACCGCTGGTTCTGCTCAATGCCCGGCCCAACGGAGCCGAATCGTTGGTTCGTTCACGCCGGGACGGCGGGGAACCGTGACGACAACCTTTCAAAACGGGAATACGCTGATGGCATGGCGCTTCCGTGGGGAGGGGTTGAATTCGAGAACGGGTCAATCTTCAGCCATCTAAAAAAGGCGGGGGTCAAATATCGCATCTATGCATGCGATGAATTCCCGAATGTTGCGTTACTTGACGGCGTAAGCCGGACGTTCGATATCGACGATTTTGATGACTTCGCGGAGGATGTAGCGTCAGCATCCTACGATGCGGCATATACATTCATCGAACCCAGTTATGATGTCTTCCGGAAGTACAAGGGTGGCAATTCGCAGCACCCGCTTGCAAGTGCAAAGGCAGGTGAACTGCTTATAATGCGCACCTACGAGGCACTCAGGAAGTCGCCGATCTGGGCGAGTAGCATGCTCGTAGTTACGTATGACGAACATGGCGGGTTCTACGATCACGTCGCTCCGCCTCCCGCGCGTGCAACCGGATCGAAGGGTCGCGCCAGCGGGTTCATGTTCGATCAACTCGGCCCGCGGGTTCCAGCGGTGATCGTCTCTCCGCTGATCCCCAAGAACCTGATCGACCATCGCGTTTACGAACACTCATCCGTAATTGCCACCCTGATCAACCTCTTCAATCTCGAGCCTCTGACTCCGAGGACCTCGTCGAGTTCGAATTTTAGGCATTTGGTAAGTCTGAGTGTCCCGCGCGACGACGCTCCCTTGACGTTGCCCGACCCGATGGCCGGAATGATGACAAGAAGCATCAAGCTGACTGTTGCGGATACGGTAGCCGACAAACCCAATGCTCCCTTGGAGGACGATCCAACAGGAATGATTGATGAGGTTGTTCAGTCAGGCCTTGTCCAGCATATCGAAGTGACGCCTCCGTCTGAACATCCAGCCATCCGCGAGAGGGTCAAGTCACTCAGGACGCATGGTGATGCGCTTGAGTATTTGAAAGAGGTCGCCGATCTCGTGAAACTGGCCCGACAGAAGGCCGGCGTTCGACGAAGCCCGACCGTAAGGCGCGCCCTAGGGTGATCAGTGACGCCGTCATTGCATGTCACGAGTCTTCTCGGACTTTCAGTCACGTCCAGGCCACCACGTTGATGGAGGATCATCGGCTGCAATCCTCGCCCGTCGTAGCGCTGTCAAATGGCTACGCTTGAAGGGCCGTCCTTGAAGCCGGGAGCAATCCTTGCACCGCATGTAACGCTCCAGTTCATGAATTGGCGTCGCCTTCCGTCGCCGCACGATGTCGAGCGCGACAGTCTGGTGCGTGTTGCAGCCAAGGCATTTCACTTCGAGATAGCCATAGCCGGCGTTGATCGCATCGCCCAGCGCCGGAGATGGCTGCGCCGGCCCCTGAAAGCCGAGCATGCGCTTGTTCCATGCTTCGACGGCCAGACGGTCGGCTTCCTTGCGGGCTTCCGCCGCGCGCGCCGCAGCCGCCCGGATCGACGCGCCGTAAATGCTTTCCCGCGACTTGGTGCCCATCGCCTATCAAAGCCGGTCGCCGGGCCTGGCGCAAATCGCTCAATGGCTGGTAGTCGGCCGATGCGCGAAGTACGGTAGATTGTGGGTGTGGATAGTCAGGTGTGCGCACATGCGCTACCGACACACCGAAAGACGGCGAGCGCTCGACTGCGACGAGGCGTATCACGGTCGCTGGCGGCAGGCTCCTGCGCCAGCTTCTACTGGAATGGTTTGCGGCCCGCTGCTTTGTGTTTCTCATAGCGGGAATTCACCTCCTTGATGAGTCGCTCGAACCGCTCAATGCTCGGCGCAGTCAAAACCTTAGATGGGTCTTTTCCCATCTGAACCATGAACTCACGTGCCGGGCGGGATTTGAAGAAATTAATTCCCACTGTCGAAAATGCTTCCTCATATCGCTTCACGATGCGCGGAATCTTGACGTTTAGGTTGAGGGTCTTTCCTTTTAGCTCTTCTGCAAATGTTCTCTTGACCAGCTCCGCGTAGACCGTCGGCGCGATTATATCCTCAATATCGGCTTCAGCGGGAGGGGTAGCGAACGCGGCGGAGGTAAACAACACCGAGGTCCCGCGCAAGATCTTAGATTTTACGAGTTCATCCCGTTGATCGTGCCCTGCCTTGTCATCATCTAAGAGAACGATCACGTCTAACTCTTGCGAGGCCAACAGAGATGTCATGTAGCTCACCTTGCCAGCACCTCCGGCAGGCGTCAGTACCATCTGCTCAACTAAAGGAGCCTTTCCGGATTCGCGAAGGTAATCATTGACAGAAGAGAGAATCCAAAAGTCCGTGACGCCTTCGACGACCAAATTAGCCGTACCGACGAATAGTGTCTGCGAGAGGTTGTAACCCAACGCCGCCTGGAGCGGGAAAAGGGTACGTGCGTCGCCGCTTGGGTCTTTAGTGACTTCGGTGCCTTTGTCCGAAATGTTGACAGTGCGGACGATTTCAATCGTGTCCGGAGGGATCATGAACGGCGAGTGCGTCGTGTAGATGATCTGATTCTTGTAGTCAGAACGGAAGTGGCTGAGCAAATCCTCCTGCGAACGCGCGTGAAGATAAAGACCAGGCTCATCGAGCAGTAGGACCGCGTTGCTCGCTGCGCCTCCCTGAGTATCGGCCGAGAAAGTGACATAGAAGGAAAAGAACCACCGGAATCCACGACTGCGCTCATCGAGATTTACCTCAACGGGGTAGTCGGCATTTTCATCGTAAACCAACGTATCGAGGTGCGGTCCGTCAGCGGAAAAACGGACGGTAAGTTTTCGGTCTTTCCATAACCTACGCATTTCTTGTGTGATGAGCGCGCTGGCCCTGCTCAGAAGTGTCTGGCGCTTCTCGTGGTCATTCTGAAGAGAGTTGATCTCTTTTGCGTCAAATCCCGCCACCTTTGCGAGCCTCGCAAAATTTTTCTCCGCTTCGGTCATTGGCTGGTTGTCGTCGCGTCGCTTCACATACTCAGCAAGGTTCTGGTGCCCCGATAGCTCGGGAAAATCTGCTATGTAGATGAAGGTTGGGACCCACCCAAGAACAAGCGCCTTTGCTTTTCCTTGCGCCTCTTCGAATGTGGAGAGCTTCGTTGCCAGCTCTTCGAGTTCAGCGAGCAATGCATCGGGTGCTTCGTCAAGAGTGACCCCGCCAATGCCAATCGCGCCGCGAAGGGCATTGCACGCCTGCACAACCGCTTGACCCCACGCACGCGTATCGTCTTGTTTGTTGACGGCGTCGGTGACCGCGTTGATAGCGGCCTTAGCTGGCCCAAGATGAGGCTCTGGAATATTCGAGACGACCCCATCGATGACAGGCGTTACACGGCGAACAAGGCTCGCTACTTTCTTCGGGTCAAGCATTGGCGGTTTGACGCCTACTAAATCCACCGAGCTTTGTTTCGCGTTGTACTTGCGGATGATGTGGACCTGTTTGACAGGGCTATGATCCGGAAGAACCTTAGAAAGTTCTTGTGTCTGCGCCGCGTCAAGCTGCCAGATTGTGTTGACGACGACGGTTTCTGGAAGGCACTCATTAAGATGTCGCCCGCGGGGGAAATTCTTGACCGGATCGAGGTCTTTTTGCCCACCAATGGGATTGACGGTCTCAAGTGCGAGCAACAGGTTTGATTTGCCGCTCTCGTTTCGGCCAACGAGAGCTGTAAGCTCTTCGACCGGAATGTTTCCGCTTGATGCAACCGACCGAAAGTTCTCAACGGAAAAATTGCTAAGTTTCAAGGTCTTCCCCCATGGTGGCCCTCCCTCTTCTTGCGAATCGGGAGCCTACACGATGGCACAATGCAGGGTAGCAATACGAGGATCGGGATGCTTGTCCCGGATATTCACAGGACGGCCAGCCTCGAAGCATTTTCCTCTCCCGCCAGATTCGGATTCAATCGCGACAGCCGCTATCGCGCCGGCCGCTTCGATCGCTGGATCAAGGTGAAGAACCGGGCGCATCCCGCCATGGATCGGGTGAAGGATGCACTTGTGAAGCGTCAGGGGCACCCCCGATGAGCGCAAATACACAAGGCAGTAGAGACCTAAGCAGTCAGCGCTATAGGTGGATGCCATTCCGCGACGCATCTTATGTTAGACTACTCCGGCACCGATCGGCATTCGAATGCCGGTGCGGCGAGCGCCAATAAGCCGCCAAATCGGAAGCGCGACTGGCCTTCTTGCAAGTTCTTCGCTGACCGTGGCGGCCTTGGTTTTCTTGGTCAGGAGTAGGTCCATGCCACAACAAATCGACATCATCTTTAATGGGCCGCCGTCGGCGACAACGCGCCCCGAGCTTATCGGTGTCAAGAACGCAGAGGAGAGGACATGGATTGAGCGCCCCGATGGCTCTTGGGCGCTGAGAGTTGGCGTCGACGGGACCGAACTAACCAAATACGCCGCGCATGCTCCGGTTTTTGCGCAGGTAACTGCCTTTTTGACGCAGATCACGCAAACCGTGGTTGTCTATGTCACGATTACTGGGGGCGCCTGGGCCGTGGTCTCGTCCAATACAATTGGGGCCAGCACCACTACGCTGCTCAGCATCCTTGCGCTTCACATTGTGCTCTCAGTTGGCACCGCTCTAGGATTGAAAGGGGTTGGTAACAATTTTGTCCAACGACTCGACTTCTTACGGCAGCTTGGATTGGAATATTGGCCACGCATCGAAGAAATGGGCAAAAACGCTTGGAAGAAGGGGGAGCCACGAGTAAGCCTGCGGCAACAACGCTTTTGGTTTTGGGTGCCGATCCTCGCCGCGCTCGTGAGCATTTGGTTGATGCTCGATATCTTGAGCGATAGCAGCAAGCGCGACGAAATCTGCCTAAAGGCTTCGCTTGCACTCGCTTTCCCGGATTCGTCTCCTATTGACCGGGTAGCATTCGACCGCGCACGATACCTTTTCGACAAGGCGGGATGTGAAGTTACCAACATTAAACTCCGTTGAAAATCGGTCGCGCTTAGCGAGGCAGCCGTGACTGGCAAAGTCACTCCTGAAATCAGGAGTGCCATTGGCTTGAATTATGGCAGGAGTGTCTGGTGATTTCACCTGACACTCGCTTGTGGCACGCGGTCTTGCGACTCCCAAGGGCTGGGTCTCTCCTAGGCGCGCGGCCCGCTAGCCGGCCCCCATCCGCGCCGGCTTGAAGTTCAGCCGCACCTCCTCGCCGCGCTTTCCGCACGCCTCGCAGGTGAACCCTGGTTCGATGTCGGACAGCCGCACATCGTCCACCCATTGGTCCGCGTTGATCTCGACGTGGTGGCTGCATCGATGATCCAGCACGTCGCGGACGCCGGAGGCGCATTTCGCCGAAAGTGATTTTCTGAGGATAGGTCGTCACGTCGTCTGCCAAAGGATATCTCTGCGACCGCCCGCATCGTAAACGGTCGTTCGTGCCGCCGCAGTTGGATGGCGCACGAACGAAGGGGCAGGAATGAGAAAGTTGTATCACGTCAGCAACGGTGACTGAAAACCTGGCGACAGCATCGTGCCCGGGAATTGGGGAAAGCGAACCCGGGAATTCGGCAAAGGGGTAGGTTTTCGCGGCTATGGCAATGTCAGCGACGCCGTAAACATAGGTTGGGAAATCGCGCTCGAAGCAACGAGACAGTTGACCGCTCCTGATGCACCAAGCCGAATGGAGTGCGTTTTCTGCACCGAGGACATTGCAAGCGCGAAGACGTTTCGCGATCGGTTTGCAAACAGCGGAAGCATCTACCAAGTGGAGGTCGAGGATGCCGTGAGCATGCACACCGGCAACTACGACGCACTGACTGACGGCTCACAAGGTGCGTCGATCGACACAAACGTCGCTACCGCGAAATCATACTGGACCGACGCACCTACAGGCATCAGGGAAATTCTCGTTGGCGGCAGCGTAAAGGTCTCACACAAAATCGAATAGGAAGCTCTGAGGTTGTCGTAGCCACCGCCTCCAAAAGTATCTCTCGCCCCAGCAAATGAAAAAGTATAGGTCTGCGGTAAGGTCAAGCTGCAGACAATTGCCTGAAATCACAATAAATTCAATAAGTTAATCGATTTTTGCGCGAGACCGCGGGTGCAGCAAGCACCCGGCATTCCCTGCTCCCTCTCGTTTGAGGGATAAGGAATTTCAGCAAGCCTCGGGCGCAATGCGTCGCGAGAACGCAGACGCATACTCAGTTGTCGTCACCCGCCTTGTGCGCGCTTGCGCACTGGGGCGGGTGACCCAGTATCCCAGAGACCTCAATGATTGAACCGATAGGCCGCAGCGTACTGGATGCCCCGCCTTCGCGGGGCATGACGGTCGTTGTGGCTACTGTATTTCACCGTTATTGCGAGCGAAGCGAAGCAACCCATGTCTCAGCAAGCGGGAAAATGGATTGCTTCGCTTCGCTCGCAATGACGGGGAAAGGCCCCCGAGTCGAACTACAACAAGTCCGGCTGCTCCGCCGCGATCGTGTCGCCGGCGCTGATCGTGCCGCCCTCGATCACCTCGGCATAGATCCCGCAATCGCCATGCCCGAGCCGGCGCTGCAGCGCCTGGGGAATCGCGAGGTCGCGCTGGGCGGTATCCGGATCGACATTGACGGCGGCGCAGCGGACGATGCGTTTCACCACCTTCAGCCTGATATCGCCGATCGAAAGCGTCTGGTCGAGGAGGTCGAATTCGTGCCAGGCCGGCCAGCCCTCGACATAGAGGTTGGCGCGGAAGCGAAGCGGATGGACCGGCGCTCCCACCATGTTCTCGATGGCGCGGACGCTGGCGAGATTGATGATGGAGACGACCTTGCGGGCGACATCCGAAAAACTGTGGCCGGGGCTTTCGAGCACCTTCGGCGGTCCCTTGATCAAGTCGGGAAACGTCGAGGCGAAGAAGGTCTCAATTGTCCGCCGGCCCTCGGGCGTTGCGAGATTGCCCTGGGCCACGATCTGGCCGTTGTGGTTAATCGAGAGAACGCTGGTCGCATCGTTGAATTGGCTGCGCAGGCCGGCCAGCCATTCGTCCCGCATCAGCATCAGGAAGTGCGGTTTCGGCAGCCATTTTGGTTCCGCCGGGTCTAAGCCCGACGGGCCGTTTTCGATCGCGTAGCGGCGGTCGGCGAGGAGCGTCTGGCCGGGCCTGAGTTCGGCGCGGCTGAGCTGCTCCGGGGTCAGGCCCTTGACGGGGTAGCGATAGATTCCGGTAATTCGGGCAGGCGGGGCTGTGTCAGGCATGCGGCTTAGTAAGGGATTCCGGCGAGCCACGCCACTGCTCGCGAATTTGTGACCGCACCTCTTCCGTTTTGCGCGGCGATGCCCACATTTGCGTCAAGCCTGCAAACAGGGCGACGACCCGCGGCCGATTGAGAAATATCAATGGGTCCGCGGATACCCCAATGAAGATGCCGTAATCATGCCTCAGGGGTGGGGACGGCAGGCCGAGGGAAAGCAAACGATATGAATATTGAAAAATACACCGAGCGGGCGCGCGGCTTCATCCAGTCTGGGCAATCGCTTGCCGTGCGCGACGGACATCAGCAGTTTTCGTCGCTGCATATGCTTAAAGTTCTGCTGGATGACAGCGAGGGGCTGGCCGGCGGCC
The DNA here is from genome assembly GCF_049993905.1 of Bradyrhizobium sp. McL0615. Taxonomy (NCBI): domain Bacteria; kingdom Pseudomonadati; phylum Pseudomonadota; class Alphaproteobacteria; order Hyphomicrobiales; family Nitrobacteraceae; genus Bradyrhizobium; species Bradyrhizobium sp. McL0615. Next base: position 8,085,646 of record NZ_CP188254.1, on the reverse strand, counting down.
TGATCGACCGCGCCGGCGGTAATTCCCGCGCCATTCTCAAGGCGACCGAGGACGCGCTCAAGAAGTTGCCAAAGGTCTCGGGAAGCGGCGCCGGGCAGATCTATCTCGCCCCCGATATGGCGCGCGCCTTCGATGCCGCGGAAAAGGCAGCCGAGAAGGCCGGCGACAGCTTTGTCACGGTTGAGCGATTGCTGCTTGGGCTGACGCTCGAGAAGGGCAATGAGGCCGGCAGCATTCTGGCTAAGGGTGGCGTCACGCCGCAAAACCTCAATTCGGCGATCGAAGCGCTGCGCAAGGGCCGGACCGCCGATAACGCGACGGCCGAAAATGCCTATGACGCGCTGAAGAAATATGCCCGCGACCTGACGCAGGCCGCGCGCGACGGCAAGCTCGACCCCGTGATCGGCCGCGACGAGGAAATCCGCCGCACCATCCAGGTGCTCTCCCGCCGCACCAAGAACAACCCCGTGCTGATCGGCGAGCCCGGCGTCGGCAAGACCGCCATCGTCGAGGGCCTGGCGCTGCGCATCCTCAATGGCGACGTGCCGGAAAGCCTGAAAGACAAGAAGCTCCTCTCGCTCGACATGGGCGCCCTGATTGCGGGCGCCAAATACCGCGGCGAGTTCGAGGAGCGGCTGAAGGCCGTGCTGCAGGAAGTCACCACCGCCGAAGGCTCGATCATCCTGTTCATCGACGAGATGCACACGCTGGTCGGCGCCGGCAAGGCCGACGGCGCGATGGACGCGTCCAACCTGCTGAAGCCCGCATTGGCCCGGGGCGAACTGCATTGCATCGGCGCCACCACGCTCGACGAATACCGCAAGCATGTCGAAAAGGACGCCGCGCTGGCGCGGCGCTTCCAGCCGGTGTTCGTCTCCGAGCCGACGGTCGAGGACACGATCTCGATCCTGCGCGGCCTGAAGGATAAATACGAGCAGCATCACGGCGTTCGGATCACCGATTCCGCGCTGGTGGCCGCGACCACGCTGTCGAACCGCTACATCACCGACCGTTTCCTGCCCGACAAGGCGATCGACCTGATGGACGAGGCTTCGGCGCGGCTGAAGATGCAGGTCGATTCCAAGCCCGAAGAGCTCGATTTGATGGATCGGGAAATCATCCGGCTGAAGATCGAGCAGGAGGCGCTGAAGAAGGAAACCGATATCGGCTCCAAAAGCCGCCTGCAGGCGCTGGAAAAGGAACTGGCCGACCTCGAGGAGAAGTCGGCGGCGCTGACGGCGCGCTGGAGCGCGGAGAAGAACAAGCTCTCCGATGCGCAGAAGTTGAAAAGCGAGCTTGATGCCTTGCGCATCGAGCTGGCGAACGCGCAACGCCGCGGTGAATTCCAGCGCGCGGGCGAACTCGCCTATGGCAAGATTCCGGAACTGGAGAAGAAGCTCGAATCCATCGAGGCCAACGAAAACCCCGGCGAGATGATGGAGGAGGCGGTGACCGCCAACCACATCGCGCAGGTGGTGTCGCGCTGGACCGGCGTTCCCGTCGACAAGATGCTGGAAGGCGAAAAGGACAAGTTGCTGAAGATGGAGGACCAGCTCGGCCGGCGCGTGGTCGGCCAGGCCGAAGCCGTGCGTGCCGTGGCGACCGCCGTGCGCCGTTCGCGCGCCGGCCTGCAGGACCCGAACCGCCCGATGGGCTCGTTCATGTTCTTGGGTCCGACCGGCGTCGGAAAGACTGAGCTGACAAAAGCGCTGGCGGAGTATCTGTTCAACGACGAGACCGCGATGGTCCGCCTCGACATGTCCGAATACATGGAGAAGCATTCGGTGTCGCGGCTGATCGGCGCGCCTCCCGGCTATGTCGGCTATGACGAGGGCGGGGCGCTCACCGAAGCGGTGCGGCGCAGGCCCTATCAGGTCGTGCTGTTCGACGAGATCGAAAAGGCGCATCCCGACGTCTTCAACGTACTGCTGCAGGTGCTCGACGACGGCCGCCTGACCGACGGCCAGGGCCGTACCGTCGACTTCCGCAACACGCTGATCATCATGACTTCGAACCTCGGTTCGGAATTCTTGGTGAACCAGCCGGAGGGCGAGGATACCTCAGCGGTGCGCGAGCAGGTGATGGGGATGGTGCGGGCGCATTTCCGGCCCGAATTCCTCAACCGCGTCGACGAGATCATCCTGTTCCACCGCCTGCAGAAGAGCGAGATGGGCCGGATCGTCGAGATCCAGTTCACGCGCCTGCAGAAGCTGCTGGAGGATCGCAAGATCACGCTGACGCTGGATGCCGCGGCGCGTGACTGGCTCGCCGCAAAGGGCTGGGACCCCGCCTATGGCGCGAGGCCTTTGAAGCGGGTGATCCAGCGCCATCTGCAGGATCCGATGGCCGAGATGATCCTCGCCGGCGAAATCGCCGACGGCGATCATGTCGTGATCTCGAGCGAAGGCAACGTGCTGACCTTCAACGGCCAAGCGCCGCAGACCGCCGAGATCGCGCAGTTCGAAACGCCGGTGCCGAAGCGTAAGCTGAACTGACCTAAATGATTCGCTCCGGCGCGCGCCGCGCCGGAGCATCTTACCCTTGGATGATGGAAGGCCCTGTGGAAAACCCGGCCTCGTGGTCATCGTCATCATCCGGCTCGAGTTCGGCGAGAATATCGACGAGCTCGCGAGCCCGCCCCGTCGCCAGCGGCCTGCCTGAATTCACCATCGGCTCATCATTGGTCATCCAGGCCCGGGCCTCGGCCAACTCCTCAGCGGTCGCACCGGTAGCGATGATCTGGGCGATGGTCACATCGTCGACAGCACCGATCGCCTTGATGACGTCGTCGCGGGTAATGCGCAGAGATCCTGACAGGCTTGCCATGACACTCCTCCATCGAGGGCTTGCCAATCACTTCAAACAGTCCACCCCCATTCCGTTCCGCCGCCGCTCGTGAAAGTTGGAGGCGGTGGGAATGGAAAACGCGATGCGTTGATGCTCGGACAGGGCATCCCCCGATACCGCAATCCCGCTGTGTGTGAGGTTGCCGCACGGGAAAAGGGTGTTGTGGAAAAGCCGCACGCATCGCGTCATCTCGCCTTGAGTGTAAGATTCTTCTTGAACAACTTCGCACCTCGTCGCCACAATCCCGAAGGCCTTGCGGGCAGCGTGCGATGCGTGCGGGTATCGTCGGAGCCGGCGTTGGTTTGGACTGTTGGGGAAACCTGACTTCGCGCGCTTTCTTTAAGATCGACAATTTTAAGTTGAGGCTGCAATTTGAGCTGAGCTGGCTGAAAGCCAGAACGACATTTTTAGGTGGTGCTCTTTAGTTGTGTTCGCGCGGAAGGGGGCGGCCGTGTTGACCGTTAGTTTGTTCGGCGCCAGTCGAGTTACCAGTAGTAACGAACAGATTTGGTCGGATCTCGGCCCAGCGGGGCGGCGATTGGCTGGCTTCCTGTTCACGTTTCCGGATCGCCCGCATCGCCGTGAGCGGCTTATCGACTTGTTTTGGCCGGAGCTTGATACCGAGAAGGGTCGCCGAGCCATGAACTCCGCGGTCTGGCGGCTGCGGAAGTTGCTTGCATCATCTCCCGAATACCAGGAAGGCCACAGTTTGAGGACTGTTGGCCCGGAGACCATTCTTGAGAAGACGCCGTGGCTGGACGTTGACACCTGGGCCTTGCTTCACGCCGCGCGGACCACGCTCGGTGGCTCCGAGGCCCATCCGGAGCCATCGAGAATGAAGGAGATTCTCGCGGTTCTGTATCGGTACGAGGGGCCGTTTCTGGACGGCGAGGATGCCGAATGGATTTTGGAAGAACGCGAGCGGCTTCACTCCCTTTTCATCCAGTCGGCCCTGATCATGGTTCGTCATCTCGGGCTTTGCAACTACTACCACGATGCGATCCGGCTCGCCCGTCATGCGCTGCGCTTCGATCCTTACCGCGAAGAGCTGGTTCGGCACCTCCTGACCCTGCTCGCGCTCGATGAAAGACGAATCGATGCCATCAGGTACTACGATCATTGGATCGGCCTGATCCGGAAAGAACTCGGCATTTCGCCGCTTCCGGCGACACGCGCGATCATCGAAGAGATCAGGGACCTGCATAATGCCGAAAACGCCCAGCATCTGCGCGCGCGTCTGATCGGCCGCGACGAGAAGCAGATTTTTGCAGTTTGAGCGCTGGTCTGGCCGTCCCGGCCTCGGACGGCAGCGTCACCCGGCAACTCCACACTCACACCCTCGACAAAACCCCGCCAGGGCGAAGCCCGTGGCTTTCCCTGGGCGCACCGTGACTTCGCCGTGATCCGCAGCCGATCCGCCGGGCAGCGGATCGTGGACCGGCCGTGAGCGAACGACGACAATTCCCGAACGATCGCAGGATGGTCCCGAGTTCGGGCCATGCGACCGTCGCCGCATGGATTCACAACGACCATTGCTCGATCAGGTTTTCATTCTGCGCTTTTGGCGTGAAAGCGCCGATGCCAGGGAACAGGCGCGTTGGCGGGTCCTGGTTCGCAACATCAACACCAGCCGGCGCGACGTGGTCGACGATGTGCAGCGCGCCTTCGCGATTGTCGCCTCCAATTTGGATGCAGCAGCCGGCGAGCATGACCGGCCGGAGCGTTTGGACATTGAACCATCAAAACCTGAGCATTGAGAGATATCGCGTGCGTGGAGCCCACCCAACTAACAAAAGCCAACCGCCGCGAGCGAAAGCTTCGCGGGGCCGCGACTTCGCTCGTGCTCGCCGCGATGGGCCGGCTGCGATCGTGCACACGGCGGCTTTTTTGCTTTTGCCGCCGCGTGGCGTTTTGCTTTGTGCAAAGCTTTTTTCGGTGCTTGCGGTATCGCTAGCGATGGCCGGCTGCCTTCCATCGACGAGGACGCCTGAGCGGCTTTACCCCGTCGTTGCGGAAATGGACGTCGTTCGAGCGACGCAGGAAGACCTGGTCAATCGATATAATATGTCGGTTTTTTCCGTGCCTTCTCAAGCGCGGCTGATCAGAAACGAGATCATCGCGCAGCGTATGTACGCGGTCGACGTTCAATATACCGAGTATGAAAATGCTCTGACCAGGGAAGGTCAGGAGGTCAACTTTGGAACGCTTACCGCGGCCGGGGCGCTCGGCACAGCATCCACGCTGTTTACGCCCGTGGTCACCAAGTCCGTTCTGAGCGGCTTGTCGACGGTCACTCTTGCGGGAAAGGGGCATTACGACAGCGAAATACTGATGGCCCAAACCATTAGGACAATTCAAAAGCAGATGCGGGCCAGCCGCAATCTGATCGCTTCCAATATTTCCGCGAAACTGATCCAGAGCGTGACCGAATATCCGCTCTCGGCTGCCCTGTCGGATGTCGAGGACTATTACAACGCGGGGACGCTGACGACCGGCGTTATCGATACGTCAACAACTGTTGGCATCAAGGAAGACGATTCCAAATTCGTAAAGCGAGCGGTCAACCAAGCGCCGCTCAGTCAGCGCGCTGAAGTTCTGCGCGATGTGACAACCCCCATATCTCCGCCTCCTCAACTGCCAGTGATCGTTCCGCAGGGCACCGGCTTCGTCGAGCAGCGCCTCTTGCCGAGCGTGATCAAGCAGTTGCAACGCGTCGTCTGCCTCGACGAAGATGGAAAATTCTCAGCTCAGTTTCGCACACGGGTAATCAATCATCTCAACAAGATAAACAGAAAAGACCCTTCAGTCCCGGCCAATATGCTTTCCAGGCGGGACGTCAACATTATGCAGGACGAAAACGACAATAAGGTACGAGACTGTTCGTAGTTTTTGCGCGACTGCAGCGAGGTTACAGATGGCGATTGTTCGCGATAATTTTGCCCAAATGTGCGTGGAGCAAGCCTTGATGGTCGGCGTCAATCCGCACTATTTGGTTGCGGTTGCAGATCTGCTTTCGGGAATCTCGGACGACAAGGACGGCGATCGCGTCGGGTGCTTCCGGCGAACCCAGGCCGACTGGAATCAGAATGGAACAGAACCGCAGTTTTTGATTGCGTTGCAGCCGGACGACATCAACAGCACGAGAATGCAATGCACTTTCGCTGCGCTGCAGACGTTTCGCGCCCAAGCCCAATTCTTGAAGACGCACAGGGGCCGGTTTCCCAGTCCGGACGAACTCTATGCGCTTTGGCCGAAAGATACCCCACCTGCCGGCAAGACGCTCCAGGGCGCACTCGACAATACGAAAGACTTGATTGAACCGGCTGAGGACGCCATTCTTGACGGCCTGGATCTCGGTGTCCTTGCTGGCGATATCAAGCTCGACTCGATTAGCGCGGCCAAGAAACCGATAGCGCTTCAAATCATCACCGCATTCAAGGCGGCTGATTACAATACGTTTCAGCAAGCGGCGGCTTTGGCGAATGCCATCGCCGAGTCGGGGCTGAACCCCAATTCGCGAAATAACAATCCGCCCAAAGAGGACAGTGTCGGTCTGTTTCAATTGAATAGGCTGGGCGGCGGCGTGGGTGATGGCAAGTCGGTCGAAGCATTGAAGGATCCGGCGACAAATATTGCGCTTATCATTCAGGAGGCGAACAAGGTGTCGGCGTTCAAGGCGTCTGACTCGCTCTCAACGGCCGTATCGATCTTTGTCCACAAGATTGAGCAGCCCGGCGATAAAGAGGGGGAAACGACCAAGCGCCTCGCAATAGCACTAAAGCTGTTGCCCCCTGCGGCCTGATCGGACCGGACATGAAGACCGCTCAAAAGCACGGTTTTTTCCTTTACTCGAAGCTGGCCGCCGCTGTTGCGGCGGCGTTCGCGCTGTCGGGCTGTCTCCCGTCGACCGGAACGCCTGTGCGACTTTATCCCGTCGCCACCGAAATGGAGGTGGTGAGAACTACGCAGGAAGAACTGGTCCGACTGTACGGTATCAATGTTTTCTCGGCCCCAGCCCAGGCACGCCTGATCAGGAACGAAATAATCGCGCAGCGGATGTACGCGGTCGATGTTCAGTACACGCAGTATGAGAATGCGCTGACGCGGGAAGGGCAGGAGGTCAATTTCGGGACGCTGGTGGCGGCAGGCACGCTGGGCACGGCCTCTACATTGTTTACGCCGGTCGTGACCAAGTCGGTTCTGAGCGGTCTCTCCACCGCGACCCTCGCGGCGAACGGCCATTACAACAATGACATCCTTTTGGCCCAGTCCATCAGGACGATCCAGAAGCAGATGCGGGCAAGCCGGAATCTGATTGCCGCGGATATTTCCGCGAAATTGATCAAGAGCGTGTCCGACTACCCGCTTTCCGCCGCCCTGTCCGACGTGGAGGATTATTATAGCGCAGGAACGCTGACGACTGGCGTGACCGACGCTTCGACCACCGTCGGCATCAAGGAAACTAACACTAGGGAACTGAAACAGGAGGTCACGCAGGCGCCGCCCGCGGTGCGTGCCGCGATCATCCGTGATGCAACGATACCAGCGGAGCCGGCCCGCGTCGGCGGAGGCGGCAGACGCGGCGTCGCGGTCACGCCACCTCCTGCTTCCGGCGGCCGGGACGACGCACCCGTAGCGAAAACTTGCATGCCCGTGGTCGACGATTCGGCCGAGACGCTTGTCGATTTCCTGTGCCCGGCCAATTTGCTTCGCAAATCGCGAAAGGATCAACTCGTTGGTTTGAACGCGGTGCTCGTGGACGCGCTGAAGTCGGATGCGGAGCTTGGTCCGCAGGCGATGAGGGACAAACTGGCAGCAAGAGCCATAGCTATGGCGGCGAGTCCCGAGGTCATCATCATCAGCAGGAATAGCCTCGACGCCACAATACGCAGGAAGCTTTCGACCGTCCTGAATGATGCAAGGAGCACCGGGCGCCTGGTTCCAGCCAACTGATACTCGGAGAATGACATTATGGTCGATAGTCTCTCGGGAAATCAGGGCGCGCCCCTGAATTGGGCCGTCGCCCCGAGCATGGACAGTGCGGATTTTCACGACCAAGGCGGACAGGCTTGGCGATACGACGCGACCGGCGTATTTCTAAAAAATAATCCGCAGCCGCTTCGGACGGACGGCAATCCCGTCACCGTCGAGGCGATCCTCGCCATCTACGGTACCGAAATCTTCAGCGCATCGCTGACGCGTCAGATTCCGCCCGAATTGATCGTGATGACGATCGGGGTTGAGACGGCGATGTTTCGCAATGTGAATTTTACGGGTCCGAAAACCTTCCGCTGGGAGCAGGGGGTAATGTCCTACAGCGCAGGACCGATGCAGATTCTGGAGACTACCGCGCGAGACGTGATTTCGACGCTCCACCTGGTTTTCGAGCCGCAGGACATTCCGCCGCATTTTAACAGCAAGCCCAACATAGCGCCTTCCAACAACCCGCTCTATGACGGCGACACCAATATCATGTTGGGTGTCGACGATATCAATCGCCACAGAGACAAGACCGGGCTGGACCCGATTCTGGTTGCGGCGAGATACAATCGCGGCAGTTTGCAACGTGGCGCAATCAATCCAAATAATCCCTGGGGGCTTGTGACTACCCTAGATCATCTCAATCGCGCTGCCGCATGGTTCGGCGACGCCTGCTTTGTGCTGGCGCAGTTGCGGCAGGGACAAAAGCTCAATGCAAATGATGTTATCGACCCGCCGGCGGCAATCGATCCTGATGATGACGCAAGGGAGGATTTCGCGGTTAACGGGCTGACTAGGCCGGAGGCGCTTGCTCAGGCGGCGGACTATCGCGACAGCGGCGCGGAGGTGGTTGAAGTTCCGGAAGAGAATGATCTCATTACGCTGATCGTCACCTACCAACGCGCGGTCGCCGACCCGGACAATCCGCCGCCGCCGCCTCCGCCACCTGCTGGTGACGCGGCGATTAAGGCACCCGATATCGGCGGCTATGTCATTTGCATCGAGCGCAGGCGGGTCCAGGGCCGAGTCGGCCAAAGGTTCAAGAGAACCGTCAGTGAATATCAGGCATTTTTCGATCGGCAGCCAATCGAGGGGATAAATGGCAACGCCGTCGAGCGGCAGGGCCCCGGCGACAATTCGAATACCGGGGTTTCGAGACATGCGCGTCTAGAAGAGGGGACCTACCCGCTATTCACGCATGCGGGAGATCGAAATCGATATCGGACATTTGGATTTGCGAACCCGGGCGGATTGAAATCCAGAGCTTGGCCTTCGATCCGGGTAGGAGGCACTGGCTCGCGAAGCGGTATCCTCATTCATTGTGCCGCCGGATTTCTCATGAGCATCGGGTGCATCAATCTGACCGGCAAGGCACTAAAGCTCGGTAAGGACGATCTCGAGTTTTTCGACAGTCGATCGCGCGTTATCGGACTTATCCAGAACATGAAATTGCATCTCGGCGCGAAATTCCCCAGTTCGAACAATGTCAGGATTCCGGATGCGACGTTGGTGATACGCGGGGAGCCGTGAACCGGACTTGCCTTGAGGCCAGTTCACGGCACGCGTGAAAGCGACCGACGGCGCTTGTTGGTTGGAAGACTGCGCGGGAGTCAGAGTAAGGTCCTTCTCGCGCCCTGCTTCGCCGCTCCTTACGCCCGCTACTTCCTCACCACCTTGTAAATCGCATTCTCCACATCCGACGAGAAGTAGATCACCCCCGTCGCCCCCACGCCGACGCCCGTCGGGATGTTGCTCGGCAGTCCGCCGGGTGCAGCCGGTAGTCCGATCGGCAGGTTGGAGGCGATCTCGGTGATGGTGCCATTCGCCGGGTCGATCTGGATGATCCGCTTGGCGCCGACCTCGGCCACGATCAGCTTGCCGTCGGGCGCCAGCGCGATGCCCTCGGGGCCCTTGAGATCCTTCGCCACCACCGTCTTTTCGCCGTTGGCTTCGACCTTCGACACCTGGCCGGCGAAGGCTTCCGTCAGATAGACCGTGCCGCCCGATCCGGCGACGAGCCCGACCGGCCCCTCGAGGCCGCCCAGCACGACGGTGCGGTCCTTGCCGTGCTCTCCTGAGGCACGGACCAGCGATTTGCTGCCGAGTTCGTTGACCAGAATGCTGCCGTCGCCGAGCTTGACCGCGTCGTGCGGCGCCTTGAAGTCGTGCAGCATCTCCTTGGTCTTGCCGGTCTTGCGGTCGATCAGTTGCACCGTGCCGGTGAACCAGCTCGACAGCAGCACATCGTCGCCGCTGGCGGTGGCGCTCATCGGATATTCCAGCGTCACGCCATCGGCATGCATGCGGGCCGGCTCGGAGACCTCGCCGGTTGCGCCATCCACGGTGCGGTAGGCGAAGACATCGGCGATATAGATGGTGTCTTTGCCCCCATCGGAGACCACGCCGATGCCGCCGGGCAGCGACAGCTTGCCGATGATGACCTGCTTGGCAGTGCCGGTCTCCGGATCGACCTCCTGGATGCCGTTGTCGGCCATGTTGGAGACGAAGATGCGGTCCTTGTCGTCGATCGCGAGATTGTCGAGCGAGGGCTTGAGCTGGGCGACCATCTTCTTCGCGCCGGTCTTCGGATCGACCCGCACCAACTGGCCGAGCGCGGTATCGACTACAAAGAGATTGCCCCTGGAATCGAAATTGACCGCGGCCGGAATCTTGAAGCCGTCGGCGACCACGGAAAGCTCGGCCTTGTCGACGTCGACTTTGGCGACCTGGCCCTTGAACCACAACGGGCCATACAGCATGTCGTCGGGTCCGAATTCGAAGCCGTTGAGGCCGCCCATCTTCTCCATGATCTTGCGCGGCGGTTTTACGCCCTCGACGTCGATCTCATAGAGCGCGTCGCCCAAAAACACCTGGGTCGCGTACAGCCGGCCATCCTTGCGGAAGGCGAGCGAGTTGATGCCGGGCAGGCCGGAGGCGAGTTTCTTCACCGGGCCGTCGCCCTTGCGCGCGTAGAGATCGCCGGTGAGGAAGCCTGTCCACGCCATCGTGCCGTCGGGCGCAAACGCGATGTCGTCGGCCATGCCTTCGGGGGAGGGGATCGCGATCTTTGCCGTTCCGTTCGCACGATCGACCTCGTAGAGCGCGGCGCCGGCGACGCTGCCGGCGAACAGGCGGCCGGACTTGTCGATCCCGAGCCCGTGCACGCCATGGAACGCCGAGCCCGGAACCAGCTTGGTGACCTCGTAGGTCTGCGCCGATGCGGCGGCCGTGTTTCCAAGAACGATCGCCGCAACCGTCGTTGCGAGTGCAAGCCTGCTCGTCATGACGCTTCCTCCCACGAATTTTTATGGGGGCAGTATTTGTCGCGGCGGGCGGTTTGGCAAACGAAACTGTCGGGCACCGGCGTGGTCGCCGCCATAAATCCGACACGCGCGGCGCGAGACGCCGTGTCCGAGGCTCGAGATTTTATCGAAGGTTCAGCGGCTCAGATTCAGCGGCTCACTTGGCGCGTCTGTGGCCCGGCGCCGGTGGCTTCGGAAACACGGGCTGCGCTGCCGCGGTTGTTCATCTGGACATCGAGGCGGTCACGCTCTTTTTCGAAGCCCGCCATGACGGCGCCTTCGAGCGAGCGGCCGCGCGGCAGCTTGACGCGCATCGGATCGACGAAGCGGCCATTGACCAGGATTTCATAGTGGACGTGGGCGCCGGTCGACATGCCCGTCGATCCGACGAAGCCGATCACCTGGCCCTGGCGCACGCGCTTGCCCGGCTCCATGCCCTTGGCAAACGCCGACATATGGCCGTAGGCGGTCTCGTAGCCGTTATTGTGTTTCAGGCGGACATATTTGCCGTAGCCGCCTTCCCAGCCGACCTTCTCGACCACGCCGTTACCGGAGGCGAAAATCGGCGTGCCGTAGGGGGTCGCCCAGTCCACGCCGGTGTGCATCTTGGTATAGCCCAGGATCGGATGGCGGCGGCCGCCGAAGCCCGAGCGCATGATCGCGTTGTTGACGGGCTTGCGCACCAGGAACTTCTTCGCGCTCTTGCCGGTCTCGTCGTAAAAGTCGACGACGGAATCGTCGGGGGTCACGAAGCGATAATATTTCTTGGTCTCGCCGCCGACGGTGAGGGAAGCGAACAGCACCTCGGTCTTTTCGTTGTTGGCAGTGCCTTCACCCTCGCCGGCGAAGAACACGTCGAAGGAGTCGCCGGGCTGCACCTTGCGCTGGAAGTCGACGTCGTAGGAGTAGATGCGGACCATGTCCTCGATCACGGCGGCCGGCACCTTGTTGCGCAGGGCGGTCTCGTAGATGCTCTGGTAGAGCCGGACGCCGCTGCCGTCATCATCATCGTCGTCGTCGTCCTTGCCGGTAGCGGCCTCGGCGACGGTATTCATGCTTTGCACGTCGACGGCGACGTATTTGCCGACGTCCGACAGCGCGGCCACGGCTTCGACAGTGGTGTCGTTGGCGACGATCACGCGATAGGGCTGCAGGCGGGCGGTGGGGCCGAGCCCCGAGGGCGCCATCAGGATGCGGACCTTCTGGCCCTCCTTCAGGCCGCCGTCGCGGCCACGGGGGCCAAGGGTCAGCGCAACCGCCCTGGCCTCATCGGGCGTAGCGCCCTGGTCGCGCAGGATCGAGGCGATACTGTCGCCCTTTTTCACAGTGTGAACGCGTTCGCCGGACGGATTGCCGCCGGTGATCTGGTCCTTGGTCTTCGGCAGCAAGGTGACGTTTTCCGGCACCACGCGGGTCTCGAAGCCGGCATAGGGGTCGGAAACGTTGCCTTCGGTGGCATAGGCGAGCTTGAGATCGGACTGGGCGCCGCTGGCGTCGGCGGCGGCATTGGCTAGCGAGGTGTAGCGGACGCCGCCCGAGCCGCGCCAGTTCGCGGCATCGCGGACCCGCATCAAAACTTCGTCGAGCGCGACCACAGCGGCCAGTTTTGCCTTCGGCAGCACCGTCGCCAAATCCTTGGTAACGAAAGAAACCTCGGCGTCGGGTTCGACGGCTTCGGGGTTGTTCGGGTCCTCGGACGCCGCCTGGGTCGTGGTGCCGACATCGGTCAGCATGCGCTGGGCATTGAACGGCGGGATTTTTGAGCTGAGATCGCTCGTCGTCATCGACAGATTGCCGGAGATGCGGACGAAGGGGCGCACCCGCATGACGTCGCGGTTGCCGACGCGGGTGACGGTCGATACCTGCATCACGTTGCGCGAGGCGGTGGATTCGCCGGGTGGCGGCAGGCGGTCGCTCTTGTGCAGGGTGGCGGTGCGATCGTTGGCGCCGAACGCCCCGCGCAAGGCGCCTTCGACCCGCTCCGGCACCTTGGCAAAGGTCATTTCGCCGTCGAGCGACGCAAAAACGGCGCCGCCGATGAGAGCCGCGCCGCACAGACCGGTCAGGATAGTGCCGCTAAACCATTGTACGGAGACACGGCGGCGATCGATCACCGCAGCCTCGGAACCATCAACGGAAAGTGGCGGCTCGTGACCGAGATCAATGATCCCGGTCTCGCGTCCATAGCCGCTCCCGCGTGGCGCCTTCTGGCTCAACCCTGTGTCCCCCCGAATTCCAACAACATCCGATAAAACCCCTCGCCCGATCCGATCCCACGTTTCCGCCCTTTAAAGGGCGCTAGTCCGGAGCATGGCGTGCCGCACGCATATTGATTCGTGAATCAGAGGCCAGAAGAAGATCGGCCGGAGTCTCGAACGTCAATGGTGTGCAGATCTCTCGAAGTTGCTCGGCCGCATGGGAAAGGCAACGGGTTCATTGAGATTGCCTGTCCCGGGTAGTTGTCCACCGGCAGCCCCCACTGGCATCCGATGATTCAATGCATACCTAATAGCCAGAACGTCGCAGGATTGTGGCTCTAGTGCGGCCAAAGCCCCCAAATATAGGGACTTCTCTGCGTCGCAAATTTCTTCGACGTGATGCGACAATTTCTTGACGATGGGCGTTGACAACCCCGATCGGGCGGGCCTATAACCCGGCCACTGAGCGCGGCGATGCATTGGCCCCCGAGGCCAACGCATCTTTTCGCGCCCCGTAAGCTCCTCATTACGATGAGTGACTCAACAGCCGATAACAGTCGGTTGTTATTTGTCGTCGGATGAGGTGTGCGGGAACCTTCCAGCAGTGGAAGGATGGGGTCCCAGTGATCCCGGGCTGTTTGACAAGTGAAGATGAAGAAAGAGAAACGTGGACGGCGGAGTCCTTGCGTAGTCTCGAATATTTGAAAACCTCGGTTTTCATCTTTCGAGGCTGGACGAAAGACTTCGGCGGTACACGTTTACATAGGTTACACCATCGTCGTCAGCGATGTGAATCGCGGGCGATAAATATGGTGGGACCTCGTCAAACGTTGTGATCAGCCGGTTTAAAGTTTCAAGTCCAACTTGAGAGTTTGATCCTGGCTCAGAGCGAACGCTGGCGGCAGGCTTAACACATGCAAGTCGAGCGGGCGTAGCAATACGTCAGCGGCAGACGGGTGAGTAACGCGTGGGAACATACCTTTTGGTTCGGAACAACACAGGGAAACTTGTGCTAATACCGGATAAGCCCTTACGGGGAAAGATTTATCGCCGAAAGATTGGCCCGCGTCTGATTAGCTAGTTGGTGAGGTAACGGCTCACCAAGGCGACGATCAGTAGCTGGTCTGAGAGGATGATCAGCCACATTGGGACTGAGACACGGCCCAAACTCCTACGGGAGGCAGCAGTGGGGAATATTGGACAATGGGCGCAAGCCTGATCCAGCCATGCCGCGTGAGTGATGAAGGCCCTAGGGTTGTAAAGCTCTTTTGTGCGGGAAGATAATGACGGTACCGCAAGAATAAGCCCCGGCTAACTTCGTGCCAGCAGCCGCGGTAATACGAAGGGGGCTAGCGTTGCTCGGAATCACTGGGCGTAAAGGGTGCGTAGGCGGGTCTTTAAGTCAGGGGTGAAATCCTGGAGCTCAACTCCAGAACTGCCTTTGATACTGAAGATCTTGAGTTCGGGAGAGGTGAGTGGAACTGCGAGTGTAGAGGTGAAATTCGTAGATATTCGCAAGAACACCAGTGGCGAAGGCGGCTCACTGGCCCGATACTGACGCTGAGGCACGAAAGCGTGGGGAGCAAACAGGATTAGATACCCTGGTAGTCCACGCCGTAAACGATGAATGCCAGCCGTTAGTGGGTTTACTCACTAGTGGCGCAGCTAACGCTTTAAGCATTCCGCCTGGGGAGTACGGTCGCAAGATTAAAACTCAAAGGAATTGACGGGGGCCCGCACAAGCGGTGGAGCATGTGGTTTAATTCGACGCAACGCGCAGAACCTTACCAGCCCTTGACATCCCGGTCGCGGACTCCAGAGATGGAGTTCTTCAGTTCGGCTGGACCGGAGACAGGTGCTGCATGGCTGTCGTCAGCTCGTGTCGTGAGATGTTGGGTTAAGTCCCGCAACGAGCGCAACCCCCGTCCTTAGTTGCTACCATTTAGTTGAGCACTCTAAGGAGACTGCCGGTGATAAGCCGCGAGGAAGGTGGGGATGACGTCAAGTCCTCATGGCCCTTACGGGCTGGGCTACACACGTGCTACAATGGCGGTGACAATGGGATGCTAAGGGGCGACCCTTCGCAAATCTCAAAAAGCCGTCTCAGTTCGGATTGGGCTCTGCAACTCGAGCCCATGAAGTTGGAATCGCTAGTAATCGTGGATCAGCACGCCACGGTGAATACGTTCCCGGGCCTTGTACACACCGCCCGTCACACCATGGGAGTTGGTTTTACCTGAAGACGGTGCGCTAACCGAAAGGGGGCAGCCGGCCACGGTAGGGTCAGCGACTGGGGTGAAGTCGTAACAAGGTAGCCGT